>CAZMSO010000012.1:29079-78553 GCA_964568975.1 uncultured Caulobacterales bacterium | reverse complement strand
AAGCGCCAAATCCTGCTCGTCCGTCGATACCCTTGCGTAGCCAATTCTCATGGATCTATTTTGTCTGGCCCTTTTGAACAAATCCAGCCCAATGAAATCAATATCTTGAGTTACCCCCAGGCAACCGACAAAAGGGGTGGGTTTTGCTACCCTCAAAAATCGTCATTGAGGATTACCGTTGCCGTTACAGCGCGATCAGCCCACGTCCACCAAGAACGGCCACCGTTCACGTCAATCGCGCAGCACTAATCAGGCCTGCAAGCGTTGAGTTTTCTCGAAGGTCGTCGTGAGCAATGAGCGCATAGGCCCAAGGCTTACCGCCGTTCTCTTCCGCATGGGTATTCGCGTGGGCAACCCACTGACACGCAGCCCGTGCTTTCAGTTGAACCGTCTCGTCGGACATCTCGTTGCGGGCCTTGATTTCCACGACCAGCTTCTCGGCTGCCGTCTCGATGACGAAGTCCGGCTCATATCCCTTGCCCGAGAGATATTCGATCTGGAACTGCTTCGCGCCCGGCTTCATCCACCGCAGCACGCTAGGCTCTCCGTCTGAGTCAATGAGCACGGCAAAGCGGCGCTCATCATCTGAATCGAACTTCTGGAAGGGATAGCAGCACTTCTGAAAGCCCATGAAGACGTGCTTACGAGTGTCGGCCAGAGGCGTGACTGCTTGTGTGAACGGTTTGACGCGACCGGGATCAGAAACATTGAACGCCTGCGGGCGCAGGAGCTGGAAACCGCGCGAGACTTTCGCGCGATAGTCCGTCGGCGTTTCCCAATAATGCTGCTTCATCTGTTCAAAGATGAATCGTGCCAGCTCCTTGCCGTGAACAAGACAAACATTCTCGACGTCTGACGGGTCGCTCAGATAAGATTGGATACGCGCAACCATTTGCCCGGCGAGCTTGTAAAGGAGGTCAGACTGGCTGTCGTAGTCGACCTCGTCATATTCGATGAGGTGACGAACGATGTAGTTCTCAACGGTATCCTCGTGTGAGCCCTCGATAGCCCGAGCAAGGAAAGTTCGCGCATCAGTGCGCATATTCGTGACCACAATCTCGTCAGAGATCGGCTGTTTTGAGATCGAATCCAGGCCAGACAAGTCGAAATCGTTGAAGCCAAAAGTTACATTGCGCGTCGGGATGACCACGATTTCGGGTATCTCGATCGTGAGTTCGACAATCTTGGAGGTCACGACTTCGACGATCTTGTCATAGTCGGGTTCTTCCACAACACCCTGAAGTTCGCCTTGTGCGGGCTTCACCGCTTCGCGCACCGCCTTCGCAATTTCGAACCGAACGGCCTGCTCGTTCAGTTCCCGAACGCCGCGCTTCAATCGCCGCTCATAGGTCCCCTGGATCAGTTCAAGCGCTGCTTGCGCCGCTTGAAGTTCTGCTGGCGTCTTGAACAGCGTTTCGGTCTTCTGGTCTTGTTCGGTCGAACCCTCGACGCCCGCCTTCGCGCCTGTGAGCATCGTATCGAGCGTGGTCGGCGAATCGAGCACCGATGCGCCAACATCCGAGACATCGGCATTCGCGCCGATTTCTACCTTCTTGATCTTGAAGGGGGAATCATCCTCGCGGGCGCGTCTGATAACTTCATCAAACCGGTCATGGGCGATCACGGTCAGCGTATCGACAGCTTCAACGCCGGTGCGCTTGCCATAGGGAAGCCTGAGCCCTCTTCCAAGCGTCTGCTCTGTCAGAATATCCGAGGCCGAGGCGCGCAGCGGAACGATCGTGTAGAGGTTGGTAACGTCCCAGCCTTCTTTCAGCTTGTTGACGTGGATGACGACATCGGTCTGCCCGTCTGTCTCAAGCGCCACTAGGCGAGACATGGCTTCGTCATTCTCGTCGCCCTTTAGCGCCGAATGCACTTCAGCCACGCGGCCTTTGTAGCGGCCGCCGAAGAAGTCATTGCTCTCAACGCGTTCCCGCAAGGCGCGGGCGTGATCGGTGTCCTGCGCGACGACCAGCATGAAGGGGTGGACCTTCTTCTGCCCCGTCTCCCGGGCATACATGTCGAGTTCGACCTTCACATGCCCGTGGTAGTGGATGCCGTCCTCCAGCTTGATCTGCTCAAGCTTTTCCGGTGTCACGGATGCCGGATTGAAGTTGGCGCGGGTCGCGACAGCGGGTTCCTTCACAAAGCCATCAGCCATGGCGTTGCCGAGCCCATACTCGAAGATCACATTCCGGAACGGTTCTGACTTCGTGCCGACGGTCTTTGGCGTTGCTGTCAGTTCCAGTCCCAAAATCGGCTTCAGCTCGGCAACCGCCTTCATGCCCGCTTTGGCGCGATAGCGATGCGCCTCATCCATCATCAGGACAAGGTCCGGCAGGCCTGCGAGATAGCCGAAGTAGGATTCCCCTATATACTCGTGCAGCCGCTTTATGCGTCCTTTGTCTTTGTTGATTTTGTCAACATTGAAGATGTTGATAATCGGCGTGTTTCCGAACAGGTCGCCGCCCTGGATGCCGCGCCCGTTTTCCCAGGTTTCCCCTGTCACGATGATCGGCGGGTTCAAGGCGAACTCGGCAATGCCCTTGAACACGTATTTTGGCGTGCCGGGCGAGAAGTCCTGAATCAGCTTGTCATAGATCGTCGTGTTCGGCGCCAGCACGAAGAAATTGCGCGAGCGACCCGACAAGAACAGGAAGGCCGCGAACGCGCCCATAAGCCGCGTCTTGCCGACACCCGTCGCCAGGGTAAAACAGAGCGACGGAAAATCCCGCTCGAAGTCCTGCACCGTTGGATAGCTTGCCTGGATGGCGGCAAGCGCCTTAGCGAGTTCGACTTCTTTTGACAGGTCGATCTTCGAGACGACGTCGGCGAGGATTTCGAGGGATTGCTCCTGCGGAGCACGCAGGGAGAGGCGCTGGGAAATCTGGCGGAGAATGCGTGCATCGTTTGGCATCATTCATCCTCCCCCGCGCCGAAGAGCGGCAGCTCCTCGGCCATGCGTTCAGCTTCCAACTCTTCGTCGGTCTTGGCCATGGGCAGGTTGGCGACGTTCAGGCTGTAATCATCCCGGCCCCATTCGCATTTGTGCAGAACTGCGTGCGGGATCTTCTTGATCGTCAGGTTGTCGAACGCGTCCGGATTGGCCTTGAAGGCCTTGCAGCAGACGAGAAGGGTTCGATCCGGCCCAATATCATCCGACAGCTTCTTCAACGCGTCATGCGTAAGAGACGCCGTCGTTACGAAGATGAAATCGGTCTCGGATGAATGCCCGTGCCGCCAGTATTCCTGTTCGTCCTGGGACGGGGCATAGGTGAATCCCATATTCTTGCACATGGCTTCAGCCAGCATTGGAGCGTTGTACTTCTTTGAGATCACCCAGTTGCCGTATTTGTCTTTTTCGAGGAGTGACGGCGCGAGGTGGAAGTAGCGAAAACCGCCGCCTCCCTTCCAGTCGACGATTTCCGTGATCCCGCCGGGATCGTCACCATCAATCACTTTGCGAAGACGTGGAACGCAATGGGTTTCGCAGTGGTCGCCCAACTCAACCATAATCCAGCGTCGGTTCATTTTGTGAGCAACCGCGCCGCTTGTGCCAGCGCCGGCGAATGAGTCTAGAACCAGGTCACCAGGATGCGTTGCAATGTCCAATACCTTCTTGAGGAGGCGTTCTGGCTTCGGCGTGGAAAACAGCTTTTCCTTCGGCCAGCTAGGGAACAGCCGTTTTTGTTCTGACTTAGCCTGCCGGTTATGACCCGTTTCCTCTAAATCAGTCCAAAGACTTGACGGCGGAAGGCCCCGCTGCTCCCAGAGGTAAGTTCGCCGGCGAATTCCCGTTCCATCCGCGTTAAAGCGAATTTCGCCTGAACGCATTTTTTCTTGGAGAGTATCTCTAGACCACCTCCAGCCGTTTGCGGGCGGATCGATTTCATGCCCCTGCGGGGAGGTGATGACATACTTAAGATTCTCACGAGGATTGGGGGAGCCGAGCGGGTTCCCGTCAAACCATGGTCCTCGTGGATCGTTGTCCGGGTTCTTGAAGTGAGTATACTTGCTATCATCCCCACGCAGTTTAATGCTCACCCATTCCGGAGACTTGCTATATACAAGTATATGGTTGTGATCTAAAGAAACTTTCTTTGCATCGTTATTGCTGTTGTCGGATGATCTCCAAATAATATCGGCGACGAAATGCTTTCTGCCGAATATCTCGTCGCATACCAGCTTTAGATAGTGGGATTCGTTGTCATCGATAGTAATCCATATTGTTCCGTCTTCAGACAAAAGTCTTCGCAACAATTCCATTCGGTCGCGCATCAGGTTCAACCAAATAGAATGTTCCAAACCATCGTCATACTGCTCAAAAGCATTACCTGTGTTGTATGGTGGATCGATGAATACGCACTTGACCTTCCCAGAATATTCTGCTTCCAACGCCTTCAGCGCCAACAGATTATCTCCGTGGATGAGCATGTTATCGAAGACGTCTCCCTCTCGCCGCGCCGCGGCGTGATGGGAGAGCCTCGGGTCTTCAATCAGAATGCGCGGCTCGAGCTTGGGACGCTCATCCTTGCCGATCCAGGTTAGCTCCAGTTTGGTCTTGCGCGCACTCATGCCGCCACCTCCCAGCGCAGGGTGAAGAGGGGCTCCAGCACCGGTTCGGTCTCGAGGCTCTGGGCGATGTCGTCGAGCATGTCGTTGACCTCGTCCCGGATTTTCTTGCGCCGCTGGAAGGTTTCCAGCTTCATCTCATCCCGCTTGTCTTCGAGCCGCTGAATGCGGCGCTTTTCTTTCAGCTTGTCGTCCATGGCGAGGCCTGCGTTGCCTCGCAGTGCTTTGCGCGCAGCCTTGATTTCGTCGTCGAGCTGTTTGATCTCCGCGTCCGCCGCCGCTTCCAGATCATCAGCGAACGCATCAAGTTTGTCGGTTTCGGCGTCCAGCCAGATCGCGTTTTGCTCTTTCGCCTCTGAGACGAGGCGCGCTTTTTCATCGGATTCGGTGCTCGCGAGCGCTTCTTCCGGCGGCGGCAGGCTGCAATCACTGGCCGCCGTAACCGGAACAAGGAAGAGCCGGTCCACCGTGTCGGCGTGCACGGGCGTGCCGTCATCTCGTACGCAGGCGCAGATCAGGTGCTCTCTATCTGATTGCGGGGTCTTTATGGTGAGCTTTGCAATTCGCAGCCAACCCGCTTGTCCGCCGAGGTCGCGCACGTCGGTAAGGAGGTAGGGGTACGCGTTGTGGTCGAACGAGAGGTGCTGAACACCAAGCTCGCGCGCCTTAGCCTGATTGACGAGCGTTTCCGCAAGATTGCCGTCCGCGATACGGAAGAACTGCCAGCCCTTCTCATCGGCAAGTGGCCATTCGGTCGTCCATGTCTTGCCGCCATAGTCAAAGCGCGGGCTCTGGTCGCCATGGAAATGCGCATCGGGTAGTTCTGCCCGTGCGATCATCGTCAGGCGCTGCGTGTAGGCGTCCATGGTCGAATCGAGGGCGCCTTTGCGCGTCTTCAGGCGGCTGACCACGTCCTGGTCCATGTTCTCCATCAGCTTGGTGCGCGCATCCAGCATGTCCGCGCTGATCTTCGCGTCCATTTCCTGCTGGAAGAGGTCGAAGGCGAGCTGGACTTCCTCATCGCTCCGCGCGCTCTGGACGATGTCGAGCACCTTGCGTTCGAAATCTACGCCCCGCTCGATTGCGCCGAGGACTTCGTCGCTCGCCCCGAACACGCCTTCGAAAAGCTTGAACTTCCGGTCGAGCAATTCGTAGACGCGTGCTTCTGCCTTGTTCTTGCGGTTGAGGAGATTCACAACGGTCACGTCGATCTTCTGGCCGTAGCGATGACAGCGGCCGATCCGCTGTTCGACGCGCTGCGGATTCCATGGGAGGTCGAAATTCACGATCAAAGAGCAGAACTGAAGGTTGATGCCCTCCGCGCCGGATTCCGTCGCGATGAGGATGGTTTTGTCATCGCCCTTGAAGGCCTCGACGATCGCGGCCTTCATGTCAGCACTCTTGGAGCCTGAGATTGCGTCCGTCCCGGCATGGTGTTTGAGCCAGTCCGCATAAAGCGCCTTGCTTTCCGGATCGCTGTTCGAGCCGTTGAGCAGGACGATCCGGCCCTCGTAGCCCCCTTTGGTCAGCACCTCTGCGAGATATTTCTGGGTGCGGACGGATTCGGTGAAGATGACCGCCTTCTCCCTTCCGCCGCGCTTCACGATTTCGGCGAGAATGTCCGGGAGCTTCTCTATGAGCTTTTCGCCCTTCGCATTCGAGCCAATCGAGAGGGCGAGGTCTCGATAGCTCTTCAGTTCTGAGATTTCCGCCGCCAGCAAGCCCGGGTCGACCGGTGCGTCCTCGACGTTTTGAGTGCTATCTTCGTCCGAGAGTTCCTCGGCGAGTTCGTCAACGATGTCGATGTCTTCAAGGAGACTGGCGTCAATGCGCTGGCGCTCCTCGAGCCGCTTGATAACACCATTTAGGAACTGGGAGATTGCGAATGTCGAGGAGCCAAGAATCTTGCGTGCAACGAGCGTGACGAGGTGATTGGCTCGGTCACCAAAGGCTATCGTATCCTTACGTTGCAGGAAGGCCGAGACGGCTTCGTAGAGCGCGACTTCCTCGTTGCCCGGCTCAAAATCGAAGGTCCGGGCGAGGCGCTTGGTGTAGTTGATATGCCCCGCTTCCACGACCTGACGACGGAGTGTCCGCTGCACGACCGGCGACAGGCGGCTCCTCAGAATGGACAGTGTGGCGGGTGAGGTTCGCGCACCTGAATACGTGGCGCGGAAGGACGCTTCGTCCCCGAAGTGATGATCGTCGATCATCGAGACGAGACCGAACAGCTCCATCAGGGAGTTCTGCATGGGCGTGGCGGTCAGGAGCATCTTGAATGGATCGCGCAGCGCATCCTTGAGACGCTTGGCGCGCTTGGAGCCATCCTTCTTGTAGACGTTCCGGAGTCTGTGGGCCTCGTCGAAGATGACGAGGTCCCAATCGATAATCCCGATGTCGTCGGCGCGCCCGGCCGCAAACTCGTAGGATGCGATGACGACGGCATTGTCTGCTATGAACGGTCGGCGTTTGCCTGCCTTGATTGCGTCGCGATAAGTCTTTGCATCCAAGATTACGCTGTCGAGCGAGAACTTATCGCGCAGCTCCTGAGCCCATTGCTTTCGCAGGGAGGCTGGGACAATCAGCAGGACGCGACGTTTCCGCTCGGCCCATTTCTGAGCAATGACAAGGCAGGCCTCAATCGTCTTTCCGAGGCCGACTTCGTCGCCCAGAATGACGCCCTTGGAAAGTGGTGACTGAATCGCAAAGAGGGCTGCGTCCACCTGATGCGGGTTCATATCCACCCGAGCTGTAGAAAGCGATTTCGCGAAGGCCTCATCGCCTAGCCCCGAGAGGGTGATGCGGTGAGCGATATACTGACTGTGGTGTGGTGTGTAGAAATGCATGGTCAAAACAGGGGCGTCTCCGATTCGCGCCATTATAGCCGCCGAAACCGGAACAGACGTAGTACAGATATGCGGCTATCCACAAAGTTGTGGGGCGGAATCCCTCTACCTGACATTCACTGGTGCTGGACCACTCAAGCAACCCTGGTCACCTCCAGGCCAGCCTGCGGTGATCATTCACTCGACAACCCCATGTCAGTCCTGCCGGTATCGCAGCTCAACGATGGATCGCCATATGGCAATTCTCTGGCCATGTCGCCAGCTATTTTCGGGGTGTCTTTGGCGCCCTTCGACTCTGTTGCGCTCCGTTAGGCTCCATAATTTTCAGTGGCTTAGCCTTCTTTCGAAAGCTTGACATCGTAGGGGTCACTGGTTCGATCCCAGTACCGCCCACCATTGTTTTCAAGGGCTTAACGCATGGTCCTCGCCCCCCCGGGGCGCATGACCGGCATGAAGCGCGACCATCGCGATCGGCGCCGGCGACGCGATCACACCGCGCGCCGGCTCGCTAACGCCGCTGAGAGCGTGCCGTCATCGAGATAATCAAGCTCGCCGCCCACAGGCACGCCGCGCGCAATGCTTGACAGCGTCACGTCAGCGTCTTTGAGCATGTCGGCGATGTAGTGGGCGGTGGCCGCGCCATCGACGGTGGCGTTCAGCGCCAACACCACCTCGCGCACGGCGGGATCGCGCGCGCGTTCAGCCAATGCGCCCAGACGCAAATCCTCCGGCCGCACGCCGTCAAGGGCCGACAACACGCCGCCCAGCACGTGATAGCGCCCGCGAAACGCCCCCGCCCGCTCCAAGGCCCAGAGATCGCCCACCTCCTCCACCACACACAGTGTTGTGGAATCACGATCGGGCGCGGCGCAAATGGCGCACGGATCCGTCACATCCGCCGCGCCGCACACCGAACACGCGCGCACCCGCGCCGCCGCCGCCGCCAACGCATCCGCTAAGGGCGTCATCACGGCGTCACGGCGCTTAAGCATGTGCAAGGCCGCGCGCCGCGCCGAGCGCGGCCCCAGCCCCGGCAGCTTACCCAAGAGCTCAATCACACGCTGCAGCTCTGGTCCCACCACATTGGTCATGCCGCGACTCGCTCCATCCGCTCCCGATCATAGGGGATCGGACGCAACGCCGCGCAAGGGGCGCCGTGAGAGAGCGCGCGCCCCACACCAAGGCCCGCGCGCCTAGCCGCGGTCGCGCAACTCCCGCCGCAGGATCTTGCCCACAGTCGATTTCGGCAACTCGTCCAAGAATGTCACGGCCTTCGGCACTTTGTACGCCGCCAAGCGCTCGCGGCAGAACGCGATCACCGCCTCCTCCGTCAGCGCCGGGTCGGACTTTACAATGTAAAGCCGCACCGCCTCGCCCGTGCGCTCGTCCGGCGCGCCGACACACGCGCACTCGCCCACGCCCGCCAGCTCCGCGACCACGCCTTCGATCTCATTGGGATAGACGTTGAAGCCGGACACCAAGATCATGTCCTTCTTGCGGTCTTCAATACGGATGAAGCCCTTGTCGTCCATCACGCCGATGTCGCCGGTGCGGAAATACCCATCCGCGGTGAACACCTCCGCATTGGCGTCGGGGCGGTTCCAATAGCCTTTCATGACTTGCGGGCCGCGCACACAAATCTCGCCCGCCTCGCCCAGCGGCAGGATCGCGCCGCTGTCGTCGCGCATTGTGACATCCGTCGACGGAACCGGCAGACCCACAGTGCCGCTGAAGCCATCCATAGGCGGGTTGAAAGTCACCACAGGCGCGGTTTCACTGAGGCCATAGCCCTCTTTGATGTGGGCGCCGGTGCGTTCGCGCCATTTCTCCGACACCGCAGCTTGCACCGCCGCGCCGCCGCCCAGCGCAACGCGGATCGCACTGAAGTCGATGTCGGCGAATTGCGGCAAAGAGACCAACGTGTTGTACAACGTGTTGACGCCGGTAATCGCGGTCGGACTGTGTTCTTTAAAGGTTTGGACAAGTCCATCCACGTCACGCGGGTTCGCGACTAAGACGTTTTTCGCCCCCACTACCATACCAAGGAACATATTCACAGTAAACGCGAAGATGTGATACAAAGGAATGATGGTGATCAGCGTGGGTTTGTCGCTAAAGCCTGACGCGCCTAACAGCGGCTCACACTGACGAATGTTGGCCACCAGATTGCCGTGTGTCAGCATCGCGCCTTTCGAGAGGCCTGTGGTGCCGCCCGTGTACTGCAACAGCGCCAAATCATCGGCCTTAGGGCGCGCCAACGGCGTGTCGAGGCCCGCGCCAGCGCCGATGGCGTCCAACACGCCCACAGTCTTGGCGGCGCCGAAATCTGACTCCGCCGCGAGGCCCGAGGGGATGACAATCACCGATTTCACGGGCGTGTCGGCAATGACCGCCGCCAGCGTCGGCGCGACCATGTCAAACACGACAATTGTCTCGGCCCCGGAATCAATCAGCTGATGACGCAGCTCACGTTCCGTGTAGAGCGGATTAACGTTCACCAGCACCGCGCCAGTGCGCAACACCGCCGCAGTGGCGAGCGGATAAGCGACGGTGTTCGGCGACATCAGCGCCACGCGATCGCCCGCCGCAACGCCGAGTTCGCTGATCATATAACGCGCCAGCGCGCTCGAATGCGCATTGAGCTCGTTATAGGTCACGCTCATGCCGCCGGGGCCGCTTTGGACGAACGCGACGTCCGCGCCGTATTGCGCCACGATGTGATCCATCACATCCACCAACGAGGTGGCGCCGGTGTCGGGGATGTCGGCCGGCACGCCCTCGGGATACGACGCCAGCCATGGGCGCGGGCGGTCGGTGACCGCGTCCGGGGCTGCGGATTCAGCGACGTCAACGGGGCCTTCAGCGCCGCCTGAAGCGGCGGCTGCGGCGGGGGCGTCGCCGCCTTCCTTGGAGCGGCCGAACAACTTGGCGAACATGGCGATCCTCCTGCCTCGCCCGCAGGCGCGGGCGCGTGTGTTGACGTCATTAAAATGACTTTGACGCGCACTGTCGACGGTTCCAGCGCGCCCGCCGGCGAATCAACGCGTGGGATCAAACCAGTGACGCCCGTCACGCTCCAACAGCAAAGAGGCCGCCGTCGGTCCATCCGTACCGGCGGCGTAATCGTGGAGGCCCGTGGGATCGTCCGACCACGCGCTGAGAATGCCGTCCGTCCACCGCCACGCCTCCTCGACCTCGTCGCGGCGCATGAACAAGCCCAAATTGCCGCGCACCACCGCCAGCAACAAGCGTTCATAAGCGTCGGGGTAACGCTCCTTAAACGTCTCTGCGTAGGACAAGTTCAACGGCACATACCGCAAATGCAAACCGCCGGGCCCCGGCTCCTTGGTCATCAAATGGAGCTTCACCCCCTCATCCGGCTGCAGGCGCAGGACTAAGCGGTTGGGTTGAAGGATCCCCGCCTCCGGCGCCGTCACGCGGTGAGGCACGGGCTTGAACTGGATCACGATTTCCGAGCGGCGCGCCGCCATGCGTTTGCCGGTGCGCAAATAAAAGGGCGTGCCCGCCCAGCGCCAATTCTCGACCTGGGCCTTAATCGCGACAAAGGTCTCCGCACGGGTGTCGCCGCCAAACTCGTCGCGATAAGCAGGCGCGCTCGCGCCATCAATCACGCCCGCCGCGTACTGGCCGCGCACAGTGTGCTTGGCCGCGTTGACGTCCGTGATCGGGCACAAGGCGCGCAGCACTTTCAGTTTTTCATCGCGCACGGAATCCGCATCGAGATCTTGAGGCGACTCCATCGCCACCAAGCACATCAGCTGCAGCAAATGGTTCTGCACCATGTCGCGCAGGGCGCCGGCGCGGTCGTAATAGCTGGCGCGCCCGCCGGCGCCAATGGACTCCGCGACCGTGATCTGAACATGATCGACGCCATTGGCGTTCCACAGCGGTTCAAACAAAGAATTCGCGAAGCGCAGGATCAGCAAATTTTGGACCGTTTCCTTCCCTAAATAATGATCGATCCGGAAAATCGCCTCTTCCGGGAACACTGCGCCCACAGCGTCATTAATCGCCCGCGCCGACCCTAAGTCATAGCCGATCGGTTTTTCCAAGACGACCCGCGCGCGCGGCGTCAACAGTCCAGCCTTCTTCAGGTTTTGGCAAATCGGGCCGTAAAGCGAGGGCGGCGTCGCCAAGTAAAACAAGCGCACCTTTTGCGGATCGGGGTCGAGCTTGTCCGCCAGCCCCGCCCAATCGCCCTCAGGGTCTGTGGCGTCTAAGAACTGATAGGCGATGCGCGCGCTCATCGCCGCCCACGCCGCGTCGTCGACTGTGTCTGCGGGGTGAAACCGCGCCATCGCGTCGCGCACGGTCTGGACATAGGCCGGCGTCTCCATCGGCGTGCGCGCGGCCGCGATAATGCGCGAGGTGTCGGGGATTTGGCCGTCGCGCCACCGGTGCAAAAGCGCCGGGGCGAGCTTGCGCAGCGCCAGATCCCCCGTGCCGCCGAACACGACAATGTCAAAGGGTTCGACAGGAAGCAGCTTGGCCATGGGCCCCCCTCACGAAACAGCGCGCGGCGACGCACCAGACGCCGCAGCGGTCACACAACGCCGTCACGCCGCCCCGGCCGTCTCCACCGGCGCCGGACGACGCCCCGCGCCGAGAAACACAAACGCCCACGCGGCCGCGACCACTAAGGCTTGCAGCCCAAGACGCGCGCCCAGCGCGCCCACCACTCCATACGCCCCGGCCCCCGCGGTGATGACCGGCACCGTCACGACCGCGGACGTCAAAATGATCGCAACGCGAATGTGTTGGCGATCCGTGGCCCGCAAAATGTCCAAGCCGATGAAGGTCAACGCTATCAACAGCGGATACGGCGCGAGCAAGCGCACATACCCGGCGGCCTCGGGAAAGTCGCGGAACACATACGGCACAAGCCCCGCCACAGCCACGATCCCCACCGCAATCGCCGCCGACATCGCCACCGCCACCGGCACGACGCGCAAGCCGAACGCCACGCCGCTGGCCGGGCCTTCCGCGGCGGTCTTAAAGAATCGCGTCGCGACGGCGTAAAGCAGGGCGCGAATGGGCGTCGTCGCCGCTTCCGCCAGGCGGAACGCCAAGGTGTAAGTCCCCCCCAAAGCGGGGCCTAAGGCCTGCACCACCGAGGGCTTGTCCAAATCCCGAAAGCCCGCCTGGGCGGCTTGATCGACCATGAATTGAAAGCCGAGCGGCCAATCACGGATCCGCAACCGCAAGATCGGCGCGCCGCGCAGCACGCTCACAAGCCCAAGCGAAAAGAGGCCCCAGCTCGCCGTCGCGCCGAGATACCACACCGCCAAGGTGTCGAGGCTCACAGTCTCCGACGTCGCCGAGGCGCCCACGATCGCCAACACCCGCGCCGCCGCGTAGCCAAAATTCAAAAACAGCTGGGACGCCACTTGGTCCAGCGCCAAGAACGCGAACGTGGAAATGTTGAACATCTTCGTAAAGACGATGTCGGCCACCACAATAACGCCGATCGCCCACATCGCCATATGGGCGCTGTAAAGCGGGGCCGCGATCACAAAACACGCCGCCCCCACAATCGGCGCCGTCGCGGCGGCGCTTAACAGCGCATGGCCCACGCATTCGCGCAGTCGGTCATGATCCTCCGCCACCCGCTTGAGCGTCAACAACTCCCCGCCCAGACCCGTGACAATGCCGCCCAACACAGTAATGGCGGTCAGGCTGGAGAACACGCCATAGCCCGCCTTGCCCAGCGTGTTGGTGATGACAAACAAAAATGCGAACTGCATCACGATTTGCGATGAGAAATTCGCCAGCTGGACCGCAAAGTTCCGCACGAGGATCGATTTGCGCGCCCGGGCGAGCAAGGCGCCCGCGCGCGCGCCGGGAGGGGAGGATGTCGTCATAGAGCCCCGTTTAAACGCCGCCGTCGCCGGGATAGCTTTTGGCCGCACCCGGCGCAAGCGCCGCCGCCGGCCGCACGCTGGACCGCGCGCTGGACCGCGCGCTTACTCCTCCCAATCGCGCCGCAGCGCAGGCGCTGCGAGGAACAACAGTATCGACGCCAGCACATAAAAAATCGTGGAGCTCAGCAACGCATAGCGCAGGGATTCCGCACCGAACGGTCCCCGAAACAGATCCGACAGCCCCCCGATCACCAAATTGCCGAAACCAATGCCGGCCAAGTTGTTAATCAGCAAAAACACTGACGATCCCGTCGCGCGCATCGTCGGCGGCACAATGTGTTGAAACGCCGCCAGCACCGGGCCAAGCCACGCCAACGCCAAGCCCGTGGGAATGATGAGGACGAAAAACGTCACCGCCAGGCTTTGCGACAGCATCGCCGTCACGAAGATCGGCGTCAGCGCCAAGAAGGCGATCGCCGGCACCCGCGCATACGCCGCGCGGTCGTGCGCACCCAAGCGGTCCGCGATCGCGCCGCCGGCCCAAATCCCCAACAGACCGCCGATCAACACCACCGCGCCGTAGAAATACGCCGCGTAAAGCACGGTCGGCGGCGACGGCGGAAACAACGCCGAGGGCATCCACGCCAAGAACTCCGGCAGCTGCGCGCCATAGCTGCGCACTAAGAAGGCGGGAATCCAGAAGAACAAGCCATAGCCCATCATCGAGGAGCTCGCCGCGCCGAACGACAACAGCCAAAAGCTGCGTTTGCGCGCGAGCGTCGCAAAGACGGCCGGCAGCGACGCCGGCGCGGCCGCAGGCGCTGCATCAAACCCGCCGCGCACCGGATCGCGCACAGTGAGGCGAAACAGCGGCGCAAACACAATGCCGGCGATCCCCACAATGAAGAACGCCCACCGCCAATCCAACACGCTCGTCAGCACGCCGCCCAGCACAATCCCGATGGCGCTGCCGATGGGAATCGCCAGCGAATACCCCGCCAGCGCCCGCGCGCGCATAGATGGCGGGTAATAGTCAGCAATGAGGGAGTAGGCTGGCGCGACGCCGCCCGCCTCCCCCACGCCCACGCCCACCCGCGCCAAAAACAACTGCCAAAAATTGATGGTGAGGCCGCACAGCGCCGTCATCGCGCTCCAAATCGTCAGCGCGCCGGTCATGATCCACACCCGGCTGAACCGATCCGCCAGCCAGGCGATCGGCACCCCGAGGGTGGAGTAGAGAATCGCGAACGCCAAGCCGCCCATCAGGCTCAATTGCGTGTCCGACAATTTGAGGTCGTCTTGGATGGGCACGGCGAGAATGCCGATGATCTGGCGATCAAGAAAGTTGAACGTGTAGACCACGATCAACATCACAAGCACATACGCGCGATAAGACGCGCTGGGCTGCGCGCTTTGGGCTGCAGCGACCGTCATGGGGCCCTCCCGATTATGTCCGGCTTGGCGCAAGGGGCCGCCGCCGCGCGTCCATCGCCCGCGAGACTCACGCCGTGCGACCGGCTGTTTTGTATCGCCGACGATGCCAGGCCGCGACGCCCCTGCCCAGGCCCGCCTGTGCGATTGGCGCAACGGCGTCGCCGCCGCGCGCCGGCCGACAGCGATCGTCGCGCAAGTGTGGCGCCGGCGCCGCGCCGGGCCTCAAGCCTCGGTGGCGACTGCACAAATCTATTGAGATCAGAGGGGCCTTCGGGGGCTCATATCCGCACGCTGAAAACAACGCAGACGGACGAACACACGAGCGCCACAAAAAGAGCCGTAGTCTGCCTGGAATACGCCGCACCCTTCAGGCGTTGTGTGCGGGCTGACCAAGTGACGGCGAACACGCCCGGAAGGTGGGAGAATTAGATGATGCATCTCGCTCTGGATTCGGTGAGACGCGCGAACGCGAAACGGGCGTTTACGACCCGCAATGTCGAGGAGGGCGCGTTGGCTCGTCTCGGAGGACGCGGCATGACGCCCCGACCGGGGGACCTCGTCTTGGCGCGCGTGGTGGAAATCAATCATCACAAGCGTTTGGAACTGCCGAGCGGACGCAAAGCCAGCCTTTTTCTGGGCGACAAGATCATTGTCGCCTACGGCAACCGCTATGCGCCCGACCAATTCGAGGCCGAGATCCCGAAGGACTTGGGCGTGTGCGAGTTGGTCGCGGCCGGGGGGTTGGCCGGCACGATGCTCACGAAGTTCGCTGAGATTGACGAGCCCAGCCGCATCGAACCGGAAGGCTTGTTCGTTAGCGAGGACGGCGCGCCGGTGAACATCGCCCAATTCGCCCTGCCGGAGCGGCCTATCAAAGACCGCCCGCCTGTGATCGCGGTGGTCGGCGGCTCTATGAACGCGGGCAAGACCACCACCGTGGCGTGCTTGGCGCGCGCGTTCGCCACCGCCGGTCTGCGCGTGGGCGCTGCGAAAGTGACGGGCACCGGCTCCGGCGGCGATTTGTGGTCGTTCCGCGACGCCGGCGCATTGCAAGCGTATGACTTCACCGACGCCGGCCTGGCGTCCACATACAAAGCCTCCGCCAGCCAAATCGAGCGTGTGACGCGCACGCTTGTCGGCCAATTGATCGCCGATCAAAGCGAAATCATCCTGTTGGAGATCGCCGACGGCGTGCTGCAACCCGAGACCGCGCGGCTGATTCGGTCGGAGCTGATGACGGATCTGGTCGACGGCTATGTCTACGCCGCGGAAAGCGCCACATCAGCTCTCGCCGGCGTGCAATGGTTGCAGAACGCCGGCGTGGCGGTGCTTGGTTTGGGCGGGCGTGTGTCGGCGTCGCCCCTCGCCGCGGGTGAAGCTGCGCGCGCCGCCGGCATGGCGTGCCGTGATTTAGACGCGCTGCAAGACCCAACGCTGGCCACGACCTGGCTGCAAGCCGCCGTGGCGGCGCGCCAAGCCAAATCCACCGGCGCTCAGCCCGCCAAAAAAGGCGCGCGGGAAGTCGTGGCGGCGTGATCCCCCACGTCCTCGCGCCGGGATGGCGGGTCGGGTTCGCCGGGCTCCTCGTCCTGGCGGCGACGGAAGCCGCGGCGCTCGTCGCCGCGGCGCTCTTGCTCAGGGCCCTCTCCCGCAGCGGCGCTGCGAGCGCTGACATCGCCTCGACCGCCGCCGCGTTGGCTGCAGCCGGGCTCGCCGCGGGGCTTTTGGCCTGGACGCGCGGCGTCGCCGCAGAAGCCTTCGGCATGCGCCTCGCCGGCCATTTGCGCCGACGCCTTGCGGCCCACGCCGTGGACGTGGCCGGCGCGGGCGCGCCGCGGCGTCTTGGCGTCATCGCCGCGCGCATGGGCGCTGACGTCAACGCAGTGCGCGATTGGGCGGCGGTGGGCCTGTGCGACGCGGCGGCGGGCGCGGCGTTTCTGGTGGGCGGCGTGGCGGCGTTGGCTGTGATCGGCGGCCCGCGGGCGGCCGCGGTCGGCGCCGCGGTGGCCACGCTGAGCGTCATCGCGTTCGCGGTCGCGGCCCCAGCGCTCTACGCCGCGACGGATGTGTTGCGCAAAGAACGCGGCCGGGTGTCGGGCCTCGCCGGCGACATCGCCGTGGCGGCGGGGGCGCTTGCGCGATTTGATCCCAAGGCGCGCGAAGCGAAGCGCCTCGACGCGCGCAGCGCCGGCTTGACGGACGCCGCGGTGCGCCGGCGCGCCTGGGCGGGCGCGACGCTCGTCATTCCGGCGGGAGCGGCGGCCTTTGGCGTGGCGCTTGTCAGCCTCACCCACGCCGCGGCGGGCCCCGGCGACGCCGCGCGCGCGCCGGGCGATTGGACGGGGATTGTGTTTGCGTTCGTGCTGCTGGGGAGCGGGTTGACGGCGTTGGCGAAGGGGCTTGACGCCCACGCTGCGTTTTCCGCCGCCCGACGACGCTTCGCCCGGTTGGAGGCTGACGCGGCGGCCGCACGCCCCGGCGGCCCATGCGATCAAGGCTGGCCGAGCGCGCCCGTGACCATCACGTTAAGCCCCCCCTCGCCCGAGCGCCCGCCGGCCAGGCTCGGCGATCTCGTGCGCGTGAGCGCGACGACGCCGGGCGCGGCGTGCGCTTTTGTCGCCGCGTTGGCGGACGCCGACACGGCCCTGCGCCTGAATGACCGGCCGCTCGGCGCTCTTCGCGCGCGCGTGCGTGCGCGACGCGTGGCCCTGTGCGCGCCGACAGCGCCCTTGCTGCGCGCGAGCGTGCGCCGCAACCTCACCCTGGCCCGCGGGCGCGATGGCGACGGCCCCGAGCTCGCGCAGGCGCTCGAATGGTGCGGGCTCGATCCCGAGGCTTACCCCGCCACGCGCCGCTTAGAGCCCGCATTGGGCGCGGCCGACGCGTTTTCTGAGGCCCGCTTGCGCCTGGCGCGCGCGGTCGCGGGCGGCGCGCGCGTGATTTTGGTGGCTGAGCCGGCGCTTTATGGCCTCCACGACACGCCCGCATTGCTGGCGCGCGTGGCCGCCCAATCGGGCGCCGCGATCATCGCTGCGGCGCCGCACGAGGACGCCGCTCAAGGGCCGTGGAGCGTGGTCTGGGACCTCACCGGCGACGACGTCGCCGCCATGGCGTTCGACCGAGGCGGCGCGGCGGCGGACGACGCCGCATAAAAGCCACAGCCGCACGCCGGGCCCCGCTGCGTGGCGAAAGGGGCAGACCCGCGCCGCGCGGTTCGTTATCGTGGCCGCGGTTTGGGGGGAGCACATGGCGGATACGAGCACGCGGCCGGATCTGAGCACGGCCCTGGATTACTTTGCCAAACGCCCGACGCCGGAGTTTGACGACGTCGTGCTGCGCGCGGATTATGCGGTGCGCGCGTATTTGAGCCTCTACCGGTTTCGCCGCACCGGCGGCGCAGAGCCGCCGCGGGGCAAGCCGATTCGCAGCGATCAGCGCCTGCATATGGGCGTGCATTATGTGACGGACCACCCGCCGGTGCGGCTGTTTAACCTGTCGCTCATCGCGCTGTTGATTGTGTTTGAGAGCGCGGCGAACGCGTACTTCTTCGGGGTGAGCAGCGATTTCGGCATTCTCGGCGGCTTGTTCCAGGCTGCGGCCGTCTCCCTCGCGAATGTGGCGGTGAGTTACTTCATCATCGGGTTTTGGGGCTTGCGCCACATCACGGCGCCCTTCCGCTATCATTGGCCGAAGAAGCTGATGGGTTTTTTAGCCATCGCGCTTGGCTTGACGGCGATTTTCGCCATCAACCTCTCCGCGGCGCACTATCGCAATCTTATTGATCTGCAGTCGGTGTTGAACATCGACACGCTTGTCATTGAGGGCGTGCGTCCGATTTTGCCGGGGTTGGGCGATTGGTGCGCGTCCGTGCTGCAGCCGCCGCTCGGCACCGATTTGAACGCCGCAGCGGCCAACGCCGCGTGCCGGCCGCTTAATCTGTTGTCGCTGGACGCCGTGGTGCTGTTTGCCCTCGGCATGGCGATCGCCGCGTTGGCGGCGTTTGAGGGTCGCCGGTCCGACGCGCCCTTCCCGGGCCTAAGCGACGCTGCGCGCCAGCTAGAGAAATCGCGTGAAGACCTGCGCGACGCGCTGATGGATTACTATGACAGCTATGAGGACTTGGTGGACGACCTCAACGATTTCCTGCAAAAGGATGACGGTGAGAAAGTGCGGATCACGACGAATGAACGGGTGATACTCTACAAAGCGCTCGATGAGAAAGTCAGTTCGTACCGATACTTACTGGAAACCCCGCTAGAAGAACTTCTCGCGGAGTTCGCGCTTCAAGATATGGGGCCGGACTTCCGCGTGCTTGGCCCCAACGGCCCAAAAGTCGCAGCGCCTGACAGCGCAGGGGCGCCGCGATGAGCCGGCGGCGCGAACAAAGGCTGCGCCGCCTCGCCATCATCAACATTTTGGTGGTGGCGGGCGTCATCGGCGCCATCGCGTACACGCTCCACGCCTTGCGTCCGAAGGCTTATGACGAGCGCACGCTGTGCCCGATCCTCGAAGCGGATGAAACGCCGCCGCCCCACACCGTCATCATTGTCGACAAAACTGACAGCTATTCCGCTCAGCAAACGGAGCTGATCTCCGACGCGATTTTGCGCGCGAAAGACCGCCTCGATTTGGGCGAGCGCATCACCATCGCGGCCCTTGACGACGCGGGGCGCTATGACCCGCGGGGGGAGTTGTCTTTGTGCAATCCCGGCCGGCCGGATCAAGTGAACCCCCTCTACACCAATCCGCGCCTGGTTCAGGAAAAGTATGAAAGCTCCTTCGACGTCCCATTGGAGCGGGCGTTGGCCGATTTGGTCCAGCCGCGCCAAGCGCCGTCGAGCCCGATCTTAGAGGCCCTCGCGCGCCAAGCGCAGACCGAGGCGTTTGCGCGCGGCGTGCCGCGCCGGCGGATCCTGCTTGTGTCGGACATGCTCCAGAACTCCGACGTGTTTTCGGTCTATGGCGCGGGCGCCGGCGCGTTGCCGGACGACATGCCGACGCCGGATGCGGCCGCGCGCGCGTTAGAGACGCGCTTCGGCGACACGTTGCGCGGCGTGCGCTTGGAAGTGCGCCTCATCCCGCGCGGCCGGTGGGAGGACCTCCAACGCGGGCGCTTGCGCGCTTATTGGGAGGAGCTGGCGCAAGCGCTGGGCATGACGATCCGCTGGCGCGATCTCTAAGCGCCGCCTCCCGACCCCCGGGGCTCAGACCGAGGACGCGCCTGCAGTCCGACCTCATGGGGCGCGGCGCCGGCGCCGCGGCGGCTAAAACTGCAGCGTGTTGACGAGGGCCGCGTCAAACGCCCGCGACACCGTTTCAGCAAACCGCTCCCACCACAGCGCCGCGACATAATGAGCCCGAGCAGCGTGTGCGAACGCGGCGTGCTGGTCGCGATCGTCCACCACCGCGCGCAGCGCCTGCGCCAGCACGCGCGGCGAGGCCTCCGCCGGCGTCAGCAGACCCGTGCGTCCGTGCTGGACGATGTGGGACACACCGCCCTGGTCAAGGCCGACCACGGGCGCGCCCCAGGCCGCCGCGCTCGCGGCTGTCAGGTCGTAGCCGCCGGCGAAATGCGGCGCGATCACCACGGTCGCCTCCGCCAACAACTGGCTCAGAGCCTGATCGCGCGCCAGCGCCTCGCTCGGCAAGCGGTGCACGACCATGCAGTCCGGCAGCACCGCCGGCGCGTGACGCGCGTTGATCAGGTCCAAGCGCGCATCGCCGTCCGGCCACGCCGCTTGAAACGCGTCACGCACCAACCGCGCCGCGGGCGTGCGCCAATTCACGCCGACCACGGCCACACGCACTGGGCTTGAGCGGCGGGCCGCGATCGCGCGCGCGACGGCCTCCTGCGCCGGTTCAGAGACGTTGGCGCCAAAAGGCGCGATGTGGACCTTCGCCGGCGACGCTTCATGGTGGGCGATCGCCGCATGAGCCGCCCAATCGGAGGGGTAAATCACGCCGGCGCAGCGCTTCAGCGCAATCCGTTGCTGCTCATAGGCTTTTGCGCGGCTGCGGGCGGCCAAGCGCGCCAGCGCCGCGTCATGCTCCATCGCGGCCGCGATCGGCGCCCGTTCACAAAACACCACGGGCGATTTGAGTCCCAAATAGGTCACCGGCAGAGATCGCGGCGAGAACACGCCGTGATACGCGCCGCGGCGCACCGTCTCGCGCAACGCCTTGTATTGCGTGCGCAGGGTGCGCGGCTCGAACTCGCCGCGAAACGCCTCGCCGCGAGCGCCGTGATAAAGCGCACGCGCGCGCACCACGAAGGGCGGCTTGCCCGTCACAGGAAACTGGCGCGTCACGCGCACCCGCGCCTCCAACGCCCAATAGGCCAAGCCGTCATCATGGCGCGGATCATCGGCGTCGCCATCATGGGTGAACAGGATCCGACGCGGCGTGCGGCGTCCTAAGACCGCGCCCGCGCGAGACGGGGCCACACACGCCGCGTCCTCGACGCGCGCCGCCGTCGCGGTCGTCGCCAGCGCCTCGGCAGGCGCGTCATTGATCACATCGGCGCCGGCTTCGCCCGACATTGCGCATCCCTTCCGCGTGCATGATCTCACTCGCGTGACCAGCGCAACGGTGCACGCCCGGTCACTCACCGCCCGACGACCCCTGGGCTTTGGCCTGGCCGTGGCCGGCCGGACCCGCCGCGCCGGGGACACCCCAAGAGCGCCCCTCGCCGCGCCGCACGATGATCCTACGCGACTCACGCCGCGACATGGTTAACGCCGCTGAGCGTGCGCCCGTCGTCGCCCTGCCGTCGCCGCGCCCGCCCGCAGGCAGGCTCAGCGCATCGTCGATTGCAAAAAACTGACGGTCTGCCCGTATAAACGCACCGCCGTCAGCACGCCGCTGGCGTAAGCGCCCGTGTCCACGCCAATCCGGCGGAAGCTGTGAAACGGCTCCGGCTCGGGCGTGTGGCCGTGGACAATCACTTTCTCCAACCGGGAGTCATCGTCAAGGAATTCGTCGCGAATCCACAACAAATCATCGAGCGACTGCTCCGCCAGAAGCACGCCCGGCCGCACGCCCGCATGGACGAACGCATAATCCCCACTAGTGGTGATGTAAGGCAAATCGCGCAGAAACGCGACATGCTCCTCCGGCAGCGCGCGGGCGAAGGCTTTGCGCGCGCCCTCCCATTCCTGACTGCTTGCGTCCGGAGCCGGGGCCGCGATCCCATAGGATTTCAGAGTCGCGTCGCCGCCAAAGGCGCACCAGCGCGCGCCGGCGCTGGCGTCGTCAAGGAACTCCAACAGCGTGTCCTCGTGATTGCCGCGCAGAAACCGCATGTCGTCGAACTGACCGCGATCAAGGCCGACCAGGGCGTCCAACACGCCGGAGGAATCCGGGCCGCGGTCGACATAATCGCCCAAAAACACGACGACGCTGCGCACATCCTCGCCGGCCTCCGCGCGGGTGGCCGCCACGTCCTCAACGAGCCCGTCCATCAGCGCCGCCAAAAGCTCGCGGCAGCCGTGAACATCGCCGATGGCGAAGACCAGATCGCCCGCCGCGGCGGCTGGAGCGCGCGGGCGAAAGGAACGCGCAATAGCCCCGATCATAACCGTCCCCAAATCTCGAATACGCACATGCGACACGCGTACCACATATTCGTGACGCGACGCCCGAAGACAAGGGAGCACCCACGACGGCCGCTCAGCCTGAACCCCACGGTCATGCGCGCGAGACCGCAGCGATCACCGCCCACCAAAAGCCGCCGCACACCGCCACAGCAAACACCAGGCCCACGCCCGGCGGCCACCGGTCCTCCTCGGTCGGCTCTGTGTAGGCGTCCACCGCTGAAGCCAGCAACGCGTGGACGCGCGAGGCGCCCGCGGCCGACGGCGGTTCGCCCGCGTCCGCGCGGGCGGGGCTCGCCTCCACGGCGGAGGCGGCCTCACGCCCGCCGCCATCGGCGTCCGTCGGCGCGGGATCCGGCGTTGGGTGCCGTGACGACGCGTGCATACCCGCCTCTCGCTCTTGGGCCCCGCCTGTGGGCTGGTGCGCCCGCGCGGCGTCTCTGGCGCGCTGACGCGCGGCGCGCTGCTATGTGACCAGCGAAACTTTGATGAAGTCATCACACAGTCGATGCAGTTTTAGCGACGCACCCCATGGTGTAATGTCGCGGCTGGGCGTCGGCGTTCACACGCGCGCGCTGCGCCATGGGGGAACGTCGTGGTTGATTTGCTGCCGCCATCGGAGGAGCGCCCCGCCGGCGTGACGCGCCGGGTGCTCGCGCGTTTGGCCGCAGCGTGCATGCTCCTGGCGGGAGTGACGGCGGCCCTGATCGCGCAATGGGACTTGCGGGCGGCGGCCGCCGACCGCGCCCTCGCGGCTGCAGAAGCGACAGATGACGCCACCGAGCGCGCCGCGGCCTTGGCGGCCGCCCGCGTGCGCTTGAAGGGCGGGCTGAGCACGGCGGCGCTGAACATCGCGGCCGCGCGCCTGACGCTCCTCGACGCGGAGCCCGATTATGACCAAGCGGAGCGGCGCTTGACCGCCGCGCTTCAAGCCTCCCCCGCGCGGGCGTCTGTGTGGGCGCTGCTTGCAGAGACACGCGCCGCGCGGGCGGGATTCGCAGACGCGGCTGCGGCGGAGGCGCTGCAGACGTCGTTTTTGGTGGCGACTTTCGGCGCGCGCGACTTGCGACAGCGGCGCTTAGCGTTTGTCCTTGACCATTGGGATGATTTGGATCGCAGCCTGCGGCGCGCGGGCTTGCGCCAAGTCGCGGCGTTCACGGCCTCGCCGGAGGGTGAACGGTGGGCGCGCGGCTTGTTGGCGCGCACGCCCCAAGGGCCGGCGCGCGACGCCTTGGCGCGCGCGTTGAATCGCGCGGACTTCAACCCCGGATAGCATTGCGCCCCGGATAGCACCGCGCCCCGGCGTTGCGCCGGCGCGGAGGGCGTCGGTGTCGCGCTGGGGCGCGATGTGGCGGCTCGTTAAGAGATGGCGTCGGCCGGCATGGCTCTGAAACGGCTCTGGACCGCCTGAGGAGGCGTGATCGAGGCGATCTGAACCGGCCGCCGCGAGCCAGCCCGAACGTTCCGGAAACGGGCCCGCGCCGCTCCCGCCCGTGACGCCGTCGATCGGAGCGCGCGCCGCCGTGACGCGGCGTTACGCGCGGCGTTACGTGCGGCGAGGGCTTGCCGTCTTCGTCACAGCCAATCCGGCCGCAACCCCGAGCAGCGCCGTCCACAACAGCGCGACCGGCATCGCTTGCAGCGCATCGCCCGCGACGCCGTCCAGCAGCAGCCACGCGCTGACGACCACCACCGCGCGCAACCAGCTGCGCATGCGCTTGCGCCATTCCGAGGCCCGCGCCGCCAACACCATGAGAACCCCGACGCACGCGCCGATGGCTAAGGTCGCCAGCGCGCCGGCCTCCACCAGCCATTGCACATAAAGGCTGCGGGCTGTCACCGCGCCGTCAAGGGCCGTCCAGTTCTGCGCCGTTTGGATGAGCCCGTTGACATCGCTAAACGCGCCGAAGCCATAACCGAACACCGGCGCAGCCAAAATCGCGCGGCCATAAGCGGCGAAGCTCGCCAGCCGATCCGGCTCGCTTACCGCCGCGCTCAGCAGCGCCAAATGCGCAAACATCCCCGCCGCAAACGCCACGCCCGTGACGGCCATCGCCGTCACCGCCCACACATATCGACCCCGCGCCGCGCGGCACTCCCACGCCGTCAGCCCAAACACCACCGCCGCCACGCCGATGCGTCCGACCACGTCGTCATACGCCGCAAGCGCGGCGCCCCCAGCCACTGTCGCGGCCATCCCCAGCGCGGCGGCGCGCGCAAACGCCGTCAGCGCCAAGTGGCGATCAAACGCCTCGCGCACCGCCTGCAACACCCGCGCAAAGCCCAAGACCGTGACAATCGCAAACACCGCACCCATCGCGTCGCCCGCCGCCGTCCCCCCCGCACGCGCCAGCATGGCGTCAAACAGCGCCATCACCGCGAAGACCGCGCCGCTGATCAGCACAAGCGTGAAGAACAGCCGCGCACGCCGGTCATTGCGCCCGATCACTGCGCCCACGACGAAGGCTGCGGCTAAGCCTGTGAATTTGAACGCCTCACGCAGAGTCGCGCCGCGATCAAGCGTCACCGCGCCCGGCGCGTCCACCAGCGCCCACATGGGATGCGCCAAACCCGGCCCGCCGGGCGTGAGCTGGTAGAGCGCCACCAGCGCGACAAACGCGAACAAGCCGCCCGCGACGCCGACCTCCGTCACCGCCTGCATCGTCGACTGGCCCTTCACCAGCAGCAGCGCCGCGCCCGCGAGAAAAAGCCACGCCGCGGCCAGGCCCGCCCCCGCCGGATCGACGCCGCGCATCGTGGCGTAGCCCGCGAAAACGAGCGCCGCTGAAGCGGCCGACAACGGCCAATACTGCGGCCATGCGTAGCGCATCCGGTCGCGAAACCGGGCGAGCGCCGCCAGAGCGCTGTCCATGGGCCCCTCACTGCGCGCGGGCGCACGCGGTTGATCGACGGCGGCCGCCGCCGTTCCTGGCATGTGCGCGACTGTAGCGCGACAGCTCTAACCGAGCGACCCCGTCGGCGCCAGCGTCGGGGACGCTTCGCCGCGCGCGAGAGCCTCCGGATCATCGCCTGCGGCTTGGCGCGCCCACATCCGCGCATAAAGACCGTCACGCGCCAGCAAGCTGCGATGATCGCCCATCTCCGCTACGCGCCCGCGATCCAGCACAATGATGCGATCAGCATGGGCGATTGTGGACAAACGATGAGCGACGGCGATCGTGGTGCGCCCGCGCGCGGCCTCCGCCAGCGCGGCTTGGACGTCTTGTTCCGTTTGGCTGTCGAGGGAGGACGTCGCTTCATCGAGAATGAGAATGCAGGGATCTTTCAAGATCGCGCGCGCGACGCCCACCCGCTGACGCTCGCCGCCGGAGAGCTTAAGCCCGCGCTCGCCGACACGCGTGGCGAGCCCCTCCGGCAGGGAGTCAATCAGCGCGCCGAGTTGGGCGCGCCGCGCGGCGTTCAGGATTGCGGCGTCATCGGCGCTCGGATCGCCATAGGCGATGTTGTAGCGCAGCGTCTCGTTGAACAGCACCACGTCCTGGGGCACGAGGCCCAACGCCTGGCGCAAGCTCTGCTGCGTCACGTCGCGCACATCAGTTCCGTCAATCACCACGCGCCCAGCGGCGGGGTCGTAGAAGCGGAACAAAAGCTTCAGCAGCGTGGATTTGCCCGCCCCGCTCGGCCCGACGACGCCCGTGAACCCGCCCGCCGGCGCCTCAAAGCTCACATCATCAAGCCCCGCCGTGCGGCCCTCATGGGCGAAACTCACGCCCTCAAACCGCACCGCCCCCGGGCCCGCGACGAAGGCGCGCGCGTGGGGCGCATCCTCCACCACGGGCGGTTCTTCAAAAAGGCCGAACAGCGTCTCCATATCGACGACGCCTTGGCGGATCTCGCGCCACGCCCAGCCGAGAATGTTCATCGGCCGATAAAGGCTCAACAGCATCAGCATCACAGTGGTCACATCGCCGACGCCGTCTAACGCGCCCATGGCCACGCCCGCGCCCGCCGCCAGGATCGCCGCGCCCAGGCCCACATGCATAATCAGCTCTTGGCCGACATTCAGCCCCGCCAAGGAGCGCGACAGACGCACCACCAGCGCGTTGTAGTCTTGCGTCGCGTCGTCATAGCGGCGGGCTTCGCGGTCTTCCGCACCGAAGGCTTTCACGGTCTCGAAATTCGTCAGCGCATCAACCGCGCGCGCGCGCAGCTCAGTGTCGGCGCGGTTGAGCACGCGCCGCTGGCGCGCACGCCATTCCGTCACCCGGATGGTAAAGCCTGCAAACACCGCCACCGTCGCCACCGCGATGAAAGCGAACCGCCAGCCAAAGGCGGCCGTCAGCGCAATCGCCGCCAGCACGAGCTCCACAAGCGTCGGGCCGATGTTGAAGCCCAAAAACCGCAGCAAATACTCCATAGATCCCGCGCCGCGCTCAATAATACGCTGAAGCGCGCCGGCGCGGCGCTTCACGTGGAATTGCAGCGGCAAATTGTTGGCGTAGGCGAAGGCGTCGACTGCGATCACGCGCATCGCGTCCTGAGTCACGGGCGTGAAAAAGGCGTCGCGCAGATAAGGCAAGGCCGCGGAGGCGAACCGCGCCGCCACAAACAACCCCGCCAGCCCCGCAAAGGCGCTGAGCGCGGCCGCGCCGTCATCGCCTAGGCGATTGATCGCGTCGCCGAGAAAAAAGGGCGCCGCCACCGACAAGCCCTTCGCGACGACAGTCACCGCCACCGCCATGACGATCCAAGGACGCCAGCGCCGCAAGTCCGGGCGCGCCAGGATCGCCAACAAGCGCCCCACCGCGCGCGCCAGGGTGGCGCGGCCGGCGGCCACATCCTCAAACCGCGTCTCGCCCCCCGCGACAGGCCCTGACGAACCTTGGGCGTCGGCTCGTGGCGCAGCGCGTGAATCAGCAGGTGCAGGCGGCGTCGCGGAAGCGTCAGTCATGACGGGGAGATAGGCCGCGCCCGGCGCCGCCGCCAGTCACACGCCCCAAGGGCGGCGGGATCGAGGCGGCGACGCGCGATCGTTGTGGCGGCTCAGCCGCGATCGGCCTCGCCCTCAACCTCCGGCGCCTCAAACACTTGGCCGGGATAAATCAAATTCGGGTCGCGGATCTGGGATTCATTGGCTGCGTAAATGACAGTGTATTGCCATCCCGAGCCGTAAAGCCGGCGCGCGAGCCGCCACAGAGAGTTGCCTGGCTGCACCACCACAGTGCGCGGCCCGATCTCCGCCAACGCCTCTGGCGCGGCGCGCTCAAACGGCGCCACAATCACGGCCGTGACCCGACCGAGCCGGTCCAGCTGGTCGATTTGCAAATTGTACACGCCCGGCGCCAGCGATGAGCCCGCCACCAGCGACCACGTCCCGTCCGCGCCCACTCGCGCCTCGCCCACCTGCACGCGGTCAGCCAACACGCGCACCCGCGAGCCGGGCTCCGCGCGGCCGGAGAAAATCACCCCGCCCGCGTCATCATAATCAATCGCCAAGAGCGCTAAGGGCTGACCGGAATCCGACAAGGGCGACTGCAACACCCGGCTCGCGCCGCCCGGGCTTCCCAGCACGACAAGCGGCTTGGTGTCGCGGCTTTCTGGAACCGACACAATCACCACTTGCTCCGAGCGCACTTCCTGGCCTGTCGGCATGCGCATCACCAGCGACAGCTCCACCGCCCCCGAGGGCAGCGGGTCGTCGAGGATCACCACCCACTCCCCGCCCGCGTCAATGCGCACCTCCGTCAGAGGCGCGCCGTCAGCGAGCACAATGGCCGTCGCACCGCTCGCCCCGCGGCCGGCGATCGTGGCCGCGCCCGTGGGATCGACGCGCACAATGTCGAAGCTCGGAGGCGCGATTCGCGCCGGCGCCGCGGGTTCCGGCTCCACCGCCGGCGCCATCACAGACGGGGCCGCCTCGGTCTCCGGCTCGGGGTCGATGCGCGCCACAGGCCGATCATCCACCCGCTCAGCCGGACCGAGATCCGCAACCGAGCCCGGCCCCGCCGTCCGGTCGGCGTCGCCACGCATGAGATACGTCGCCGCGCCGCCGGCCAGCAAAGCGACCGCGACAAAGAAGGCGATGACAAGCGCGCGGCGATCTTCCATGGCGTTGCGGACTCCCTTGAGGACGGGTCGCCGACCAGCCCGCCTTCCGGTAATCTAAAGGCGGCGCGAATCCCTGGCAACAACCGCCGACCATGTGAGACTCTTATGCGTGATTTGGACGTTCCGCCCACACTCGCCGTCTTCGCCGGCGCCGGCCCCGGACGCGACCCCGGACGCAGCGCTCTGGCGCGGCGTTTGGGCGCCCAGATCGCAGCCGCCGGCGCGCGCCTTGTTTATGGCGGCGGCGCGGGCGGGCTGATGGCCGCGGCCGCGGACGGCGCCCGCGACGGCGGCGGCGCTGTGATCGGGGTTTATCCCACCTGTTTGATCGGCCGCGAAACCGTGGATCCCGCCATTGAGCTCATTGAAGTGGCCGCGCTTGCGGACCGCAAAGCGGCCATGGCCCAGCTGGCGGACGCCTTTGTGGTGTTGCCCGGCGGCCTCGGCACGCTGGAGGAGGCGGTGGAGATGCTGTCGCTTGCGCGCCTTGGCCTTTTGGGGCGAGACAAGCCGATCGTGTTTTTAGACGATGACGGCTATTGGGATCCGTTTTTCGCCTTGATCGCCCATATGATCAGCGAAGAGTTCGCACCGGCGCGGCTGATGGGCCTCGCTCAACGGGCTCAGAGACCCGACGACGCCGTGGCGGCGTGCCGGGCGGCGTGCGCGGCCCGGCTCGAGCCGGCCTGAGCGGGCCTGGGCAGGACTGGGCCGGCTTGGGCAGGACCGGGCCGACCCCGGCCCAGCGGCCCAGCGGCCCAGGCCCGATAAGGAGCGCCGCCGCGCCGCGGCTGAGCGCGAGGAGACGATGGCGACACACACTCCGCGCCCCTGCGCCGCCGACGCCGTGGGTGTCGCGCTTGCCGCGGCCCTTGCGGCCACGACGGCGGGCGGGTTTTCGGCGCGAGCCCAAGATGTCTGCACTGACGCGTTCATCGCCGTGCAAGACCGCCGCGCCAACGCCGCCGTGGAGCGCGGCGCGCTGGAAGACGCGCGCGCCGCCAGCGCGCGGGTCGCGGCGGCGTGCGGTCCCGGCCCACGCACCTTTCAAGCGTTCTTTCTGGCGGGAGTGACGAGCGCGGCCTTAGGCGATCCGGCGGCCGCGGCGGGCTATCTCACAACGCTGCGTGATGCAGATCCCGGCGCATTCGTGCCGCCCATGAGCTGGGCGTTGATGAGCGCCTACGCCGCGCTCGGGGACGCAGAGGCCTTCATCCGCGAGCGCGACGTGTTCATTGCGCGCTGGCTGCGATGGACGGCCGACGCAGGCGTCGCGGCGTTCAAAGAAACCATCAAAAGCCCCAACGGACCGATTCTGGCGTTGGAATTCAGCGCCTTCGACCCCGAGCTGCGCCAAGATGTCGTGTTCGTGCTGGTGCCGGACGGGCCGGCCTGGCCGCACACCGTCAGCCTCGGCTCGTACGCTGCACGCACGATGGTGGTGCGCCAACGCACCGGCGACCCGGACGCGCGCGCGTGGCACGTCAACAGCTACAATTGCCGCGGCGAAGCTGATTTGGGCGTCTATGACGGAGCGCGGCCGAGCTATTTGGATCTGCGCACGCGCGCGCTGTTCGCGTTGTCGCAGCCGGACGCCGCGGTTGCGATTACGGCCGCATCAGCGCGCGGCGGGCGCGAGGAGGCTGGCGTAGACGATTCCGGCTGCGCCTCCGCCCACTTAGTCGCGCCGATGCCGGAGCCTCCGGCCGCTGCGCCGATTGTCGCGCCGCCGCCCGCCGCGATCGGCGCCCCGGAAGCCGCGCCGCCAGGCTAAGCGGGCTCGCCCCGTAGCCGCTTCTCGGCTTTGTCCGGGCCGATGAGGGCGAACAACCGGTCCATCTCCGGGCCGCGCGGCTGGCCCGTCAGGGCTAAGCGCAACGGCATAAAGAGCTGTTTGCCCTTCGCGCCGGTCTCCGCCTTCACCCGCTGTGTAAACGCCCCCCAGCTCGCATCGTCATAGGGGCCGGCGGGCAAGAGCGTTGCGGCCGTCGCGGCGAACTCCGCGTCGTCAATCACAGGCTCGATGGGCCCCGCCACCACCCGCCACCAGGGCGCAGCGTCCGCGAACACCGCGAGATTGGCGCGCACAGCCTCCCAAAACGCCGCATCCCCGCGAACGCCCAGCGCCTCAAGCCGCGGGGCGGCCTCCGCAAAGGACATGGCGTGGAGAAACTGGGCGTTGAGACGCTTCAGCTCGGCCTCGTCAAAGCGGGCGGGGGCGCGGCCGATCTTCGCAAAATCAAACTCCGCCGCCAGTGTTGCGAGATCTGAGCGCGCCTCGACGGCGTCGGACGTCCCGATCTTCGCCAACAGCGACGACAACGCCATCGGCTCGAGCCCCTGATCGCGGAAATCGCCAATCGCTAAGGAGCCCAGCCGCTTTGAAAGCTTTTCGCCGTCTGCGCCCACCAACAGCGGCGTGTGGGCGAACGCCGGCGTCGCCCCCGCCAATCCTGTCTCGCGCAGCGCCTCGAAGATCTCAATCTGTGCGCCAGAGTTCGTCACATGATCCTCGCCGCGGACCACATGGGTGACGCCCATTTCGAGATCGTCCACGCAGCTCGGCAAGGTGTAGAGATACGATCCATCGTCGCGCACGAGGATCGGGTCAGACAGCGCGCTCGTCTCCACCGCGCTGTCGCCGCGCACCAGGTCGCGCCACGTCACGCGCGCATGGCTGAGCTTAAAGCGCCAATGCGGTTTGCGCCCCTCGGCCTCAAGGCCGGCGATGTCGGCGGCCGCGAGCGAGAGCGCCGCGCGGTCATACACCGGCGGCAAGCCTTGGGCCCGTTGCAGCTTGCGCTTGCGCTCCAGCTCCTCGCCCGTTTCATAACAAGGATAAAGCCGCCCCGCCTCCTTCAGCGCCGCCGCCGCGGCGTCGTAGAGCGCAAACCGATCCGATTGTTTGTGCGTGACGTCGATGCGAAAGCCGAGCCAAGCGAGGTCCGTCTCAATCGCCTCTTCGTACTCAGCCTTGGACCGCTCCACATCCGTGTCGTCGATGCGCAAAACGAACTGGCCGTCGGTTTTCAGCGCAAACAGCTGATTCATCAGCGCCGTGCGCAAATTGCCCACATGCAGCCGGCCCGTCGGGGAAGGCGCGAAACGAACACGGGTCATGGGCGGTCTTCGCCTGCTCTCGCGCAGCGCGCGATGGAAGAAAGCCCGCCTGATGCCACACGCCGCGCCGCCGCGAAAGGGGATCGACGACCGCCGTCGACACGCGCCCCAATCATGAGGACGCAAGCGGTATGTGAATGTCAGTGCGCAACGCCTCCGGCGGCGTGCAGCCGGGATCGTCGATGTAAACCTCCCACGTCGGCATGCGCGCCGTAAGGCCGTCGCGGGCCAAAGCCGCCATCACGGCCTCATAGCTGTTCGCCAGCTGGTCATAGGGCCCGGTATGGGTGACGCGCACCGTCGCCCCGCCGGGCGTGCGGTCACGCTGGACGTCCCCGCCCGCTGCGGCCGCTCCCGCCTCATCGACGAAAAAGCCCACGCGAAACACCACGCGCGCGCGATCCATCGCGGTGTAAAGCACCATGGGCCGGCTGGCCGGCGCGGCTCCAGCCTCCTGAAGCGCGGCCGCGACCCGCGCAAAGCCCGCGCCAATGACGGCGCTCATGGCTTCAGGCTCGAGGGGCGCCTCCCCCGCGACATAAAGATAAGGCCGGGCGTCGAGTGTCTCGATGGCGTAGGCGCTCATACTGATCTCCTATCGCGGCGCGTTGGACGCCTTGCTGGACGCCTTGCTGGACGGGGCGTCAACCCCGATCGCGACGCGTCGCGGTGTTGCGACCACGCTTCTGGCGCACGCGCCCGCACCTCCCTATCAGACCGTTGCGGCGGACACCGCTGAGCCATTCGATGGAGAACGGGCGATGCTGGAAGCGGGAACTCTTCGCGCCCACGCGCACGCGGCCGCGCAGGATGCAGCGTTTCACCGGCGGCTGACGCGCATGCTCGCCATCCATGGGGCCTGATGTGGGTGGCCGCGGCCCTGGCGGCGGCTGGGTTTTTCGCGCTTCGGCTCTACGGCGCTGGGCTGATCGGCGCGACCGTGATTGCGGGGATCGCGGCTGCGCTTGTCGGCGGAGGCGACGCGGCCGCGGGCCTGATCAGCGCAGTCGCCCTCAGCGCTGGCGTGGCAGGCGTGATGTTCGGCCGCTCTTTACGCCGCGCGCGGTGTCTGGTCTCCGAGGAGATGGACCCGGCCTCGGCAATTCCGGCGCGACTGCGCGCCCTCATCGCTGAGGTCAAGGATCTGCGCCGCCATGGCGTGGTCTCCACGACCGCTGCGGGACACGCCGACAGCTAAGCCGCGCGCAGCCCGCGGGGCGGCGAGACCGACACCGGATAAGGCCGCGCCCAACGCCGGCCCCCTCCCGCGCGCACGCTCCGTGCCCATGGCGCAGCATTGCAGTTTAGGAGGGAACCGCAGCTTAAGCCCGCCGGGCCGCGCCCTCAGCGCGCGCCCAGCGACGCATCCGGCGCGCAAACCGCCTCTGCTGACGCGGCGTCAGCTCGGCCATGTAAAGCGTGGTCAAGGTCGGGGCGTTAATCGCCGCGACCGTGCGCGCCATGGTGTCGCGCATGCATGAGCGCATCGCGCGCATAAACACGCCCGGGTAATGCTCCGCCGCGCAGACTGTGTGCACAACGTCGTGGACGTCATGCATGACGTCAGCCGCCCCGGCCTCCGTCGCCAGCATCGCGCGATCAAAAGACAACGCAGCCTGTTCTTGCGCAACCGCGCCGCATCCCAACGCCACCGCCGCAAAACTTGCAATTAAGAATGATTTCATTGTGCATCCCCCGACCTACACGCGCGGAGATAGCGCTACACTCTGGCGAAACCGTGACAAGCGACCGACGGCTTTTTGCGCTGCGGCGTTTTAATCCGCTGCGGCGTGCGCCCTTAGGTGTCCACGTGATCGCGATAGGCGTTGGTGAGGGGATAGCGGCGGTCGCGGCCGAAATTCTTCCCCCCGATCTTCGCGCCCGGCGGGGCTTGGCGGCGCTTGTACTCCGCCCGGTAGAGCAGGTTTTGCACCCGCGCGACGGTTTCTGGGTCGTGACCGCGCGCGATGACGGTCTCGACCTCCTCCTCCCGGTCGACGAGCCCGCGCAGAATGTCGTCAAGAACCTCATAGGGCGGCAGGCTGTCTTCGTCCTTCTGGTCAGCGCGCAGCTCCGCCGTCGGCGGCTTGTCGATGATGCGCTGGGGGATGACGAGGCCGTCAGGGCCGCGCAGGCCCCCGGGGCGGTGGGCGTTGCGCCAGCGCGCGAGCGCGAACACCTCTGTTTTATAGAGATCTTTCAAGGCGTTATAGCCGCCATTCATGTCGCCATAAAGCGTGGCGTAACCCACCGCCATCTCCGACTTGTTGCCGGTCGTCACGAGCATGTGGCCGTGAGCGTTGGAGAGCGCCATCAGCGCCGTCCCGCGGATCCGCGACTGGAGGTTCTCCTGAGCCACCGCGCCGCCAGGCGTCTGCAAATGACCATCAAGCATCGCGCCGAACGCGCCGACCGCTGCTTCAATCGTGATGGTGTCGAGCGTCGCGCCCAAGAGCGTCGCGCACGCGGCGGCGTCCTCAAGGCTCTCTTGGCTGGTGTAGCGTGAGGGCAGCATCACGCACCACACCCGCTCCGGCCCGAGCGCGTCGACGGCGATGGCGGCCGTGAGCGCGGAATCAATCCCGCCGGAAAGCCCAAGGACGACGCCCGGAAAGCCGTTCTTCTCGACATAGTCGCGCACCGCGATGACCGCCGCCCGGTAGACCGTCTCATCAGTATCCGCGACATCAGCCCGTGCCGCCTCAGCGCAGGCCCATGCGCCGTCGGCGGATCGCCGCCACGTCGCCACGTCCAGCCCAGTTGCGAACGTCGCCAGCTGCTGGACGCACCCCGTCCGATCCCAAGAAAACGATGCGCCGTCGAACACCAGCTCATCCTGACCGCCGACTTGATTGACGAAGATAAGCGGCACATCGCCCGCGCCGAACCACGCCGTGAACGCCGCGTCGCGCTCAGACCCGATTGTGCGCCGCCAGGGCGAGCCGTTGATGCAGATGAGAAGGTCCGCCCCCGCCGCGATCAATTCGGCGGGCACGTCCGAAAACCAAATGTCCTCGCACACGGGCAATCCGAGGCTCAGCCCACGCAGCGCCGCCACCTCCGCCGGCGGACCAGAGCGAAACACCCGCTGTTCATCGAACACGCCGTAATTGGGCAAGGCGCGCTTGCACCGCACCGCCTGGACGCGGCCCCCATCCAGCACGAGCGCCGCGTTGAACGGCTTAGGATCGCCGCCGCCCTCAGGCCGCCAAGGACACCCGACAATCAGCGCCGGGCCGCCGTCGGCCGTGTCGCGCGCGAGGGCCTCAGCCGCGGCCATGGCGTCAGCCACGAAGGCCGGCTTGAGCACCAAATCCTCCGGCGGGTAGCCGACGACCGACAGCTCCGGCGTGACGACCAGGTCGGCGCCCTGCTCTGCGGCGTCGGCCCGCGCGGCGCGGATCTTCGCCACATTGCCGGCGATGTCGCCCACCGTCGGGTTGAGCTGGGCCGTCGCAATACGCAGCGTGTCAGTGATCGGCGTGGTCATAGACCTTAGCTAGCCGCAGCGCCGCCGAGGGCCAAGCCCACGCTCCGCCCACGCCTGAGGCCGCCCCACGCCGGCGGCGCGTCCAGCGCACGCGTCAGCCCGCGGCCGCGGCGATGCGATCGCAGATATAGTGCGCTTGGGCGTCGCTCAGATACGGGTGCATCGGCAAAGACAACACCCGGCTCGCCAACAGCTCCGCGGCCGGCAGCCCGTCCTCCGGCGCATAGGCCGCAAACGCGCCCATGTGGTGCAGCGGCTGGCGATAATACACCGCCGTCGGCACGCCGTCGGCCTTCAACGCCGCCGCCACGCGGTCACGATGGCGCACCGCGATGGTGAAGAGGCCATAGCCGCTCTCCTGGCCCGACCGGGGGCGGTGGAGGTCGACCACGCCCTCAAGGCGCGCTTCATAAATGGCCGCGATCTCTTTGCGGCGCGCAAGCTCATCATCGAAAACGCCCAGCTTTTCCGTCACAACCGCGCAGTTGAGGGAGTCAAGCCGGCCATTAAAGCCCACGCGAATGGATTCCTGCTTGCACGCGCAGGTGCCGTGCCAGCGGATGGAGCGCAGCACGGCCGCCACATTGGCGTCGTTAACAAACAGCGCGCCGCCATCGCCATAGGTGCCGAGCGCTTTGGCCGGATAAAAGCTCGTCGTGGTCATCGGGCCGAGGCCCCCGACGGCTTTGCCGTCGAGGCGGCCGCCAAAACTTTGCGCCCCGTCAATGAGGATGGCGAGGCCGTCGGCGGCGGCTTCAATCGCGGGGATATCCGCTGGCAGGCCATAAAGGTCCACGGGAATCACAGCCTTCGGCGTCAGCCGGCCCTCCGCGCGCACCGCCGCGATCCGCCGCGCCAAATCCGTGGGGTCCATGTTGAAGGTGTCGGGATCGACATCGACAAAGACCGGCGTCGCGCCCGCGAGCAACACCGCGTTGGCGGTGGCGTTGTAGGTGAAGGCGGGAATAAAAACCGCATCTTCCGTGGCCTCGCGCGTGCGGCTGATCGGGTCGCGCGCCGACACCCCGACCCCCAGCGCCATCAGCCCCATAATGAGCGCGTCCGTGCCCGAGCCCACCGCGACCACATCGGCTGCGCCCGTGGCGGCGCACAGGGCGCGCTCAAGCTCTTCAACTTCAGGGCCTTGGATGAAGCGCCCATGGTCTAAGATCTCCGACCACCGCGCCTCCACCCGGTCGCGAATGCGCGCCTGCTGCGCCTTCAGATCCAAAAACGGGATCGGCGCAGGCGGCGTCGTCGCCAGCGGGTGGACCGGAACCGGGGCGAGATCAACCATGCATGTTCTCCTGTTCATCAGCGCCGGCGGGTTCTCCCAGCGCGCACTTGCCTGCGTCCATCAACTCCCAGCGGGGGCGGCCGCGCGCTCAGCGGCGTCGTCCGCCGCCAACGCCAAACGCACCGCCTCAAGACCATCCGCGCCAGACACCAAAGGCGGACCGCCGTCGCACACCGCCGCCACAAACGCCGCCACTCCCGCGCCCAGCGAGTCGCGCGCCTTCGGGTCATCGAGAAAATCGGGATTGAGCGTGTGCGTGGTGGTGTTCACGAAGGTCTTGGCGATGAAGTCCACCTCCACCACGCCGCTGTCATACTCCACCCGCATCACGCGATCGCGCGCCTCCGCCAACCGGCTCGCCTCCAACTCCGCCTGAAAGCCGTTGACGAAGCGGATCTCCGCCGCGAGACGGTCATGAGTGTGCGAGCGCGCGACCGTCGCTTGGGCGGTGATCGCGGCGGCGTCCACGCGTCCCGCTAAAAGCCGCACCAGATCAATGTCGTGGGTCATGAGGTCGAGGGCGACGCTGACATCCGAGCCCCGCGGGCTGAACGGCCCCAGCCGCCGCGCAACCACCCGCCGCGGCCGCTCGCTGACATCCAGCAGCCCCATGGCCGCAAAGACAAAGCGCTCTTGGTGGCCGACTTGCAGCACAAGGCCTTCGCGTTCCGCGATCGCCACCGCCGCTTCTGCATCCGCGACGGTCGCCGCCACCGGTTTTTCCACCAACACATGCTTGCCCGCGAGCAGCGCTTGGCGCGCCAGCGGCCCGTGGGTGCGCGCCGGGCTCGCAATGGTGAGGACGTCCACGGCGTCGATCAGCGCGGCGACATCATGATACACCGCGACGTCGAAGCGGCCGGCAAGCGCCCGCGCGCGCTCCTCATCGGGGTCGTGCACGCCGATGAGCGCGACATCGCCATGGCCGGCGTACTTCGAGGCGTGGTGGCCGCCGAACACGCCGGCTCCGATCACGCCCGCCCGCACTTGGGTCATTGCTTCGCCTTTTCGCCTGAAACACGCCGTGCGGCGACACCCTCCCCAGCCGCAACATTTGGGAAAAACGCATGTGTGCAGTGCAACACGCAAGCGCAGGAGCCATCAAGATTTGTTTCGGCAATTTTGCATCAGCGGGCCTGATCGGGCGGGAATGTGAGGCGTTTTCAAGGATTTCAGCGGCATGTTCGCCGTTTATTCACGGCCAAAGGTCCGAAAGTGGGCCAGCCGACGCGTGAGAGCCCGCCCGCCACGCGGCGAGCCGGGCGGCGGCGAAAACCGCCGCATCGTCAATGGACTTGCGCTTTCTGGCTCGAATCGTACCAGAGACACGTCGCAGAGGCCGCCGCCATCCCAGGCGTCGGCGCAACAAGGAGGGGCTCATGAACAAGTCCGAGCTCATCAAGGCCGTCGCCACGGAAGCCGGCTTGACCCAAACGCAAGCCAGCGGCGCCCTCGACGCCGTGATCAACGTCGTCACCAACGCGCTGAAGGACGGTGAGCAAGTCGCCATCGCCGGCTTCGGCACCTTCCTCGCCAAGCACCGCGAAGCGCGCGAAGGCCGCAACCCGCGCACGGGCGAGAAAGTCGCCATCGCCGCGAAAACGTCCGCGAGCTGGAAGCCGTCGAGCGCTCTTAAGGACCTCTAAGGTCCGGCGTTCACTGCGCCGCCATCCCCCGCCTCTGTTCGGCCTGCGCCGACGGAGGCGGGGGGGCGTCGGCCGCGCGCGCCCCGCGCCGCGCCATGCCCGTTTCGCTGCATAATCGGCCCCATTTTATCGGCGTCGGCTGCGTCGTTCGCCCGCTCGGCAGGCTACGCCGCAGCGCCATGATCCTGCGCGCGGCCATTGCGTAACAGCTCCGCGACGAGAAACGCCAGCTCAAGGGCTTGATCCGCGTTGAGCCGCGGGTCGCAATGGGTGTGATAGCGCGAAGACAGATCGGCCTCCGTCAAGCCGCCCACGCCGCCGACGCACTCCGTCACATTCGTGCCGGTCATCTCCACATGGACGCCGCCGGGATGAGCGCCTTCCGCGCGCGCGATGGCGATGAAGGCGCGGACTTCGGCGAAAATTCGCTCCACATCGCGGGTCTTAAAGCCGGTGGCCGCCTTGAAGGTGTTGCCGTGCATCGGATCCGACAGCCAAACCACCGAGCGCCCCTCCCGCTCCACGGCGCGCATGAGAGGCCCAAGCCCCTCCGCCACGCCGTCCGCGCCAAAGCGCGCGATCAGCGTCAACCGCCCGGGATCATTGTCTGGGTTCAGCGCATCAATCAGCGCCAGGAGCTCGTCGGGCGCGAGGCCCGGCCCGCATTTGAGGCCGATGGGGTTCTTCACGCCCCGCAGAAACTCCACATGGGCGTGGTGGAGTTGGCGGGTGCGGTGGCCGATCCACAGAAAATGCGCGGAGGTGTCGTACCAATCGCCCGTAGTGGAATCGACGCGCGTCAGCGCCTCCTCAAACGGCAACAGCAGCGCTTCATGGCTTGTGTAAAAGCCCGTCTCTTGGAGCTGCGGCGCGCTCTCGGCCGTGACCCCGCAGGCGGCCATGAAGGACAGCGCCTCGGAAATCCGGTCCGCCAACTCCCGATAGCGCGCGGCCTGATCGCTTTGGCCGACAAACTCCAACGTCCAGCGGTGGACGTTCGACAACGCCGCATAGCCGCCCTGGGCGAAGGCGCGCAGCAGATTGAGCGTCGCCGCCGATTGGCTGTAGGCTTGCACCAAGCGCTGGGGGTCGGGCGTGCGCGCCTCCGGTGTGAACGCCATGTCATTGATGTTGTCGCCGCGATAGCTTGGCAATGTGACGCCGTCGCGGGTCTCCGTCGGGCTGGAGCGCGGCTTGCCGAATTGCCCGGCGATGCGGCCGATTTTCACCACGGGCTTCGCCGCCGCGAAGGTCAGCACCACCGCCATTTGCATCAGCACGCGGAACGTGTCGCGAATGGAGTCCGGGTGGAACTCCGCAAAGCTTTCTGCGCAATCGCCGCCCTGCAGCACGATGGCCTCGCCGCGCGCGACGCACGCCAAGTCTGCTGTCAGCCGCCGCGCCTCACCCGCAAACACAAGCGGCGGATAGCCCGATAACCGCGCAACGACGGCGTCCAACGCCGCCGGGTCGGGATAATCGTCAGGAATGTGCTTGGCTGGCTTGGCGCGCCAGCTTGCAGGGGTCCATGTCATGGGGAAGTCTTTCGTCGCTGCGCCGCCCGCTAACGTGTCGACGCGGCCGGCGTTTGACAAGGCGCGCCGGCCCGCGGCCGCGACGCGGGGACTCGCGTCGCCCCGCGCGGGCTCGTATAAGGCGCGACGGGGCGCACAGCGCCGCGCGCAAGGGACACGCGCGCGACGCGTCGCGGGCGCGGCGACGCCGCCGCGTCGTGCAAGACAGCCAGTGATGGGGCGTGCGTATGACACCGGCCACCCGTTTAAGTCTCCGCGCCCTCGCGCGCTCCGCCCGCCGGGCGGCGACAGCGGCCCTCGCGCTCTCGGTCGCCGCGTGCAGTCTCGGCCCAACCAGCGAGCGCGCGGGCGCGCCCTTCATGGTCGGGCCGCTGACGCCGCCGCCTGCGGCCTTGCCGCCGGTGGAGAGCGCTGGCGCGGACGCGCTGCTGGGCGCGGCGCGTTACTCCGTGCAAGACCCCTACGCCGATTGGGGGGTGGGCTATCTCGCGCCCGCGAACGGACGCGTGGCGAGCGCAGCCATCCCGCTCTTCCTGGATGCGGGACGCGATCATTGGGGATGGCTGGTGCGCGGGCGCGCGTATTTGCTGGCGAACCGCACCGCGGCGCCGCCGCGCCCTGATGCGTGGCTGCGTCTGGTGGATGGCGACGAGGCGCTTGTGGTGCTGCAGCAAGGGCCGCGGGGCTGGCTCTTTGTGCGGTGGGGCGAGCCGGATGATTTTTCCGGCGGCGTGGCGTGGACGCGCCGCGGGCTCGAGCGCGGCGAGCGGCTTGCGTATGTCCCTTGGGCCACGGCGATTGAACGCGAGGGCGGTCTGGTGTTCCGCGATCAGGAGGTGGCGTATCGCCTGCGCGCCTCGCCCAGCGTCAACGCGCCGGTCCTCAGTTCGATTGTCGGCGGCGATTATGATCTGGAAGTGATGAAGCGTGCGGGCGATTGGGCCCAAGTGCGCGTGTTTGAGCCGCCGAAATGCGCCCCGCCGGCGGACGGCGCCTTGGGCGGCGAGGTCCTGCTGGGCGGACCATCGGGCGGCGGCGGCTCAGGCGGCGCGCCCGCGCGGGCCTACCGCACCCGCGTCGGGTGGGTGAAGTGGCGTGACGCCGGCAAAGGCCCCTGGCTCACCCGCGCTTGGCCGTGCCTGCGGGGGTCGCTGTCGGTCGGGTAGCAGGCGCGCCTAACCCGCGAGCGGCGACGGCTCCCGCGGCGGCGCGCCCAACCGGCTGTCGATGTAAGCTTCCAGCGAGCCTGCGAGTTTGCGCACGTCCTGGGCGAGGTCGGCGTATTTGCCGCGCAGGGTGCGCGGGCGGCCCGCCTCCTCCACTTGGCTCGCGCGCATCATCGCCACAGATTGCTTAATCGCGGGATTGAGGACGGGATAAAGCTCACGCAGCAAATCGGCATACCGCATCGAGACGTGGTTGACCGCATACTTCGTGATCACCACCAGCCGCGGCACCGTTTCTTCAAGCGCCAAATGCTCATCAAGGCCGCGCACGTCGAACGCGCGCAAGCCATACACCGCGACCGGATCGGCAATTGTGGGCATCACAATCGCTTCGCTCGCCAAGATCGCGCCTTGGGCGAGGGAGGCAAAGTTCGGCGCGCAATCGAAAAGGAAATAATCATACTCCGCACGGATCGGATCCGTACAATCGCGCAGGCGCATCGCGATGTCCTCGCCAGCGCGGGCGGGGTCTTTGCTGATTGCTTGGGCGGCGGCCTCAAAGCGCAGCTCGTCAAAGCGCATGCGCGGCGAGGCCGGGATCAGATCCACGCGCCCGCCATAATCGTCGATTTCCGTCACACGCGACGCGTTTTCGACGATCGCGGCGTTGAACGACCCTTCGCGATGGGGACTTTCGGGAAACAAAACGTCGCCGAGATTGCGGGCCGCGCCGCGCTCAATCTCCTCCATCTCCTCCGCGCCGCGCAGCATGAAGGACAAGCTGCCTTGGGGATCAAGGTCGAGCACCAACACTTTGCGCCCGAGCGAGGCCAGACCGTCGGCCAGCATCATACAGGTGGTGGATTTGCCCACCCCGCCCTTCAGGTTCGCCACGCTGACCGCGACCGCCATGTGTCCCTCATCCCATGCACGTGTAAGAGCGCCGCTTGTCGCAGACGGACGCCGCGAGGCGCGGCGCGCCGCCCGGCGGAGCCGACGCCGCTATCCCCGGACGGCTTTAACGTTACCCCGGCCGAAGCCCGCGAGGTAGCCCAATCACCACGTCCGGTCCAGCACGCTGCACGGCCGCGTGAGACGAGCCCGGCTCACTCCGCCGCTTTCAGCTCCGGCGGCACATAAGGCTCGCGCATCAGCACAAGCTCTTCCGCGATCGTGGGGTGGACCGCGCAAGTGTCGTCCCATTGCGCTTTGGTGAGGCCGGCCTTCACGGCGATGCCGATGGCTTGGATCAGTTCGCCCGCCTCCATCCCCACAATGTGGCAGCCAACGACGACGTCGTCGGCCTTGCGCACGACGAGCTTCATCATGACCCGCTCTTCATCGCCCGTCAGCATGTGCTTCATCGGCCGGAAGCTGGTTTTGTAGATGTCCACGCCGTGCGCGCCGTATTTGCGCCGCGCCTCGCCTTCGGTGTCGCCGACGACGCCCGCGGGCGGTTGGGTGAAGACGGCGCTGGCCACGACCTCATGATCAAAGGCGGTGGGTTTGTTCCCGAACACGGTATGGGCGAAGGCCTGGCCCTCGCGGATCGCCACGGGCGTCAGGTTCAGCCGGTCGGTGACGTCGCCGACCGCATAGATGTGGTCGACACTCGTCTTGGAGTATTCATCGACGGCCACCGCGCCCTTGTCAGTGAGCTGAACGCCCGCGGCTTCGAGCCCCAGCCCCTCCACCTTCGGGACGCGGCCGATGGCGAACATGATGCAGTCCGCCTCGATCTTTGAACCGTCGGAAATGTGGGCTCGATACCGCCCCTCCTCGAGCTTCTCGATCTTGTCAAACACCGCGTGAGTGATCACGCGCACGCCTTTGCGCTTCATCTCGGAATGGACGGCCATGCGCACATCCATGTCGAAGCCGCGCAGCACGGTGTCGCCGCGATAAACCAAACAGGCCTCCGCGCCGAGGCCGTTGAAGATGCATGCAAATTCACACGCGATGTAGCCGCCGCCGGCGACAATCACGTGCTCAGGCCGCGTGGGCGCATGAAACACCTCATCCGAGGTGATCGCGTGTTCCTGGCCCTCCAGTTCCAACGGCCGGTAAGGCGTCGCGCCCACCGCGATCAGGATGTGCTTCGCGGTGACAGTGCGGTTCTCGCGCACCAGGCGCAGGGTGTGGGGCCCTTCAAACACCGCGCGGTCTTCGATGATCTCCACACCCGCATTTTCAAGATTGCGCCACGAAAAGCCGGCGATGCGGTCGATCTCGGCGCTCTTGCGCTGGATCAAACGGTCCCAGTCGAGGCGCAGATTGTCAGCGTCCCAGCCATAGCCCTTGGCGTCGTGGAAGCTGTGGCCATACTCGCTCGCATAGACGAGGAACTTCTTCGGAATGCAACCGCGGATCTGGCACGTGCCGCCGACGCGATACTCCTCCGCGATAGCGACCTTCGCGCCATAGACCGACGCGCTCACCCGCGCGGCGCGGATGCCGCCGGAGCCTGCGCCGATGACGAAGAGATCATAATCATACTCAGCCATGGGACCTCCGGAGGACTGGCGGCGAGGAGACACAAGACCGCGCCTGTGTGTACCACCACCCGCAGCGCCCGCTCAAACCGCCTGCGTCCTCCGCTCGCGCCTTAAGCCTCCACCGCTTCTGCATCCTTCGGCGCGGGCGCAAGCGCGTGCGCCAGTTGGCCCAGCGCGCGTTTGAGACCACGCAAGCGCGCGGGCGGGTCCGGCCAATCACCGGCGATGAACAAAGTTTGATCAGGCCGGAGCCGCCAATGCTGGGGTCGCCGCGCCACCATGGCGACCAAGGGGGCGGGATCGTCCATGGCGTCGTCGCGGAAATGGACCACCGCGCCTTTGGGACCTGCGTCGATTTTCGCCGCGCCCACGCGCCGGCACAGCGCTTTGAGCGCAATGACGTCCATCAGGTTGGCGACCTCCTCCGGCAGCGGGCCGAAGCGATCGATCAGCTCCGCCGCGAAGCCTTCCCGCTCACCCTGGGTTTCGAGGTTGGACAACCGGCGATAAAGCCCGAGCCGCAAATCGAGATCCGGCACATACTCCTCCGGGATCAACACCGTGACGCCGAGATTGATTTGCGGGCTCCAGCGCTCCTTGGCTTCGCCGGCGTTGGGATCTTCGCGGACCGCCGCGATCGCCTCCTCCAGCATGGACTGGAAGAGCTCCACGCCGACATCCTTGATGTGACCCGATTGTTCCTCGCCCAAGAGGTTGCCGCCGCCGCGCAAATCGAGGTCGTGGCTCGCGAGCGTGAACCCCGCGCCGAGGGTGTCGAGGCTTGACAGCACTTTAAGCCGCTTCTCCGCGGCCGGCGTGATCGTCCATGTCGCGGGGATCGTCAGGTAGGCGTAAGCGCGGGTTTTGGAGCGGCCGACACGCCCGCGCAGCTGATAAAGTTGCGCCAGGCCGAACATGTCGGCGCGATACACCACCAGAGTGTTGGCGGTGGGAATGTCGATGCCGGACTCAACAATCGACGTCGACAGCAAGACGTCATAGCGACCCTCATAGAAGGCGTTCACACGCTCTTCAAGCTCCGTCGGCGGCATTTGGCCGTGGGCGACGACGTAAGACAGCTCCGGCGCGCGTTCTTTCAGAAACTCCTCTGCGTCGGGCAAGTCCTTAATCCGCGGGCACACAAAAAAGCTCTGCCCGCCGCGATAGCGTTCACGCAGCAGCGCTTCGCGGATCGTGACGGGGTCGAACGGCGCGACATAAGTGCGCACCGCCAGGCGGTCCACTGGCGGCGTCGCGATGATGGACAAGTCGCGGATTCCCGCCAGCGACATTTGCAACGTGCGCGGGATCGGCGTCGCGGTGAGCGTCAGCACGTTCACCCCCGCCTTCAGTTCTTTCAGCCGCTCCTTATGGCGCACGCCGAAATGCTGCTCCTCATCCACGATCAACAGGCCGAGATCTTTAATCGACACCGTCTTCGATAAGAGCGCGTGGGTGCCGATGACGATGTCGATGCGCCCCTCGGCCAGCCCCTTCTTCACCGCGGTCGCCTCCTTGCCCGTCACAAGGCGCGACAATTGCGCGATCTTGATGGGCAAGCCCCGAAAGCGTTCGGTAAAGGTCGCAAAATGTTGGCGGCTCAAAAGCGTGGTGGGGCTGATCACCGCGACTTGCGCGCCGTTGATCGCCGCGACAAAGGCCGCGCGCAACGCGACCTCGGTCTTGCCAAAGCCGACATCGCCGCAAATCAGCCGATCCATCACTGTGTCGGAGGCCAGATCCGCCAATGTGTCGTCAATGGCGTGGAGCTGGTCATCCGTCTCAGCGTACGGAAAGCGCGCCGCGAACTCTTCATAAAGGCCCGACGGCGCCGTCATAGGCTCAGCCCCGCCCGCCGCGCGCTTGGCCGCCACAGCGATGAGCTGGGCGGCCATGTCGCGCAAGCGCTTCTTGGCTTTCGCTTTGCGATGCTGCCAGCTGACGCCGCCCAGGCGATCGAGAACCGCCGCGCCATCCTCCGCGCCATAGCGCGACAGAAGCTCGATGTTCTCCACCGGCAAAAACAGCTTCGCCTCGTCGGCGTAATGGAGCTCCAAGCAGTCCTGGCGCGCGTTTTGGACCTCCAGCGTGCGCAAGCCGCGATACCGGCCCACGCCATGCTCGACATGCACGACGAGGTCGCCAGGGCTCAGCGACGCGGCCTCAGCGATGAAGTTCGCCGCCTTGCGCGGGCGGCGCTGGCGCGTGAGGCGATCACCGAGCAGATCCTGCTCCGACAACACCGCCAGGGTCTCCGTCTCAAAGCCGCGCTCTAAAGGCAGCACCGCGCGCGCGATCGCGGCGGCGTCGAGCGCCGCCGCCGCCGGCCAGTCCGTTACCGGCGCGACCGCCTCCACCCCATGATCGGCGAACACGCTTGCGGTGCGTTCCGAAGAGCCGTCCGTCCAGCACGCAATGACGACGCGCTTGCCGCCGGCCTGGAGCGCGCGGATGTGGTCGGCCGCTGCTTCAAACACATTCGCGCCGTCGCTCTTACGTTCCGCAGAGAACTCCCGGCCCGGGCGCGCACCGAGGTCAATCCGGTCGTCATCGCCGGCGTCCTCGCTGAAGGCCGAGAACGCGCGCGTGCGCCGCGCCGCCAAAGCGTCAGCCCACTCCCCCGCCTCGAGATAAAGCGCCGCCGGCTCAAGCGCGCGATAGGCCGGCGCGTCGAAAGCGCGTTCAGAACCGCCCGCGCCCCGGCCAGCCCTCGCGGCGTCCCGGCGCGCGGCGAAGTAATCCGCGATCAGATCCTGACGCTCCGCCGCCGCGCGCTCGGCCAGATGATCAAGGAACACCAGGGCCTCAGGGCCGACATAATCAAACACCGTCTCAAGCCGGTCGTGGAACAGGCTCAGCCAATGCTCCACGCCTTGGGCGCGCGCCCCGGCGGAGACGGCCTCATACACCGGATCGGCGTCCGTCACCGCGCCGAAGGCCGCCACATAACCCCGGCGAAAGCGCGTGACGGCGTCGCGCGTGAGCAGGGCCTCGCTCACAGGCGCAAGGTCGAGGCGTTTGAGCTGCTTTGTCGTGCGTTGGGTGTCAGGCGCGAAGGCGCGCACGCTTTCTAATGTGTCGCCGAAGAAATCAAGGCGCACCGGCTCCTCGCGTCCCGGCGGGAAGACGTCCACCACCCCGCCGCGAATGGCGTAATCGCCCGGTTCCGTGACTTGGCCGGCGCGGACATACCCGTTTTCCGAAAGATGGCGCTTCAGGGCGTCATGATCGACCATGTCGCCGGGTTTCGCGGCGAACGCCGCGGCCCGCAGCGCCGCGCGCGGCGCACACCGTTGGAGCACCGCGCTCGCGGTGGCGATGACGAGAACCGGCCGCGTCCCATCGGCGTCCGCCAAACGGCGCAGCGCCGCAGTCCGTTGGGCGGCGATGGCCGGCGCTGGGCTCACTCGGTCATAGGGCTGACAGTCCCAGGCCGGCAGGCGCACCATCTCAAGGCCTGGGCCGAAAAACGCCGCCGCCGCGGCGGCGGCGTCCGCGCGGCGATCATCGCGGGCGACAAACAGCGCGCGACCGCCAGCCTCCGCAAGAGTCTCGGCCATGACTTGGGCGTCAAAGCCCTCCGGCGCGCGCTCCACCACGAAGCGGCCGGGCTTAGTGATCAGGCGCGTGCGCGTTAGCGAATCCATGGCCGCGACCATACCGTCTCGCGCGGGCGAAAGAAGCGGCTTGCGCGCCGCGCCCTCACCCGCCTTTGGAAACGCCCGCCCACAACCCGTCTTTGAAATGAGCGAGGCTTTGGATCTCCGCCATCACCGGGCCTTCAAGCTCCGGCGGCGTCGGCGCGCGGCCAATGAGGATCGGGTAGAGATCTTGGTCCGCCCAGGCGAGGATGCGCTCGAATTCATCCAGGCCCGCCGGGTCGAGGGCGCTGAGGCGCGCATCGGCATAGCCGCCGAGCACTAAATCGGCCTCCTTAAAGCCGCGCCGCCACGCCCGCCATGACAGACGCTTGCGCCGTTCCTCACCATCATGCATGCCGCCACTCCCCGACTGTTGTCACCCATGGACCGCCGACGGGCGGCGGCCGCGCGCGCCAGACGCCTCGGCGCCAAACCCTTCGACGCGAGACCCTTCGACGCGAGACGCCACACGCCTTGGGATACAAAACAGATATGCGTCCAGAGAGTCTTTTCCCGCTGTTCGCTGATTTGGCGAGCTTGCCTGGCGTCGGCCCGAAGACGGCCGCGCTGGTCGCAAAACTCGTCGGCGGAACAACAGTGCGTGATCTCCTGTTCCACGCGCCCACGAGCGGGATCGCGCGCACGCCGACGGACGCGATCGCCGACGCGGAGGACGGGGCGGTCGTGACCGTGGCCGTCACCGTGGAGGCGCATCAACCGCCGCCTAATCCGCGACGGCCTTATCGCGTGCGCGCAGCGGCCGGCGACGCCTTCCTCACCCTCGCGTGGTTCCACGGGCGGCGTGATTACCTTGAGCGCTTGCTGCCGGAAGGCGCAGAGCGTCTCGTCAGCGGACGCATTGAACGCTTCGGGGCTGAGATTCAAATGCTTCACCCCGACCACGTGGTCCCCCTCGAGCGCACCGCGGAGATCCCCGTGTTCGAGCCGACTTATCCGCTCACGGCCGGCGTCACGAACAAAACACTGCGCAAAGCGATCGCAGCGGGCCTTGAGACCCTGCCCGCGCTGCCGGACTGGCTCGATCCGGCGCTGCGCGCACGCGAACGCTGGCCGGATTGGCGCGAGGCCCTCCAGGCGCTGCATCATCCCCAGGGGCCGCAGGACCTAAAGCCCGACGCGCCGGCGCGCGCGCGCCTGGCTTATGATGAATTGCTGTCGGACCAACTCACGCTCGCGCTGGTGCGTGACCGCCGCCGCGCCGCGCCCGGGCGCGCGCTCACCGGCGACAACGCGATCGTCAAACGCGTGCTCGCCGCCGCCCCTTATGAACCGACCGGGGCGCAAAAACGCGCCGCGCGCGAGATTTTTGACGACATGGCCGCGCCCGCCCGGATGGGCCGGCTGCTCCAAGGGGATGTGGGCGCGGGCAAAACCTTCGTCGCCGCCCTCGCCATCGCCAAAGCCGCCGAGACCGGCGCGCAAACCGCGCTGATGGCGCCGACGGAGATCCTTGCACGCCAACACCTGAGCAATCTCGCGCCGCTGCTTGAGGCCGCGGGCGTGCGCGTGGCGGCGCTGACGGCGCGTGACAAGGGCGCGGGCCGGCGCGCCGTGCTGGGCGACCTTGCCACGGGCGCCGTCGCATGCCTGGTGGGGACCCACGCGCTCTTCCAAGACGATGTGGTCTACGCTGATCTCGGTCTGGTCATTATTGACGAGCAACACCGCTTCGGCGTGTCTGACCGCGCAAAGCTGACGGCGAAGGGCCGCACGCCCGATGTCCTCGCCATGACCGCCACGCCGATCCCACGCACGCTCACGCTGGCGACTTACGGCGATCTTGATGTCTCGCGCCTGGATGAAAAGCCGCCCGGACGCACGCCCGTGGACACGCGCGCCACGCCCACGGACCGCTTGGATGAGCTGATGGAGGCGTTGGGGCGTGCGATTGACCGCGGCGAGCGCGCCTACTGGGTCTGCCCGCTGGTGGAGGAGTCCGATGTCTCCGACCTCGCCGCGGCTGAGGAGCGCTGGCGTCAATTGGCCGGCCTGTTCGGCGACGCGCGCGTGGGTCTTCTGCATGGCAAGCTCAGCGCCAAGGAGAAAGACGCCCGCGCAGCGGCCTTTATGGAGGGCGCGCTGTCGGTCCTCGTCGCGACAACGGTGGTGGAGGTGGGCGTCGATGCACCGGACGCCACCATTATGATTATTGAGCACGCCGAGCGGTTCGGGCTCGCCCAGCTGCACCAGCTGCGCGGGCGCGTCGGGCGCGGGGCGAAGGCGTCGACCTGCGTCTTGCTGTACCGCCCGCCCTTGAACGACACCGCGCGCGCGCGCCTCGACATTATGCGGCGCACAGACGATGGCTTTGTGATCGCGGAGGAGGATTGGCGCCTGCGCGGCCCGGGCGACATGCTTGGCACCCGCCAATCGGGCGAGGTCGCCTATCGCCTGGCTGACCTCGCGGCGCAGGGCGCGTTGTTAGACACCGCCGCGAAAGACGCCCAAGCCGTGATCGCCCGCGACGGCGCGCTGGAGGCGGCGCGGGGTCCGGCGCTGCGGCTGCTGTTGCATCTGTTTGAACGCGATCGGGCGGTGGCGTTGTTGCGCGGTGGTTAAGCGCTCAGCGGCGACGGCCCGCGCGCGGATGACGCGCCCTCGCGCCTGGTCCGCGCGGCCTTAAGCCCCGTGAGCGACGGTCCCGTCAGAGACCACCCCCGTTAGCGAC
>CAZMSO010000012.1:27738-28979 GCA_964568975.1 uncultured Caulobacterales bacterium | reverse complement strand
CCCCGTTAGCGACGACCGCTTACGCACGCGATGGATCGGTATCCGGCTCGGCGCGATCGCTTTCAGCCCCGTCGGAGCGGCCGGTCGCGCCGGCGGGCGCCGCAGCCTCGGCGGTCGGCGTCGCGGTCGGCGCGGCGGCGACTGGCGCGGGCGGGGCGCTCACAGGCGACAACACCGCCGCGATAGGCGGTTTTTTGTCATTGCCGTTCGGCTTGTGGGTGACGATGCCGAAGGAGATGATCGCGCGCGCGCCATCCTCCACGCTCATGTCGAGAATGCGCAGCTTCGAGCGCGGCACATAGAGAAGAAAGCCCGATGTCGGATTGGGCGTCGTGGGGATGAACACCGCCACATTCGGCTCGCCATTGTTGTGTTCGGCCGCCAGCTGATCCGCAATCTCGCCCTGGGCTGTGGCGGTGACGAAACACAGCGCCCAGCTTCCTTCTTTGGGATACTCTACAAGGGCCACGTCTTTAAACGCTTCGCCTTGATCGCGAAACACAGTCTCAAGGATTTGCTTAATCGGCGCATAAATCGAGCGAATGAACGGCAAACGGTCCACTATGGACTCGCCCAAACCGATGAAGAACCGGCCGATAATATTGCGCGCCAGCACACCCAAAAACGTCAAGAACACAAAGGCGATCAGCACGCCAAGGCCGGGAATGGTGAGCGGCCCGTCGATCGCGCCATAGAAGTCCGCGATCGGCAGACCGGTCCAGCCGCTGATTTGCTCAATCAAGCCGCCGACGCTGCGATCCACGAACGTCACGAACGTATAAATCAGCCAGGACGTCGCCGCGATCGGCGTGACCACAACCACGCCGGCGAAGAAATTGTTGCGCAGCCAGCGCCCGAAACCCGGTTTGTGCTTCGCCATCAAGAACACATCGGTTAGGCGCGGAAAATCGCGCGCTCTGACGTCGCCCCCTTGCGCGCCGAAGGTTAATTCACACAGTTTGTGTGACAGGTTCAAGCGCGGCGACGGGCCTGACGCTGTTTTAACAACGCAAGAGCGACCGATTGGTGAAGACCCAGCATGCGATGCGACGTGCGGTGATCGCCTCCCTCGGCGGCGGCGTCGCCCTTGTGCTGATCCTCGCCGTCAGCTTCCAGGACAATCTGTTTCGCTATTGGCACAACCCCCACGAGCCGTTTCAGACCGCCGCGCCGCCGCCGCAGCCGGATTACGCCCGCGCCGGCGCGTGGGCGATCCGGCCCCCAAACGCCGGAGCCAGCCC
>CAZMSO010000012.1:15719-27638 GCA_964568975.1 uncultured Caulobacterales bacterium | reverse complement strand
GGGGTTGGGGCTGGAGCTGGGGCTGGGCCTGGGGCTCTGCGCGGCGTTGACGGGGCTGCCGCGCCGGCGGTGTTTTTCGTTCACCCCAGCACATTTTGGGGCGCGTCGGCGTGGAACGCGCCCTTAGACGAGCCGACGGCCGCGCGCCGGCTGGATCATTGGGCGCTGCCGACCTTTGCTGGACCGTTTTTGGAGATCGCGCCCGTGTGGGCGCCGCGCTATCGCCAAGCCTCGCTCTATTCGTTTTTGAGCCACCATTATGACGCGCGCCGCGCGCGGGCCCTGGCCTATGAAGATGTGGCGCAGGCGTTTCGGGCGTTCTTAGCCGCGATTCCGAAGGACCAACCGATCATCATCGCCGGCGTTGAACAGGGCGGCTTGCACGCGCTGGGTTTGCTGCAACACCGCGCGCGCGCGCGCGCCGTGCGGCGCCGTCTGGTGGCCGCTTATGTAATCGAGCAGGCGACGCCGCTTGATCTGTTCACCGGCCCGATCGCGCCGATTAAACCGTGTGCGGATCCCGACGCGACAGGCTGCGTGGTGGCCTGGGGCGCGGAACGCGAGGAGGATCCGCGCGAGATCCGCCGCTTCCGCCGCCGCTCTATGGCCTGGGACGCCGACGGACGCCTTGAAGCGACGGCCGATCGCGCCTTGTTGTGCGTCAACCCGATCCTCGGCGCCGCGACGGAGGATTATGTGTCGCGGCGCAATCATCGCGGCGCCGTCAACGCCTCGGGCTTTTCGCTGGACGCATTGGCGCGTCACGCCGCGCCGCCCGCGGCGGCGGCCCAAACCAGCGCCCAGTGCCGCGACGGCGTGCTTTTAGTCGATGAACCGCGCGCGCCGGCGCTGCGCGAGCCCTGGCGCTGGGGCGGCCGGTTCAAACCGCCGCGGACCAATCTGTTTTACGCCGACATTAAAGCCGACATGACCCGGCGCATCGCCGCGTATGCAGCCGCGCATCCGCCCGCGCGCGCTTCCGCTTCGGCCGGTGACGCCGGCCGCGACGGCTCGTGAGGCGGCCTGTATCCGGCCTGCGCGCTCCTCAGCGCGACAAACGCTCAATGATCGCGCTGGTGGAGCGTTCCGGCGTCAAGGGGGCGAACACCAGCTCCGCGCCCACCGCGCGCGCCGTCTCGGCCTCCGGCAGCTGGTCCGGCGCGCCGTAATCGCCGCCTTTGACGTAGACATCCGGGCGCACCGCCTCAAGCAGCGCTGTGGCGGTGTCGTCGCTGAAAATCACCACCAGATCCACCGCGCTCAATGCCGAAACCAACCACGCGCGATCCGTTTGCGGCGTTACAGGGCGGCCCTCGCCTTTCAAGCGGCGCACCGAGGCGTCGTCATTGAGGCCGACGACTAAGCGATCACACAGCGACCGCGCCCGGTTCAGCATGGCGACATGGCCCGCATGCAACAGGTCAAAACAGCCATTGGTGACGCCGATGCGCGCCCCTTCCGCGCGCCAGCGGGCCACCTCATCGCTGGCGCCGGCGATATCTGTGATCGGCGCGCCGGCGATGGCGCGGCCATAAGCGTCAGCGATCAACTCCTCGGCGGTGACGGTGGCGGTGCCCATTTTGGTGACGGTGATGCCGGCGGCGCGGTTGGAGATGTTGATCGCTTGGCGCAAGGGCGCGCCAGCCGCCACGGCCAGCGCAAGCGCCGCCATCGCGGTGTCGCCGGCGCCGGAAATGTCATAGACGTCGCGCGGCGTGGCGCTGAAGAACGCGGGCTCATGACCGCGGCGCAAAAGCGCCATGCCCTTCGCCCCGCGCGTCACGAGCACCACTTCAAGATTTTGCGTGCGCGCCATAACCGCCGCCATGGCTGCGGCCACCTCCGCGTCAGTGTCGCAGGGGGCGGCGACCTCCGCCTGCAAATCGTGAACGTTGGGCTTGAGCAAATACACGCCGTCATAGCGCGCGAAATCCTCACCCCGGGGTGAGGCGACGACGGGCTTCACGGCTTTAGCGGCGATGTCGATCACGCGGCGAATGACCTGCGGCGTCATCACCCCGCGGCCATAATCGGACACGACCACCACATCGCATTCGCCGACAGCGCTTTCCATCGCCGCAAGCATGTGCTCCTCGGCCTCCGCGCCGACGGGGGTGTCTGGATCACGATCCACGCACAGCATTTGCTGAGCGCCGGCGATATAGCGCGTCTTGACCGGCGTGGCGCGGCCGCGCGCGGTGATCAACTCCACATCGTCAAGGACGCCGTCGGCCAAAAGGTTCGACACCGCATGGCCTTCTGCGTCATCGCCGACCACCGCCAACAGCGTCGCGCGCCCGCCAAGCGCGGTGACGTTGCGCGCGACATTGCCGCACGCCCCGAGCTTCAACTCGTCATGGCGCTGCTTAATGACGGCCACGGGCGCTTCGCGCGAGATCCGCGCGGCCTGGCCATACACAAACCGGTCGAGGATAAGATCGCCGACGCACAACACGCGCTTGCCAGCGATTTGGGCGGTGAGGTCTTCAAGGACGGCGGCGGTCATGCGCTATCGGTATCAGGCTTCTTGGCCGCTGACGCAAGCCGCCAAGCGTGGACGGCGCGGTCACGCCGACGGCGGGGCCTTCGCGAGAGCGTCGAACGCCATCAGCGACGCCGCCAACGCCTCAAACTCCGCCAGGGGCACCATGTTCGGACCATCGGAGGGCGCGTTATCGGGATCTGGATGGGTCTCCATGAAAATCCCCGCAACGCCGACGGCCGCCGCCGCGCGGGCCAAGGGCGCGACGAATTCGCGCTGGCCGCCAGAGGCGCCGCCGCGCCCGCCCGGCTGCTGCACGGAATGGGTGGCGTCAAAGATCACGGGCGCGCCGAAATCCGCCATAATCGGCAACGCGCGGAAATCCGTCACCAGGGTGTTGTAGCCGAAGCTCGCGCCGCGCTCGCACACCATGACATTGGGATTGCCCGCGCCGACAAGCTTATTGACGACGTTCTTCATGTCCCAGGGCGCCAGGAATTGGCCCTTTTTGACATTGATCGCCGCGCCGGTCGCGGCCGCTGCGATCAAGAGATCCGTTTGCCGGCACAAAAACGCGGGGATCTGCAGCATGTCGACCACGTCCGCCACGGGCGCGCACTGCTCCGGCAAGTGGATGTCAGTGATGACGGGCAGGCCCACGCTTTCGCGAATGTCGGCGAACACCGGCAGCGCCGCTTCAAGGCCCATGCCCCGCGCGCTCGTCGCGCTGGTGCGGTTGGCTTTGTCGAAGGAGGTTTTGTAGACGAGGCCGACGCCCAGCCGCTCAGCGATCTCGCGCAAGGCGTGGGCGGTCTCCAGCGCATGGGCGCGGCTTTCCATCGCACATGGTCCGGCGATCAACGCCAGCGGCAGATCCTGGCCGAACCGCGCCGGGCGGGCGATCCCGGCGCCGACCTCAATCACGGAATTGGGGCGATCGACGGCGGGCGGATCAAGCGTGAGGGTCAAGGCGCGCTCCTGGGGCTTTTCGTTGCACTCTGTTCTAATCCGGCTGGGCGGCAAACAAAAGAGAGCCGCCGCCGCGCGCGCCTACGGACGCCGGCCATAGACCTTTTGGCTCAGATCCGCCTTGATGGGCGGCGGTGTTGATCCGCACGCGGGCCCAGCGCGTACCCGAGCGGTGGCTAGAGTGAAGAAAAAGAGTGTGCATGACCGCCTCGCGTGTGGAGCCTGACGCTGAAGCGCCCGCCTTGCTGTGGCTGCGCGATGACATGCGTTTGGCCGACAATCCGGCGCTGACCGCAGCAGTGGCGTCGCGGCGTCCGGTCGCGGCGCTTTACGTCCTTGATGACGACAACGCCGGGTCCTGGGCCATGGGCGGCGCGGCGCGGTGGTGGCTGCATGGGAGCCTCACGGCGTTTTCGAAAGCGTGGCGCGCGCAGGGCGGCGGGTCGCTCATCTTGCAGCGCGGCCGGGCCCAAGACGTGGTCCCCGCTGTTGCGCGCGCGCTGGGCGCTGCGGCGGTGTTTTGGAACCGACGGTATGAGCCTTGGGCGACGGCGGTCGACACCGCCGTCAAAACCACGCTCAAGGACGAGGGGCGCGCGGTGGAGAGCCTCGCCGGACGGCTTTTGTTCGAGCCTTGGGCGATCACAACAGGCGCCGGCGACCCCTATCGCGTCTTCACGCCGTTTTGGCGCGCCTGCCAAGCCCAAGGGCTGCCCCGCGACCCCGAGCCCGCTCCGGCGCGCATTCCAGGGTGGACGGGCGACGCCGTGGCGAGCGACATCGTCGACGATTGGGCGCTGCGCCCGACACAGCCCGATTGGGCGGGCGGCCTGCGCGACGCATGGACGCCTGGAGAAGACGCCGCGCGCGAGCGTCTCGATGCATTCTTGGCCGACAAGCTCGCCGCTTATGGCGAGGCGCGCGACATCCCCGCGCAGCCGGGAACCTCGCGCCTGTCGCCGCACCTCCATTGGGGTGAAATCAGCCCCCGCCAAGTGGTCCATGCGACCCTGGCGGCGGCCGACGCTCAGGGCCAGGAGGCGGCGGCGGCGAAATTCTTGAGCGAGATCGGTTGGCGCGACTTCAGCGCCTCCCTCCTCTTCTACAACCAGGACTTTCCCGACCAGAACTTGCAAACCAAGTTCGACGCCTTCCCCTGGCGCGAGGATGAGGCGGATTTGCGCGCGTGGGAGCAAGGCCGCACGGGCTATCCCATTGTCGACGCCGGCATGCGCGAGCTTTACGCCACAGGATGGATGCACAATCGCGTGCGCATGATTGTCGGCTCTTTCCTTGTGAAGCACGTGCTGATCGACTGGCGCGCGGGCGAGCGGTGGTTCTGGGACACGCTGGTGGACGCTGACCTCGCCAACAACGCTGCGGGCTGGCAGTGGATCGCGGGCTGCGGCGCGGACGCAGCGCCCTACTTCCGCATTTTCAATCCCGTCGCCCAGGGCGAACGCTACGACGCTGAGGGCCGTTATGTGCGGCGCTGGATCCCCGAGCTCGCCGATTTGCCCGACCGCGTGATCCACAAACCGTGGGAGGCCGTCGACTCCGTGCTTGCAGCGGCGGGCGTCGCGCTCGGCGAGGATTACCCGCGCCCGATCGTGGAGCACAAAGCCGCGCGCGAGCGCGCGCTCGCCGCCTTCCAATCGCTTAAAGCCGCCGCGTGACGCCGCGCCCCTGAAGGATGTCGCTCATGGATCGCAAACGGATCGCCATTGTGGGCGCAGGCGCGGCGGGCCTTAGCGCGGCGTATGCGCTGAAAGACGTCGCCGACATTGAGGTGTGGGAGGCGCGCGGGCGCGCCGGCGGCCACGCCAACACCGTCGACATCGTCTATGACGGCGTTCCGATCGCTGTCGACACAGGCTTCATTGTGTTCAATGACGGGAATTATCCCAATCTGATCAAGCTGTTCGAGGCGCTTGGCGTCGCCTCCTTCGCCAGCGATATGAGTTTTGGCTTCTCCAATCCCAGCCCTGACGGCGGTCCGGGTTTGGAGTGGAGCTCCAACGCGGAGGGCCTGTTTGCTCAGCCGCGCAATCTGGCGAACCCGGCCTTTCTCGGCATGTTGGGCGAGGTGCTGCGTTTCAACCGCCAAGCCCGCGCGGATTTAGCGGCGGGGCGCCTGCGCGACGAGACGCTGGAGGCTTATCTTGATCGTCACCGCTTCAGCGCAGCGTTCCGCGCCCAGTATCTGTTGCCCATGGGCGCAGCGATTTGGTCAAGCACGCCTGAGGCCATGGCCGCGCAACCGGCTGCGACCGTCATTCGCTTCTTCGACAATCACCGCCTGATGCACGCCAAACGCCGCCAATGGCGCACAGTGGAGGGCGGCAGCCGCGCTTATGTGCGCGCCATCGCCGAAGCGCTCGGCCCGCGGCTGAAGACCGGGCGCGAGGCGGTCAATCTGTCGCGGGCGGGCGCGCGGCCAGTGCTGACGGACGCCGGGGCCCAGACGGCCAGCTATGACGAGGTCATACTCGCCTGCCACTCCGACCAAGCCCTTGGGCTTCTCGCCGACCCCTCGACGCAGGAGCGCGCGCTGTTAAGCGCCATACGCTTCGCCGCCAACCGCGCCGTGCTGCACCGCGATCCGGTGGCGCGGCCGGCGGCGCGGCGTGCGCAAGCGGCGTGGAATTACCGCATCGATCCTGCGGGCGGACCAGCCCAAGTCACCTACGACATGAACCGGCTGCAAGGCCTCGACCCTGCTCGGCCGCTTTACGTCACGCTGAACCCCCATCAGAGCTTTGATCCCGCGTTGGTGTTCAGCGAACACGCTTATGACCATCCCCAATTCGACGGGCCGGCCATCGCCGCCCAGCAGCGATTCAACGCCGTTCAAGGCGTGCGACGCACATGGTTCGCCGGCGCCTGGCTGGGCTATGGCTTCCACGAAGACGCCGTGCGCGCTGGCTTACGCGTGGCGCTGCGGCTTGGGGGCCGGATCCCGTGGGACTTTGTCGAAGGCGACGTGGACGGCGGCCCCTGGGGACCGAGGTCCGTTGAAGCGACGGCCGCGTGATGGGCCGCGTCGCGCCTTTCCCCGCCGCGCCGCCGGCGGCCGGCCTTTATGTCGGGCGCACGCTCCATGAGCGACGCGCGCCCTTCACGCATCAGTTCCGCTACCGCATCGCCTCGCTTTTTCTCGACATTGATCGGCTCCCTGAGGCGGCGCGCCAGGCGCGTTTGTTTTCTGTGGACCGCTTCAACATCTTCAGCTTCCACCGTCGCGACCATGGCGCGCGGGCGGACGCGCCGCTGCGGCCTTGGGCGGAAGCGGCGTTCGCCCAAGCCGGCGTCGCCCTTGAGGGCGGGCCGATCCGGCTTTTGTGCTTCCCGCGCGTGCTTGGCTATGTGTTCAACCCGCTGTCCATCTGGTTCGGCTATGGGCCTGACGGGACCGCCCGCGGCGTGATTTATGAGGTGCACAACACCTTTGGGGATCAGCACGCCTACGCGGCCGCGCTGCCGGGGGCGGCGGCCACGCCGGAGGCCCAGGGCCCGGCCGGCCACGCCGCGCCGAAAATCTTTCACGTCTCGCCCTTCTTTCCCGCAGAGGGACAATATCGCTTCACGCTGCGCCCGCCGGCGGAGCGTTTTGCGCTGGCGATCCGCTACGCGCTGGAGGATCGCGAGGTGTTCATCGCCACCCAGACCGCCGCGCGCACGGCGTTGAACGACGCAACGCTGGCGCGGGTGTTTGTCAGCATGCCGCTGATGACGCTCAAAGTGATCGGCGCAATCCATGGCGAAGCCCTGCGATTGGTGATGAAGGGGGCGCGCTATCACCGCCGCCCCCCGCCGCCGGCGCCGGTGAGCGTCGCGGCGTTAGATCCATCCGGCCTTGGGCTGCGGGCCGCGCCTGACGGTCCGCGCGGGCCCGTTTAAGTGTTGTGAGCGCCGCAGATCCGTCAGCGGCTGAGTGTGAGGGGGGCTTCCCATGACTGATGCGCCAGCGATGATCGCGACCCCAGAAAGCGTCAACGCGCTGCGTGGCGCGCCCTTAGCGTTTAAGCTTGCTGCGCGTGCGGCGCTGCGGTTTCGGGTGGGCAGCTTGCTCGTGACGCTGCCTGACGGGCGCACGCTGCGCTTTCAAGGCGCAGAGCCCGGCGCGGAAGGGCGCATGGTCCTGCGCAATTGGCGTCTTGGCCGGCGCATCTTGGCGAGCGGCGCCCTCGGTTTTGCGGAAAGCTACATCGCCGGCGATTGGGACAGCGATGACCTCGCCCAGACTTTGGCCGTGTGGTCACAGAATTTGGATGGCGCGCGCGCGGAGCTGGCGGGCGATCGGCTCGTGCGCGCTTGGCATCGCCTGCAGCATGTGCTGCGGCGCAACACGCCGGCGGGCTCCAAGCGCAACATCCTCGCCCATTATGATCTCGGCAACGACTTCTACAGCCTTTGGCTTGACGAGACGATGACGTATTCGTCGGCATTGTTTGAGGAGCCTGACGACAGCCTCGAGCGCGCCCAAGACGCGAAATATCGTGCGATGGCCGACCAGCTCGCTTTGAGCGACCGCGACAGCGTCTTAGAGATTGGCTGCGGCTGGGGCGGCTTCGCCGAATACGCCGCGCGCGAACGCGGCGCGCGCGTCACGGGCGTCACGATCAGCCCGTCGCAATATGAATATGCGAAGCGGCGCATCTTCGAAAAACAACTCGCGCACAAAGTCGACATTCAATTGATTGATTACCGCGAGGTTCAAGGTGCGTTCGACAAAATCGCGTCCATCGAAATGTTTGAGGCGGTCGGCGAACGTTACTGGCCCACCTTTTTTGATAAAGTGTTTGAGCGCTTAAAACCGGGCGGCGGCGCGTCATTGCAAGTCATCACTGTGCGTGAGGATCTGTTTAAATCCTACCGGCGGCAAGTGGACTTCATCCAACGCCACATTTTTCCCGGCGGCATGTTGCCGTCGGTGTCGCGGTTCCGCAGCGAAGCGGCGCGCGCGGGCCTCGCCTGGCGCGGCGCCCGGACATTCGGCCGCGATTACGCGCGGACCTTGCGCGTGTGGGGCCAGCGCTTCCACGCCGCGTGGAGCGATGTGCGCGCGCTCAACGCCGGCTTTGACGACCGGTTCCAGCGGCTGTGGCGGTATTATCTCGCCTATTGCGAAGCTGGCTTTGAAACGGGCCGCATTGATGTCGGCCAATTCAACGTCACGAAAGCCTAGCGCGCGGGCCTGATCTGGATCCGGCGCACGTCTAAGATGACGATGGCCGCGCGTTCTCGGGCAAAGGCTTCGCCCAACCGGTCTGGCGCGCGACCAGCGGCAAATACCAATTCTTCGGCAGCATGTAGATCAGCTTCAAGAGCAGGGTGAATTGCTTGGGGAAGGTGATCTCAAACGTATCGCGCGTCAGGCCATTGTGGATGCGCTTGGCCGCTTCCTCCGCAGAGATCATGAACGGCTTTGGGAACGCGTTGTCGTCCTGGGCCGGGGTCTCGACAAAACCGGGCGTGATCACTTGGACTTTAACGCCCCAGCGGTCGAGTTCGATTTTCATGCACTCGGCCATGTTGATCAGCGCGGCTTTGGACGCACCGTAAGCGGCGGCGGTCGGCATGCCGCCAAAGCCGGTGGCGGAGGCGACGATGGCGACATGGCCGCGCCGGCGGCCCGCCATGAGAGGGTTCAGCGCCGACAACGCCGCGGCTGTCCCCATCAGATTGACATCGAAGGTCGTCTTGAAGCGCGCGAGGTCCGGCGCTTCCGCGTTCACGGGCAAATAGACGCCCGCGTTCAGCACCGCCAACGCGATCGGGCCGTGCTGCGCCTCGATCGCGGCGACGGTGCGGCCGACCGCCTCGGCGTCGGCCATGTCGGCGGGAAACGACACGATGCGGCCGTCGGAGTCCGCAGCCAGCGCCTCCAGCGTGTCGCGCGACCGCGCCGTGATCGCCACCGTCCAGCCGTCTGCGACCAAACGTTTCACCAGCTCGAGCCCAATGCCGGAGCTGGCGCCGGTGACCCAAGCGACGCCGTCGGCGGGTGTTGGCGTCTGCGGCTTCATGATGTTCTCCCAGGCCAGAGCAAAGCGCGTTACGCGGCGTCTTGGCGCGGCGCGCCAAGGCCGATGGATTCTAAAAACCGTTTCGCGTCAGCGCGGATCGTCGCTTTCTTCGCGTCAGCCATACGGTCGAGCGCGCCATACATGCGTCCGATGCGCGGATTGGCGCGCAAGCGGTCTTCGTGGCGCATCATGAAATCCCAATAGAGGTAATTGAACGGACACGCCTTCGGCCCGGTTTTTGTCGTGACGCTGTAGCGGCACTCGCGGCAGTAATCCGACATCCGATCAATGTACGCGCCGGAGGCGGCGTAGGGCTTCGACGCCATAATCCCGCCATCAGCAAAAATCGCCATGCCGTGGGTGTTCGGCAGCTCCACCCATTCATAAGCGTCGGCGTAGACGGCCATGTACCAGTCGTTGACCGCCTCCGGCGCGACGCCCGTAAGCAAGGCGAAATTGCCCGTCACCATCAGCCGCTGAATGTGGTGGGCGTAGGCGTGGCGCTTGGTTTGGCCGATCGCGTCGGCGAGGCAAGCCATATCGGTGTCGCCCGTCCAGTAAAAGTCCGGGAGAGGCCGGTCGGCCTCCAGATAATTCAGTGTTTTATACTCCGGCATTTTAAGCCAGTAGATCCCGCGGACATATTCCCGCCAGCCGAGGATTTGGCGGATAAAGCCTTCAACGGCGTTGAGCGGCGCATGGTCGCCGCGATAGGCCTCCTCCGCCGCGCGACACACGGCGAGCGGATCAAGCAAGCCGACATTGAGATAAAGGCTGATCAGGCTGTGGCTGAGGAACGGCTCGCCCGCAGCCATAGCGTCTTGGTAATCACCAAAAGTGGGCAAACAATCGCTGACAAAATGCTCCAGCGCCGCCTGTGCGTCGTCGTGAGTCACGCCCCAATCAAACTCGTCGAGGTCACCGACATGGTTGTCGAACCGCGCAGCCACAAGGTCCAACACCTCCTGCGTCACGGCGTCGGGTTCAAACCGCCGGCGTGGGGGCGGCGTGTAATCGGCGTCAATCGCTTTGCGGTTGTCGGCGTCGTAATTCCACTGGCCGCCCGTGGGCTCGTCGCCTTCCATCAAGAGACCCGTTTTGCGCCGCATCTCGCGGTAGAAATACTCCATGCGCAGTTGTTTGCGGCCATCAGCCCAACGCGCGAAATCCGCACGCGAACAGACGAACCGATCATCATCGCGGATCTCCACAGGCGCAGCGAGCGCCTCGCCCCAACCCGCCATCTCCTCGGCGAGGCGCCACTCCCCCGGCTCCGTGACAATCAGTCGGTCAAAGGGTCCAGCCTCCGCCCAGGCCCGCTGGACTTCGCTGAGGAGATCGCCGGCGTTGTCCGGATCATCAAGGCGCACATACCGCACCGCCCGCCCCAGGGCCTCTTGCGCGGCGGCGAACTGGCGCATGGCCGCAAACACGAAGGCGAGCTTCTTTTTGTGATGGCGCACATACGTGGCCTCAGCGTCCACTTCCGCCATCAGCAGTAGATCGCCGTCGCCCCAGTCGCCAAGGCAGGACACGCCGGCGCTCAGCTGGTCGCCCAACACCAAGCGCAGCGCACGACCCGATGGCTCAGAACCCAAATCAGGGCGCGCCCTGGGCGCTCACCGGCTCCGCCAGCACATACTCAATGTCGGAGCCGCGGGCGACAAACGCGCATTTCACCCAGCGCCCGGCGTCGTCATACCAGAGGTCGAGGGTGAGCGACGCCTCGAGGCGATAATGCTCCGCCTCAATGTCGCGTCCGGCGGCTTCGATCGTCTCACGGCCGAGCGACGTCACCGCAACGTCCATCAATTCGCCGTTTTCGCTGTTGAGCGCGCGGTCTTGTTCAAGAACGGCGATGTTCCACCATGTCGAGGGGATGATGTCGCCCGGTGCGTCGCCTTGATAATCGCGGCCGTCCACAACAAGCGTCCCGTCGCCTTGGCGGCGCGCCTCAAGGCCATAGGTGTCGCCGTCTTTAAGCGTTTCCGCTGACAGCGTGTCGAGCCGCCCGTCCCGCCACACCTCGCGCACGTCATGGCGATAGCGGAACGGCGTGAAGGGGCCGATCTTGACCTTCAGATCAACGTCCACGGTCACGATCAGGGCGTCGTCCACTGTCTCAAAGCTGACAATGTGGGAGCCCAACGGTTTGCCATTGCGCAAAACATCGAAGGCGATGCGCCCCGTGTCCGGCGGCGTCGCGAGCGCGCCCGCCGCGCCGACCATGACGGCGAGGACAGCGACAATCCAGGTGCGCACAGGCGTTCCAACCATGGGTGTCTCTCCTTCCAAGACGCGCGCAACCAAGCGCACATCCCTCCTTTACGCCAGGATGGGGGGCGAGGATCACCACGCCCTTGACGCGACACCCTTGACGCCGCACCCATGAGCCGGACGTTGCGCGGCCACAGGCGCGCAGTCACAGGCGCGCAGTCA
>CAZMSO010000012.1:0-15619 GCA_964568975.1 uncultured Caulobacterales bacterium | reverse complement strand
ACCCATGAGCCGGACGTTGCGCGGCCACAGGCGCGCAGTCACAGGCGCGCAGTCACAGGCGCGCAGTCACAGGCGCGCAGTCACAGGCGTGCAGTCAGAAGCGCAGGGTCAGCGCAGAAAATACCGCAAGAACTCGCGCACGGGATTGCGCACCGCCACGCCGCCTTCCATGACGGTCAAGCAATAGCAATCCTCGCCGGGGTGCACCTGGGGCTGATGCTCGACGTGACTGTCAGCGACAGTGATGTCGCCGGCGGTGTAGGAGCCCGTTTCGTCATCATAACCGCCGCGCAAGATCAGCGTGGTCTCGCGCCCATGGTGGCCGTGCAGCAGCATTTTGCGCCCCGCGCCGAAGCGAATGAGCTTTACGGTCTCCGTCGGGCTCGACACCGCCTCAAGGCGGTGCTCCGCCATGCCCGGCATCACCGTGCGCCAGGACGCCGCCTCCAGCGACTGGCCGAGCAACCGCTCCAACGGCCCGAAGCGCGCGGCGGCGACGAAGCCGGCGTCCTCCAGCGACGCAGTGCGCGGGTCCGCCTCCTCGTCGGCGGCCGGCCCGTCGAGGGCCGACAGCGTCCGTGTCAGAGCGTCCGCCGCCAAGGGAACCCCCGGCTCTTGCTCCAGCAAAGCCGCGCCCGCCCGCTCCCAGTCGGCGACCCGCGCGCGCGCATCGCCGAGCATGCTCAGCTGTGTGGCTGTTAACAGCGCGAGCCCGTCCGACAGCGCGCCCGCGGCGTAATCAAAATGCAGTTCATCGCGCATCGCGCTTGAACCCCCGGATATGTTTTTGTTGACCACGGTACGCGCCCCTGCGGCGGGCGGATCACCGCGAGCGCGCGCCGCACGCATTTTTTTGACAACACATCCCGTCAAGCCGGCCTGACAGTTTGAAGGCGCGCGAAACGGCGCTAGGCTCGCGACCGCGTTGGGCGCAGCGCGCCGTCACACAAGGCGTCTCCCATGGCGGTGGAATCCCTCTCCCCGGCTGTGCACACAGCTTCCTCAGTGATTGATTTGATCGGCGACACGCCCCTGCTGCGGCTGAAGCAAGCCTCCGACGCGACGGGGTGTGAGATCCTCGGTAAGTGCGAGTTCCTCAATCCCGGCCAATCGGTGAAGGATCGCGCGGCGCTCGGCATTATCCGCGACGCGGAGGCGAAGGGCCTGCTTCAGCCGGGCGGGGAGATCGTGGAAGGCACCGCAGGCAACACCGGCATCGGCCTGGCGGTGGTGGGCAACGCGCTGGGCTATAAGACCACGATTGTTTTTCCCCGCACCCAAAGCCAGGAAAAAAAAGACGCCATTCGCCTCATCGGGGCGGAGCTGGTGGAGGTCGACGCCGTCCCCTATTCCGACCAGCGCAATTATATCCACACCTCCCGCCGCCTCGCCGAGGAGCGGGCGGCCAGCAATCCCCATGGCGCGATCTGGGCGAACCAATTCGACAATGTCGCCAACCGCGAGGCCCACGCGCGCACCACGGGGCCCGAGATTTGGCGCCAAACGGACGGCAAAGTGGACGGCTTCATTTGCGCTGTGGGTTCCGGCGGCACCCTCGCGGGCGTCGGCCACGCGCTGAAGGAGAAAAACCCGGCCATCCAAATCGGCCTTGCCGATCCCATGGGCGCAAAGCTTTTCCATTGGTACGCCCATGGCGAGCTGAAGGCGGAAGGCTCCTCCATCACTGAGGGCATCGGCCAGGGCCGCGTCACCGCCAATCTCGAGGGTCTCGCCGTCGACCACCCCTTCATGGTCCCGGATGCGGAAGCCTTGGAGATCCTTTACGGGCTCGTCATGCAAGAAGGGCTTTGTCTGGGCGGCTCGGCGGGGATCAACATCGCCGGCGCGATCCGCCTCGCCCGCGAGCTTGGCCCGGGCAAAACCATCGTCACGATCTTGTGTGATTACGGCCAGCGGTATCAATCAAAGCTGTTCAACCCGACCTTCTTGCGCTCCAAGGGGCTGCCCACCCCGCCCTGGTTAAGCTGACGATGGAGCGCGTCGCCATGATCGATCCCCTCATCAGCGTTGCTGACCTCGCCGCCGCGCTGAGCGGATCGACCCCGCCGCGGGTGATCGACGCCACGTGGACCTTCCCTGGCGGTCCGGCGGTGGCGATGGAGGGCTCCATCGCCGGGGCCGTCTCCTTCGACATTGATGTGCTGCGCGATCTGGACGATCCGCGCCCGCATATGATGCCGGCGCCGGCGGTGTTCGCCGCCGCCCTTGCGCGCCTTGGGCTGCATCCGGACGCGCCGGTGGTCGCCTATGATCGCATCGGCCTGTTTTCCGCGCCGCGGGCCTGGTGGATGCTGCGCATGATCGGCTTTGAGGATGTGCGCGTGCTTGATGGCGGCCTGCCGGCCTGGGCGGCGGCGGGAGAGGTGGTGTCGCCGCAGCCGGCGGCCGCGACGGCGCCGACGCCTGCGCCTGCATTCGCCCCACGCCTGCGGGAGGAGCTGGTCATGGACGCTGAGCGCATCGCCGCCGCGCTGAGCGGGGGCGAAACGGCCTTGCACATCCTCGACGCGCGATCACCCGGGCGCTTCGCCGGCGAGGAGGCGGAGCCGCGCCCCGGCGTGCGGCCGGGCCATATCCCTGGCGCGCGCAACACGCCTTATCGGGCCTTCCTCCGCAACGACGGCGCGATGAAGCCGCCGGACGCCCTGCGCGCGACATTGGCGCAAGCGGGCGTCGACCTCGACGCACCGACGCTCGTCACCAGCTGCGGCTCCGGCGTGACGGCCTCGCTTGCGGCGCTGGCGCTCGCGCGGGTCGGGCGCGCCGACGCCGCCGTTTATGACGGCTCGTGGGCGGACTGGGGCGCGCGCGCGGATTTGCCGGTGGAGACGGGCCCCACCGCGCCGCGCCGATGAGCGAGGACCGCCCAGCGTTTCGCCCGCAATCGCGTCATCTCGCCTGGGGCGACACCGTCAACCCGCCCGTGGAGCGCGCCTCCACTCGGCTGATGGCGCGCGCGGCGGATTTGTATCGCGGCGAGGGGCCCGCGACCTATGGCCGCCACGGCCACCAGATCCACATGGCGTTGCGCGAAGCCTTCACTGCGCTTGAAGGCGGGGCGGACTGCGCGCTTGCGCCCTCCGGCGTCGCGGCGATGACGGCCGCGATCATGGCGGTGTGCAGCGCCGGCGATCACCTCCTCATCAGCGACAGCGTCTATGGCCCCACGCGCCGCACAGCCTTTCGCACGCTTAAGCGCTTCGGCGTTGAGGCGGAAGCTTATGACCCCCGCATGGGAGCCGACATTGCAGCGCGGTTTCGAGACACAACCACGGCGGTGGTGCTGGAAAGCCCAGGCTCGCTGACCTTCGACGTGCAGGATGTCCCCGCCATCGCCACGGTCGCGGCCGCGCGGGGGGTGACGACAATCCTCGACACCACCTGGTCGGGCGGCGTGTTCCTGAAGCCGCTGGCGCTTGGGGTCGACATCAGCGTCAACGCCGCGACCAAATACCCGTCCGGCGCGTCGGACGTGTTCATGGGCGCCATCGTCAGCCGCACGCGCGAGACCGCAGCGAAGGTCGGCGCGTTTGTGCGCGAAGCCGGGCTCGCCACCTCGCCCGACGACGCCTACCTTGTGTTGCGCGGCATGCGCACGCTCGCCTTGCGCATGGAACGCCATGACGCGACGGCGCGCGCGCTGGCGCTGTGGCTCCAGCAGCGGCCGGAGGTGGCGCGCGTCATCCATCCCGCTTTACCGGATCATCCCGACCACGCCGTGTGGGCGCGGGATTTCACGGGCGCGGGCGGGCTCTTCGGCGTCGTGCTCAAGCCCGTGTCGACGCGGGCCGTGCTCGCCTTCCTCGACGCGCTGCGCGTCTTCGGCTTGGGCTTTTCTTATGGCGGGTTTGAGAGCCTCGCCATTCATTGCGATCCCCAGCTGTCGCGCCAAGCGAGCGAAGCCGCGCTGGAGGGACCGTTGCTGCGGTTCGCCGTCGGACTTGATCCGCTGGACGCGCTGACGGCGGATCTGGAGCGCGGTTTTGCAGCGCTCCACGCCGCCGCTTAAGGCGTTGGGATCACGCCAGAGACCACGATCGCAAAGACGACGAGCCACACGCCGGCGCTGATGACGGTGGTCAGCACGACTTTGCGCCGCAGATCCGGACGCGCCGGCGCGCCAGGCTCAGAACCGGGCGTGACCTCGCCCTCCTCCAGCTGGCTGCGCACGCCCAGCGGTAAGACCGCGAAAAACACGGTCCACCACACAATCACAAAGGTCACAACGCCCGTGACGGGTCCCATGCGCGCCCTCCGCCTCCCGCGGCGGCGGCGTCAGAGCTGGGCGACGCGCATCGCTTCGGGCCAGAATTGATCATTCGCCGACAGCAGCATCAACGCGCCATGGGGCACAAACACCAGCCCGACTAAAAACGCGCGCCGCCACGCTTTCTGCGACACCGCAATGTAGAGCGCCACAATCAGCACCATCGACGCCAAGGTGACGAACACCAGCAAATCCGATTGCAGCGCCCCCAGACCGCGCAGAGCCACCCCTGCGGACGCCACCGCCACCATCGCGATGTAGGTTAGCAGCAACGTTAAACTCGCTCGCAGCTTAAACGGCTTCGGGAAGACGCTCAAAAACAGATGGAGCCCAAGCCCGCTCCACAGAATCATCGACAGCATCTCTGCGCCCTCTTGGGACGACCAAGCGCGCCACGCATACCCCCACGGAAACGCCAAAAACTCCCACACCATCGCCATCACAACCCCATGGATCCGCTTAAGCGCGCCGCCGGGCCGCGCGCACAGCCGTGACCGCCGTCGCGCGACCGCGTCGATCGCCTGAACTGCCTGAACTGTTTGTGTGGGATGAGTGCAACCAAAGATTAAACACGACGCCAGATCCCCGCGCGCCGTGCCGGTGGACAATCCCCGCAATGCGCGGTCGCTGTCCACGCTGCGGGCGTCGCGGGGCGCGTTCGGTCACGCTGCGTCGACGGCGACGTCCTCATCGATTTCCGCGAAGGGGGGCCTCACATCACGCGCCGGCGGCGTCAGCGTGGCGGCGAGCCCCGTCTGCTCGTCGCGCGTCCGGTTAGCGGTCGCGGCCGATCGGCGGCTTCACGTTGCATTCCGCGTTCATCGGCCGGCAGGGACCCCCGCGCAGCTGCGCCTTGAGCGTGGTCAAGAGGTTCACAGCGATGTCGGTGTGGCGGTTGGGCGTCGGCCATGGGGCTCGTCTTCCACACGCGGCGCGGGCGCGAGGTTCGCGAAGTCAAAAAGCCCGGGGTCCGCGAGATGCGACGGCCGCGCGTGCATCAGCGCGCGGAACATGACTTGGCGCCGCCCGGGGCTTTTCGCCTCCCAGCTGTCGAGCAGAGTCTTCATGGCCATGCGCTGCAGGCCGTCTTGGGAGCCGCAGAGATTGCAGGGAATGATCGGAAAACCCATGAGGTCCGCAAACTTCGCGATGTCGGCCTCCGCGGAGAACAAGAGCGGCCGAAGCACCAGCAGGTCACCTTCGTCATTGACGAGCTTGGGCGGCATCGCCGCCAACCGCCCGCCATGGAAGAGGTTCATCATGAAGGTCTCAAGCGCATCATCGCGATGGTGGCCGAGGACGACCGCGTCGCACCCCTCCTCGCGCGCGACGCGGTAAAGGATCCCCCGGCGCAGGCGCGAGCAGAGCGCGCAATAGGTGCGCGTCTGCGGCGTCTTGTCGGTGACGATGGAATAAGTGTCTTCGGTGATAATGCGGTGGGGAACGCCGAGGTCTGTCAAGTAGTCCGGCAGCACATGCTTGGGAAAGCCTGGCTGGCCCTGATCGAGATTGCACGCCAAGAGCTCCACCGGCAGCGCGCCTTGGTGTTGCAGGTCGAGAAGCGCCGCGAGGAGCGTGTAGCTGTCCTTGCCGCCGGAGAGACACACGAGCCATTTCGGCCGACCGCCACCCCGCCGCGGGGTGATCAGACGGTAGGTGCGGATCACCTCGAGCGCCTGGCGGACAATGCGCTTGCGCAGCTTTTTAAACGTCACTGAGGACGGCGCGCGGGCGTAGATCCGGTGGGCGTGCTCCACGACCGGCCGGGCGGGGTCGGGGCCGTCGAAAGCGCCAGCCCCGACGTCACTCATGTCCCGGCGGCTCCATGAGTTCGAGGAGCACGCCGGTAAAGTCCTTAGGATGCACAAACACCACGAGCGTGCCATGGGCGCCGAGGCGCGGTTCGTTGAGCACGCGCGCCCCATGCGCCTGCATATGCGCCATCGCAGCGTGAATGTCAGGAACCTCAAACGCGACATGGTGTTGGCCGCCGGCGGGGTTCTTCTCCAGAAATTTCGCGATCGGGCCCGCGCCGGCTAGGGGCTCAAGCAGTTCGATCTCGGCGTTGGGCGCATGCACAAAGCGCACGCGCACTTGCTGCGCCTCCAGCTCAATCACCTCAGACACCGGCGTGTCCGCCCCAAAAAGGGCGCGATAGCGCGCCACCCCGGCCTCAAGCGCCGGCACAGCCACGCCGACATGGTTCAAACGTCCGAGCATAACCGTGGTGTACTCCGCGCAGCGGGCCTCCGCCAAGCGCGAACCCGGCGCCCGCGACAGCTACGCGCGGCCTTCCTGGCGCGCCGCCGAGGGGGGCGCGTCGTCGGCCAGACTCACCAACGCCTCAATCAGCTCGTTCAACTGCAGCGGCTTTGAGACGACGCGGTCCATGCCCGCCTCACGGTATTGCTGCGCCTGGTGGCGCATGGCGTTGGCGGTGAGCGCGACGATCGGCGTGCGCGCGCGCCCCGTGGCGGCCTCCACGCGACGGATTTCGCGGGTGGGGGTGGCGTCGACGCCGTTCATGACAGGCATCTCGACATCCATCAAAATGACGTCGTAAGCGCCGTTGGACCACATCGTGACCGCCTGCCGACCGTTTTCAGCGAAGGTGAGATCCGACCGCAGCGGCTCCAGCAACGCCGCCAGCACTTGGCGGTTGCCGCGATTGTCCTCCGCCGCGAGGACACGCAACGGCTCCTTTTTGTCGCACGCCTTCTCAGGCGCTGGCCAGAACGCGTCATCGGCCAGCGCGGCGGACGCAGGCGTAAGCGCGCGCTCAACCGCAACCGTGAAGCGGAACGTCGCACCTTGGGACTCAACGCTCTGCACCCAGATATCGCCGCCCATAAGCGCGCACAGCTGTTTGGAAATCGCCAAGCCGAGCCCGGTCCCGCCATGGGTGCGGGCGATGGTTTCATCAGCTTGAGTAAAGGGCGAAAACACGCGCTCAATCGCAGACGGCGACAGCCCCGGCCCGGTGTCCGCGACGGCGAATTCAAGCATCACGGTTGCGTCGTCGGGCGTGCTAAGCGCCTTGGCGGTCACGCGCACGCCGCCGGATTCAGTAAACTTGAGCGCGTTGGAGACCAGATTGTTCAACACCTGTCGAATGCGCGCGGGGTCGCCGCAAAACCGCCCCGACGCGGTGTCGTCAAGGGTGACGGTGAACGCTAACCCCTTGCCCTGCGCCTTGTGGGCGAACGTCGATTCAACGGATCGGACAAGTTGTTCTAAATCAAACTCGACAATTTCGAGGTCGAGCTTGCCCGCTTCGACTTTGCTCAAGTCAAGGATATCATTGAGAACGCTCAACAATGACTGCCCAGACGAACTAATGATCCCAACGCGCTCGCGCTGTTTTTGACTGAGGTTATCGCGCTGCAGCACCGTCGCCATCCCCAAAATGGCGTTCAGCGGCGTGCGGATTTCATGGCTCATATTCGCAAGAAACACAGACTTCGCCGCGCTGGCTTTCTCTAGACGCGCATTGGCGACCGCCATCTCGCGGGCCACGGCTTCCGCGTCGAGGCGGCGCGCGCGCTCGCGGTATTGGCGGGCGATGTAGACAAGCAGGCCCAGACCGATGATCAGGCTGATGACGCTCAAAGCCGCATGGCGGCGGCCGCGAGCGGTGAAACGCGCGTGGGCTCGCTCCGCGGCCTCAATCACATGCGTCTGCATCGCCTGCAGTTCACGCGACGCAGCGCCCTCGTCGGCGTCGATGCGGGGCGCAGCGCCACCGCGCGCGTCCGCCAACCGCGCTTGGTGGGCCGCAAGGTTCTGGCGCACAGCGTCATAGCGCGCTGCGCCCCCCATCTCCTCGAGGTCGTGCGTGATCTCCGCGATCAGGCGGCGTGCTTCAGCGATATGGCCGGCGACGCGATAACAGACGGGGCCCGCGCCATTGCGGCAGTTGCGCAGATCGCGCGCCGCGGCGGCGCTGTTCAACTGCGTGCGCAAATCGGCGTTGAGCGCGACAAGCCGAATCGCCTGGTGCAACGCGGCGTGGGCGTCGTGTTCGGCGCGCACCGACACTCCATGCCACACGCCGATGCTCGCTAGGCCGCACGCTACGGTCACCAAGATGAGAGAAGCCAGCGTGCCTCCACGCGCGTCCATCGACGGAAACCTCAGCGTTCGGTGTCGGAATGCAAACCCCTCGGGTTGTAGCAAGCCAGCATTCCCGAGACGTTAATGAGCGCGCGCCTCCCCGCCGCATCCCAAGGCGGCGCAAGGCGCGCCGCGCTCACACCCGCAAAATGATGGCGTCGACTAAGGGGCGTTTGTCGAACGTCTCCTGCGCGAGTTTGCGCACGGCCCGAACGACGGCGTCCTCGACGGCGGCGTCGTCGCCTTTCGCAGCCCGCTTCAGCTTGCCATAGGCGTCTTCAGCCTCGCCGGCGGCGTCGTCTAAGAAGGCGTCGAGATCATCCATCTCATCTTCCGGCAAACCGCGCGCGCGCACATCAGGACCGCTGACGACTTTGCCGCGCTCATCCACCGCCAAGGCCACGCTGATGACGCCGTTAAACGCAACACGCTTGCGTTCGCGCAGCGCCTCACCATCCGCCGGCACCAGGAAATCGCCATCCAAATGCAGCCGACCCGCGGGGGCCTCATCCACAATCTCCACAGGCCCCGGCGCAAGGCGGATCATAGAGCCGTTAAACGGCACGACCGCCTCCGGCACTTGCAGGCTCTTGGCGTACGCGGCGTGCTCACGCAAATGGCGCGGCTCGCCATGGACCGGCACCGCCACCCGCGGGCGCGCCCACTGATACATGCGCCGCAACTCGTCGCGACACGGATGGCCAGAGACATGGATCGGGCGCTGGCGGTCGGTGATGACTGTCACGCCGCGCTCCGCCAGCGTGTTTTGCAAGGCGTTGATGGCGAGCTCATTGCCGGGGATCACACGGGAGGAAAACAGCACCGTGTCGCCATCGCCGAGGCTCACGCTGCGGTGAGCGCCTTGGGCGATGCGCGTCAGCGCCGCGCGCGGCTCGCCCTGGCTGCCGGTGCAGAGGTAAAGCACTTTCTCCGGCGGCAAGAAGCCAGCTTCATCCTCGTCAATCACATCATCGAGGTTTTTGAGCAAGCCGACGGCGCGCGCGGCCGCGACCATGCGGTGCATGGACCGGCCGACCAGGGCGACGTGGCGATCGTTCTCGCGCGCGGCGACCATCGCGCTTTCCAGCCGCGCCACATTGGAGGCGAAGGCGGCCACCGCCACCCGGCCCCGCTGCTCGCCGACCACTTTAATCAGCTCCTCGCGCACATCCGCTTCAGAGCCCGCCTCGCCGTCCACGAACACATTCGTGCTGTCGCACACCATCGCGAGCACGCCCTCACGGCCCACGGCCTCGATCGCCTCTTGGTCTGTGGAGCGGCCGATAAGGGGCTCTGGGTCGATCTTCCAGTCGCCCGTGTGCAGCACCAGCCCCGCCGGCGTGCGGATTGCGATGCCGTTCGGCTCGGGGATGGAGTGCGTGATGGTGATCAATTGCAGGTCAAACGGCCCAAGCGTCAGGCGCGCATCAAGGGGGATGTCATGGACTTTCGCCGTCCCCAACAGCCCCGCTTCTTTGAGGCGGTCGCGCATCAGCCAGGCCGTAAACGGCGTGGCGTAAATCGGCGCTTTGAGTTGGGGCCACAGCCGCGCCACTGCGCCCATATGATCTTCATGAGCGTGGGTGAGCACGATCGCCAAAAGATCGTCGCGCCGTTCCACAATGAAGCTTGGGTCCGGCAAGATGATGTCCACACCGGGCGTTGAGGCGTCGCCGAACGTGACGCCGCAATCAACAATGATCCATTGACGCGCGTCCGGCGGTCCGAACCCGTAAAGGTTCAGATTCATACCAATTTCGCCGCATCCGCCGAGGGGCAAAAACACGAGTTCGTCACGCGCCCCGCGCGCAACGCCATTGGCCCGGCGGCCGTTCTTCGGTTTGGTCAGAAGAGGTTTCCTTTCCGCTCTGTGCGTATCACGTCAGGGTCTGCGGCGTTGCGCCGCCAAATCTCCAAGAGACCGCGGATCGTCACGTCCGGGTCATAAATCTCAATCCGCTGGGAGGCGCCCTCAAACAGCGACGCAACGCCGCCCGTGCCAACCACCGTTGCGCGCACGCCCAGCTCCGCGCGCATGCGGTCAATGAGCCCATCGATGAGGCTGATATAGCCCCAGAACACCCCCGATTGCATGGAGGCGACAGTGTTTTTCCCCACCACGCGTCCGGGGTTCTCAATCGCAACCCGCGGCAACCGCGCCGCCGCCTCATACAGGGCTTGCATGGAAAGGTTAATCCCCGGCGCGATCACCCCGCCTTCAAACGCGCCGTCTTCGCCGACCACATCAATGGTCGTGGCGGTGCCGGAGTCCACCACAAGCAGCGGCCCGCCATGCTCCACATACGCGCCCAGCGTGTTGACAAGGCGGTCAGCGCCCGCCTCCTCCGGCCGATCAATGCGCACCGGCACGCCGAAATCCGTGCCGCCGTCGCCAATAATCAGCGGCTCCACCTCGAGATAGCGGCGCGCGAGGTTGCGCAAATGAAAGGTCGATTGCGGCACGACGGTGGAGACCACGCAGGCGGTGAAGTCCCCAAAACGCAGCGCGCTGAGCTCCATGAGTTGGGCCAACCACACCGCATACTCATCGGCCGTGCGGGTGGTGACGGTGCTTGAGCGCCATTGCCGGCGCCACTCCACGCCGTCATGGACGGCGAAGAGGGTGTTCGTGTTGCCGGCGTCGACGGCCAAAAGCATAGTCACTCTCCCCCCGCGCGCGCGGGCGTACAGGGCGGCGGCGCGCCTTCCGGCCCATGGCCGGCGGCGCGTTCATCGCCGTCGGGCGCAAGCTCCACATCGCCGGCGTGGATCACCCGGCGCGCGCCGTTCGCGCGCAACACCAATCGTCCGCGCGCGTCCACGTCCTCAAACACGCCCTCCACAGGCGCGCCCGCCTCCCACGCCCGCACGCGCCGGCCCAAATGCGCACAGCGCGCAAGCCAAGGGTCGCGCAAGACGCCAAAGCCCCCGGCCGCCCATGCCGCCGCACGCGCTTCAAACGCTGCGGCGAGAGTTTGCGCGGCCGCCTCCACGTCCGGGATCGCGCGACCGCGGGCGTGGGCGGCGACCGACGTCGCCTGCTGATCAACGGCGGGCGCAGCCGCGAGATTGACGCCGAGGCCCGCGACAAGCGCCACACCCGCCGGCCCGTCGCCGTGCTCCGTCACCGCGCTTTCAAGAAGCACGCCCGCGACTTTGCCGCCTTGAGGCGATCCCACCCCCAGCAGCACGTCATTGGGCCATTTGAACCGCACCGCCTCGGGCCCGACAAGGGGATCCACAAGATCACCCACCGCCAGCGCCCCGGCGAAGGCGAGCTGGGCGGCCGCCGCTAACGGCGCGTCAATCCACAACATGCCGCTGAGAAAGAGATTGCCCTCAACGCCCACCCACGCCCGACCGCGCCGGCCCCGGCCCGCCCGCTGCCGCCGCGCGGCGATCCACACCGGCCGCGCGCCTGGGCCGAAGTCCAGCGTCGCCGCATGGGCGCGCACGGCGTCATTGGTGCTGTCAGTGTCGTCAAGAACAGTGAGGCGCGGTGGGAGGCTGCCCATGATCACAACCGAGACCGCGCCGACACCGTCAAAACAGCGAGGCCGCCGCGGCGTCCACGGCCGCGCGCGCGCCCGCCACCACCGCCGGCAGCGCAATCAACAACGGCGACACAAACAACGCCCCCGCCGCCGCCATCGCGCCAAGCTCCCGCGGCGTCGCCATAAAGGGCCGCTGCACCTCATCGAACCACATGATTTTGACAATGCGCAGATAATAAAACGCCGCGACCACGCTCATGAGCACGGCGTAAATCACCAGAGCGTGGAGCCCCGCCGCCCAGGCCGGCAAGAATGCAAAGAACTTGCCGAAAAACCCGGCCAAGGGCGGCACGCCCGCGATGGAGAACATCAGCGCGCTCAACGCCATGGCTAAGCCGGGGTGGCTGCGCGCCAGGCCGGCGAGGTCATCAATGTTCTCGCCCACGCCCTCCCGCCAGCGCATCGCCAGAATACACGCGAACACGCCCGTCGTGGAGACCACGTAAATCGCCATGTAAACAAGAAGGCCTTGCAGACCGCGCTCACCCCCGCCAGCAAGCGCAACCAGCGCAAAGCCCATATTCGCGATGGAGGAATAGGCCATGAGGCGTTTCAGGTTCCGCTGGGCCAGCGCGCCGATGGAGCCCACCGTCATGGAGGCCGCCGCGATCAAGCCGATCACCGGCGCCCAATCGGCCTGGGCGTCGGGGAAGCCCTCCATCAGCGTGCGCGCCAACAGCACCATGGCCGCCAACTTCGGCGCGCCCGCGAAGAACGCCGTCGCCGCCGTCGGCGCGCCTTGATAGACGTCCGGCGTCCACATGTGGAACGGCGCGGCGGATATTTTGAAGGCGAGGCCGCAAATCATGAAGACGAGGCCGAAGGTCAGCCCAAGACTCGGCCCCGCCGCCGCGATCTCCACAAAACGTGTCGCGCCCGTAAAGCCATAAGTGAGCGACGCGCCATAAAGCAAGAGGCCTGAAGACAAGGCGCCCAAAATGAAATACTTAAGCCCCGCCTCCGACGCGCGCAACGAGTCACGATTATACGCCGCGAGCACGTAAAGCGCTAAGCTTTGCAACTCAATACCCATGTAAAGCGTAATGATGTCGCGCGCCGAGGCCATGATCATCATGCCCAGCACCGCGAAGACCATCAGCACCGGGTACTCGAACCGTTCCAGCTTCTCCACGCGCAAATACCGGCCCGACATCACCAGGGCGGCCGCCGCCGTCAGCGCGATCAACGCCTTTGCAAAGCGCGCGAGGGAATCAAGCACGAACACGCCGCCAAGCGCGGTCTCCCCCAAATCCGCCGGCGCCGCGACCGCCGCGACACCCGCCGCTGCGACCACCACAACGGCCAAGCCCGACACCACGCCGCCCGCGCGCGGCCCCGCGAACACGCCGACCATCAACAGGCCCATGCCGCCCAAAGCGAGGATCAACTCAGCGGCGAACAGCGGCGCTTGCGCGAGCAACACAGCAGCGTCCATCACGGCACTCCCCTCATGGCGGCGTCCGCCAAGCCACTCACCGCTCGAGAAAGCGCGCCAACAGCGCGTCGACCGCAGGGCCCGTCACATCCAGCGCCAGCGCCGGGTAAACGCCCAAAATCACGGTCGCAATCGCCAGCGGCGCAAACATCGCTTGCTCGCGCGCGCCGACGTCCGTGATGACGGCGAGGCGCGGGTTCACAATCTCGCCGAACATCACCTTGCGGTAGAGCGTGAGCATGTAGACCGCCGACAAAATCACGCCGAAGGCGGCGCCGAACGCCGCCCAGGTCCGCGCTTGGAACCCGCCGGCCATGGTCAAGAATTCGCCCACAAACCCCGACGTTCCGGGCAAGCCGACATTACCCATGGTGAAGAGCATAAAAATCATCGCGTAAATCGGCATGCGGTTCACCAGGCCGCCGTAAAACGCAATTTCGCGGGAGTGCATGCGGTCGTAAATGACCCCCACGCACAGAAACAAAGCGCCCGAAATCACGCCATGAGAGAGCATTTGAAAGATCGCGCCCTGCACGCCTTCAGGATTGGCGGAGAAGATCCCCATCGTCACAAAACCCATATGGGCTACGGAGGAATAGGCGATCAATTTCTTAATGTCTTCTTGGCGAAACGCGACCAGTGAGGTGTAGACAATCGCGATTACGGACAGGCCGAACACCAACGGCATAAACAGCGTCGACGCATCGGGAAACATTGGCAGCGAAAAGCGCAAAAACCCGTACCCGCCCAGCTTCAACAGCACGCCCGCAAGGATCACCGAGCCCGCTGTCGGCGCCTCCACATGGGCGTCCGGCAGCCATGTGTGCACCGGCCACATGGGCATCTTCACCGCGAACGATGCAAAAAAGCCAAGCCAAAGCCAGGTCTGCAACTGGGGCGAGAACGGATACTCCAGCAGGAACGCCACATCCGTCGTGCCCGCCTCCAAGTAAATGGCGATCAACGCCACGAGCATCAGCACCGACCCTAAGAGCGTGTAGAGGAAGAATTTAAACGCTGCATAGATTCGGTTTGCACCGCCCCAAATCCCGATAATGAGGAACATGGGGATCAGGCTGCCTTCAAAGAACACGTAAAAGAGGATCAAATCAAGCGCGCAGAATACACCAAGAAGCAGCGTCTCCAACACCAAAAAGGCGATCATATACTCGGCCACGCGCTGATTAATCGAAGTCCAGCTCGCCATCACGCACAGCGGCATTAGGAACGCCGTCAACAGCACAAACAACACGGACACGCCGTCGACACCCATGACGTAATCAATATTCGGCGCGATCCAGTCGTCCGTGCGTTCGAGGAATTGAAAACCTGGGGCGCTGGCGTCAAACGCGGTGAGCATCCACACCGTCAGGCCCAGTGTGAAGGTCGTCACGAACAGCGCCAGCCACCGCGCGTTCACACCGATGCGCTCGGCGTCCTCGTCCCGCGCCATGGCGCGAAACACCAAGAGGATCAACGCGCCGGCGAGCGGCGTGAAGGTGATGATGGAGAGGATGGGAATGTCGGCTAAGGTCACAGCCCGCCACCTCCCGCTGCAAACTGGTAAATGACAAAGGTGGTCAGCACCGCCACGCCAATAAGCATCACAAAGGCGTAATGGTAGAGATAGCCGCTTTGCAGGCGTGATTGCAGGCGCGAGGCCTGATCAGCCGCCTTCGCCACGCCATCGGGACCGAAGCGGTCGATCACGCCTTTGTCGCCGCCCTTCCAGAAGAGGTCGCCTAAGCCCCGGGTCAACCGCACAAAGGTGGCGTCGTAAATCTCATCGAAGAACCATTTGTGAGACAAAAACGCATGAATCGGCCCGCCCCGCGCGGCCACGCGCGCGCCCAGGCCCTCATTCAGCCCATAGGCCCACCACGCCGCGAGAAACCCGATGGCGGTGGCCACGAGCGGCGCCCACAACACCCACAACGGCAGATGGTGGCTTTCATAACGCGGCGGGCCGCCATCAGCGCCCGCCGCCGGCGTTGCGCTGACAGCCACGTTCGCGGCCACGTTGGCGGCGGCGTCGCCTTCGACCAAAGCGCTGGACGCCGTCTCGCTCGCGTGCGCCTCACCCTCTACCGAGGCGCTGTCGGCGGCGGCGCTCTGAGCCGCGTCGCCAAGGGCCGCGTCGCCAGGGGCCGCGTCGCCAGGGGCCGCGTCGCCAGGGGCCGCGTCACTATGGCTTGCACCGCTCTCAGCGCCATGGCCCCCATGGAGGCC
>CAZMSO010000011.1:56461-81084 GCA_964568975.1 uncultured Caulobacterales bacterium | reverse complement strand
GCGCGTGCGTGCGCGCGTGGCGCGGGCGGCCTGGCGCGGGCGACCTGGCGCGGCCTGCATCGGGCGCGCCGCGATCGTGGCCGCTTGAGCGACCCGCGCGCTTCAAAGATCACCGCGCTTCGGGGCGCGCTCACGAGCGAGCGACACCCCCCGGTCCGGGGGAAACACCCCGTGGCGGTGAGGGTGGGATTCGAACCCACGAGACGGTTGCCCGCCTACACGCGTTCCAGGCGTGCGCCTTCGACCACTCGGCCACCTCACCCCGCGGCGACTGCGGAAGCGCCGGACTATACCCCTGCGAACCTGCGCCGCAACCCGAAGCGGACGCCAGCGCCGCGCCCTCAGCGCATGGGCGGGGCCGCGGCCGGCCGCCGCCCCGCGCCCGCGCTAAAACACTTCGCGACCGTCCACGCCGTTAGCGCGCTCATAAGCCCGCACCAAGGACATATAAGGCGACGCCCAGGTTGAGCCGTCCGCGAAGTTGAAGATGAACTCCAAATGCAGATGGAAGGTCGTCGGCGTCCCGCCAAAGTCATTAGAGAGATAGCCGATAACGTCGCCCGCACGCACAGTGTCGCCCGCCGCGACCGGCAAAGCCGCCATATTCAAATGGAGATAACGGAAAATCTGCCCGCCGGAGCGCAACGTCACAGAAAACCGCCCGACATGCGTGATTTGGCCGTCCTTGACCGCCCGCACCGGGATCAGCCGGTTTTGCGCCGGGTCCTCCAGGACAAGGTCGCGCATGCGCCGGCAGGTCCCCACATCGCCGGCGCGAATGTCGACGCCCTGATGGACCGCCCGGCTTGGACAATTGAGGGTGTCGCGATCCGCGCCGGGGCGGCGCTCGCAAAAGGTGTCGCGCCAGGGATAGCTGAAATTGACGCCGCTGCATTGATCGCCGCCGGCGACGGCGCCGCCGGGGCGATACACTTGGCTGTTGATGAAGGCGGCCGCGTCTGTGATGGGGAACACAATGTCAGGCGCATAAACCGTGCGGTCCGTCACGCCTTGGCCCGAACGCGGCTCAAGATCGCCCGGCGCGCGATAGCTGAAGGCGCCGCTCGCGGGCGGGGGCGGCGCAAGACCGCCATCGCCGGGCGTCGGCTCAGGATCAAGGGGCGCGCACGCGGCGCCCGCCCACGTCAGGGCGCTGATCAAAAACACGCGTGTGATCATTTCTCCGTCCTCCGCAGTGGGCGGAAGACAGGCGCAGGCCCAGCGCCGCCAATGAAATCCATCGCGCCCGCGAAGCGTTCCGCTTGATCGCGCGAGACGCACGGCCGCCCATCCGCGGCCACTTGCCGGCATTCGAACTGAACGATGTAGTCCGCCCCATAGCGGCTGAAGGACAACACCGCCCCCCCGACAGCCTCAGTGAACCGGTAGGCTTCCGGATCCGCCGGCTGCTCCGGGCGTCCAGGAACAGCCAAATATTGTGACGTGCCGTTGATGATGATGTCGTAGATCTCGCCCTCAATCACTGCGAAATAGCCATCCTCCACGGCCTTGAAGCTCTCGGCGGCGCTCAACAAGCTCTGCGCGCGCAAATCACCGGGCATCAGCACCGGCACCGGCGCGCGGCCCACTTGAGCTTGCATGCCGCCCACGGCTTGCGCGACGCCTGGCGTGGCGTCCGCGCGCGCGTAATCAAAAAACGTCTCTTGCGCGGTGGTCATGGCGCGCGTGCTCGGCCAGCTGATGCGCCGTTCCCCGGTGCTTGTGATCACATCCTGCGCGCACGCCGCGCCGGCGACCGACGCCACGCAGAGCGCTGTTGCAAGTGCTCGCATTCTAGTCTCCCCTTCGCGCGAACGCGCGTTGAGTGGTACGTAACCGGGCAAAAAAGGCCGACCAAGGGCGAGGCGCAGACAAACGCAGCAACCGTGGCGCACAATCTGCAGTCAGAGGGCGCTGAACACTGGCGCGCAGCCGGCGCACGCCCGCCGCGCGTCACGGCGCCCGGCGCGCCGCGCGCTCGAGATCCAGCAAGCCCGACCCGCACAGCCTCGGGCACTGCTGCGGCGTGCGGGGGCTGCGCGCTGTGTCGACAATCAAGGAAATGAGCTCCTCGCGCGTGGCGTCCGGCCGATCGGCCGCGAGCAGCGCCAAGGCGCCCGCCACATGCGCCGCCGCCAAAGACGCGCCGGCGGCGTAGGCGTAATCGCAGTCATCGACCAGACGTCCGGTCACTGGATCATAACAATCGCGCGCCGCGCTGGTGGACAACACGCCGTCGGGGCGGCCATCGCCATTAAGGTCGCGCCGTAAATCCCCGCCCGGCGCCATCACATCCACGCGCGGCCCGTAATTGGAATAATACGCAAGCCGCCCGGCCGCATCCGCGGCCGCCACCGTCACGACGCCCGCGCAATTGCCCGGCGCGGCCGCGCGGGCGTCGACGCCGCCATTGCCAGCAGGCGCGACCACGACGGCCCCCGCCGCCACGGCCGCGTCAATGGCGTCTTGGGTGGAGCGCGGGCAGCCCAGCGGCGCCGGAAACGACACGCCGACCAAAACGATGCGCGCCGGCGCGGGGTTCTGGCGCACCATCGGCGCGCCGCGGGGCCCGGTGAGGATCGTCGCGCCCGCGCCGGCGGCCCAGCGAATGGCGTCATTCACATCCGATTTCAGCGCGCCGCAGCGGCCCACCACGCGCACCGGCGTCACGGTCGCGCGCCAAGCCGCGCCGGCGACGCCGCGGCCATTGTCGGACGCCGCCGCCCCCACCACGCCGGCCACATGGGTGCCGTGGCGCACGCCGGCGGCCGCCGGCGCCGCCCCGCACGCCGCCTCCGCATCCTCTAAGGCCAAATCCGCCGGATCAAGATCGCGGCCATCGCCGTCGGCCGCAAAGTATGGCTCCGACACCATATCCACGCCGTCGCCGACCGCGCCCGAGCCCGCAATGTCGGGGTGGTCGACGTCCAAACCCGTGTCGATCACCGCGACCGTGACGTCGCCGCCCGCGCGCGGATCACGGCGGCGCCAATACCCGACAAAGCCCGCGCCGCCGGAGGCGGCCGCCTCTTCCAGGCCCTGGGCGCCGAAATGCCATTGATAGGAAAACAAGGGGTCATTGGGGCTCAGTTCCTCAGCGGTGTCGGCAAGCCCGCCGCCATCCGCGCCCACCGACCGAACCGCTTGTGCGGCGACGCGAGGCGCGGCGACGCGAGGCGCGCGCGCCGACGGCGGGCTCGCCGACACCGCGACTTGGGCGATGTGATTGCGTTCGATCCACGCGAAATGCCCGCTCGCCTCGAGCGCCGCGATCACGCACGCAACCGCATAGCTTGGCTGGCGGACCGCACGCGCCTCGTCCACCGGATCTGGGCACGCCGCGCCGTCATCACGCACAATCCGCGCTTCCGCAGGCCACGGCCCGGACGAAGCCGCGAACGGCGCGTCCAAATTGTAGGCCGTTAAGTCCAACACCAACGCGCCGCCGCCAGCCGGACGCGCCACGCCATAAGCTTCCGCCGCCGCAATCGCGGCCGCCACTCCGCCGACGGTGCGCGCTGCGTCCTCGGCCTCGCCCTCAACCAGCCGTTCTGGGGCGGGAAACGCAAGCAGTTGACCGGCGAAAAACGCCGCGCGCTGGGGCCTGGCCCGCTCTTCGGACGGCGCGAACTCGCCTCCCAGCGCCCGCTCACGCGGCGTCAGGCGCGCTAAGCGTTCCTGAGCCGTCGGCGCCCGCGGTCCCGGCGCGTCCACCCGACCCAACGCGCCCAGCTCCATCGCGCCCAAATCGCCGCGATACCAGCTGAAGACAAACAGGATCAGCGCTCCCAACAAACCGGTCACAGCGGTGCGCACCATCAGGCCCAAGGCTCCCGTCCGATCACGGCCGTTCGCGGTCGCGCGACACGCGCGCGCGATCGCGCGCAAAACCGTCCAGAGCGCCTATCTACACCATTCATGACTGATGGAGGCCCCATGTTCGCGAACCCGTTCAAATCCCGCCTGCCGACGCCGGAGGAAGCCCTGCCCGGACGCGCAACCTCGATCCCAACCGCCCAACGCCACTTCGTCAACGACCAACCCTTGATGGGTCCCTATCCGGACGGGTCCGCGATCGCAGACTTCGGCCTGGGCTGCTTTTGGGGAGCTGAGCGGGTGTTTTGGCAAACCCCGGGCGTGATCGTCACCGCCGTAGGCTATCAAGGCGGCGCAACGCCCAACGCCTCCTATGAGGAGGTGTGTTCAGGCCGCACCGGCCACGCAGAAGTGGTGCGCGTGGTCTTCGATCCCGCTCAGATCTCTTACGAAGACCTGTTGCGCGTGTTTTGGGAGGCCCATGACCCCACCCAAGGCATGCGCCAGGGCAATGACCGCGGGACCCAGTACCGCTCAGCGATCTACACCCACACAGACGCCCAGGCTGCGACGGCGCGCGCATCGCGCGACCGTTATGCGGCCGCTCTGAAAGAGCGCGGTTATGGCGACGTCACGACGGAGATCGCGCCGGCCGGCCCGTTCTATTTCGCGGAGGAGTATCACCAGCAGTACTTGGCGAAGAACCCCAGCGGCTATTGCGGTCTTGGCGGGACGGGCGTGAGCTGCCCCGCCGGAGTCGCGGCGTCGGCGGACTGACGCGCTGACACGCCGCTCAGCCCGCGGCTGTGATGATCACTGCGCCGCGGGTTGGGCGTCATGCAGCGACGCCGGACGCGGCGGCGGCGCGACGCTGCCGGCGAGGTCTTTGGCGTGCTCGAGATTGCGCTCCGCCATCGCGGCGTAATCAGCCAATCCCGCGAGGCGGAAGACGCCGAGGGCGTCGCGATAGGATTCCATCGCCTCCTGCAAGCGCCGGCGATCGCCCGTGGTTTCTGCAAGCGTCATCAACACCAGGCCCATATTGTTGCGGGTCGCAGCCCAGTCTTCGCGGGCGCGATCGCGGGTCCGCACCGACAAGGCGTCGCGATGGGCCTTGAGCGCTGTCTCCAGCGTTTCCGGATCGCGCGCCTCATGGCCGAGGGCGTGGAGCGCGTTGCCAAGATTGTTCTGCACGGCGGCCCATTCATGGGGCTGCGCGATGGCGGTGAGCACCGTCAGCGCCTGGTTAAACGCCTCAACTGCGTTGCGATAAGCGACGCGGTCGCGGTCCCGCTCGCCGATGGCTTGCAGCGCCGCGCCCAAATTGTGCTGCATGCGCGCCCAAAAGACCGGGTCTGCTTCAGGCGCGATTGCGTCAAGGATTTCGCGGAATGCGCGCACCGCCGCCTCGAGCGCGCCGGCGGCGGGCTCGCGCTTGCCGGCCGCGAAAAGCGCCAGGCCCAGCTGACACATCGTCTGCGACCATCCCTGGGGATCGACGTCGCGGGTGCGTTCGCGCAACGCCTCCCGAAATGCGGCGACGGCCTCATAGCCGGCTTGGGGATCGCGGCGCTGGGCGCTGAGCGCCATGAGCGCCATACCGAGATCATGTTTCGATTGCGCCCACACTGTGGGCTCCACGGCTTTGACCCGATCATTCGCGACAAGGTGATAGAGACTCACGGCCTCGTCGAACGCGTCTAACTCTCCGCCGGCGTCGCCCAGAACGTGCAGCGCCGCGGCGAGGCCTCGCCGCGCCTCATCCGCAAACCGCGAGCCGTCATCATCGGCGAACTCCAAAGCACGACGGTACGCGGCGATCGCCGCCTTAATGTCGCCGGCGTCGCCCACAATCTCGGCCCGCGCATGGTGAGATCGGGCGATGTTGAGGATGTTGCGGGCGTACTCGGCGCGCATCTCCATGCCCTGATAGAGCTCGCCGGCGTCCGCGAACGCCTCGATCGCGGCGCTGAGGCGGCGCGCGTCGCGCTCACGCTGGCCGATGGCCAAGTGGACGCGGCCGAGATCCGCGCGCGCTTCAGCCCAATCGCGAGGCTTTGTCACGCGATCAATTTCCGCAAGGATGCGCACGCGCAAGCGCGACGCCCGCCGCAACGCGCCCAAATCATTCGTGCGCTCGCCAATGGAGAGCGCGATGCGCGCGGCGTCCACGCGCAACAACCGCTCAAACTCCTCGCCCAAGCCCTTCGGCGGGTCGGAAATCACCTGGTCAAGGGCCGCCAGAACAGAGCGCAGCTTTTCCGGGCGGTAGCGATCGGCCTCCTCCGCGCTCGGCAACGCTAAGCGCGCGAAAATATAAGCCACCCCCCGCGCCAAGCGATCGGCTTCCGCCGCATCTTGAGGCGGGATGAGCCGGATCTCCTGCACCGGACCGTTTTGAGCGCGCGCCCGCGCAGTCAGGAAGTAAATCCGCCACAGCGTGCTCGCCCGCCCGCCTTGTCCCCACACAATCAGGTCCGCGTCCGCCTGGCGCGACCACTCCCGCGCCGCCTCCGCCGCGTTCGGCCCATCAAGCGGCAAAGGCAACCGCGCACGCCGCGCTTGGCGGTCAAACAAAAAGCCCGCGGCGTGATTGTCGAGGGCGCGCTCCACCAATCGGTCGAGCATGCCCGCATCATCATGAGTGAAAGGGCCCGTAAGCACCGCAAAGCGCGCGCCGCTGACCACCCGCAGCTCCCGCGCGACGGCGTTGGCTTGCGCCAACACGCGCGACCCACTGCGCCACCGCAGCATTTTCACCACCGCACCCGGCGCATCCGCGATTGCGTCAATCAGAAACACGACCGAAAAGCCAAGCGCCACCAGCGCGGCTTCGGGGTGGGCGACGACCCATTCACGCACAGGCGCGCTGGCGAACCCTGCGCCTAATCCGTCCACGAAGGAAACGCCGCCTGCGACCATCATCCCAGTGCTCTATCATGAGACCAGCGGCGCGCGCGACGCGCCGCCGTCGATTTTTCGCTCCTGAGCGGAGCCGTGACGCCAAAGCTGTGCAAACTCCAGACCAATGTCAGGATTAGGGCCGCGCCGCGGGCGTCGCGCGCGCCGTCGCGTCGCAGCGAGCCCGTTCACGGCGTGATAGGACGCCCAGGCGCGGCCTACGAGGCCGCAGACGACGCGGCCGAAGACGCCGACGCCGACGCTGCGCGCCGCTCCGCCAACAAGCGTTCGACCCGCGCTAACGTCCGCCGCGCGTCAGCGGCCAAGCGCGCGCCGCCGCGTGCTTCGGACTGGGTGATGGCCGCGCGCAGCGCCGTCGCCGCCGCGGTCAAGGAGGCCGCGCTGTCGCCCGCCCGCTCGCCGAGTGCGGCCAGCGCCTCGCCCCGCGCAGCATGCACCGCCGCCCAATCCACCGCTGACGGCGCGCGCGCAGCGCCGACGCCCTCGCTGCGCGCCAACACGGCGTCAAACGCCGCGACCGCCGCTGTCAACGTCTCCACCCCCTGGCGGCGCGCGCCGAGCGCCGTCAGCGCCCGACCGAGGCCGACCTGCGCGGCCGCCCACGCATCGACGCTGACGGTCGGATCAGCCTCGGGGTCGAGGGTCTTTAAGGCGTCAGCATAGCCCGCAACCGCCGCCTCCAGCCGCGCCGCGCCGCCTAAGCGCTCGCCCGCCACCGCGCGAATGCGCGCGCGCGTGAGAATCGCGGCCTCACCCTGTTCCGCGGGGACATCCGCGACAGCAGCCTCCGCGGCGACGAGCGCCTCCTCCACCAGAGCCGCGCCCTGTGTCCGTTGCGCCCATTCCGCAACCGCCTTGGCGAATGCGAGGCGCAGCGCCGCGAACTCACCGCGCGTCCACGCGCCCGGCCCGGCCAACGCCGCGCGATAGGCCTGGGCGACCTCACGCCACACCGCCTCAAGCGCGGCGGCGTCCTGCGCCTGCGCGCCCGCCCAGACCGCCAACGCGCGGGCCAACAGCGCTTGGGCCGCGGCCGCCTCCGCCGGCGCTGTCGCCGCGCGGCCATCACAGACCGCCAGGCGCGCAACCGCGACCGCCTCCTCCACCCGCGCGGCGTCGCCGCCGGCGGCGAACGCGTCGAGGGTGAGGCGGGCGTGCATTTCGCGCAAACGGCAGCGATCCGCGCCGGACAACGCCGCGTCCGGGCGCGCCGCGTGATCAGCCAGGGCGGCGCGCCATCGCTCAGCCGTCGCGCCATCATCGCCGGCGACCTCAGCCACAAGCGCGGCAAACCCCTCGCCAACACCCGGCGCAAAGCCCTGGGCCGCGACACGGGCCGCGACCCCGATCACGGCGGCCGCGCGGCGGGGGTCTGTGGCGGCGACGCGCACCAGGCCCCCGCCATCCGCCGCATCAACGCCGCCCCACACCACAGCGTCCGCGCCCGCGCGCCGCGCCGCGGCCAACAAGCCCGCCTCAACCCGGGTGCGCTCGTCACGATCGCCTGCGGCCATGGCGTCAGGCGGGCGATGACGCCACGCGCCCACCGCCGCCGGGCCGAGCGTTTCAGCAAGCGTTGCGCGCAGACGCGCGCCGAGCCGGTCGCCGCGATCGCCCGCAAGCCGCGTCACGAGGACGTAAACGCCCGCTCCACCGGAACGCCGCGGCGCACGCGCCGCGCCGCGCCGGGCCCACACGCTGGCGAGAGCGGCGACGCCAAGCGCAACCGCCCCCGCTCCCCAAGCCAAAACCTCGCCGCCCGCCCTGATGTCCAACCGCACCCTCCGTCGCCCGTCGCGCCCGTCCGCCAGCCGCGCGCCATCCTCCGCGAGCGACCAGAATGCGCGCAGTTGTCCACGCCGCGCAACGCGTCCGCGACCCCGATCGCCGCCGCCGCGCCGCGCCGCGACCGCTGGTTGGCCGCCGGGCTGATCTGCGCAACACCATCCTCGCGCGCGGGAAAGCGTATACCATCGCGCCGCGAGGACGCCCGCCGCCACGCCGCGGCGTGGGTGTGGGGCGGCGTGGGTGTGGGGATGGCCACACAGCACGGTCGGACACCGATCACAAAGGGGATGACATGAGCGAGACGTCAGAGCCGATGCAGTACAAAGATTTGCCAAGCTTGCGGGCGGCCTATTCCGACCGGGCCGCAGCGTTGCTCGCGCGCTTGTGCATGCTGTCTTATCTCCCTTTCGAGACCGACGACGGCGAACGGGACCTGCGCGCGGCGCTCGACGCCCTGGGGTTCACGCTCACCAACGCCTACGCCAAACCTTTGCCGCGCAAACGCTTCGCGGCGTTGATGCGCAATCGCGGCACAGAGGCTTATCTCGCGGAAAACGAAAAGATGGCTGTGCTGGTGTTTCGCGGCACCACAGACGGCACGGACTGGTCCACAAACTTCAATATAAATAAAAAAAACATATTCGTTGGCTATTATGACGGTGAAGAAAATTATGTGAAGGTTCACAGTGGCTTCTATAAGGCGTTTGATCAACGTCGCGCGCAAATCGAACCTGACATTGATGTGCTGAAAAACTTGCCAGAACCTGTAAAAAAGCCAATATTTATTACAGGCCATTCTCTTGGTGGCGCGCTGGCCCAGCTCGCCACGGCCGCCTTCACCAGCGATCGGATCGCGGCGTGCTACACATTCGGGTCGCCGCGCGCGGGGGCGCGCAGCCTCGACCAATACGTCAAGCCGCCCCACTACCGCGTCACCAATGGCTGGGACATTGTGCCGTTCGTGCCGTTTTATTTGCTGATGTACCGCCACATCGGCGACACCCGCCACATCGACGGACGCGACTTCGACAAGCCGATTTTGCGCCGCCGCGCGCGCGGGCTTATTCAACAATGGGTGATCGCCGCCACGGGCCTGCTTTTGTCAGTGCTGTTGACGCCCCTGCCGCGCTCTTGGCGGCGCAACATCTCTCCGGCGTTTGGCGACCATGCGATTGAGAAATACGTCAAGCGCTTGGACATCCTGGTTGAACGGCGGCGCACGCTCACGACGACGCCAAGCTGAGGATCCGCGTCATGGTCGTCGCCCCCCACGCCCCTGGGCGTGGTCGGCGACGCGATACCCTCACGCCCCGCGCTCTGATACACAGCGCCAGCGCGAGGAGCCAGGCCCAGGGGCGACGCCATGCCGGGAGCATACCGTCCGTATCACACCCTCACCGAGGTCCTGCCGAGCCATCGGCAAGCGTATTCTGATCGAACCGCGCTGCTGATGGCTCTGCTGAGCAAGATCGCCTACAACCGACCGAGCGGGTCGAGCGAACCCCCGCTCGCACAGCGAGGATCCGCCGGCGACGCCGCCACCCCCGGCGCGTGGGACGAGGCCCTTCTTGAACGCCAGCTGAGTGAGCTCGGATGCCGGTTAATCGCGACCGCCGCCTCCGAGCGCACGGCGGAACGCACCAGCGGCGCGCGCGTCAAAAAGCTCGGCGCCCAGGGGTTCGCGGCGGAAAATGAGGACATGGCGTTCTTAGTGTTTCGCGGCAGCGACAGCTGGCGGGACTGGAAAAACAATTTGCGCGCCCGTCTGGTTCCCATGGAGGTGACGCGGCCGGGCGGACGCGAGCCGGCCGTCGTGCGCGTCCATCGCGGGTTCAAGGAGGCGTTCGACCGCATTGGTCCGGAGCTTCTTGACCAATTGCTGCCTCGTCTTCGCGACAATGGCGGCGACACCCACGGCCGTGCGCTGACAAAACCGCTCTATTTGGCCGGGCACTCCCTCGGCGGGGCCATGGCCGTCATCGCCACAATCGCCCTTGAGCCGCACAATCTCGCGGCGTGTTATACGTTCGGCGCGCCGCGCGTGGGCGACTCCTGGGTGGATCGCGAGCTGAAGACCCCCCACTACCGCATCATCCACGGCCATGACGCAGTGCCTGCGCTGCCGCCGGAGGGCCTGTCGCGCTACCGCCACACAGGCTCGCCCGTGACAATCCAGCTCGGCGAGCCGCCCTGGATCAAGCGCAGCCACCGCAACGGCCTGATCGGTTTCGCCAACAGCGCGTTCAGCTTTGTCGGGTGGCTGCTGAATGGCGGGCCATCGCCCGTGTCGCAAGAACACCACCGGCTCGACATTTACATTGAGAAGCTGGAGCGCCTCGCCGCCATCCGCGCGAATTACACGCCCGAGCCGCCGACGCCGCAGTGACCAGCCCTCTCAGGCGTGGTCCGCATAGGCGCACGTGTCGCGCGCCCCGGCGCGGTCGCGCGCAGCCGCCCGCCCGCAAGCACGCCGAGACGGCGCTATCCGTCGTCCATTTTGAGGGCGGCGATAAACGCTTCTTGGGGGATTTCGACGCGTCCGAATTGGCGCATCTTTTTCTTACCCGCCTTCTGTTTCTCCAAGAGTTTGCGTTTGCGCGTCACATCGCCGCCATAACACTTCGCCGTCACATCCTTGCGCATCGCGGAAATGGTCTCGCGCGCAATGACGCGCCCGCCAATCGCGGCTTGGATCGGGATCTTGAACATGTGCCGCGGGATCAGCTCTTTCAGCTTTTCACACATCGCCCGGCCGCGCCGTTCGGCTTGGCTGCGATGGACGAGCATAGAAAGCGCGTCCACCGGCTCTTCATTGACGAGGATCGACATACGCACCAAGTCGCCCACCCGATAATTCTCGATTTGATAATCGAAGCTCGCATAGCCTTTCGTCGCCGACTTCAAGCGGTCGTAAAAATCGAAGACCACTTCATTGAGCGGCAAGTCATAGACCACCATCGCCCGCGCGCCGACGTAAGAGAGCTCTTTCTGCACCCCGCGGCGCTCCTGACACAGCTGCAGGATCGCGCCCAAATACTCATCCGGCGTCAAAATCGTCGCTTTGATCCAGGGTTCGGCAATCTCCTCGATCTTGACCACGTCAGGCATGTCAGCGGGGTTGTGGAGTTCCATCGCCGTCCCGTCAGTGAGGGTCATCTGATAAACCACTGAGGGTGCGGTGGCGATAAGGTCGAGATTAAACTCCCGCTCTAACCGCTCCTGGATAATCTCCAAATGCAACAGACCTAAGAACCCACAGCGAAACCCGAAGCCGAGCGCCGCAGAAGTTTCCATTTCAAAAGAAAAACTGGCGTCATTCAGGCGTAAACGCCCCATCGCGGCGCGCAGGTCTTCAAAGTCGTTGGCGTCCACCGGGAAGAGCCCGCAAAACACCACCGGCTGCGCCGGCCGGAAGCCGCTCAGCGCCGCCGCCGTCGGCCGCTTGTCCTCAGTGATGGTGTCGCCCACCGCCGCGTCCGCGACCTCTTTGATCGAGGCGGTGAGCACCCCCACTTCGCCCGGACCCATCGCGCCGACATCGACAAGCTTCGGCGTGAGCGCCGCGACCCGATCGACGGGATAAACCGCGCCCGTCGACATCATCTTCACGCGCATGCCCTTTTTGAGCACGCCTTCCATCACGCGGAACAACACCACGACGCCGAGAAATTGATCATACCACGCGTCCACCAGCATGGCCTTCAGCGGCGCGTCCGGATCCCCGGCGGCCGGGGCCGGCAAGCGTGTCACGATGGCCTCAAGCACGGCCTCGACATTCAGGCCCGTCTTCGCCGACACCTCCACCGCATCAGAGGCGTCGATGCCAACCACCTCTTCGATTTGGGCTTTGACCCGGTCTGGTTCCGCGGCCGGCAAGTCGATCTTGTTCAGGACGGGCACAATCTCATGGTCGTTGTCGATCGCTTGATAGACATTCGCGAGTGTTTGGGCCTCCACGCCTTGGCTGGCGTCGACCACAAGGATGGAGCCTTCGCACGCCGCCAGTGACCGCGAGACTTCATAGGCGAAGTCCACATGGCCCGGCGTATCCATCAAATTGAGATAATAGACTTCGCCGTCTTGAGCCGTGTACTCGAGCCGCACCGTCTGCGCCTTGATCGTGATACCGCGTTCGCGCTCGATCTCCATATTGTCGAGGACTTGAGCTTTCATTTCGCGTTCGCTCAAGCCGCCCGTGATCTGGATCAGCCGGTCGGCGAGCGTTGATTTGCCGTGATCAATGTGGGCGATGATCGCGAAATTGCGGATGCGCTCTGGGGGAACGAGAGGCGCGTTCGGGCGCGCGCCGGCGCGCGGCGCGGCGGCGGCCTTCGGCGAAGACGCAGGGGTGGCGGTGCTCATGTCACGGACTTAGCGCAATCCGCGGCCCTTGTAAGCGGCGGCGATGCGCCGCCGCAGGTTAACCACAAACGCGCCGTCCATTAGGGTGCGTCGGGCGCGCTCGACATTGACGCGAAAGGAGTCCCGCCATGATCCGCTTCGTCATCGCAGCCGCCGTCGCCGCTCTCGCGGCCGCGTGCGTGAGCAACACAGCCCTTGAGCAGTATGACGTCGACGCGAACGCCACCGTCACGCGCGTGGGCGATGACTGGGACTATGATGCGCTCGCGCCGGAGATATCGGGGTTTCTGGGCGTGTCTGCAGAAAGCATCGCAGTGATCCTGTCGCGCCTGGCGTCCGATTTCGACGAGCCGGACGCCTTCATTGTCGGCGGGGAGGCCGCCGGCGCTGCGGGACCGGGCCTGCGCTATGGCCGCGGCACGCTCGTCACCCGCGACGGCCGGCGCGGGCGCGTGTATTGGCAGGGGCCTTCGATCGGCTGGGACATTGGCGGCAACGCCTCACGCACCTTCACGCTGGTCTACAATCTCAACGATCCCAACGACCTCTTTCGCCGTTTCCCCGGCGTTGAGGGCAGCGCGTATCTCGTCGGCGGGGTCGGGGTGAATTATCAGCGGGCCGAGGACATCACGCTGGCGCCGATCCGCGCCGGCGCGGGTTTGCGCCTTGGCGCGAATGTCGGCTACCTCGCGTATTCGCGCGACCGCAACATTCTGCCATTCTAATGCAACTGTGATCGCCCCTCTCCCTTTCCAAGGGAGAGGGAGGAGATCCCCCAGCACCGCCGCTCCCCGGCCGGAGCCCGTGAGCGCGCAGAGCCGGGGGCCCTTGGGGCGCACTATCGCCGCAACACCGCGCCAGTGGCTTTCTCCACCGCCTTGATGATCTTCGCGGACACCGCCTCAATCGCGGCGTCATCCAGAGTGGCGTCGCTGGGCTGCAACACCGCCTCGATCGCCACGGATTTTTTGTCGGCGCCCAAGGCCTTGTGCGCGGCATCGCCGTCGAACACGTCAAAGACCACGACATCAGCCACCAGCGCCTTGTCAGCGCCGGCCGCGGCCCGCGCAATCGCGCCGGCCGGCTGATCTGCGTCGACGACAAAGGCGAAGTCGCGCCGCAGCGGCATGAGATCGGACGCGTTGAGAGGCGGTTTCGCCCGCGTCGCTTTGGGTTTGGGCGCAGGAACCGCATCCAGGTCGATCTCAAACGCGAGGACCGGCCCCTCCACGTCTAAAGCCTGCAGCACGCCGGGATGCAGCTCGCCAAACTCCGCCATCAGCGTTTTCGGCCCAAGCGTCAGCGCGCCGGACCGGCCGGGATGCCACCAGCTCCGCGCCGGCGCTGCGATCTGGAGCGCGTCCACCGGCGCGCCAATGGCCGCGAGCGCCGCCAGCGCGTGGGCCTTTGCGTCGAAGACGTCGAGCTGAGACGCGCCCGTCCAATGCCGGGTGCCCGCCGTGCGCAGCACGCCGGCTGCGACCATGCGCTGGCCGCGCTCATCGGGCGCGTCATAGATGGGGCCGACCTCAAACACCGCCACATCGCCGAAGCCGCGGTCAGCGTTCTTTTGCGCCGCCAGCGTAAGGTGGATCAGCGCGCTCGGGCGCATGGCGTCGAGCTCTGAGGAAATGGGATTCGCCACCATCAGCGGCGCCGCCGCCCCGAACAAGCGCGCGTGATCGGACCGGCAAAAGCTCCACGTCACCGCCTCGTGCAGACCTCGAGCCGCTAAAGTCCGCCGGGCGGTGAGCTGTCGCCGGCGGGTCGCGCTCATGGCCGGCGCGCGCCGGGCGAGATCGCCGCCGCCGCGGCGGGGCAGAGGCGTCGTCGGCAGCGTGTCATAGCCGGCGATGCGGGCCGCCTCCTCCACCAAATCCGCCGATTCCGCCACATCCGGCCGCCAGCTCGGGATGGTGACGGTCAAACGTCCGTCAGCGCCATCGGCCGCGTCAAAGCCGAGCTTTTTAAGCAGCGCCGCAATCTTGGCGGGCCGCAGAGGCAGGCCCGTCAGCCGGCGCACTTGACCGGGATCAAACGCTATCGGCGCGGGCGCGGGCGGCGGCGCGCCGGCGACCACGATCTCCGACGCAACGCCGCCGCACATCTCCAGAATAAGCCGCGTCGCCCGCTCCAGCCCATCGACGCAGGAATGTGGATCGACCCCGCGCGCAAAGCGATACTGCGCATCAGACGTGATCCCCGTCGCGCGGCCCGTGCGCGCGGTGCGATCGGGATCAAACCACGCGCTTTCGATAAACACCTCCGTCGTGTCGTCGCGGGACCCTGAGTGCTCTCCCCCCATGACGCCGCCGAGGCCAAGGACGCGTGCGTCATCCGCAATGACGCACATGTCCGGCGTCGCCTCATACTCCTTGCCGTCGAGGGCGAGAAACCGCTCCCCGCCGCGGCCAAGGCGCGCGCGGATCGGGCCGCTCAACATCGCCACGTCATAAACGTGCAAAGGCCGCGCGCGGTCATATGCAAGGTAATTCGTCACATCCACCAGGGCGTTGATCGGGCGCAGCCCAATCGCCAGCAACTCCCGCTGCAGCCATTGCGGGGACGGCCCGTTTTTGAGACCGCGGATCACCCGGCCGGCGAACACGGGGCACGCCTCCGGGGCGTCGAGCGCAATCTCCACCGGACACGCAAACTGTCCCGGGACCGGCGCCGCTGCGCGGTCTTTAAACCGACCGAGACCCGCGGCCGCGAGGTCGCGCGCAATCCCCACCACGCCCAGCCAATCGGGACGGTTCGGCGTGACTTCAAAATCAATCACGGGGTCAGTGACGCCAAGCGCTTGTGACGCCGGCGCGCCCACAGCCCAATCGCCCTGCAAATCGACAATGCCGTCGTGATCTTGACCCGCCTCGAGCTCCTTGGCTGAGCAGAGCATGCCATGGCTCTCCACCCCGCGGATTTTGCGCGGCTTGGAATCAAGCGTGAGATCGAGGCCGGGAATGTAGGTCCCCAGCGGCGCGTAAACGCCCACCAGGCCCGTGCGCGCATTGGGCGCGCCGCAGACAATCTGCTTGTCGCCGTCCTTCGTCGCGACCCGACACACCCGCAACCGGTCCGCGTCGGGATGCGGCGTCGCCTCGAGCACATGAGCGACCGTGAAGGGCGCAAGCCGTGCGGCGGGATCATCGACGGACTCCACCTCCAGGCCGGCCATGGTCATGGCCTCGGTCAGACGCGCCAGATCCGCGTCAGTGGTCAGATAGCGGCGCAGCCAGGAGAGCGTGAATTTCATGACAGTAACCGGCTGAAACAGAGCGTGACGACGCGCGCAGCCACGCCGTGGATCCGGTCTTCGCCCGCGCCGGCCACGAGGGCAAGTCCCCCACGCGCTGGCGCGCGCGGGGCCCCGCGGTGCGGGCGAAAACCCCTAATGAGAAATTAGAGAAACAACGAAGAGTTTCTCAAGTAAATTCAAATTAACCATACAATTATATTAAGGCTCCTGCGACATTGCCTCGGCAGACTTCGAGGCATGGTCTTCTCGATCGGTCCCTGCTCACACGGGCGCGTGGCGCGTGCGCTCGCCGCCGCCATCGCGCTCTCAGCCGCCGCTGCTCCCGCAGCCCAAGGCGAGCGCGTGATCTCCGTGGTTATGGAAAACGACATCATCGCGGGCGAGGATCGCGACTACACCAACGGGCTGCGCTTCGCCGCGCTTGGGCTGAACGCCCACCAAGCCGGGATAAGCGGCGCGATTGCGCGGCGTGTCTTGGGCGCGGCTTACGATGACGACGTCTACGCCGGGTTCGCAGTCAACCACGCCATCTTTACCCCGGCCGCTTACGGCGCGTCCGTAGCGCCGGCGGATCAGCACCCCTATGCGGGGATGGTGACGCTTGATCTTGAGACCCAGCGCGTGGGCTCGATCGTGATGGAGCGCGCGTCGCTGCATGCAGGTCTGGTCGGGCCCTCCGCGGGCGGCGCGGAGGTGCAAATCGCCTGGCATGACTTCACCGCCAGCGAAGAGCCGCGCGGCTGGGACGCGCAGCTGGAGGATGAGGCGTTGCTTGGCCTGGGCTATGAGCGCGCCGCGCGCACGCTTGTGCCGCCGCGGTTCGGGCGCGGCTTTGAGATGCTCACCACCGCCGGCGCGAGCGTGGGCAACGCGCTCACCCAAGCCCATCTCGGCGCGACGCTGCGCTATGGCGAGGATTTGCAGAACGATTTCGGCCCGCCCCGGGCCCGCTCAGGCTTTGGCGGCGGCGACGTCTTCACGCCCGTCGACGCGCGCAGCTGGTATGTGTTCGCCGGCGCTCAAGCCCGCGGCGTCGCGCGCAACATCGTTCTCGACGGCAACACGTTTCGCGAGAGCGGCCCCCAAGTCACCCGCGAGCCCTTCGTCCATGAAGCGAGCGCAGGGCTTGTGTTTCAATCCGGCGCGACGCGCACGGCGTTGGTCGTCGTCGTGCGCTCGCGGGAATTCGCTGAGCAGCCCCAGGGGCAAACCTTTGGCGCGCTGAGCGTCTCGCGTCGCCTTTAGCCCCGCCGCCGGACGGGGCGCGCACCGCCCGGCTGGACGCTGCCCCTCCTGAGGTCTAAGACCCGCGCCAGATCAAGACGGCGCGCGCCTTGCATCCGCTCGCGCCGAGAAGCGTGGAGGCGCCGTCATGACTGTTCGTGTCGCGATCAACGGGTTTGGCCGCATCGGCCGCTTAGTGTTGCGTTCCGTCTTAGAGCATCGCCGCAATGACGTGCAGGTCGTGGCGATCAATGATCTCGGGCCGGTGGAGACCAACGCCCATCTGCTGAAATACGATTCCGTCCACGGCCGCTTCCCCAATGACGTCACCGTCAATGGCGAGAGCTTCGACGCCGGCGCGGGCCCGATCCGCGTCACCGCTGAGCGCGACCCCGCCAAACTGCCCTGGGGCGACATGGGCGTCGATGTGGCGATGGAGTGCACCGGCATCTTCACTGACCGCGACAAAGCCGCGGCTCATTTGGAGGCCGGCGCCAAGCGCGTGCTGGTGTCGGCGCCCGCGAAAGACGCCGACAAAACCGTGGTTTATGGCGTGAACCACGACGCGTTGACCGCCGAGGACCTCGTCGTCTCCAACGCCTCGTGCACCACCAACTGCCTCTCCCCGGTGGCCAAGGTGCTCCATGACGGCGTCGGCATTGAGCGCGGCTTCATGACGACGATTCACGCCTACACCGGTGATCAGCACACCCTCGACAAGCTTCACAAAGACCTCCACCGCGCCCGTGCGGCCGCCATGAGCCAAATCCCCACCAGCACTGGCGCGGCGAAGGCTGTCGGCCTGGTGCTGCCGGAGCTCGCGGGCAAGCTCGACGGCGTCGCGATCCGCGTGCCGACGCCCAATGTCTCTATGGTCGATCTCACCTTCGACGCCAGCCGCGACACGACCGCTGAGGAGGTCAACGCCCTCCTCCGCCAGGCCGCGAGCGAGGGGCCCCTGCAGGGGATTTTGGGCTACACCGACGAGGAGCTCGTCTCGGTGGACTTCAACCATGACGCCCGCTCCTCGATCGTCCAGACCGAGGGCACGAAGGTCATTGACGGCCGCTTTGTGCGGGTCATGAGCTGGTATGACAATGAGTGGGGCTTCTCCACGCGTATGTCCGACACCGCCGTGGCCATGGCGCGCCTGATTTAAGCGCGCCGAAGGCCGCGACGGCCGAGACGCGCAGCCAAGAGGGGAACCGATGATGACGCACGCAAGCCCCGTCGAGGCCCGCGGCGCGATCCGCCGGCTGGAGGAGGCTGACCTCGCCGGCAAGCGCGCGCTGGTGCGGGTGGACTTCAACGTCCCCATGGAGGACGGGCGCGTGACCGACGACACGCGCCTGCGCGCCGCGCTCCCCACGATCGCGCATCTGCGCGACGCCGGCGCCACGGTGATCCTCGCGGCGCATTTCGGCCGACCAAAGGGCGCGCGCGTTCCCGCGATGAGCCTTGCGCCCATCGCGCCGGCCTTGGCGGCGCTGCTCGACACGCCGGTGGCCTTCGCATCGGACTGCATTGGCCCGGACGCAGAAGCGGCGGTGGCGGCCCTGCCCGCCGGCGGCGTGCTGCTCCTGGAGAACACCCGCTTCCACGCGGGCGAGGAGGCGGACGATCCCGCCTTCGCCCAAGCCCTTGCGGCGCTCGCGGACGTTTATGTCAACGACGCCTTTTCCGCAGCCCACCGAGCCCATGGCTCCACCGCGGGCGTGGCGAAGCTCCTGCCCGCCTACGCCGGTCTCTCTATGGCGCGGGAATTGGATTACCTCGCTCAGGCGCTCGGCGCGCCCCAGCGGCCTGTGGTGGCCGTGGTCGGCGGGGCGAAGGTCTCCACCAAGCTCGAGGTGTTGAGCAATCTCGCCAAGAAGGCCGACGTGCTCGCCGTCGGCGGCGCGATGGCCAACACCTTCCTCGCCGCGCGCGGGCTTTCGGTGGGCGCGTCCCTGCAAGAGCCCGACCTCCACGACAGCGCGCGCGCCATTGAGGAGGCGTGCGCGGCCGCGGGCTGCCGGCTGCTCCTGCCCGTCGACGGCGTGGTCGCGACGGAGTTCAAGGCCCACGCGCCCCATCGCGTGCGCCCGGTCGATCAGATCGCCAGCGATGACATGATCCTCGACATCGGGCCCGACAGCGTCGACGCGCTGGCGGCGGCCATGGAAAGCGCGAAAACGCTGGTGTGGAACGGTCCGCTCGGCGCCTTCGAGACGCCGCCCTTCGACACCGCCACGGTGGAGGCCGCGAAACACGCCGCCAAACGCAGCCGCGAGGCGGGCCTGGTGTCGGTCGGCGGCGGCGGCGACACCGTGGCCGCGCTCAACCAAGCCGGCGTGGCGGACGACTTCACCTTCATCTCCACCGCCGGCGGGGCGTTTCTGGAGTGGATGGAGGGCCGCGCGCTGCCCGGCGTCGAGGCGTTGCGGGCCTGAGAAGAGCGGACCGAACACGAGCGAGCTGAGACGAGCGAGCTGAGACGAGCGCGTCATGGCGGCGCGCTCATGGGCCGGGCATGGCGGCCGCAACGCCAACGCCCCCGCAGATGCGCGCTGCGCCTTGACGGCGCGCGCCTTTGCGCCTTCGGTCGCCGAGGGCGCGACATCCCGCGACGACCCCAAGGAAACGCCATGTTCGGTTTGAAGAAAGCGGCCTCCGTGCGCGACGCGATTTTCGACGGCGACCCCTACGGCCCCGACGCCGCAGACCCTGCGCGCGTGGACATGCAAGGCTGGGGTGAAAAGCACGAAATCTTCGCCATGGCCGTGGAGACCGTGCGGCCTGAGGTGATTGTCGAACTCGGCGTGTGGAAAGGCATGACGTGCATCCGGCTCGCGAAAGAAGCCCGAGAACGCGGCCTCGCCCCGCAGATCATCGCCGTGGACACATGGCTCGGCGCGCCGCGCTGTTGGACGGACCGCAGCGACCCCACCCTTCACGCCTCGCTGCAGCTGCGCGGCGGCTACCCGACGCTTTATGAAACGTTTGTGGCCAACATCCACCATGAAGGCGTCCAAGATCTGATCACGCCCTTGCCGAACACGACGGAGAACGCCGCGATCATTCTTAAAGACCTGAAAATCGCCATTGACGTCCTGCACATCGACGCCGATCACGAGACTGAGCCGGTGCTGCGGGATCTGCGCGCGTATTACCCGCTGATGCGCAAAGGCGGCTGGTTGATCGGCGATGATTACAAATGGCCGACTGTGAAAAAAGCCGCCGAGATCTTCGCAACCGAAACACAGCTCGAACTGAAAACCCTGCGCAACAAATTCTGGTTCGAGCTTTAGCGCTGCGCCAGCTCGCCGTCGGGGCGTGGATCAGAACGAGACGCGGGTCGAGGCGTGGGCGCGCGCGGCCGGCGCGCCCGGGCCGGAGGCCCCGCTTGTGCGCACCACGGCCGAGCAGAGCGTGCGCGCGCCGCCGATCGGCGCAGCGATCACGCTCGCCGCGCTCTCTGATGGCGTGGAGCTTGCGTGAGCATCGCCGCTGCGGGAGCGCCGCCCCGTGACGACCGGCGCAGTTCGCAGTATGCACACGTCAGGCTCACACCATGCCGGAGGGGATGATGGATCTCGCGCAACTGAACGATGTGGCCACGCGCATGGGCGCTGCGGGCAAGGGCCTGCTCGCCGCCGATGAAAGCACCGGCACAATCAAAAAACGCTTTGAATCCATTGGCGTGGAGTCAACGCCGGACAGCCGGCGCGATTATCGCGAAATGCTGTTCCGCGCCACGGAAGCGATGCAGAACCACATCTCCGGCGTGATTTTGTTTGACGAGACGCTGCGCCAAACCGCCGCCGATGGGACCCCGCTGGTGCGCCTGATTGAGCACGCCGGCTCGATCCCGGGCATCAAAGTCGACACGGGCGCGAAGCCCCTGGCCGGCCGCCCGGGAGAAACGGTGACGGAAGGCCTCGACGGCCTGCGCGAGCGCCTCGCGGAGTATCATAATTTGGGCGCGCGCTTTGCGAAATGGCGCGCCGTGATCGACATCGCCCGTTCAGACGCGAGCGACCCCCACATCCCGTCCCACACCGCCGTGCGCGCCAACGCCCACGCCTTGGCGCGCTACGCCGCGCTCTGCCAAGAGGCCGACATTGTGCCGATTGTGGAGCCGGAAGTTCTGATGGACGGCGATCATGACATCGACACGTGCGAGGCCGTGACGGAGTGGGTGTTGAAGGAGGTCTTCCAGGAACTCTACGTCGCCGAGGTCAAGCTTGAAGGCGTCGTCTTGAAGCCGAATATGATCGCGCCCGGCAAGCGCGCAGCCCGCCAAGCAAGCGTCGATGAGGTGGCGGAGCGCACGCTGCGGTGCTTGAAAGCCTGCTGCCCGGCGGCGGTGCCCACGATCGCGTTCTTGTCCGGCGGCCAAAGCGATGAAGACGCCACCGCCCACCTCAACGCCATGAACGCGCTTGGGCCTTTGCCATGGGCTCTGACCTTCTCCTATGGCCGGGCGTTGCAAGCCGCGCCGTTGAAGACCTGGGGCGGGCAAGCCGAAAACGTCCCCGCCGCCCAAGCCGCGTTCACGCACCGCGCGCGCATGAACGGCCTCGCCACGCGCGCGGAATGGACGCCGCAGCTGGAAACGGAAACAGCGTAGCCGGGCCAAGCGCCGGCGGCTCGCCCGCCGCGCCGGGAGCACACGCACAAAAGGGCCGGACCCCTGAGGGATCCGGCCCCGCGTGGTTTCGCTGACCTCACATCCGCGCCGCGGGGCCCGCCCCCGACCGCCGCCGCGCGCGTGAGCGGCCGCTTACGGTGTGGGACGGCGGCAGCGGATCGTCGCCACCACATCCGTGCGCAAGAAGCCCGGCACCGGGATCACCGGACGGCGCGTTTTCGCATCCGCATTCGTGGTGATGACTTCAAAGCCGATCTTGCGGCACAGTTCCCGCGAGCGACGCATCACCGCCGCCGTGTTGGGACCCGCCACCGTCCATCCAGGAAAACCATCGTCGAGCGTGACGCGATATGCGTTCGTCCGCGCGCCAAGGCCGTAGCGGGACGTCGCCACGCCCTCTTCCGAGGTGCTGCACGCCGTCGCCAGGAGGGCGGTCGCCGCCGCCGCGAGCACAATCCATTTCATGGGAAATCCCCTCACAGTTATGGGTGATGTGTTGTAAACGGACCCCGCTGAAGCGTCCAGGCGCCGCACTGCACGAGGACAAGGATCGCTTGGAATGAGCGCGAGCTTTTACACAGACGCCGCCGGCCCCGACACCGCCAGCGCCCGCCGCGCCCGGGAGCGCGCGCCGTGACGCCCACGCACTGCCGCCTTTATCTGCTGACGCCGCCGCGCGTGCCCGCCATCGACGCCTTCGCCAGCCAGCTCGACGCGGTGTTGGCGACCGGCGCTGTCGCAGCAGTGCAGCTGCGCTTGAAAGCCGACGCCGCCGCCGCCGCCGATGAGCCCGCCGATCCGCCGCCTGCGTCCGAGGCTGCGTTCATGACCGTCGGCGCAGCGCTTTTGGAGGTCGCGCGCGCCCGCGGCGTCCCGCTCCTGATCAATGATCGCCCCGACATCGCCGCGGCCCTGGGCGCTGACGGCGTCCACATCGGCCAGGCCGACGCGCCTTATGCGCAGGCGCGGCGTGTCCTCGGCCCTGACGCCGTAATCGGCGTGACATGCCACAATGACGGCGACTTAGCGATCGCCGCCGCCCAGGCCGGCGCTGACTATGTCGCCTTTGGCGCCTTCTTTCCCACCGCCACGAAGGCGGCGAAAACCCACGCGGATCCCGAGCTTGTGCGCTGGTGGTCGGCGCTATCGACGACGCCGAGCGTCGCAATCGGCGGCATCACACCCGCCAATTGCGGCGCGCTGGCCGCCGCGGGCGCGGATTTCGTCGCGGCGTCGGCTGCGGTATGGTCCCACCCGGACGGGCCGGTCGCCGCCGCACGCGCTTTCGCAGCGGCGTTGGAGGCGGCGCAGAGCCCGCCGCCCAACCCCTTTGTGGATGTGAATGGGACGTAAGCATGAGCGTCAAACTCAGTGTGACCACCGTGGCGCGGGCCGCGCGCGCGCCCTTGATTGCGGCCCTTGCGCTAACGGCGTTCAGCGCAGCGCCGGTACGCGCGGACTCTGACGCGCTGTTCATTGACGCGGCGCAGTTTCACAGCGACGGGGATTATGTGCGCGCTTTGGCGCTGGCTCAAAGCGCCGCGAAAGACGGCCATGCGCGCGCCGCCGTCATGGCCGGCCACATCCTCGAAGACGGCTTAGCCGGGGCGGTCAATGACAAGGACGCTGTGCGCTATTACGGCATCGCAGCGGCGCAGGACGACGCCGACGCCCTGATGCGGCTTGCGTTTTTGGCGCGCGAAGGCCGTGGCGGCCTCGCGGTCGCGGACGCCACGATTTACTTCGAACGCGCCTTCGAGGCCGGCCATGAGGGCGCGCGCCACGCCCAAGCGCTGCATTATCTTGATCCTGAGTCCCCCGTGCATGACGTGTTGGCTGGCTTAACGCTCTTGCGTCGCGCGGCGGTGGAAGGGCGCATCGACGCCCAGCGCGATCTCGGCCTTGCGCTTTTAGAGCGCGCCGGCGGCGATCCCGAGAGCGGAGTTGACGGCGACATTGATGAAGCGATCCGGTGGCTGCGCTTAGCCGCAGAGGCCGGCGACGTCCCGGCCGCCTACGCCGCCGGGGTGACGTTGTCATCGGTGGATCCCGAGGCCGCTGACGCGCTGCTCGCCCAAGCCTGGGCGGCGGGCCATCCCTTGGCCGCCAGCGATTTGGGCTGGTTGCGGTACACAGGCGCCAAAACGCCTAAGCAACGTGCGGCGGCTGTGGAGTTGTTGCGCGCGGCTGCGCTCGCGGGCGATCCGATCGGGCGGTTCCGCCTGGCCTGGGCGCTCGCCAATGGCGAAGGCGTCGCTCAAGATTTGGAGGAATCCTATCGCTGGTTGCTGTTGGCGTATGCGTCGGGCTTGCGCGACGCTGACCGCCTCGCCCGCGATCCAATGCGCTTGCGCTTTTGGCTGGAGCGGCGTTTGACGGACGCGCAAATCCGCAAGATCGAGCGCTCGATCCCCAGCGCACGGTGAGGCCCGCGCCTTCGTGATTGACCAAGCGCCCAGCGAAGGCTAGCTCGCGACGTCATGGCGGTTCGCGCCCGCGGGGACCGGTCGCGCCCGCCCATGACATCCAGGGCGCCGCCAAGGGAAGCCCACAAGGAGCGCCCACAAGGAGAACAGTGTGAAAATCGACGGCAACAAAATCACGCCCGGCATGGTGATT
>CAZMSO010000011.1:29403-56361 GCA_964568975.1 uncultured Caulobacterales bacterium | reverse complement strand
CAAGGAGAACAGTGTGAAAATCGACGGCAACAAAATCACGCCCGGCATGGTGATTGAGCACCAAGGCGGCCTTTGGCGCGCGGTGAAGACCAACGCTGTAAAACCCGGCAAAGGCGGTGCATTCAACCAAGTCGAACTCAAGAATTTAATTGACGGCCGCAAACTCAATGAACGCTTCCGCGCGTCTGAGACTGTGGAACGGGTGCGCCTCGAGCAGATGGATCACACCTTTCTCTACGATAATGGCGACAGCCTCGCCTTTATGAATTCTGAAAACTACGAGCAAGTCGAGTTAGAGAAAGATTTTGTCGGCGACCAAGCCGCTTACCTCCAAGACGGCATGGCGGTGAAGATCGAGTTCTACCAAGACAAACCGATCGGCGTGACGCTGCCGGAGCAAGTCACCCTTGAGGTCGCTGACACCGAGCCGGTGGTGAAGGGCCAAACTGCGGCGAATTCTTTCAAGCCCGCCACGCTGGAAAACGGGATCCGAACCGCCGTGCCGCCCTTTGTCGGCGTTGGCGAAAAGATTGTGGTCATGACCGCTGACGGCGCGTATGTCCGCCGCGCGGATTGAGCGGCGCCAAACTCAACGCCCGAACTCAGCCCCCAAACTCAGCCCCCAAACTCAGCCACAGGAGGCGTGACCCGGCTCCACGGCATACTGCGTTTGGCCCCATTTCCACCGGCCCCCTTCAAGTAAGGAGACAGGGATTTCCTGGACCGAGCCGTCAGAATTGGTCAGATGCAGCTCCGGGCCCTGCTCACCAGCGTGCACGGTCCAGCGGCCCGCGCTTTGCGCCTGATGGGCCACGCCGGCCCAGTCGTTGTTCATGCCCGTCGTCGGGTCGCTCTCAAGCGACGGGCGGTAATCGCCCCCGACGCTGAGCGAGCCTTCTGAGCTTCGGTAGAACACATGGCCCGGGCAGACGTGGATATAGCCGGAGGAGCCGCCCGTCGCGCCGGAAAACATGCTGGGCGAATACACCCAAAAGATGCGCGCGCCGACAACCGCCGCGTCAGAACCGCCGCCCGCGGCGTTCTCCTCGCTGAAGGCGGGCTGGCGTTGAGGCGGCGTTTGGCCTTGAGCAGCGTAGATGTTCATGATGGGCGGCTGACCGACCAAGCCGAAATTCCCGTCCTCATCCACATAATACGCGCCCGGCGGCAAGCCGAAGAACGCAAACATCTGCAACTCTTCCATGCTCAACGCCCGGCCGTTGAGGGTGTAGTCCTGGGCGCTGACAGGGGCCGGCGCGAAGGCGACGATGCAGGCCGCGCACGCCGCCGCAAAGGCCTGACGCGCGTGTGAAAACACCGATTTCTGCAGCATGCGCGCGTCCTCCCCGATGGATCGTGCTGGCCGTCTGTCGTCACCGCGCCACATTGCTTGAAGAAGCGGGCGGATTTGCGGCCAGACCCCGCGGCCCGAGGCGACGCGATGAGTGGCTTTGTCAAAGGGTTGGGACACTTCGTGATGGGCCTGCTTGTGGTGGCGCTGGCCCTTGGCGTGCCGTATCTGGGCCTTGAGCTGCTCGAGCGGGTGTTCGCCATCACCATAACAGGCCTCTTTAAGGCGCTTGCGCTGCTCGCCGCGATGTTCTTCATCCTTGTGTCGCTTGAGAAAACGTCCGCGTGACGGCGACGCGCGCCGGCGCGGTGGTTCCGTTCCGCGCCGCAACATCCTATGACGCGAATTCTGTTCCCCGAACGCCGCGGACCCCGCCATGGCCCAGCCCTCCGCCCTGCTCAACATTATGATGACCGCTGCGCGCAAAGCCGCGCGCGCCCTGCGGCGCGACTTCGGCGAGGTCGAGCAGCTTCAGATCTCGCGCAAAGGCCCTGCTGACTTTGTGTCCGTCGCCGATGAGCGCGCTGAGGCGATTGTCCGCGAGGAGCTCCAGAAAGGCCGTCCCGGCTACGGCTTTCTGATGGAGGAAGGCGGCGAAGTCCCCGGCACGGACCAAAGCCACCGCTTCATCATTGATCCCCTTGATGGAACGACGAACTTCCTCCACGGCATTCCCCATTTCGCCATCTCCATCGGCCTCGAGCGCGAGGGCGAGCTTGTGGCCGGGGTCGTCCACGCCCCCATCGCTGACGAAATGTACTGGGCGGAAAAAGGCAAAGGCGCGTTTTTGAACGACCGGCGGCTGCGCACCGCCGCACGCGCGAACTTAGACGACGCCGTGCTGGCCACCGGCATTCCCTTCCGCGGCCGGCCGGGCCACGCCACGCTCCTGACGGAGCTGCACACGCTCATGCCTAAGGTCGCCGGGATCCGCCGCTTCGGCTCGGCGGCGCTTGACCTCGCTTATGTCGCGGCGGGCCGCTATGACGGCTATTGGGAGCGGGGCTTGAAGCCGTGGGACGTGGCGGCCGGCATTGTGCTGGTGCGCGAGGCGGGGGGCTATGTGGTCGACCCCGACGACAAGGGCGATCCGTTGCACACCGGCGACATCGCCGCCGGCGCGGAGGCGATTGTGCGCCCGCTGCTTGACGCTTTAGGACAAGCGAGGCCGTGATCGCGGCGGGTGTGCGCGCCGCCGGGGACGCCTCGAAAACGTCGCGTTGACGGTTAAGGGTCAGATGGTGCGTGTGGGGATGACATTAAGGAGTTGGCCATGGAGCGCGTGATCGCTGAAGAGCCCCGTCGCGCGAGCCGGGGCGGACGTCCCATGTTCACGGGGCCCGGTCGCAACATCGCGCCGATGCTGTTGTTCGTCAGCGCCGTGGCGGTGTTGGTGTTCGCGCTCGCGCCGGCGCTGGAAACGGCGTTTTACGCCAACATCTACATCAATGGCGCGATTGTCGTCGTGCTCTTCTTCGGCGTCGCTTACACCTTCCACCAAGCGCTCGGCGTGCGGCCGGCCGTGGCTTGGCTGCGGGAGTTCCACGACAGCCCGAATCCGCAAGGCATGCGCCCGCCGCCGTCGCTGATCGCGCCCCTCGCGCTGTTGATGGCGGAGCCGCCGGGGCGCTTGCGTCTGCCGGCGGCCGCGGCGCGCTCCATGCTCGATTCCGTCGGCGCGCGCATGTCGGAAGCCGGCGAACTGACCCGCTATCTGGCGCGACTGCTGATCTTCCTCGGGCTGTTGGGGACTTTCTGGGGCCTGTTGCAGACCGTCGGCGCCCTCGTGGAGGCGGTCAACGCACTGTCGGACAACACTGACAACAGCGATGCGGCCGTCACTGGGCTGTTCACAGCGATTGGCGAGCCGCTGCGGGGCATGGGCACGGCGTTTTCCTCCTCCATTTTCGGGCTCGCGGGCTCTCTTGTGCTTGGGTTCTTGGATTTGCAAACAAGCCAAGCGCAAAATCGCTTCTACACCGAAGTGGAGGACTGGTTTGTCTCCATCACGCGCGTCGGCGGCGTCGCCCCGGCCGGGTTTGAAGACGCCGCCCCCGCCACAGGCAATTTCGTCACAGCGCTTTTGGAGCAGACGGCGGAAAGCCTCGACAATTTGCAGACCACCATCGCCCGCGGCGAAGAAGGGCGCGTGCGCCAAGCCGAAGCGATGGCCTATCTCTCCACATCGCTGGCGGCGCTGAATGACCGACTCGGCCGCCAAGAAGAAGCTGTGGCCGCCATCCGCGAACGCGTCGTGGACGACACCCTCGCGCGCCACGCCCGCAACATTGACGTGACGCTCCAGCGCCTGGCCTCCGACATGGTCGCTGAGCGCGAGCAATCGAACCGCGAGCTGCGCAATGAGTTGCGCGCACTGTCGAAGACAATCGCGGCGGCGCTGGAGATCAGCGCCCGGCGGGATCGCGGGTCATGAGCGCGCGCTTCGCCCGCGCCCGCAATCAGGACCAGGGCGATTATTGGCCGGGCTTTGTCGACGCCTTGGCGACGCTGCTGCTGGTGTCGATCTTCCTGTTGTCGTTGTTCGCGGTGGCGCAGTTCGCGTTGGGCCAGGCGCTGAGCGGGCGCGACGCGGCGCTGGCGCGTCTGCGCTCCCAATTGTCGGAGTTGGCGGACCAGCTCAATTTGGAGCGGGCGCGCGCAACCTCCCTCGAGGAGGAGCGCGATCGGCTCTCCGCCACCCTTGAAACCGCCCAAGCCCAAGTGATCCGTTTGGAGACAGAGAATGCCGAGACGGCGGGACAATTGGGCTTTGTCCAGGCGTCCTTAGCCGAGGAGCAAAAGCTGTCAGACGCCGCGCGCGCGGAGGCGGAGCTGTTGCGTCTGGAGATCGCCGCCCTCAATCAGCAATTGGCCGCGTTGCGTGAAGCGCTTGAGGCGTCAGAAGCACTCGATCGCGAGCAAGAAGCGCAGATCGAAAACTTATCCCAGCGGCTCAACGCCGCCCTCGCCCGCAAAGCCCAAGAACTCGCCCAAGTGCGCTCGGACTTCTTTGCGCGCGTGCGCGAAGTTTTGGGCGATCGCAATGATGTGCGTGTGGTGGGCGACCGCTTCGTGTTTGAGACGGATGTGGTGTTCAACTCCGCCGAAGCCGATGTCACCACGGCCGGCGAAGATCAGCTCGCGCAAATCGCCGCCGTCATCCAAGAGGTGTCGGAGAACATTCCCAATGATGTGGATTGGATTATCCGCGTCGACGGCCACACGGATGTGCGCGACATCAACACCGCGGAGTTTCCATCAAACTGGCATCTGTCGGCTGAACGCGCGATTTCCGTCGTCAACTTCTTTGAAAAGGCCGGCATTCCATCAGACCGGCTCGTGGCGGCGGGCTTTGGCGAATACCACCCAATCGTCGATGAGCGCAGCGAAGAAGCCTATGCCCGCAACCGCCGCATCGAACTGAAATTCGACGCGCGGTGACGCGCCGTCCCGCCCCCTTGAGATCACACGCGCCGCTGATCCGCGCCGCCATCCGCGCGCAAACGACGGCGACGACCGACGCCCGGAGGATCCCATCCCGCTGCGAACGGCCCGTGGCGGCTCGTCTCCCATGATCGGATTGAGGGACGGGGACGCCCGCGCATGGACGCCTGTGTCAGTGCAGCCGGGCGCCGTTGGGCGCGGGACGGTCGATGGTCGCCAACACGACAGCGCCTGTTGCGTCAGAAAACCCCAAGGTCAGCACCTCCGACATAAAGTCGGCGATTTGCCGCGGCGGGAAATTCACCACCGCCGCCACACGTCGCCCTAAAAGTTCTTCCGGGCTATAATGAACGGTGACTTGAGCCGAACTCTTTTTCACGCCCAAATCCGGCCCAAAGTCAATCCACAGCTTGATGGCGGGCTTGCGCGCCTTCGCGAACACCTCCGCGCGCACAACCGTGCCGAGACGGATGTCCACGCGCTCGAAATCGGCGAGATGAATAGGCCCCGCGCTGTCGTCCCTCGGCGTGGTCGGCGTGGCCATGGGCCGTCAATCCAGATCCGTCGTCTCGCTGGGCGCGCCGCCATCGCGACGCACGACGATTTTCTCCACCCGCTGCTGGGCGTCTTTGAGCTTGGCTTCACAATGGGCGCGCAGCACTTCGGCATGCTCCGACAATGTGATGGAGCGCTCCAGCGGCACATCCCCGCTCTCCAGCTGGCGCACAATCTGCTCCAGCCGCTGCAGCGCGTCTTCAAAGCTCAGATCGCCCACCGCCGGGGCGTCATTGGGATCGTCAGCCATGGGATCTCCCGGATGGGCGCGCGCCTCGAACCGCGCCGCGGTTCAATCTCACGCGAGTCGCTCATAACGGCGAAAGCTCCAATAGCCGTCGCCGCCATCACGGACACAACACCACCCCCGCGCCAGCAAAGCCGGGCGCATCATGCGGTTGAACCATCCATGGCCGCACACAAGCACAGTCCGACCGCCGTGCGCGGCCGCAATCACATGCGCCGCCGCGAGGTCCGCGCGAGCTTCCGCCTCCCGCCGGCTCTCCTCCCCGCCGGAGAGACCCATCCACCAGGTGATGCGCGCCACCACGCCCCAGGCGCCTGGCCGCAAACGCACGCCCACAAGGGGCGGCGGCGGCAACCGCGCTTCCGCGAACACAGCATCTGTCAGGACCGTGCGGCCCGCCGCCGCGGCCGCGGCGGTTTCTTGGCTGCGGCGCAAGGGGCTGGCGAAAATCACATCCGCCTCCCGCGCCACCGCCACCAGCCGCGGATCCGGCGTCTGATCCGCCGCCAGCCCGCCCGCATCATAGGCCGCCCACCAGTCGCGAAACGCGCGCCAAGAGATCGCGCGCGAGCGATCAAGCCCCGGCCGCCCATGGCGCGCGAGCACAATCGCACCATCGCCGGCGCCCGCGTCGGCGGCGCGCGCATCCGCCGGTGACGGCGCGTTGACCGCCGCGACCACCGGCGCGCCTGCGACTTCCGCTCCCATGGCTCCATCGCCCGCGTGTGACATGGCCCGCACTCAGTCGGGGCCCAGGTCACCTCGCCGCCGGCCCGCCCCCTCAGGCTCCGGTCAGCGCACGCACATGCGCCGCCGCACACCGGCCCAGCGCTAAGAGGTCGTAGCCGCCCTCCAGCGTGGACACAAGCCGACCCCCGCACAGCCGGCTCGCCAGAGCCTCAAGCCGCCGCGTCGCCCACGCGAAATCGCTTTCCAACAAATCCAGGCTCGCCAAGGGATCGTCGCGATGGGCGTCGAAGCCGGCGGAGATGAACACAATGTCCGGCCCGAAGGCCTCAAGGGCGGGAAACACGTCCGTCTCCAGACGTTCGCGCCACACCGCCCCGCCGGCGGCGTGGGGCATGGTCACGTTCACGACATTGCCGCCGACGCCCTGTTCATGGGCGTGGCCTGTGCCGGGGTAAATCGCCTCCTGGTGGATGGAGGCGTAAAAGAGGTCGCCGTCCCGCTCCGCCCAGGCTTGGGAGCCATTGCCATGGTGGACGTCGATGTCGATGATCGCAGCGCGCGTCAGCCCATGAACAGCGCGCGCGTGATACGCGCCCACCACCACATTGTTGAAAAAGCAAAAGCCCATCGCGCGCTCGGGCTCGGCGTGGTGGCCCGGCGGACGCACGGCGCAAAACGCGTTGCGGAAATGGCCCTGAGCCACGCCGTCCACGGCCGCGACCACCGCCCCGGCGGCGCGTTCGGCGGCCTCATACGAACCCAAGGCCATCACTGTGTCGGGATCGAAATGGGCGAAATCGCCATGGTGGCCGGGTTCGCGCGCGCGAACGGCGTCGATGTGGGCGGGCGTGTGCGCGCGCTCAAGCGCAGCGCGCGTCGCCCGCGGCGCCGCCTCCCGCAAAAGGTAAAGGAAGGCTTCGTCCTCCAGCGCATGGAGCACCGCCCGCAAGCGATCCGCGCTTTCCGGATGCCCAAGCGGGGTGTCATGAGCGATGCAGGCTGGATGAGTGATTAACGCGGTGGACATCACGCCTCGCACGACACACAGACCACCGCGACCGATGGCGTCGCAGCGATACTGTCACAAAGTATCGGCAAACCGCGCAGCCCCGACCATCGTCGTGCGGCGCCACAACGCCGCAGCCGCAGGCCGGTGTCAGGTCGCACTTACCCCTCCGCCAAAAGCGCCATGGCCTTTTCTGCAAAGGTGTGCGGATCGTCCACCACCACGCCCGGCGGAGGCGGGGAGTCCGCCGGCACGAAGAAGTCCGGCATCAACGGCATCGCGGGATCGACGCGGTACTGATCAAAGTCGCTCACGCCCCCGCGTTCATAAAGAAACGTGTCGTCAATGATGAAGTTGCCCGTGAACTCCCGCGCCGGCTGGGTGAGCATGAGATGGGCGGCGTCCGACAGAATTTGCGGCGTGCGGCAGAGCTTCAGCCCCTTCTCCCCCGCCAGCACGTTTTCGATGGCCGCGGTGGCGATGCCCGTACGCGGCCACAGCGCGTTGGCGGCCACGCCTTTGTCGCGGAACTCCTCGGCCCAACCAAGAACGCACAAGCTCATGCCATATTTCGCAATGGTGTAAGCCACATGAGGCCCAAACCAGCGGGGGTCGAGATCAAGCGGCGGCGACAACGTCAAGATATGCGGATTAGTGCTCTCAAACAAATGTGGCAGGCATTTTTGGGTCAGCAAGAAAGTTCCGCGCGCGTTGACTTGGTGCATCAAGTCCCACCGCTTGATCGGCGTTTGCAGCGTCGGCAACGGAAAGATCGCCGATGCGTTGTTAATCACAATGTCGATACCGCCGAAGGCGTCGACGGTTTTCGACACCGCCTCCTCCACGGATTCTTCGCTGCGCACATCGCACACCAGGGGCAACGCATCCCCGCCCGCGGCTTTAATCTCGTCCGCGGCGGTGAAGATCGTGCCTTTTAGCTTCGGATGCGGCTCCGCTGTTTTCGCCAGCACCGCCACGCGCGCGCCATCAGCGGCGGCGCGCAAGGCGATGGCGAGGCCGATGCCGCGGCTCGCGCCGGAAATGACGATGCGCGTGTCTTTCAGCGTGCTCACAAGGGTCCTCCCAGAATGTGGCGGCGCGTGCGGCCGCAGCGTGCGCGACAGCTTAGGCGATGAGCGGCGGCTTGCGCGACGCCCGCCATTGGCGCGCGGCGATGGCGCACGGCCGGGCGGCTCCGCGCCGCCGCGCCGTCACAATGGCCGCCACACCCGCCCGCTCGGACATGTGAGGCCTTCTTCGGCTTTGCAGCGATGCAAGGTGAACAGCACCGTCACAGCGCGCCCCACCAAAAACTCCACCGGCACCGGGCCGAGGCTCAAGGAGCGGCTGTCAGCGGAGCGATCGCGGTTGTCGCCCATGACAAAAACGTGGTTGTCCGGCACGACGAAGACGCCAGTGTCGTCATACTCGCCCCGGCGCACCCGATCATACACTGCGTGCGTCGGCCCCCCCGGCAAGCTTTCATCAAAGCGCGCCACCGCCGCCTCGCCTCCCTTGTGGGTGCGGTAGCGGTATTGGGCGGTCAACGCCTGGGGCACAATCTCGCCATTGATGTACAACCGCCCCGCGCGCACTTGGATCTCATCGCCCGGCAAGCCGATCACCCGCTTAATGAGGTGATCGCGTTGCTCGCCCGTGGGACGGCGGAACACCACCACATCGCCGCGATTGGGCGCGCGGCCCAGCAACCGTCCCTCGCCCGCCGGCAACGCGTCGCCGACGCCAAAGGGCAAGGAATGGCGGCTCCAGCCATACGCAAAGTTCAACACAAGAACCCGGTCGCCGACCTCAAGCGTCGGCTCCATTGAGCTCGATGGGATAAAGAACACGCGAAAGAAAATCGTCGTGATAACCAGATAAACCGCCGCAGCGCCCGCGAAAAACCGCACAAGCTCGACCGCATCGCGCCGCAGCCGCGCGCCGCGTCCTACAGTTTCGGTTTCGTCGATTTCACCGCTCATCGGTCACCCATCGCGCCCATCCCTACGCCCGCCACTCAGACGCGCTCATTGTCAGCGCCGTGCGCCGCCATCGCCGCATTGCGCCGACGCGATGTGTCGCGCGCCCGGGCGCGCACGTCAAACCGCGCCGCGCAGCCGTGGCCAATTTGCAACGCCGCGCGCCCTTCGCGCCGGGCATGGCCCCCAGCCCCGCGCTCGCGGCCGCTGATCGCGCGTTCACGCCGCCGTCGCCGACGTGTCTAAGCGGTAGCGCAAAGCCGCGCCCGCGCCGCCATCGACGGCCGCCTCGCCCTTGCGCGCCAAATGATTGAGATAAGCCCGCGCCCGCGCCGCGCCCGCCGCGCCCGAAAACCCGAGCCCTGAAGCAATGTCGGACGCCGCAGCGCCGGCCAGCGCCTTCGCCGTCGCGTCAAGGCGTCCCTCCTCCTCCGCGATCAAGGCGTCTAAGCGCGCGTGCAGGCCGCGAAAGGGCGCGCCGTGGAGCGGCGCAGCGATCACATCGTCGGGGATCACCGCCATAATCCGCCACAGCGCGGCGAGATAAACGCCAAGCGCATCCTCCTCAGGCTCGCGCGGCGTCACCGCCACCAGCGCCGGCGCGTCCGAGGCGACGTGCGCGCCAGTGAGAAAAACGCTCAGCGCCGGCGACCAAAGGCACGTCGCGCCCGCGCTCACCCCGCCCCCGACCAAGATCCGCCACGGCCCGCCGCCAAGGGCGATCTCCGCCCCGTCCTGCAGATGCGCCACCGCCCCCGGCGGCGCGTCCACACGCCCGGCGTACGCGAAGCCCGGCCAGTCCGCCGGCGCGCCCGCCTCGCCCACGCCCAAGGACGCCGCGAACGCGGACCGGGCGGCGTCGCTCGCGGGACCTGATTCCGTCAGCCGCACCCGCGCCGTGAGGTAGGCCAAGGGCGCCATCGTAAGCGGCGCATTCACGCGCGCGCACAACCAGCCCGCCGCCCCGACGCTGGCGGCCTCCGCGCTCGTGCACACCAGCCGATGCACAGGCTTGCCGCCAAGCGGACCATTGAGAAGCGTCTCCCACGCCGCCGCGGTGTCCTCACCCGCAAAGCCCGCATCGACGAGGGTCCAGCCGTCGCCCTCCGCAAGGGCATAGGCGTTCGCAGGCTCCGCCCCCGCAAAGCCTGGCAAGCGCAGCCACACAACGCCGGCGGCGATCTCACACGCCGCTGCGGGCGGCGGCGCAGGAAACGGCGTCGTCACGCCCTCCGCCGAGGGGGCTGGGGATTTGCCCATGGGAAAACCTCCGCGCTGATTCTCGCCGAAGGAGAATGTATCACGGCCCTGGACGCCGCGCGCGGTCGCCGCCGCCACACGCCGGTTTATTCGAAGGCTTGCTGGGAAGATTGCGTGGTCCCGCCGACGCCGCTCGCGCGGATAATCATCGCCGCTTGCCAAGACAAAAACACAATGAGGATCACGCCAGCGATGAGATACGCCGGCTCCGCCCCCGCGCCGACAATGCGATTGGCTTGACGCACAATCACATCGAACTGCAACACCGTCAGGCCCGTAATGCTCAACGTGCCGACCTGGGTCCACATCTGAGCGTTCGCGCGGTTAAGCCTCAAGAAAAACAGAATAATCGAAGCCGCCCACACAATCGTGAACGCCACATAGATTGGCGCAAACTCGACATAGCCAAATCCACGGTCAATGCCAAACATAGCGCGGTTTGTCATCACATAAGCCTGATTCAACACAGGCCAAATCACCATCGCCAACGCACCCACTGGTAAAGTCTTGCAGGCGGGGATAATGCGCTCGCCGCAGACATCGCGCATCCGCTCGTGGTTCGATAAAATGAAGATACCCAGTCCAAAAATATAAAATAAGAACGCTGTTTTCGCCGTCAGGAAATACTCATGCGCACGCCCGAGCTTCGACTGATTGCCGTCGATCGCATGCAGGGCGTTGATCCGGTCGTGCAGCGCGATTTGGGATGCCTTGCACGCCTCCACAGACTCAAGCCGCCCGCTCGCGACGCAATACACTTCTGTCTTTGGTAAGAGCTGCGACAAGGCGAGATAATCATTCAACACCGTCGAGGCGCGCTCAGTGTCGACATGCTCGCTCAGATCCAGGCCCTCACGCACCGCCGGGCCCATGCGCAAATGCGCGGACACAACTGACAGCGGGTCGCGTTCGCCGCAGGTTTCATCATTCGTGCGGCAAATCGGGCCGCCATGATCCTCGATGAGCGCCGAGCGCGACACCTCCCACCAGGAGCGGTCAGAGCCATCGCCACGGAACTGGCCGACCATAAACGAGGTGCCCGCGACGGTGATCACCACCACCGCCAAGCCAGCGATTGCAGGAATGACCCGGCTGAACGCCGCCTCCACCGCCAGCACGGCGGCGTCGCGAAAAAACAGCACCGCGACCACGCCCAAGGTTGGGAAGAACACAAATTGCTGGGGCGCAAAGGTCGCCATAGTGAGGCCCGGTTGGAAGCCGAACTCCCAAAAGAGCATCACGGTTTCGCCCACAAAGGCGAACACGAACCCAGCCGTCAGCAGCCACACGACGACTGTAGCGATCCCCCGCGCAATCATGGCGTTCTCCCCCAAACGTTAACGTCAGGTTTGGGGAAGAGCGCCGCCGGGGTCAAGCGTCCATACCCGCGCGGCCCGCGCGCGTCATGATGCTTCCAGCACCGCCTCCGGCACGGCGAACACCGCGCGCGCGCCCACCGTGACGGCGTCGAGCCGCGCCTGCGCCGTCGACAACACGGTGTCGGCGTAAAACCGCGCCAAATCGATTTTCGACTGAGCGTGCGCGGGATCGCCCTCGCCCTCCTTCAACCGCCGCTGGCCCGCCACCGCGCCGACGCTGAGGAAATAGCCGCCGGCCACATCGCCGAAGAGGCTTTGATACGCCGTCGCCCCGGCAAAGCGATCAACCCCGGGCGTGTCGGGATCGGCCATCCACGCGCTTACCCGCTCAAGGGCGGCCGCCGCCGCCTTCAGCCGCGCGCCGATGGAGGGCAGCGCCGCATTCGACGACGTCTCCAGCGCCTCCACGGTTTGCGCGATGTCTTCAAAGAAGGCGCGCACCGGCGCGCCGCCGTCGAGCGTCAATTTGCGCCCGATCAAATCCAGGGCCTGGATGCCGTTAGTGCCTTCATAAATCGGGGTGATGCGCGCATCGCGATAATGCTGGGCGGCGCCCACCTCCTCGACAAAGCCTTGCCCGCCATGGACTTGCACGCCCAGGGACGTCACCTCCACGGCCATGTCGGTGCCCCACGCTTTCGCGATGGGCGTCAGCAGCTCTTCGCGCCCCTTCGCAACGGCGCGGTCCTCTGCGTCCTCGGCATGCTCAGCGGCGTCGGCGGCGACGGCTGCGGCGTAGCAAATCGCGCGGCCCGCCTCGATCTTGGCTTTCATGGTCAACAAGGTGCGCCGCACATCCGGGTGGTCGATAATGCGGCCCGGCTGCTCGCCGCCGCTGCGGCCCTGGGGGCCGTCGATCTCGGGCGTGCGGCCCTGGCGGCGGTCTTGGGCGAAGGCGAGGGCACGCTGATAGGCCCGCTCCGCCACGCCCACGCCTTGCATGCCGACATTAATGCGCGCTGAGTTCATCATCGTGAACATCGCGGCCATGCCGGCGTTCTCCCGCCCCACGAGATAGCCCAGCGCGCCATCGTCATCGCCGAACGACATGACGCAGGTCGGGGAGGCGTGAATGCCCATTTTCCCTTCCAGGCCAATGCAGCGCACATCATTGCGCGGCCCGAGCGAGCCATCCGCGTTCACCAGAAATTTCGGCACCAGGAAGAGCGATATCCCCTTCGTGCCCTCCGGCGCGCCGGGCAAGCGCGCCAAAACTAAGTGAATAATGTTCTCCGCCACATCATGCTCGCCCCAGGTGATCCAGATTTTCTGGCCATAAAGGCGATACGCGCCGTCGCCGGCGGGTTCGGCTTTGGTCTTCAACAAGCCGACATCTGATCCCGCATGGGGCTCAGTGAGGTTCATCGTGCCGGTCCACTCGCCCGTCACGAGCTTCGGCAAATACAGCGCCCGCTGCTCATCGGTGCCATGCGCGACTAAGGCCTCCACAGCGCCTAAAGTCAGCGTCGGGCACAAGCCGAACGCCATGTTCGCGGCGTGGATCATGTCCATCACCGCCAACGCCATCGCCCGCGGCAGGCCAGCGCCGCCATGCTCCGGGCGGAAGGACAAGCCTTGCCAGCCGCCCTCGACGAATTGGGCGTAGGCCTCTTTAAAACCGGGGGCGGTGTAGACGACGCCGTTCTCCAGCCGCGCGCCTTCGCGATCGCCGATCTGGTTCAGCGGCGCCAGCGCCTCCGCCGCCAGGCGGCCCGCCTCCTCCAGCGCCGCAGCCTCGACATCATCGCTGAGATCGTCGAACGCGCCCGTCGCGCGCAAGCCATGAAGCGCAGCAACTTCATCAAGGGCGAAGCGGATATCGCGAATAGGCGCGACATAGCTCATGGCAGTACCTCCTTCTAGCGCACCGCCCGTCAGACGGGGTGGCGTCGTCAGGAGATCATGATAACGCAGTTTGTCAGTAAATCACGCGCCGCCCCATCACGGCGCGGCGGAGACATGCGCGCCGCGCCCACCACGAGAGCGGCCGCGCGCGAACGGCGGCCGGTGCGCGCACCGGCCTGGAGGGCGGGACATGATCTTAGGGCGCGCGATCTTACATCACGCGGGACCGTGCACCATTGCGGCGGCGGTGGTGACGGCGTTCGTCCGCATGCGGCGGCGACCCCAGCGCGCCCTCCGTGCGCTGATTGCAGCCGCAGCGCTTGCGGGCGCGTGCGCGCCGACGCCCGTGGCGAGCTTCGCCGCCACGCCGCAGGGCCAGTATCGCTTGGACCCCAACCACGCCAGCGTGATTTGGCGCATCGGCCACCTCAACGGCCTGTCGCGCGTCGTCGGCCGGTTCGACGAGTTCGACGCAGCCTTGGACTTCAACGCCGACGCGCCCGAGCAAAGCCGCTTAACAGCCACCATCACCGCAACCTCCATCAACACCGGCTTGGGCGATTTCGACGGCCAACTCGCCGCCAACGCCCGCATCCTCGACGCCGAGCGCCATCCCCAACTGCGCTTCGTCAGCACCGCCGTCACCCTGATCGGCGACAATCGCGCGCGCGTGTCAGGAGATTTGACGTTGCGCGGCGTCACAGCGCCGGTGACCCTTGACGTCACCTTCAACGGCACGACCCGCGACCCATTGCGGCGGGGCGCGCGGGTGGTCGGCTTTTCCGCCGCCACGACTGTGCAGCGGTCAGATTTCGGCGCCGACGCGTACACAAATTTCGGCGTGTCCGACGCGGTGGAGGTGCTGATTGAGGCGGAGTTCATCCGCAATGCTGGGTGAGCGCCCTCGCGACCGGCGTCACTTTTTCCAGAGTGTTAACAAACCTTCGCACGCGCGGCGCTCGACAGCGCCGTGTTCCCGCCCCACTTGTCGCGCGTCAATGCATCGCACCCACGACGCCACGTCGTGATTTCCAGAAAGGGGAACTCCATGATTTTGCGCACCGCCGCCCTTGCGGCCCTCGCCACCGGCCTCATCGCCCCGGCCCTCGCAGAAACGGCCGCGCCCTCCGGCGTTTACGCCATGGATGACAGCCACGCCTCCGTCACGTGGAAAATCAAGCATTTGGGCTTAGCGCCCTACACGGCGCAGTTTGAAACTGTGAACGGCACCCTAACTTTCGACTCCGAAGATCCGTCGAAATCGTCTGTGACCGCCACGATCGCAGCGGCCTCCGTGGACACGGACTTCACGGGCAATGAGCGCGAAACAGTGGAGCAATGGCATGACAATGTCCGCGGCTTCCTCAAAGCCGGCGAACATCCGGAAATCACCTTCACGTCCACGGCTGTCTCCGTTTCCGGCGACGCCACAGGCACGGTCACGGGCGACTTGACCTTCGCCGGCGTGACGAAACCGGTCACGCTTGACGTCACGCTTACGGGCGCGCTCGAGCAGCACCCCTTTGTGGAAGGCAAAGGCGCGTTGGGCTTCACCGCCAGCGGCGTGATCAAGCGCTCCGACTTTGGCGTGCTGGCCGGCTCGCCGCTTGACGGCGCGTTGGGCGATGATGTGGCGATTGAGATCGCGGCGGAGTTCATTCAACAAGACGCGTAAGCGGAACACATCGGCGTGAGGAGCATCAGCGATGGCGGAGGCGACGACTACGACCGGCGCGGCGGAAACACTGCGCTACACGTCTGTAGCCGTCGCGCTTCATTGGCTCATCGCGGCTCTCATTATCGGGCAAATCGTCGGCGGGATTGCGATGACCAATCTCGCCGACAGCCCCGTGAAGTTTGATCTCTACCAATTCCATAAGACGTTCGGACTGCTGGTGCTCATGTTGAGCCTGGCGCGGCTGACCTGGCGGCTTGTGAACCCGCCGCCGGCCCCAGCGCCCATGCCTGCATGGCAACAGGTGTGCGCGCAGGCGGTGCATTATGCGTTTTATGCGCTGATGATCATCATCCCGCTGACGGGCTGGTTGATGGTGTCGGCTTCGCCCCGGGGCGTGCCGACCTTGTTGTTCAACACCGCTGCTCTGCCCTGGCCGCATCTGCCCGTCGTCCACGGGCTCAGCGACGCCGGCGGCGAGGCGGTCGAGACCCTCTTTAAAGAGATGCACGAGGTGCTCGCGTTTTTGACCGTGGGCCTCTTGGCGCTCCATGTCGGCGCAGCGCTCAAGCATCAGTTCGTTGAGCGCGATCAGCTGATGGCGCGCATGGCGCCCATCGGCGCGCGCCGCGGCCGCGGTCTTGGGCTCGCGCTTGCGGCGGGGCTTGCGCCCTTAGCGCTCGGCCTTGCGGCGGGTCGCATCGACGCCTCCGCCGGCGAGGGCGGGGCGGCCTTCGCGCCCGCGCCGGAGATCGCGGCCGCGGGCGACGCGTCTTGGATCGTCGATTATGAGGCGAGCACGCTCACCTTCGTTCTTGCGTATCAGAATCGCGCGCTGCGCGGCGCGATCGGCGAGTGGACGGCGGCCATCACGTTTGATCCCCAAGCGCTGGAAGACGCCAGCGCGCGCGTGCGGCTCAACGCGCGCAGCCTCGCCACGGGCGACGGCTTTGTGGACGGTCTGATCCCCGGCGCTGACGGGTTGCAGGCCCAAGAGCATCCCGAAATCAGATTTGAGACCACGGCCTTCCGCGCGCTTGGCGACGGAACCTATGAGGCGGACGCCAACATCACCCTGCGCGGGGTGACCCGCCCGGCGCGCTTTCCGTTCACGCTCGACATCACCGGCGATGAGGCGCGCATGACGGGGCGTCTCGTGTTTGACCGGTTCGATTTTGATCTCGGGCGCATCAACGACGCCACGAGCGCGTATCTCGCGCCCGAGGTGACGGTGGAGGCTGATGTGCGCGCCCGCCGTGGCGCGTGAGGCGCGCGCCGCCGCGGCGTCTCCCGCCTCCAACGCGCCCGCGGCGGCTCCGGCGCTGATCCTGCCCGCAACGGCTGACGCCATCGCCGCGGCCGCAGACACGGTCCGCGCCGGCGGCCTTGTGGCGTTGCCCACGGAGACTGTCTACGGCCTCGCCGCGAACGCCGGCGACGCCGAGGCCGTCGCGCGCCTTTACGCCGCCAAGGACCGGCCGCGCTTCAACCCCCTCATCGCCCATGTGGCCGACAGTGCGGACGCCGAGCGCTACGGCGTCTTGGATGACCGCGCGCGGGCGCTGGCGGCCGCGTTTTGGCCGGGCCCGCTCACGCTTGTGGTTCCAGCGCGTCTTGGCGCGGGGCGCGTGTGCGATCTTGCGCGCGCGGGCCTCGACACCATCGCGCTGCGCGTTCCCGCCCACCCGGTCGCGCGCGCCGTGATCACGGCGGCCGGCGCGCCGCTCGCCATGCCGAGCGCCAACCGCTCCGGCCATCTCAGCCCGACGCGCGCCGGCGATGTGTCTGGGCTCGACGGCCGCGCAGCGCTCATTCTCGACGGCGGCCCGACGCGTCATGGGGTGGAATCAACGGTGGTCGCGCTCCTTGACGGCCCGGCGGTCGTGTTACGCCCCGGCCCGATCCCGCGCGCCGCGCTTGAGGCCGTCATCGGGACGCTCGCCACGCCGGAGCCAGGCGCAGGCGCGAGAACGTCGGCGCAGCCGCTCAGCCCCGGAGGCCTTGCGCGCCATTACGCGCCTGCGCGCGCGACGCTGCGGTTGAACGCCGCCGCGCCGCGGCCGGGGGAGGCGTATCTCGGCTTCGGACCCGGGCCGTTTGCTGAGCTTAACCTCTCCCCCCGCGGCGATGTCGACGAGGCCGCGCGTCATTTGTTTACTCACCTGCGCGCGCTCGACGCCGCGGGCTATCCCGCCATCGCCGTGGCCCCGATCCCCCGCGCCGGCTTAGGCGAAGCGATCGCCGACCGCCTCGCCCGCGCCGCGACGCCGGCGGAGAAACCCAGCGATCTCGCGTAAAACCCATCCTGTAAGGCTAGCGGTTCGTTAAGATCTCGATGCGACAAAGGGGCGAGAGTCCCGGAGAGGCGTCATGAGCAGTGTCGATTTTTTCTATCCCGGTTTTGAGCACGCCGGCCTCGAAACACCGCTGGATCGCGCGATGACGTGGGGTCTGTGCGCGGTCATGCTGACGGCCGTCAGCGTCCATGGCGCGGTGATGCGCATGGTGGACCGCTTGAGCCCCCGGCTCCAGCCGCAATACGACGCGTAAGCGGCGCGTTCGAGCGCTCAAGACGTCTGGCCGCGCCGCAAGCGACGCGCCACAGTGCGCGCATGGAGCGTGCGCCCCTTCCCTCCGCCCTCGCGGCCTTAAAAGACCGCCTCGGTCCGGCCGGCTGGCGTGAGGACCCGGCGGACCTCGCATCCCATCTCACAGATTGGCGCGGCCGCTATCACGGCCACGCCCTGGCCCTGGCGCGGCCCGCCGACACCGATGAGGTCGCGGCCATCGTCACCGCCTGCCGCGACGCCGGCGTCGCAATCACGCCCCAGGGCGGCAACACGGGCCTGGTCGGCGGCGCGACGCCCCAGGGCGAACTCCTGGTGAGCCTGGAGCGCATGCGCGCCATTCGGTCCGTCAACCGCGCGGATTCCAGCCTGATTGCGGAGGCTGGCGTCACGCTGGCGGCGATCCAAGACGCCGCCGCCGCCGCGGATCGGCTTTTTCCCCTCAGCCTTGCAAGCGACGGGACCGCGACCGTGGGCGGCGCGGCCGCCTCCAACGCTGGCGGTGTGGCGGTGCTGCGTTACGGCATGATGCGCGACCTCGTCCTGGGGCTTGAGGCCGTCTTGCCCGACGGGCGCGTGTGGGAGGGCTTGCGCACTGTGCGCAAGGACAATTTGGGCTATGACCTCAAGCATCTCCTCTTAGGCTCGGAGGGGACGCTTGGGGTGATCACGGCCGTGGCCGTGACGCTCTTTCCTCGCCCGCGCGCCTATGGAACGGCGCTGTGCGCCCTCGACCGGCCCGAGGACGCCGTTACGCTGCTGCGGCGGTTGCAGGACGCGCTCGGCGATTGCCTCACGGCGTTTGAGCTGATCCCGCGCATTGGCGTTGAGCTTGTGGCGCGTCACATCCCCGACGCCGCGCCGCCTGTGGGCGTGGCCTCGCCGTGGCGGGTGTTGGCGGAGGCGTCATTCCACGCCGCGCCTGACGCCGAAGTTGACGCGTTGGAAACAGCGCTGGCGCACGCCATCGACGCCGGGCTCGCCCACGATGTCGCTATTGCACAGTCTGAAGCCCAGCGCGCGGCGTTTTGGCGGCTCCGCGAAGCCTTGCCGGAAGCCGAACGCAAACACGGCAAAGCCTTTAAACACGATGTCGCCGTCCCAGTTTCCGCCTTACCGGCGTTCATGACGCGCGCGACGGAGGCCGTGGCGGCGCTCCTGCCGGGGGCCGACATCATCGCCTTCGGCCATGTCGGCGACGGCAATCTGCACTTCAACGTGGTTCCGCCGGCGGGGGTCGATCCATGGGGAGCGCCCGGGCAAGACGGTCCGCCGCCAATAACACAGGCCATTCACGCCTTAGCAAAAACGTTTGGCGGCTCGGCCGCGGCGGAACACGGCGTCGGCGTGCTGAAGAAGGCGGAGCTGGCGGCTCACCGCGCCGGCGTCGAGCTTGATCTTATGCGCGCGGTCAAGCGCGCGCTGGATCCTGACGGGCTGATGAACCCGCGCATGGTGCTTTAATCGGCCGACGCCGGCGCGCGCCCGCGACCCTTTGAGCGCGATGGGGAAAGCGCAGCTGACGCGGCGGCGTGAAGCGCGCTATAGACAGATGATGCTGACAGTTCTGAGCCCCGCCAAAAACCTCGACTTCTCGCCCGCGCCTGGCGCGCCGGCGTTCACGGCGCCGCGCCTTAGCGCGGACACAGCTGAGTTGGCCGGCGCCGCAAAAGCCCTCAGCCGCGCGGAGCTGAAGCGCCTCATGGGGATCTCCGACGATTTGGCCGGCCTCACCCACGCGCGCTTCCAGGCCTTCGACGCCACGCCGGCGCACGACGCCATGGCTGCGGCCTTTGCGTTTGCAGGCGATGTGTATCGCGGGTTCGACGCCCGCTCGCTCGACGCCGACGCGCTCGCCTTCGCGCAAGAGCATGTGCGGCTGTTGTCGGGGCTTTACGGGGTGCTGCGCCCGCTGGACGCCATTGTGCCGTACCGGCTCGAAATGGGGACGAAGCTCACAACCACCCGCGGCGGGGATCTTTACGCCTTTTGGGGCGCGCGCATCGCGGAGACGCTCAACGCGGACTTCGCGCCGGAGGCTGAGCGGACGCTGGTCAACCTCGCATCGAAGGAGTATTTCGCCGCGGTGGACCGCGCCGTGCTCGACGCGACCGTGATCACGCCGGCCTTTAAGGATGTCAAAGACGGCAAATCCCGCGTGCTGTTCATGTATGCGAAACGCGCCCGCGGCCTGATGGCGCGGTGGATCGTGGAGAACCGCATCACCCGGGCCGCGGATCTCAAAGCGTTTGACGGCGAAGGCTACCGGTTCGCGCCGGCCGCGTCCTGCGAGCGCGACTGGGTGTTTGAGCGGCCGCAACCGGCGAAGAAAGCGGCCTGACAGCCGCCCCTCCACGGGCGGCGGGCCGTCGGGCGCGCCGCGCCCGCGCGACGCAGAGGTGGGAGATGGCCGCAACGATCGGGGCCGCCGGGATCGGCGCCGGCAAGCCCGTGAGCATGGCTTTGCAGGGCGGCGGCGCCCACGGCGCGTTCACGTGGGGCGTGCTCGACAAAATCCTGGAAGACGGACGCTTAAACGTGCGCGCCATCACCGCCACCAGCGCCGGCGCGATGAACGCCGCCGCTGCGGCTGCGGGCGCGTTGGACGGAGGCGCGGACGGCGCCCGCGAACGCATGGACGCGCTGTGGCGCGCCGTCAGCCGCGCGGGGGCGCTCTACAACACCGCGCGCGTCGGCGGGCCATGGGCTGCGATGTTAGAAGGCTTCGGCGTCAAAAACGGCGGCGGCCACGCCGTCCTCGACGCCCTGGTGCGCATGACCAGCCCGTATGACCGCAACCCGTTCAACTTCCACCCCTTGCGCGACATCCTGAATGAGCTCGTGGATTTTGAGCGCTTGCGCGCGGCCTCGCCGGCGCGGCTGTTTATCGCCGCCACCAACATAGGGTCAGGCCGCGCGCGGGTGTTTGAAACTCACGAAATCACCGTCGACGCGCTGCTCGCCTCCGCGTGCTTACCGTTTCTGTTCCACGCCGTCGAAATCGACGGCGAGCATTATTGGGATGGCGGTTATGTGGCCAATCCGGCGTTGTTGCCCTTGGTGGAAGCCAACACGCCGAAGGATGTCATCATCGTCCACCTCAATCCGCTGACACGCCAGACCGTGCCCACCTCGCCCGACGGCATCATCAACCGCGTCAACGAAATCACCTTCAACGCCGCGCTTCTGGCGGAGCTGCGCGCCATCGACTTCGCCCAGCGGCAGTTGCGCGGGCGATGGTTGACGGGACTGTTCCGCCCCGGACTTGGGCGGGTGCGGATGCATTCCGTGCGCGCGGACGAACCCCTCGCGGATTTGCCGGCCGCCTCGAAATACGACACTGATTGGGCGTTCCTCTCGGATTTGCGCGACCGCGGCCGCAACGCGGCGACGGCCTGGCTGGAGGCCACGCGCAAACGCATTGGCCGCGGCTCCAGCATCGACATCCACAAAGCGTTTCTTGACCCGCGCGGGCCCCATGACGGGCATTGACGCCGCGCGCCCGGCCGCACCGATCCCGGCTGTCGGCGTGGTGTGTTGGCGTCATAACGATGTGCTCTTGGTGAAGCGGGGCCGTCCCCCGCGCGCTGGGCGCTGGTCGCTGCCCGGCGGCCGGATTGACTGGGGCGAAACCGCCGCGGCCGCCGCTGCGCGAGAGCTGCGCGAGGAAACCCAAATCGACGCGCGCTTGATCGGGGTGGTGGATGTGGCGGACTTGATCCACTCAGAGCCTGAAGACGGCTATCACTTCGTAGTGATCGAATACGCCGCCGTGTGGCTCGCCGGCGAACCCCAAGCAGGCGATGACGCCGCTGAGGCCGCGTTCGTGGCTTGGGAGACGGCGCTCACTCTGGTCGCGGACGCCCGCACGCAACGTGTGATCCACGCCGCGCGCGCCCGGCGCGCTGAGTCAGCGTGCGACGTTTAATGCAGGGGTGGCGTAACACTCCTGGTCTATATGCCGTAACGTGCTGAGGAATGAAGGATGAGTGACGCCATGACAGGCCGACTCGCGACATATCTGCTCATCGCGCCCGCGGTCGCCGCCGCGGCGTGCGCGATGGTGTGCGCGCCGGGTGCGGCGTGCGCCCAAAGCGCGCCGCGGATCAGCCCCGCGCCGCAGGTGGAGCAATTGGCGGAAATCATGGGCGGCGTGCACTATCTCCAATTTACGTGCTTGCCGGGCGAGAGCCAGGTGTGGCGCGATCGCATGAGCCGGCTGCTTGAGTTAGAAGCCCCCCAAGCGGGAGAACGTCGCCAAAGCTTCGTGCGAGCGTTTAATCGCGGCTTCACGGCGGAGAAACGGCGCAACAGCGCGTGCGCGAACATCGCCGCCAGTGAGCAGCGCCTGGCCGTCGCGGGCCGGCGCGTCGCGATGCGCATTCGAAGTCTGTATGTTGAGTAAGACCGACCGCGCGCGGGGGGGCCGCCGCGGACCAGAGCCGGAGGGAACGTCGCTATGACCGCCACTCAAGCCGTGTCATCCCTGGAGATGATGGACGAGGACGAGCAAAAATCCCTCGCCTTGGAGCTGTTGCTGGACGCCTGGGATGAAGCGCTGAACCGGGGCTGCCAGCCGGAAATGATCGCCACATCCGCGATTTTCGCCGCGGTGACGGATATGGTCGACATTTACGGCGAAGATCCTGTCGCCGATATGGCCTCAAGCTTGCCCGACCGCATTCGCCGCGGCGAGTTCTCCATGCGCGACGGCGAACCGCATTAACGCCGCGCGCGACGGGGCCTGGACCGACCACGGCCGCCGGCCAACGGCGCACCGCCGCCGCCCAGGCCTCATCCGTCATGGCGCTCGCGCGCCTCACCGCCGCGTTTCACGACGCCGCGTTTCACGACGCCGCGGCTTAAGGACGCCGCAGCGGCCGCGCGTCTGACTAAGGCGTTTCGGCGCGGATTTGTTGGCGAAACACGTCAATCGGCGTCAGCCGCCCGTCACGCTTCACATGCCAAAACGTCCAGCCATTGCAGCCGCTGGCTTGCAGCACATGGGCGCCGATTTGATGGATGGAGCCGGCGGCGTCGGCGGTGGCGATCGAGCCGTCAGCGCGCACCCGCGCGGCGTGACGGCCGTCCGGGCTCACTAAGGTTTCCCCCGTCGCGATCAGGCCGCGCTCCACCAACACGCCGAAGGGCACGCGCGGCTGCTCCCGTTTGGACGGCGTCACTGCAAGATCCGCCGCCGCCCCGGGGCTCACGGCCGCGATGCGCGCGCGCGCGAGCGCGACGTACTCCGCCTCGCGCTCAATGCCGATGAACCGCCGGCCGAGGCGCTTGGCCACCGCGCCCGTCGTGCCGACGCCGAAAAACGGATCCAACACCACATCCCCGGGCCGTGTGGAGGCGAGCAAAACGCGGTGCAGCAGCGCTTCGGGCTTTTGCGTCGGGTGCGCTTTCGCGCCATCGTCACGGCGCACACGCTCAGAGCCATTGCAGATGGGCAAGGTCCAATCGGACCGCATTTGAAGATCGCCATTGAGCGATTTCATCGCGTTGTAATTGAACGTGTAGCGCTTCTGCTCTTTATGCTTCAAAGCCCAAATCAGAGTTTCATGTGCATTGGCAAAGCGCGTGCCTTTGAAGTTCGGCATCGGATTGCTCTTACGCCACACGACGTCGTTGAGGATCCAAAAGCCATTGTCCTGCATCATGCCGCCGACGCGGTAGATGTTGTGATAGGTGCCGATCACCCAAATCGCGCCGTCATCTTTGAGAACGCGCCGCGCCGCCTCCAGCCAGGCGTGGGTGAACAGGTCATAATCTTCGAACGCGTCGAACTGATCCCAGTCTTGCGTGACGGCGTCGACGCGCGATTGATCCGGACGCGTCAATTCCCCACCCAATTGCAAATTGTAAGGCGGGTCCGCGAACACCAAATCCACTGACGCGGCGGGCAAGGTGTTCATCACCTCCACGCAATCGCCTTCCAGAATACGGTCCTGGCCCGACTCAGCGGATGATGACGCGTGGCCGCGCGGCGGCGCTGCGCGCGCCGGCGTGTCCCGCCGGTCCGCGGCGGCGGCGGCGTCATCGCCGCGTCGGCGGATTGCGTCGTCGTGAATGATGTCTCTGGCCATTGCGCGCTGTTCCCCGCGGGCGCGCCGAGGTCCGTCGACGCGCTGCTCGCCACCCCGATGCAGGCGCCGTGCTTGTGAAAAGGTTAACGCGCCGGGGTCAGCGCGCAAGCGCGCCGTCGGTCGCGGCCCTCGCCGCAAGCGCCTGGCGCACGGGGGCGAATCGCCGCCGGTGGATCGGCGCGGGCCCAAATCGCATCAGAGCGGTGCGGTGAGCGGCGGTCAGATACCCCACATGCCGATCAAAGCCATAGGCCGGCCAGCGCGCGTGGGCGACCTGCATCAACTCGTCGCGGGTGACTTTGGCGATGATGGAGGCCGCCGCAATGGAGACGCTCACGGCGTCCCCGCCAATGATGGTTTCCACAGGACACGCGGCGGCCGGCGCGACATCGCCGTCCACCAACGCCCGCGCCGGCGGATAAGGCAAGGCCGCGACCGCGCGCGCCATGGCGTTCAGCGTGGCCGCAAGCAGATTGACCCGGTCGATCTCCTCCGGCTCGGCGACGCCGACGCCGATCTGCGTCGCGGGATCCTCCATCAGCGCAGCGAACAAGCGTGCGCGCCGCCGCGCGGTCAACCGCTTGGAATCATTAAGGCCTTCGGGCGCAGTCGCGGGATCGAGAATCACCGCCGCGGCCACCACAGGCCCCGCTGCGGGTCCGCGCCCAGCCTCGTCGACCCCGGCGCAGGGCCCGCGCCCCGCCTGCTCCCGCGTCCAATCCACCATAAGCCCAGCCTGCCTGAGTCGCCCTATGGGCGCCGATCAGCCCCCCAGCCCCCGCCACCATCGACGCCGCCGCGGGGTCGACCCGAGCCCACCAGAACAGCGTTTTAGAACATCGTCTAAGGCGGCGCGAACAAATCGCCTTGCCCATCCCCGCGCGGCGGGCGGAACAAATCCGTGCGCAACGCCCGCGTCCCCTGATCCAAACTGAGACGGCGCGTCGCCGCGCGAAACCGCTGGGCGATCAACTCCGCATAAGGCCCAGCGCCGCGCCCACGCACGAACCAGCGTGAATCATAAGCCGCTCCGTCGCGGGTTTGGCGCACTAAACTCATCACCCGCCGCGCGGCGTCGGGACGCGCGTCCGCCAGCCACTCCTCAAACAGGTCTTTAATCTCCAATGGCAGGCGCAGCAGCACATACCCCGCCTCCCGCGCCCCGGCCTCAGCCCCCGCGCTGAGCAGCGCCTCCATCTCCGCATCGTTGAGCCCCGGGATGATGGGCGCTGTCATGATCCGCGTCGCCACGCCAGCAGCCGCCAGCGCCCTAATCGTCTCCAGCCGTCGCGCCGGCGTCGCGGCGCGCGGCTCCATCGCGCGCGCGAGGCGCCGGTCCAATGTCGTCACAGACACCGCCACCGCCGCAAGGCCGTCGCGCGCCATGGGCGCCAACAGGTCCAGATCCCGCAGGACGAGCGCTGATTTGGTGACGATCGCCACAGGATGGCGCGTCTGAGCCAACACTTCCAAGATCGCGCGCGTGGTTCCCATCGCCCGTTCCACCGGTTGATAGGGATCTGTGTCGCCGCCCACCACAATCGGCGCGGGTCGATAGCGCGGCTTCGCCAATTCCCGCCGCAAGAGCGCGGCTGCGTTCGGCTTTGTGAAAATCTGAGTTTCGAAATCAAGGCCCGGTGAATAGCCCCAATAGGCGTGGTTGGGCCGGGCGTAACAATACACACACCCATGTTCGCAGCCCTTATAGGGATTGATGGTGCGGTCGAAGGCCAGATCCGGCGAGGCGTTGTACGTGATCACGCTGCGCGGCGTCAGCGGATGCGTGTGCGTGCGCAGCGGCGGCGCCGGCTCCAAACCGCCCCAGCCGTCATCCTCCAGCGCCCGGTCGACCGGCTCATACCGCGACCCCCGGTTCGATCGCGCGCCGCGGCCGCGGTTTCGCAGTGGAGGAGGCGCGTCGTTGTTCATAATTTGTTCGTAGCACCGCCTCAGGCCGGCGTCAAGCAATGTTTGCTTTTTGTTCCAGAGGGGAGAGGGGGGCTGCGCCGACCGCGCCGCCGCCCGCCGCCGCCCGCCGCCGCCCGCCGCCGCGCCGGATCAGTCCAGCTCCGCCAGCCGCGCCTCAAGCGCCAAGAGATCCGCCCAGGCGTCGCGTTTCGCGATGGGCCGGCGCAGAATGAACGCCGGATGGTGCATGGGCAGCGTGGGGATCGCCGCGCCGCCCGGCGGCGTGTACGACGCCCAGCGCCCGCGCAAGCGCATAATGCCCTGGCGGGTGTCTAACAGAGTCTGGGCCGCCACACCGCCCGCCAGCACCAGGATCGCCGGGCGCGCGAGCGCGATGTGGCGCGCGATGAAGGGCTCGCACAACGCGATTTCATCCGCGCTTGGATTGCGGTTTCCGGGGGGACGCCAGTTGACGATGTTGGTGATGTAGAGCCCGCGCTCAGAGCCTGTGGGCGCCGCGCTGAGGCCGATCGTGGCGAACATGGCGTCAAGCAGTTTGCCGGAGCGGCCCACAAAAGGCAGGCCTTGGGCGTCCTCCTCGCGCCCCGGCGCTTCACCGACAATCATCACGGGCGCCGCCGCCACGCCGCGGGCGAACACGGTGGTGCGCGCGGCTGCGTGGAGCGGGTGGTCGTCAAAAGACTCCAGCGTCGCGCGCAACGCCTCAAGCGATGCCGCCGCGGCCGCGCGCGCCCGCGCGACATCGGCCAAAGCCGCCGCCTCCGGCGCGGCGGCGGCGCCCGGGTCGACGTCCGCGATGACGGCTTTTGCGTCAGGGCCGCGGCGTTCGCCCGCTCCTGCGCCCGCGGCTTTGCGGCTGGTGATGGTGTCGGTGAAGGCGCGCCGGGGGGGACGCGTCGCCGTAAGCCCCGAGGTCGTAGGCCCCGAGGTCGTGGGTCC
>CAZMSO010000011.1:4401-29303 GCA_964568975.1 uncultured Caulobacterales bacterium | reverse complement strand
CACGCGCCGCCTCGGGCGCGAGCAGGTCGACGCCCGCCTCGCGCCACCAAGCCGCGAGGCTCTCCGCAGCGCGCGCGCGCTCATCGCCGCCCGCCGCGGCTTCATCGCAGGCCATCACAACCGTCTTTCACGCGTCGTCACGTTTCGTCCCCGGCGGCGGCGCCGCTGACAGCCCCAACCCGCTGTTCAGGTCGCTCATGCATGCTAAATCCCTCAGAGATCCATTCCTAGGGCGCGGTTGGCGACACGCGCGCCGCCCGGGCCAGCGTCTGACACACGAGGTTTCCCCTATGACCGACGCGGCGCACGACGGCGACACCCCCCCGATCGAACGCGACACCATGGAGTATGATGTGGTGATCGTCGGCGCGGGGCCGGCCGGTCTCAGCGCCGCCATCCGCATCAAACAGCTCGCTGCGGCCGTCTCAGCCGACATCTCTGTGGCCGTGTTGGAGAAAGGCTCAGAGGTCGGCGCCCACATTCTCTCCGGCGTCGTGATGGATCCCATCGCGTTTGATGAGCTCATCCCCGATTGGCGCGAGCGCGATGACGCGCCTTTGGACACGCAAGTGACGACGGACAAATTCTTGTTCCTCGGGCCGGCCGGCGCCATCGACATTTCGTGGCTGCCTATGCCCGGGTTCATGCACAATAAGGGCAATTATGTCGGCTCCCTGGCCAATGTCTGCCGCTGGCTGGCGGAGCAGGCCGAAGCGCTGGACGTCGACGTCCTGCCGGGCTTTGCGGCGGCGGAGCTGTTGTTTGACGAAGCCGGCGCCGTGCGCGGCGTGCAAGTCGGCGACATGGGCGTCGGCAAAGACGGCCAGCCCAACGCGATGTTCACCCCCGGGGTGGAGATCCACGCCCGCTATACGCTGATTGGCGAAGGCGCGCGCGGCTCCCTCGCCAAGCGCCTAATCGCCCGCTATGACTTGGACGCTGGTAAGGACTTCCCGAAATTCGGCATCGGTTTGAAAGAGCTCTGGAAAGTGAAGGACGAGCACTTCAAGCCGGGCTTCGTGCAGCACACATTTGGTTGGCCCCTCGACAACAGCACAGGCGGGGGCTCATTCCTCTACCACTTCGGCGACAATTACGTCGCCGTGGGTTTTGTCCTCCACCTTAATTATAAGAACCCCTATGTGTCGCCCTATGATGAGTTTCAGCGGTTCAAGCACCATGAGCTGATTGCGCCGACTTTCGACGGGGCCGAGCGGGTGTCTTATGGCGCGCGCGCCATCACAGAAGGCGGATATCAGTCGATCCCGACCATGGCCTTTCCCGGCGGCGTGCTGATGGGGTGCTCCGCGGGGCTGGTGAATGTGCCGCGCATTAAGGGCAGCCACAACGCGATGAAAAGCGGCATGCTCGCGGCCGAGGCGGTGGTCGCGGCCTTGGGCGAAGGGCGCAGCCACGATGTGCTGACGTCCTATGAGGAAGCGGTGCGCACGGGCTGGGTCGGCAAAGAGCTGAAGCGCGTGCGCAATGTGAAGCCGCTGTGGTCGCGGTTCGGCACGGCGCTGGGGGTGGTCCTCGGCGGGATCGACATGTGGGCCACGACGCTGTTTGGCGGCTGGTCGCCCTTTGGCACCATCAGCCATGGCAAGCCCGATCACGCGTCGACAGAACCCGCGAGCAAACACAAACCCATCGAGTATCCAAAGCCCGACGGCGTGTTGAGTTTTGACAAGCTCACCAACCTCTCCATGTCATTCACCAATCATGAAGAAGACCAGCCGGCCCACCTGCATGTCGCGGACTTCGACCTACAGCGCGCCAGCGAACACGACGTCTTCGCCGGACCCTCGACCCGGTATTGCCCAGCCGGCGTGTATGAATGGGTGACCAATGGCGGCGATCAGCCCCGCTTCGTGATTAATGCGCAGAACTGCGTGCATTGCAAAACATGCGACATTAAGGATCCCAATCAGAACATCAATTGGGTGACGCCGGAGGGGGGCGGCGGGCCCAATTATCCGAATATGTAACGGCGTCCCGCCGCAACCGCGCGATCATCTGCGCGGGCGGCGTCCCCAACGGCGATTCCGTGATTGCCTTTTGCAGCGCGACGGGCGACCTTTATTGGTATGAAACGTGTGTTGAGGGGGGCTGCGTCCTCAGCGGCCTTGCTGACCGCCGTCGCGGTCGCCGCCTGCGCGACTGGGCCGCGCCCCTATGTGATCGACGGCTTGGCGCCGACCGCTTATGGCTCGTTCCTGGCGGCGCAATACGCTGGCATCATTCAAGAATCCGAGGCGGAGGCCGCGTTTTACCGCGACGCGATCGGCCGCGCCGGCGACAACCCCATTTTGGTCGAAAACGCGTTCATCAGCGCGCTGTCGAATGGCGATGTGGCTGAAGCGGAAGCCCTGGCGCGTGAAGCGCTGGACGTGTCGCCGGCTGATCGCCTCGCGCGGCTGGTGCTTGCGGGCGCGGCCGTGCGTGAGGGACGCCACAAGCGCGCCATCGCCCTGTTGGAGGGTGTCGATCTCGGCCCGTTCAATCGCGCGGTCGGCGCCATGATCCTCGCCTGGGCGCACGCGGGCGCGGGCGATTTTGACGCGGCGATGACGGCGCTGGATCAGCGCGGCGCGCCGCCTATGCTCGGGCAATTGTCGACCTTGCATCGCGCTTTAATTTTGGATTACGCGCGCGAGCCGCGCCTTGCCGAAAGCGCCTATCGCAAAGCGTTGGCCGGCGGGGCGATGCGGCCCTTGGCTGTGGACGCTTATGGCCGGTTTCTGGAAATCCAAGGCCGGCGTCAAGCGGCGCTGGAGCTTTACGCCGCGCGCCTGGTGGAGGATCCCCAAGACCCCGCCGCGTTGGGCGGGATCGCGCGGTTAGAGCGCGGCGCGCCGGCGCGCCCGCTGGCGGCCACGCCGGCCCAAGGCGCGTCTTTGGCGGTGTTCACGCCGGCGGCGGCGGTCGCGTCCCAGCCTTATCCGGATTTGGCGCTTTTGTATTTGCGGCTTGCGCTGGCGATTGATGATTCAAACGTCGCCGCGCGCGTGTTTTTGAGCGAGTCTCTCGCGCGCGCCGGCCGGGACGAGGAGGCGTTGAAAGTCGCGTCCCTTGAGGTTCCTTTGCGCCGGGGCGGCGGCTATGACGCGGCGCTGCGGATTTCGCGGGCCTGGACGCTGGCGCGCATGGATCGGCTTGATGACGCCATCTCCGTTATGGAGGCGGGGCTGGAGGACGGCGACCGGCGTGTGCGGCTTTCCCTCGGTGATCTCTACGCCGCCGCGGAGCGTCCTGAAGACGCCGAAGCAGTCTACACAAGCTTGATCGACACCGCCGCCGGTCCAGCGCCCGCCGCCGCTGAGGGCGAAGCGCTCGGCCCCCCGACGCACGCTCAAACGCGCCCTGATCCCCAACACGCCGATGAAGGCGATTTGTGGATCGCCTATTACGCCCGCGGCGCGATCCGTGAGCGCATGGGCGATTGGCGCGCCGCGGAGAGCGATTTTCTAGAAGCCCTCGCCCGCGCGCCGGACAACCCGACGGTGCTCAATCATCTCGGCTACAGCTGGGTCGACCGCGGCGAGCATGTCGAGCGCGCGTTCACGATGATCCGCCGCGCGGCGGACTTACGTCCCGACGCCGGTCACATCATCGACAGCCTCGGCTGGGCGTATTTTCGCTTGGGTGATTACGACGCCGCCGTGCGGTCCTTAGAAACCGCCGTTCAGTTGTCGCCCCATGATCCCCTGATTAATGACCATCTCGGCGACGCGTATTGGCGTGTGGGCCGACGCTTAGAGGCGAATTTCCAGTGGACTCGCGTCTTGAGCCTGGAGCCGGATGCTGAGATGACCCAGCGCGTGGAGCGCAAGCTGGCGCAAGGCCTGCCGCCGGAAACGGAACACGTGGCCGCCAGACCATAGCCGGCGCTGCGCTCACAAACCGAACGGCGGTGGCCGCGGGAGGCGCGCACAATGACGGATCCGGCGAGCAGGTCGGCCGCGCCTGCGGCCCCAGACGCGACTGCAGCGCCGCACCATGTCCTAGACACAGAGCCCGCGCCGGCGAAGGTCAATCTCAGCCTGCGGATCGTCGGGCGCCGCGCGGACGGCTATCACCTCCTCGACAGCCTTGTCGGGTTCACCGATTTCGGAGACGACGTCAGCCTCCTCGCTCCTGCGGTCGACGCCGCGCCCGCCCCCGCGACGCCGATCCGCGTGACCGGGACCTTCGCCGACGCCCTGAAAGCGGAGCTCAGCGCCGGCGCCAGCCTCTCCATTGCCGACGCGGCGCGGCTGCTCGCGGCGCGGGACGCGCGCATCGCTGAGGCCGCGTTCGCCTTGCGCAAAGAGCTGCCGATCGCGGCGGGGATCGGCGGCGGCACGGCGGACGCGGCGGCGACGCTGCGGATGGTGAACCGCGCGTATGGGCTCGCCCTGTCGCGCGATCAGTTGGCGGCGATGGGACTCGCCCTCGGCGCGGACGTGCCGGCCTGCATCCACAGCGTTCCTTTGCGCATGCAAGGCGTCGGCGAGACGATCACCCGGCTGGCGTCATGGCCGGATCTACCGGTCGTTCTGGTGAACCCCCGCGCGCCCGCCCCGACGCCGGCGGTCTTTCAAGCCTATCGCGAGGCAGGATCGCCCGTCTCCGCGGTCGACGCGCCGCCCCCAGCGACCACGAACCCGCAGCAGGCGCTCGCCTACATCGCCGCCACGGGCAACGACTTGACGGCGGCCGCCAGCGCCGTTCAGCCCGCCATCGCGGACGCGCTCGCGCTCGCGGCGGCCGCGCCAGGCGCACACTTGGCGCGCATGAGCGGCTCCGGCGCCACAGTGTTTGCGCTTTTTGGCGCGATCCAAGACGCCGAGGCGGCGGCGCGCGCCATTGTGCACGCGAAACCGACATGGTGGGCGCGCGCCGGCGTCCTGCGGGGTTGTTAGCGCGCCGTTGACTCAGTTTAGGCTAGGACGCGGTCCGACGAATGGGTGATCAGCCCCATGGCTCAGGCCGACGCGCCGGCCTCGCGCTGATCAGGCTCGACGTGATGGACGCGACGACAGAGGGCTGAGGACAAAACGCCATGACGCTCTTGATCGTTGCAAGCCTTGTCGCCGCTGTCGTGGCTTATGGCGGGGCGGGCCTCGCCGCCGCCAGCGGACCGGTGCAAATCCCCAACGGACGCTCAAGCCATAGTCGACCGACGCCCGTGGGCGGCGGGCTTGGCGTCGCCTGCGGCGTGGGCGCGGCGCTGGTCGCCGCCACTGTGATGGAGCCCGGCGCCGGCGGCGCTCAGAGCGCGCGCCTGGCCAGCGTTGTGGCGATTGCGGGGCTGATTGCGCTGCTGGGGGCGGTGGACGATTGGTTGGAGATCGCCGCGCCCGCGAAGTTTTGCTTGCTGACGCTGTTGAGCGTGGCCATGGCGCTGGCCGCAGGGCCGATCGACAGCTTGCCCTGGCGTGACGGCGCGGGGGTGAGCCTGCCGCCGATGCTCGCGCTGGCGGGCTCAAGCCTGTGGGTGTTCACTGTCATCAACGCGGTCAATTTTATGGACGGCGCGAACGGCTTAATCGGCGGCGCGATGGCGATCGCGGCGGCGGCTTTGGCGGCCTGCGCGCTCATGGCGGGCGCTGACGTCGCAGCGCTCGGCGCGCTGGCGTTGGCGGGCGGGCTTAGCGGCTTTCTGCCTTGGAACGCGCGCAAGCGGGCGCGGGTTTTTCTCGGTGATGTCGGGGCGATTTTTGCGGGCGGGCTCTTCGCCGGCTTAGCGCTGCTTTACGCCCACGCCGCGCCGGCGGGCGGCGTCTACCTCGCCCCCCTGCTGATTGCGCCGCTGTTGGCGGACGTGCTTTTGACGCTGGCGGGGCGGGCCCGCCGCGGCGCGCCGTTGCATGAAGGTCATCGCGACCACGCCTATCAGCGGCGTCTGCGCGCCGGGTGGACCCACCCCGCGGTCGCCGCCCATGTGTGGGGCCAAATGCTGGTGGTCGGCGTCTTAGCGGCGGCGGCGGCGCGCGCCGGCGGCCTCGACGCCGGCGGGCCGATCCTCGCATTGATGGCCGGGGTGGCGGGCGCAAGCGCGCTCATTCAGCGCGCCCCCCACCCCGCGCCGAGCCGCGCGCCGGCCTTCGGCGGCCCAAGTCTGCGCCCCGCGCCCATCGCCACTGGCGCGGCGCCGCCCTTAGGACCCTCCGCGCCCAGCCTTGCGGCCAAGCACACAGCCCTCAATGAGCGCGGGTCACGACGAAATCAGCCAGATTGATCAGCGCGTCACGGTAAGGGCCCGGCGGAAAGCCCGCGAGCGCGTCCTGAGCCGTATGGGCGTGCCGGCGCGCGGCTTCCGCCGTCGCCTCAAGCGCGCCATGACGACCCAAAATCGCAATCGCGCGCTCCAAATCCCCGTCTTGTTGGTCGCCGGCCTCAATGACGCGCGCCCAAAACCGCCGCTCCTCGCTATCGCCGGCGGCCACCGCCAACACCACCGGCATCGTCATTTTGCCTTCGCGGAAGTCATCGCCCACGGCTTTGCCCAAGCGCGCCTGGGACCCGCCATAATCAAGCGCGTCGTCCACCAGCTGAAACGCCATGCCCAGCTCGCGCCCATAGCGGAAAAGCCGCTCCTCCACCTCCGCAGGGGCCTGCGCGATCACCGCCGCGACTTGGGTCGCCGCCGCAAACAGCGCCGCCGTCTTCGCTTCAATGATGGCGTGGTAATCCTCGCGGCCGAGCGCGATGTCGTTCGCCGCCGCCAATTGCCGCACCTCGCCCTCAGCGATCACGCTGGAGGCTGAGGCCAAGATGTCCAACACCCGCAGAGAGTTCGTCTCCACCATGAGGTTGAACGCCCGCGCAAACAGGAAGTCCCCGACGAGCACGCTGGCCGCGTTGCTCCACACCCGGTTGGCCGCGGCTTGGCCGCGGCGCAGTTCACTGCCGTCCACGACGTCGTCATGCAGCAACGTCGCGGTGTGGATAAACTCCACGGTCGCAGCGAGTTTCACGTGATCGCCGCCTTGATAGCCCAGCATCCGCGCCGCCGCGACCGTCAGCATCGGCCGCACGCGCTTGCCGCCAGCGCTCATCAAGTAATCCGCCAAATTGGGGATCATCCCGACAGAGCTCTGCATCCGATCAAGAATGACCCGATTGACCTCAGCCATATCCTGGGAGACCAAACCCAGGAGGCGGTTCAACGGCGCAGACGCGTCTTCCTGGGTGTCGACCGAAACGGGAGAGTTCACACGGATCCTCAGGCGCAGCGACACACAACGTATCGCGGGACATAATGCGCGCGACAATAGGAACCAGCGGCAGGCCCGGCAAGGCGCGAGCGTCGTGCGCAACGTCGCACGGCCGGCCTCGCGTCCGCCCACGCGGGGATCACACGGGAGACAGACACACCGATGATTGACGTGTTGCGCACCAATGACGCGGTGCGCCTGAGTTGGGCGGAGGCGCTGTTGCGCGGCGCCGGGCTTGAGCCGGTGGTTTTGGACGTCCACGCCAGCGCCGTGGAAGGGTCGATCAGCGCCATCCCGCGCCGCCTCGCCGTGCCGGAAGCGGACGCCGAGCACGCCCGGCGTCTTTTGAGCGAGGCGGGCGCCTTTGATCCCTGATCCCTCCCCACAGCGCGCGGCTCCAGACGCCGCGCCGCAGGCCGCCTCCACGGACGATCAGATTCTCAACGGGGCGGTGCGGCTGCGCCAATTGACCACGGGCTATCGCGCGGCGGTCGATTCCGTTCTGCTGGGCGCTGCGATTGTCGCCACCCGCGGGGCGCGCGCGCTTGAGTTGGGCTGCGGCGCTGGAGCCGCGGTGCTCATCGCCGCGCGTCACAACCCACACGCCGGCTTCGAGGCTCTGGAGCGCGAACCCGCCCTCGCCGCCCTCGCCCGCGAGAACGCACGCGCCAACGGCCTGGATGTGTCAGTGCGCACAGCCGACGCCTTAGCGCCGGCGGGCGCTGATCGCGAGCGCTTCGATCACGTCTTTTTCAACCCGCCTTATCTCGACGACGCCGGGGCTGCGCGCGCGCCTGCAGATCCCGTGCGGCGGCGCGCCTTCGTCGCCGACGCCCGCGACGTCGGCGTTGAGGCGTGGATCGCGGCGGCGCTGGCGCGTGTGAAAAGCCGCGGCTGGGTGAGCCTGATCCATCGCGCGGATCGCTTGGACGCCGTTTTGGCGGCGTGTGCGTGCGCCGCCGGCGGCGTGCGGGTTCTGCCGATCCATCCGCGCCGCAACGCCCCGGCGCGGCGCGTGCTGGTGGCCGCGCGCAAGGGCGTGCGCACGCCCATGAGCCTTCTGGCGCCGCTCGTTCTGCACGACGATGACGGCGCTGCAACGCCCGAGGCGGCGGCCATTTTGGCCGGCGAGGCGCGCCCGGCGCTGTTTGCAGGCCAGGCCGCGACAGAGCCCAAACGCCGGTCGCGATGACGGCCGGCCTCGTGCGCCGCAACAGATTCACGCGGCCTTAAACTCTTGTGCCGATGGACTGGGGGCGTAGGTTGACGCTTATGCCCGCACGCTTTTTCCGCCGCACACTGCCCTTTCTGCCCGACCCCAAACCCTTGACGCCGCTGGTGCGTCTGGAGGGTGAGATCGGTCGCGGCGGCCGCTTTGGGCGTGGGCTGAGCCTGGCCTCGGTCGAGACGGCGCTGGAGCGCGCGTTCCGCACGCCCGCGGCCGCGGCGGTGGCGATTGTGGTGAACTCGCCCGGCGGCTCGCCGGTGCAATCGCGCCTGATCCACGACCGCATCCGCGCCCTGGCGGAGGAGCATGAGGTGTCGGTGTTTGTGTTTTGCGAGGATGTAGCGGCCTCCGGCGGCTACATGATCGCGTGCGCCGGCGATGAGATTTTCGCTGATGAAAGCTCGATTCTCGGTTCCATCGGCGTGGTCGGGGCCGGCTTCGGCGCCCATGAGGCCCTTGTGAAATTAGGTCTGGAGCGGCGAGTGTTCACGGCGGGCAAAAACAAAGTCCGCTTGGATCCGTTTCGCCCGCTTTCCGAGGATGACCGCGACTTTGTCGCCCACATCCAAAACCGCATCCATGAGAGCTTCATCGCCCTGGTGCAACAGCGCCGGGGATTGAAGCTTGATGACGACACAGAATTGTTTGAAGGCGACGTCTGGACCGGCCTCGACGCCATGCGCCTCGGCCTGATCGACGGCATTGGCGATGCGCGCACCGTGTTGCGCCAGAAGTTCGGCGACACCGTGTGCATTAAGCCGGTGGCCCCGAGCCGGGTCCCGCTCGTCCAACGGCTCCTCAATGGCGGCGCAGACGCGGTCGCGCGCGCGGCGCTCGACGCCGTGGAAGCGCGCGCGCTGTGGAGCCGCTACGGGCTTTAGCCGCGGTCCCGCACAAACAGCGGACTGATCCCGCGAATGCCGGTGTGGCCCTTCACGACCACCGGCGCGCCCACGGCCTCGAGATCCGGGGCGCGTTCGCACAGCGCAAGCAGCGCCTCCTCCAACTCCGCGCGCGCAAGCGCCTCGCCCAAACACCGATGCGCGCCGCCGCCAAACGTCACACTCCAGCGCGGATGGTCCGTGCGGCGAATATCAAAGCGGTGGGGATCGGCGTAAACGGCCGCATCCCGTTGCGCCGACAACAGCGACAACACCAACACAGCGCCCGTCTCCACCACGACGCCGTCAATCGCCAGCGGCCCCGTCGCCACACGCCCAAGCGAGCCGATAGCGGGCTCATACCGCAAGGCCTCGCGCACTGCGCCCGCCGCCAGCGTCGGATCCGCGCACACCGCCTCCCACTGGTCGCGATGGCGCAACAACAGGTCGATCATCGCTGTCAGAGTGAAGCGCGTGGTGTCGCTGCCGCCGATGATCAGCGTTACGATTTGGGCGAGCATCTCTTTGTCCGACAGGAGGCCGGCCTCCTCGACGCTGCGCGTGTAATCCGTAAGGAAATCATCGCGCGGGTCTGCGCGCCGCGCCGCCAGCAAGTCAGCGACATAAGCCGTCAAATCCTGAGCCGCCTGCTCGATTTCGGGAAACTGGGCGTCGCGAAACCCGCCTAAACCCCGCGTCATGGTGTAGACCATGCGCGCGAAACGCGGCGCGTCTTGCGTCGGCGCGCCGAGGATTTCGGCAATCAACCGCGAGGGCAAGGGCGCAGCGATCGCGGCGGTGAAGTCAAATCCGTCGCGCGCGTCGGCTTTCGTTTGAGCCCCGATTTGGTTGTCGATCAGCTCAAGAACGAGCGCGCGGATTCGCGGCCGCCAGGCCTCAATGAGCTTAAACGCGAAAGTACGCGCGGCGGGCGCGCGGCGTCGTTTGTGCTCCGGCTCGTTAGAAACCAGCATGCTGTTGGCGTAAAAATCGTGCAGCGCGCCGCTGGTGACGCCGCGCAGCTCCAAAGGCTCCGTTTCGATCTGGCGCGTGGCCGGATCCGTCATCAGCCGCTCCACGTCATGGTGGCGGATCGCCATCAAATACCCCCCCGCCATGTCAAGGAGGCCGGCCTGAGGCCGCAAGCGTGCGAAGGCGGCGTGGGGGTCGGGGCGCAAATCCTCCGGGGTCACCGGCAGCGGACAGCGAGCGTCGAGGGTGGCGGCGGTCATGGCGTGTCTCCGGGTTCACACTCAGGCATGTCAGACGCAGCGCGCGCGCCCAGCGCGCGTCCAGCCTCCGCGACCGCCGCCGCGAAGGGCGCGTCGCTCAGCCAGGCGGGGCGGATCGCCGCCACCACGATCAGCATCACGGATTCAAAATGCGCGAACATGCGTTTCGCGTCGTCCGTGGCGCGGGAGGTGCGCGCCACATGGGCGATGGCGGTCGTGAATGCGTAATACAGATGGACCATCGGCATCGCGTTATCGACTTCAAACAGTTCGCTGACCTCAGCCGCGACCACATCCCAAGATCGCCGCCGCGCTTGCACGACCACATCCACGAGCTCTGGCGCATCGCTGGTCGCTTCAGCAATCGCGGCCAGCGCAGCGATCGGGTCCGTCACGCGATCGCGCGCCACCGCGCGGGTGGCGGCCATAAGCGCACGCACTTGATCCAACGGCCGGTCTTGGTGGGCGACTTCGGCCACGAACCGCCGCGCCCCTTCTGTGATGGCGTGGTCGAGGGTCGCGGAGATCAGCCCCGCTTTGTCGCCGAAATGGTGATAGAGCGAGGCCGTCGAAACGCCGGCGCGCGCGCACACCGCCGCAATCGACAGTGCGGGATAGCCCCCCTCCGACAACAGAACGAGCGTCGCGTCAATGATCCGGTCGCGGCTGATGCGCCCGCGCGCGGTGCGCCGCCGCAGACCGGAATCCGACGGCGCGGCCGCAGACCCGTCGCCCTCAGATCCAACCTCGCCCGCGGCTTGCCCGCCCGACGCCGACCCCGACCCCGACGCCGACGCCGACGCCGACGCCGACGCCGACGCCGACGCCGACCCCGACGCCGACCCCGATCCCGATCCCGATCCCGATCCCGATCCCGACGCCGGCGCCGCGGTCATCGGCTCTGGGCGCTCTGGGCGCTCTGGGCGCTCTGATTGCGTCGCGTACGCGTCATCCATGCCGGCCGCCACTTATTAGAACGAACGCTCTATCTATAACCCACCGCCATACGCGCCGCCAGCCTAATTTAGAGCGATCGTTCCATTTAGTGCGAAAGCCAGCGCCCACAGCCCGGCCGCCTCACGGCGCATCACAGGCGCGGCGCCGCCATCGCGCCGCCGCCCGCCACGTCGTGAAAAGGCGTGATGTGTCAGCAGCTTGGGATAAGGCTAGACCAGCAGCAGAAAACCACAGCGGCGGAGGCGGGATATGGCCCGGATTGTCACACTTATTCCTCACGCGATGGCGGTGTTCATCGCGATCATCTTCATCGACAGCTTGCGGTTTAAATTCACTAACCACCCCAACACTCAAACAATCTTCGGCAAGCTGGACGCCTGGGCGGCGAGCCTCGGCGCGCCCGGGCTGTTCGCCCAATCGGGGCTGTTTTCCCAATATGTCATTGGCTCGATTGAAGCGCTGGCGGCCGCGCTGCTCGTGCTCGGCCTGATCCCGGGCTTGCGGCATTTGCAAGCGATGGGCGCTTTAGCGGGCGTGTTGGTGATGATCGGGGCGGTGAGCTTCCACACTCTGACGCCGCTTGGCCTCGACCCCAATGAAGACGGCGGCCTGTTGTTTGTGGCGGCGGTGACGAACTTGGCGTTCGGCGTCATCTTGCTGAGCGTGTTCCGCCGCGAGGACCTCGTCGCTTTTGTCCGCCGCGTGGGCGCAGTGTTCACCGGCGGAGCTTAACGCACGCGGACGCTGCATCTGAGGTGTCGCCGCCGGTCGCCTTGTTAAGAAAGATCAGCTACACCATAGCGCCGCCACAGCATGAGGGACACGCCCATGAAACGGTTCGACGTCACGGGGGCGGCCGCCTTGGCGCTGCTGTTCAGCGCGACCGGCGCGACGAGCGCGTCAGCACAGACCGAGCATGGCCGCCGCCACGACGCCGGCGGGGCCGCGAGGCCGGGCGGGATCACGCATCACCCGGGCTCGCCGCACCATGTGTCTTTTCTGGTGGGCGGCACGCGCGTGCGGGCCGAGGAGGAAACCGGCTTCACGATCGGCGGCGATTATGAGTACCGCATCACCCGTCGCCTCGGCGTCGGCGGCGTGGTCGAGCACGCCTTTGGCGAGGTGGACGCCACGACCCTCCTGGCGGTGGCCGACATCCATCTGTGGCGCGGCCTGGCTGCGCAAGTCGGCCCAGGCGTGGAGTTCCTCGACGACCGCGCCGAGCCCGTCGGTCGGATCGGCGCGCTTTATGAGATTGAACTCGGCGGGCGTTTCACCGTCTCGCCGCAGCTTCATTATGACATCACGGACGAGGATTCCATTGTCTTCGGCCTCGCCTTCGGCCGCAGCTTTTAGCGCGCTGGCGGCGCGGCTCCGGCAGCGGCGTCCCCCGTTAAGCGCGCGCGGCGTCGCCTGACGCGTCCGCGCCATCATCGGTCGCCACAGCGTTGATGGCCTCGATCAACTCGGCCAAGCGGATCGGCTTGCCGACGCAGCAATCCATGCCGGCTTCAGCATATTCATTGAGCTGGTGCTTCATAACATTGGCCGTCACAGCGATGATCGGCGTGCGGGCGAGGCCGGCGTCATCCTCGCGCCGGCGGATTTCGCGCGTCGCCTCCACGCCGCACATCACAGGCATCTGCACATCCATCAAAATGACGTCGATGTCGCCTTGAGCCCAGGCGTCGACGGCCTCACGCCCATTTGCGACGAAGCGCAAGTCGAGCTCAAAGGGCTCGAGAAGCGCGCTGAACACCGCACGATTGTTGGCGTTATCCTCGGCCACGAGCACGCGCACCGCCGCCTCGCCATCCGCGGCGTCTCCAGACGCCTCGGGTGACTCGCCGCCGTGGGCCTCGGCCGGACGCGCGCCATCGGCCTCGCCGCCTGAGCCTGCGCCGCCTGACCCCTCCTCGCCGGATGCGCTGACGGGCGCGCGCCATGACGCCGCGACGGCGCCGTCAGCCTCCTGCGCCGCGCGCACACGCGCTGTAAAGGTGAAGGTCGAGCCGACGCCGACAGTGCTGTCCAACGTGATGTCGCCGCCCATCAGCTGACACAAGCTGCGGCTGATCGACAGCCCCAAGCCGGTTCCGCCATGGCGGCGATGAACGGTCACATCCTCCTGGGCGAAATCGTCGAAAATACGCTCTTGGGCCTCGGCCGGGACGCCAGGGCCAGTGTCGCGCACGACGCCCACGAGATCAAAAACGCCCGCTTGGCCCGTCGGCTTGATGTGAACCGCGACATCGACGCGACCGGCGTCCGTGAATTTCAACGCGTTCGAGATCAGATTCGCAAAGACCTGATGCAAGCGGGTTGGATCGCCGACAAACACGCCATCCAACGCGTCCTCACACGTCACTGTGAAAGCGAGGCCTTTGTCCCTCGCTTTCAACGCAAAAACGGACTCAAGGGAACGGATAAGGTCTGCAAGCGAAAACACGACATGCTCAATATCAATTTGCCCAGCCTCAGCCTTGCTGAGGTCAAGAATATCGTTGAGCAAATACTCCAAAACGCGGCTGGCGTCATTGATGACGTTGACATGGTCGCGGTGCTTTGGCGGCAAATCATCGCGCAGCAGCGCCGTCGCCATGCCAGTGATCGCATTAATGGGCGTGCGAATTTCATGGCTCATCGCGGCCAAGAAGCGCGACTTGGCTTTGTTCGCCGCTTCCGCCTCTTCGCGCCGTCGCCGCAGCTCATCTTCGAAGGCGCGGCGCTCGGTAATGTCCTGAAACGCGCCGACCAGCTCCGTCACGACGCCGTCCTCGACAATTGGGCGGCCGAGCGCATGGATCCACAAATGGCGGCCGGAAGCGGTGACCAGCGGCAATTCGAGAGTGTAAGGCTTCGCCTCCGTCACCGCCGCCGCGACGGCCTCCGTCAACACAGTGCGGGCCTGCGGCGGATAAAAACTGAGCGCGAACTCGTAATTCGGCGTGACGTTGGGATCCGCCTCTTTGATGGCGTACACTTCCCGCGACCATGTCACGACGTCTGTGGACACGTCATAGCGCCACCCGCCGACATGGGCCAAATCCTCGACCGCTTCAAACAAGCGGCGTTGGCGTTCGATTTCGCTGTTGGCCGCCTTCAGCACACGATTGCGCTCGACTAGGCGCAGGCCGTCCATCACCACAGCCGCCAGCGTCTTGAGATGCGCCGCCTGCGCGGCGCTGAACGGCGTCACGCGGTCGTAAATCAAACACAGCGTCCCCAAGCGATGGCCGTCGGCGTCAATCAACGGCGCGCCGATATAAGTGCGGATGTGCGGCGGCCCCACGACGAGGGGGCTGTCAGCGAAGCTTGGATCCGCCGTCGCGTCAGGCACGATGAACACGTCGTCGCCTAAAATCGCGTACGCACAAAACGCCAGACACCGCGGCGTCTCAGTCGCCTCCAAACCAAAGCGCGACTTAAACCATTGGCGTTCGGAGTCGACGAACGACACCAAGCAGATCGGCGCTTCAAACACTTGCGCGGCGAACTTCGTGATGCGGTCGAGGCGTGGATCCGCCGGCGTGTCGAGGACCTCCATCGCGTGCAAGGCCGCGAGACGGTCCGACTCATTGGAAGGGATGGGTGCGGCGATGGGCATGCGCCACCTTTCAACGCTTGCTGAAATCGTGGGTGTAGCAGCCGCGCCTTGGCTCAAGGTTACCGCACGCCTCCCGGCGGGGCGGCTTGCCATCGCCGCGCGCGCGCCCCATGAACACGCCCATGCTGAACACCGCCCCCGAGCCCCGCGGCTGCGCGCCGAGTTTTCAAGAGATCATTTTGCGCCTGCAACGCTTTTGGGCGGGCCAGGGGTGTGTGCTGCTGCAGCCTTATGACATGGAGGTGGGCGCAGGCACCTTGCATCCGGCGACCACGCTGCGGGCGTTGGGGCCAAAGCCTTGGCGGGCCGCTTATGTCCAGCCTTCGCGCCGGCCGGCGGATGGCCGCTATGGCGAAAACCCCAATCGGCTGCAGCATTATTATCAGTTCCAAGTGATCTTGAAGCCGAACCCGCCGGACATCCAAGACCTTTACCTCGGCAGCCTCGACGCCATCGGCGTCGATCGGCGCCTGCACGATGTGCGCTTTGTGGAGGATGACTGGGAGAACCCCACAGTCGGCGCCTGGGGCCTGGGCTGGGAGGTGTGGTGCGACGGCATGGAGGTGAGCCAGTTCACGTATTTCCAGCAAGTGGGCGGTTTGGACGTGGATCTGGTCTCGGGCGAGTTGACGTACGGGCTGGAGCGCTTGGCCATGTATGTGCAAGGCGTCGAGAATGTTTATGACTTGGACTTCAACGGCGCCGGCGTCTCCTATGGCGATGTGTTCCTTGAGGCCGAGCGTCAATTCTCAGCCTTCAACTTCGAACGCGCCGACACGGAGATGCTGGCCGCATGGTTCACTGGCGCGCAGGCGCAATGCCACGCGCTGCTTGCGCCGGAGGACGGCGCGCCGGCGCTGCCCCTTGCGGCCTATGACTGGGTGCTGAAAGCCTCGCACATCTTCAATGTGCTCGACGCCCGCGGCGTGATTTCGCCCACGGAGCGCCAAAGCTACATCGCGCGGGTGCGCGATCTCGCCAAGGGCTGCGCCGCGGCGTGGGTCGCGGCGGAATGATCTCCGCTGATGAAGTCCGGCCATACAAAAACGCCGGGGGGCTTGGGGCCCGCCCGGCGTGTGTCGGGGCGTGATGGCGCAGATCAGTCCTGGATCACCACTTCAGCCGTCGTGACGCGGAAGATCGAGGTCGTACCGCTGACTTCATTGCCGACCACGAGGAGCGGCTCGTCAATGGGGCTGTCCTCCGCGGCGATGAACAGCAAACCTTCCGGCCCGAGATCGCCAGCCGCGGGGTTGAGGCTGTCGTCCGGCGACAGCACGTCCACCGAGAAATCGCGATTGTTGACGTAATCGTTGAAGATCGGCGCCGTGGGATCCGTGATGTCGTAAATCATGATCCCGCCGATCCGCTCCAACCCGATGAAAGCGAAGGTTTGGACCCCGATCGCGCCGAGCGCCACGCCTTCAGGCTCAGGGCCTTTGGCGTCGGACCGGCTGTCGAAGCTGTCGTTTTCATCATTGGTGCTGTTGAAGTCGTCCGGCAAGCGCTCCGAGGTGATGCGCTCGAAATCGCTGCCGGAGTCATAGACCAACGTGCCGTCCGTCGCCCAGATGGAGAAGGACCGGCCGCCAAAGGACACAATCTCCGTCACATCCGTTTCGCCGCTGTCGACTGTCGTGACTTCCAAACGGCCGAGATTTTCATCCAGCTGCAGCGTCGCAGCGTCCGGGAACGCTGTCGGATCAAGCGCAAGATCCGACACCCGCGCTTCCTCGCTGAAGCCGTCATAATCGCGGGCGTCGCCCTCATTGGCGGTGACGATGAACGTTTCGCCGTCGACCGCGTAAGTGGCGATGGCGTCCGGCTGATACAGACCGAAGGCCGGCCAGTTTTGGATGTTGATGACGCCGTCATCGTCGCTGGCGTCAATCTCATGGCCTTCAGCGCTGAAGTCCTTACGGCCAAGGGGAATGACGCCGCTCACCGCGCGGGCCGCGACGTCAATCTCCACGAGCGCGTTGTTTTCTTGCAGGATCGCCCATGCGGTCGCGCCATCGGCCGACACAGTGATGAATTCCGGCTCGAAATCCTGCGACGCTGACGCGCCGGGCCCGAAGATCCGCACGCCCTGAGCGCGCAAATCATCTTCTTGGCCGTCGAAATCCGTGAAGCCCACCTCGTCCAGGATCGCCGTCGGCTGGGACGTGCCGTCAATGATCCCGCTCACGAAGCCGATGCTGACGGATCCGGCGGGATCAATGGTGTAGTCGTCGTTCGGCTCGCCCTCATTCGCAACCAAAACCGTCAAGCCGTCCGGCGAGAACGTCACCATGTCCGGCAGCGCGCCGACCTCCAGGGAGGCGAGCTCCTCCAGCGTGTCCGCGCTGTAGTACGCCAGCCGGCCCGGGTCCGTAGCGGGATCGGCTTCGATCGCCACCGCCACGAGGCCGTTGGCCGCCGCAACGCTGTTGGCGCCGCCAAAGCCCGGCGTCGCCGTTTCGATGGTGTCGACAAGGCTCGGCGTCGTCGGATCAGCGATGTCGAGGACATCCACCGTCGCGCTGTCGGAATTCACGACGAACAACCGATCCGTAGCGGGATCGAACGCCACGATTTCCGCCGCGCCTTCGTCAAACACGCCCGTTTCATAGGTCCCAAGGAGTTGGAGAGACGCAACGACCGGCTCCACCACGTCTTCGATCGTGACGGTGTAGGCCTGGGTCGTGGTCAGCGCGCCATCCGTCGCGCTGAAGGTGAGTTCATAGACATTGTCGCCGTCTTGGTCCTGCGGCGTTTCAAAATCGAACGGCGCCGCCGACGTCGCCACAAGCGTTCCCGCGTCAAACGTGAACAGGGCCGCATCATCGGCGTCCACAAGGCTCGCCGTGACCGCGTCGCCATCGGGATCGCTGACGTCGAGCGTAAACGTCGCCGTCTCGTTCTCTGCGGACGTGACGGCGAACGGGCCAGCGAACACCGGCGCGGCGTTGACGTTCGGATTCCGCGAGTCGTCATCGTCATCGCACGCGACGAGGGTCAAGGCCGCCGCCAGGGCCATGACGCCGGCGGCGCTGCGGAGGTGGCGACGCGTGCGCACGCGGTGGGCGGTGGTCATGGAGAGATCCCCTTCGTCGAATAAGGCCGCAGACCGGCGCGTGACCGTCCAGCTGTTCAGCGAGTCACGACGCATTAACCACCACAGTTTTGTGACGCCCTGATTGCGGCCGGCGGTCGAAAGCGCCGCCTTGGCCCCTCCCGCCCCGCCTCGTGTGACGCGCGGGTCGCGCGCCTACACCGCCACCGGCGCTTTGATGGCGGGGTGGGGGTTGTAATCCTCGACCGCGATGTCGTCATAGGTGAACGCGAAAAGATCCGTCACCGCGGGGTTGAGGCGCAATCGCGGCAGCGGACGCGGCTCGCGCGCAAGCTGGGTGCGGACTTGGTCGACGTGATTGAGATAGACATGCGCGTCGCCGAAGGTGTGGATGAACTCGCCCACTGCAAGCCCAGTCGCTTGTGCGACCATATGCGTCAGTAAGGAATAGCTCGCAATGTTGAACGGCACGCCCAAGAAGAGATCCGCGGACCGCTGATAAAGTTGGCACGACAACCGCCCGTCCAGCACGGCGAATTGAAACAAGCAATGGCACGGCGGCAACGCCATAGCGTCCACATCCGCGGGATTCCAGGCCGACACCACAAGCCGGCGGCTGTCGGGATTGCGCTTAATCTCAGCCACGACGCGCGCCATTTGATCAATCACACGCCCGTCCGGGGCGGCCCAGCTGCGCCATTGCTTGCCGTAGACCGGGCCCAAATCCCCCGCCTCGTCGGCCCAGTCGTCCCAAATCGAGACGCCGTGCTTGCGCAGATACGCAATGTTGGTGTCGCCCGCGAGGAACCACAAAAGCTCATGCACGACCGCTTTGACGTGCACGCGCTTCGTCGTCACCAACGGAAACCCGGCGCTTAAGTCAAACCGCAAGTGCGCACCGAACAGCGACACACAGCCCACGCCGGTGCGGTCGTCGCGCCGCACGCCCGTCTCAAGCGCCCGGCTCAGCAAATCCAGATACCCGCGCATCCTGCTCCCTCGCCTCCGCCCGCCCCGCTCTTATGTAGCGATGATCGCGTCTGTAGCGATGATCGCGCATGCGCGCCGGGCGCCCGCGCTGTGGACGCCGGCGCGCGGTGTGGGAGTGAAGTCTTGCGCGATTCGCGGCGCGCGCCGGCCGCCGCCGCCCCGGTGGGAAAGCGCTCACGGCGGCGCGAAAGTAGGCTAGGGTCGCATCCGCAGCCATGGGAGGGGACGTGTGAGGGTCGCAGGTGTGGGCGCGGCGTTGTTTGCGGCGTCGTTTTTAGCGGGGGCCGCGGCGCTGTTCGCCCTGGCGCCGGCGGCGCTGGAGAGCGCGCACAACCGGGTCGAGCAGGCGATCGCGCGCCCCCGCGACCCTGCTCTGCTCGCGCGCCACAAGGCGCTCTTCGTGGCGGATTTACACGCCGACACATTGCTCTGGAAGCGCCCGCTCCTGGCGCGCAACCGGCGCGGTCACGCCGACGCGCCGCGCCTCCTGGAAGGCGGCGTCAGCCTGCAAGTGTTTGCGGCCGTGACTCAGCTGCCCCGCGACGACGCGCCGCCGAGCGATGGGCTCGATCCGTTGAGCCTCCTCGCCGTCGCCCAGATGCAGCCGCCGCGCACATGGACGAGCCCGCTGGCGCGCGCGCGCCACCAGGCCCGCATGTTGCGGACCGCCGCGGCGGGCTCAGACACGCTCACGCTCGTGCGCTCACAAGCCGACCTTGCGCGCGTGCGCGCCGCCCACGCCCGATCCGAGCGGCGCATCGGGGCGGTCTTGGCGCTGGAGGGGCTGCACGCTTTGGAGGGTGAGGCTGAGCATATCGAGGTGTTGTTTGAGGACGGCTATCGGGTGATGGGGCTCACGCATTTTTTCGACAATCGCGTGGGCGGGTCGTTGCACGGGCGTGAAGGCGGCGGTTTGACCCCCTTCGGCCGCGAGGTGGTCGCCCGCCTTGAGGCTCTCGGCGCGATCATCGATTTAGCCCACGCCTCCCCGACGCTCGTGGCCGACGTCCTGGACGTGGCGCGCCGCCCCGTCATGATTTCGCACACGGGCTTTCAGGGCGCGTGCGACACGCCGCGCAATCTCCCCGACGCGGTGATGGCTGAGATCGCCGCCGCTGGCGGGCTGATCGGCGTCGGCTTTTGGGCGCAGGCGGTGTGTGAGCCGTCGCCGGCGGGAATCGCACGCGCGATCGCCTATGGCGTGCGCCTGGTGGGCGAAGACCATGTCGCGCTCGGATCAGACTTTGACGGCGGCGTGACGACCCGCTTTGACGCCGCGGCCTTGCCGGCCCTGACGGCCGCCTTAGAGCGCGAAGGGCTCGCGCCCACGGCGGTGGCGAAGGTGATGGGGGGAAACGCCGCGCGCTTCTTCGCGGCGCACTTGCCGCCGCGGTGACCGCCTGGCGGAGCGCCGCCATCCCCAGGCGCCGCCGGACGCGGGGATGGATTATCTTCCCATCAACGTCGCGGGTGATTATATTACGAGCGTCGGTTCGCCGACTATAGCGGTAAAGGCGCGTGCAATAACCGGACTGGACCCGGGGGCGGTACCCGGCGGCTCCACCATACCTCTCCCGCGACGGAGCGCGAGCGCGGCAGGGGTGTCATGGGGCCGAAATAGGATCGACAGACGGCTAAAGACGTTAGCTTCCGCTCGGGTGAGGCCCGTTACAGGCTCATTTGCAACAGTTGCCAACGACAACTTTGCTGAAGGTCGCGCTCTCGCTGCGTAAGGCAGCGCGGGTTGACCGCTCTTAACTCCTAGGCTCTTAGCAGGCTTAGGCGGGGCTCGGAGGCGCCTGGCAACAGAAGCCTCCACTTCACCCGGCGCGCCTGAGGCATGAACAGACCCCGCGGCTCCGCCCGCGGACGGCGTCAGCCCGCGGCGGACACGCGTTTGTGTTCGGTCACCCCCCTAAGGCGGCCTTCGGCGGGTGACGTGGTTCTGGACACGACAAGCGGCGGTGATAAGTAAAGGGCGCGCATAAATCGCGTCATGGCCAATTTCGGGGATGGACGCACTATGATACCGACTGTCTTTTCAGCGGAGGAAGACCTGGGCTACGCGGTATTGATCATCGCGGTCGTCGGGCTGTTGCATAACATTTCTGTCGCATTGTGGACGACGGCGCGGGTGGGTCCCCTCGGCGCGATGGGCAATCGTGACAACGTGCCGCCGGAAACGGGTTGGGCGGCGCGGGCGCGTCGGGCCCAAACTAATTTTCATGAAAATGTCATCCTGTTTTTCGCGCTGGTGTTGGCCGCTTTAGTGTTTGATGGCGACGGCGACCGGGCGGCGCTGGGTTTTGGCGCGCTCGTGTTCGCGTTAATGCGCGCATTCTATTTGCCCGTGTACTTGCTTGGCGTGCCCGTCGTGCGCTCGCTGGTGTGGCTTGTGTCGCTGGCGAGTCTGGGCGTGATGGTTTGGGGGCTTTTTTCTTAAGGTCTTGGTAAGACGTGAGGTGATGGTGCGGCCTTTGCTAGTGGTGAAGCGACCCGACGGCCAAGTCGGCGCCCGCTTGACTAACTCGGTCTTTATCCCGAGATGGTAGAACGAGCATGTCGATGTCCCGCGGATGATGCGGCCGTGTCCCGGCCGCCGCCCGCGACGACAGCGCAGCGCCCACACGGTCGGCCCCGAGGCTGTGGCGCATGCGCGCTTGAGTGTGGATTGTGAGTATGGCACAAGATCTGATGAGATACGACACCCTCGCACGCGACGCGTTGCGTGGTGTCGTGCGCGCCGCACTGCAAAAGGTCGCCACTTCCGGCTTACCCGGCGCGCACCACTTCTATATCACCTTCAAGACCCAAGCGGCCGGTGTCAACATCGATTCCGCGCTTTTGGAAAAATACCCGTCCGACATGACAATTGTGTTGGAACATCAATTCTGGGACTTGGAAGTCGGCGAAACCGACTTTGAGGTGACTCTGAAGTTTGACGGCATCCCAAAATACATTTCGGTTCCTTTTTCCGCCATCACGCAGTTCCACGATCCGAGTGTCGGCTTTCGGCTGCGCTTTGAACCGTTGCATGACACCTCTCACGACCACGCCGGCGCCCGCGGCGAGGCGGAACCAGTCGACGCCCACGCCGTCACTGAAGGCGGTGAAGTCGTCAGCCTCGACGCGTTTCGCAAAAAGCCCACCTGACGGCGGCGCGCCGTCACGGCGCTGCGGCCGGGGGCCAGGGCGCGACCCGCACCCACACGCGTTCGCGCTCTGACAGCCGGCGCTCCACCACCAGCCGCCACACTTGGCTGTCGTCACGAAACACCGCGCCTGTGAGCGCGTCGAGGATCGCCTTGGCGACATTGTCCACATCATGGACAGGGCTGTGCGCGTGCGCCTCGATGATGATGTCGACGGCCAAGCGCGCCGCGGCGTCGGGACGCCCGCGCCACTCCTTGCGAAAAAACGTCCCCACCAACGCCTTATAGGCGCGCGCCTGGGTGGTCAGTCCGGCGACCGTGACCACGGTCACGCCCCCGGGCTCCGCCGCCGCGCGCACGCGCCCGCGCCCGCGCCACACCCGCGTCGCCTCGATCCACTCTGTCTCATTATGAGGCGTTGCTATCGGGGTCAGTTTGTGGTTTGTTCGCGTCAAGTTCACTCCCTGGTCTGAGATGGAGCCCGTCATGAGCCAGCGCCCCACAATCTCCCTTATGGAACAGCCCGCGATTGATGTGTCGATTGTGTGCGGCCGGTGCGGCGACACGCGCCTGGCCTTAACGGATGTGGGCGGCGCGACGCCCCATGCGGTCTGCCGCGGCTGCGCCGCGGACCTGGGGGCCTGGGATGCGGTGCGCGAACACGCACGCGCGGCGATGTTCGACGCCTTGCGGGAGGATTTGGCCGGCATGCTCAGCGCCGATCACAACGGCGGACACGCCATGACGCCGCCCGCCCTCGCCGCGTGAGGTCGGGCGCCGCCGCTGGGCTGTGTGCGCGGCGGCGGCCCTTAATGGGTGTGAGTCCCGGCATGCTGGCGGCGCGCAGCGTCCAATCGCGATTGTGTCTCGCCGCGAGCTTGCCTAGATGGCGGGCGGCGGGCGGCGAGGGCGGCTCGTCGTAGGGCTTTCACCACGCCAGGAGACGCGCCATGACCGCCACGCGCACGGAAACCGACAGCTTCGGCCCCTTAGAGGTGCCCGCCGACAAGCTTTGGGGCGCGCAGACGGCGCGGTCCCTGATTAATTTTCCGATTGGGGATGAACGCTTGCCCGCGCCGCTGATTCGCGCGCTCGGCGTCGTGAAGCGCTGCGCGGCCCTGGCGAACAAAGACCTTGGCGTGCTGGAGCCGCGCTTGGCGGATGCGATCGCCCAAGCCGCCCAAGACGTCGCCGACGGCGCGTTGGACGCCCACTTTCCCTTGTCGGTGTGGCAAACGGGCTCCGGCACCCAATCGAACATGAACGCCAATGAAGTGATCGCCAATCGCGCGATTGCGCTGTTGGGCGGCGCGATCGGCTCGAAAGACCCTGTCCACCCCAATGACCACGTCAATCGGGGCCAATCCTCCAACGACACCTTTCCCACCGCCATGCACATCGCCGCCGCGGAGGAGATCACCCATCGGCTTGCGCCGGCGCTGGAGCATCTCCACGCCGCTTTGGCGACGAAGCGCGACGCTTTCGCTGACATCATCAAGATCGGCCGCACGCATCTACAAGACGCCACGCCGCTGACCCTCGGCCAAGAGTTCTCCGGCTATGTCGCGCAGCTGGAGAACGCGATCCGGCGCATCCGCGACGCCGCGCGCGATCTCTATCCCCTGGCCCAAGGCGGCACCGCCGTCGGCACGGGGCTCAACGCCGCGCCGGGCTTCGCTGAAGCGTTCGCTGGTCATGTGGCGACGATGACGGGGTTGCCGTTTGTCAGCGCTGCGAACAAATTCGAGGCGCTTGCGGCCCATGACGCGTATGTCCACGTGCATGGCGCGCTGAACGCCGCCGCCGCCGCGTTGTTCAAAATCGCCAACGACATCCGCTTAGCGGGGTCCGGCCCGCGCTCGGGTTTGGGCGAACTTGTGTTGCCGGCCAACGAGCCCGGATCCTCGATCATGCCGGGCAAAGTCAACCCAACCCAGTGCGAAGCGCTCACCATGGTGTGCGCCCACGTGTTCGGCGCTCACGCCGGCCTCACGACCGCCGGCGCCAGCGGGCATTTCGAACTGAATGTGTTCAAGCCCATGATGGCCTACACGCTCTTGCAATCCGTGCGGCTGCTGGCGGACGCCGCGCGCAGTTTCACAGACAGGTGCGTGATGGGGCTGGAGGCGAACACGGCGCGCATTCATGAGTTGATGGAGCGCTCCCTAATGCTGGTGACGGCGCTGGCGCCGGAGATCGGCTATGACCGCGCCACCGCGATCGCGAAGAAAGCCCACGCCGAGGGCCTCACCCTGCGCGACGCGGCCTTAGCCCTTGGGGATGTGGACGCCGCGACGTTTGATCGGGTCGTGCGGCCCGAGCGGATGATCGCCCCGGGCTGAGCCGCCGGCCCTGGCGCGCCGGGCGGATCCCCATCGCGACCAACGCTCCACGCTGGACGCCCCATGCTGGACGCTCCATGCTGGACGCCCCATGCTGGACGCGTCGCGCCCGAGCGGCCGCCCCGGGCCGCGTTCAGCCGGCGCCACAGCGCGTCAGGCGCCGGCGCGCACCTCCCCCTGCACAGTGACCCCAAACGCCATGCGCCCAAGCCGTTCCCCAGATCAGACGGCGAGGTCGCTCGGGTGCACATGGCAG
>CAZMSO010000011.1:0-4301 GCA_964568975.1 uncultured Caulobacterales bacterium | reverse complement strand
GCGCCCAAGCCGTTCCCCAGATCAGACGGCGAGGTCGCTCGGGTGCACATGGCAGCTTCAGGTAAAAATCGACTCGATTACGGTACTCAGCTACAGTACTGGGCGCAGCCCGTTACCGTTTGGTCAAGGTTAACGTCGCATTAACCTACATTGCTCCCGCATAACTTGCATAGGTATATTGTAATTGTCCTTGAGTCATGTTGATCTTATTGCGCTGCGTCGTGGCGTCGCCCAGGCGACGGTGGGGGGCGTATTGCAGTCGAAGAAACAAGTGATCGCGGCGCGACTCGGGTGCGTCCGCCGGCCGCTCGACGGGCGACTCATGAGTAAGCATCTTGTAAAACGTTCCCTCGCGATTTCAGGCCACAAAACCAGTCTGGCGTTGGAGCCCGAGTTTTGGGCGGCGTTAGAGGATGAAGCGCGCGCCGCGCACATCCCGCTGGCGCGCCTGATTGCTGACATCGACGCCGCGCGGGCGCGCAGTTTGCCGGAGCGCTCGCTGGCGAGCGCGGTGCGCGTGTGGCTGTTGTCGCGCGCGCTCGGGCGCGCGCCCTAGCCGGAATTCACACGCGCGCCGGCCGACCAGGCTCATCACCGACCCGAGGCCATGCTAGCCTGCGGCCATGACCGATTCCGTTGTGAGCGCCGGCGCCGGCGCTGAACCAAACGCCCCCTCGCGGGACGCCGCCCACGCCAGCGCCCGCGCCGAAGGCCCCCCCGGCGGCGCCCCCGAAGAGTCCTCCATCAGCGCGCGCGCGCGCGCCCGTGCGCCGCGCACCGCCCCTGCGCCGGCTTATCTCGACGGCCTCAATCGCGAACAGCGCCGGGCCGTGGAAACCTTGGACGGGCCGGTGCTCGTCCTCGCCGGCGCCGGCACGGGAAAGACCCGCGTGCTGACGACCCGCCTCGCGCATATCTTGACCACCGGACGCGCCTGGCCGTCGCAAATCCTCGCTGTGACGTTCACGAACAAAGCCGCCCGTGAAATGCGCGAGCGCGTCAGCGCGCTGCTGGGCGCGCCGGCCGAGGGGCTGCCTTGGCTCGGCACTTTCCACGCCGTCGCCGCCCAGATTTTGCGTCGGCACCCGGAGCTTGCCGGGCTGAAACCGCGCTTCACCATCCTCGACGTCGACGACCAGCTGCGCCTGCTGAAACAAGTGATCCAGGCTGAAGGCATTGACGACAAACGGTGGAATCCGCGCTTTCTCGCCAGCCTCATTGATGGCTGGAAGAACCGCGGCCAAACGCCTGAGGATGTTCCCGAAGAAGACCGCTGGGCCTTCGCCGACGGGCGGGGCGCGGACCTCTACCGAATTTATCAAGAGCGTCTGCGGACATTGAACGCCGTCGACTTCGGCGATTTGCTGTTGCTCAACCTCAAGATTTTCCGCGAACACCACGATGTGCTCGCCGATTACCAAAAGCGCTTCCGCTATATGCTGGTCGATGAGTATCAAGACACCAATGTCGCCCAGTATTTGTGGCTGCGGCTCTTGGCGCAAAACACTGGCGGCGACGGCGCGAAAAACCTTTGCGTCGTGGGCGACGACGACCAAGCGATTTATGGGTGGCGGGGCGCGGAGGTGGACAACATTCTGCGCTTTGAAAAGGATTTTCCGGGCGCTGAGGTGATCCGCTTGGAGCGCAATTACCGCTCGACGCCGGCCATTTTGGGCGCCGCCTCCGGCCTGATCGCCGCCAACGCGGAACGCTTGGGCAAGACATTGTGGACGGAGGCTGACGGCGGCGGCAAAGTCCTTGTGCGCGGCGTGTGGGACGGTGAAGCCGAAGCGCGCCTGGTGGCCGACGAGATTGAGCACTGGGCCGCGGAGGGCCGCCGGCGGTCGGACTGCGCGGTCCTTGTGCGCGCGGCCTGGCAGATGCGCGCCTTTGAAGACCGCTTCGTGACCTTGGGCATGCCGTACAAGGTGGTGGGCGGTCCGCGCTTTTATGAGCGTGCGGAAATCCGCGACGCCCACGCATATTTGCGGCTCGTGCAATCACCCTCCGACGACTTGGCCTTTGAGCGCATTGTCAACACGCCCAAACGCGGCGTCGGCGACACCAGCGTCCAAAAACTCCAGCGCGCGGCGCGCGCGGCGGGAACCTCCCTCACCCGCGCGGCGGAGAATCTGGTGCAGACGGATGAGATCCGCGGCAAAGCCCGCACGGCCTTGCGCGTCCTGCTGAAGGATATGGAGCGATGGCGCGACCAGGCGTCTTCCCTCACGCCCGGCGCGTTAGCCGAATTGGTGCTTGATGAAAGCGGCTACACCGCCATGTGGCGCGCGGACAAAAGCCCCCAGGCCGCAGGACGTCTGGAGAGCCTCAAAGAGCTGGTGCAATCCATCGGCGCTTACGACACTCTGGAGGGCTATCTGGAGCATGTCGCCCTCGCGACGGACCGCGAACGCGCCGACGCCGGCGATGAGCTGTGGCTGATGACGCTCCACGCCGCGAAGGGGCTCGAATTCCCCTCAGTGTTCTTGCCGGGCTGGGAGGAGGACGTGTTCCCCTCCAAACGCGCCCTTGATGAGGGCGGCGTCGCCGCGCTGGAGGAGGAGCGCCGGCTTGCTTATGTCGGGCTCACCCGCGCGCGCGAGCGGGCGATGGTGCTGTTCGCCGCCAACCGTCAGATTTTCGGACGCTGGCAGTCCGTGGTCCCGTCGCGATTCATTGACGAACTGCCGAGCGAGCATGTCGAGGCCCAGTCCGACACGGGCTATTATGAGAGCCCAGGCTCCGGCGTTGGGGCGCACGGGTATGGCGGCGGTTTGCTCGACGCCACGCCGCCGGTCTTCGCCAACACATATGACAGCCCCGGCATGCGCCGCTTGCGCGCGGCCCAAGACAAAGCGCAGGCGCGAGCGCCCGTGATTGACGGCGACGGCAAGCTGATCGCCCAGGAAACCGAAACCTCCGCCTTCACGCTCGGGGACCGGGTGTTTCACATGAAGTTCGGCTATGGCCATGTGGTGTTCGCGGAAGGCGCGAAGCTCACGGTCGACTTTGACAAAGCCGGCCGCAAGAAAGTGATCGACAGCTTCCTTGAGCGCGCGTGAACGAACGTCTCATCATGGTCTCACCTCGGGCATCCGCCATCGCGCGGCGACGACCGGCGATGCTGGCGCCAGGGATTGCGATCGCGGCGCACCCGCTCCGCGCGCATGACAGAACGCCCCCCACCGCGTAGGAAGAGCGCGACCACCCCCCAACGGCCGCATCCGTCCATGACCTCTCCCAGCCTTTGGCGCTTTGAAGCGGTAGGGCCGCGCGCCCTCCTCGACGCCGCCGCGGAAGCCCTGAGCGAGGCGGACCCGCCGGCGGCGCTCTCGCTTGCGCTGTTCGACGCCGCGCCCGCCACCAGCCCAAGCGCGGCGCCCGCGCCGACGCGTCGGCTGGAGTTGTTGTTGGAGGATCGCGCGGACTTGCCCCTCCATGTCGCGGGCCTGCGCGCCGCCTCGGGCCTGAACGATCCCCACATCGCCACGCACCTCCACCCCCTTAGCGAGCAGGACTGGGTGGCGATGAGCCTCGCCGGCCTGCCGCCCGTGCGCGCGGGGCGCTTTCGCGTGCGCGGGAGCCACCACGCCCCCGCGTGCGGCGGGGTGATCGACATCCTTATTGAGGCGGGCCAAGCCTTCGGCACCGGCCACCACGGCACGACTCAGGGCTGTCTGCTCGCCCTCGACGCCCTGGCGAAGACGGCGCGACCGGCGCCCGCGCCGCGCGTGCTCGATGTGGGGACGGGATCCGGCGCCCTCGCCATCGCGGCGGCCAAGCTCTGGCGCGCGCGGGTCGCCGCGACCGAGATTGATCCGCTGTCTGCGGCGGTGGCGCGTGATAACGCCCGCCTCAACGGCGTCGCTGATCGCGTGACGGTCGCCACCGCCGCCGGCCTCACCCATCCCCAGGTGCGCGGCCGCTGCTTTGACCTGATCCTCGCCAACATTCTCGCCGGGCCGTTGATCGGCTTAGCGCCTGAGCTCACGCGCGCGGCCGCGCCGGGCGCGCGGCTGGTCCTGTCGGGCCTTTTGCTCAGCCAGCAGCGGGCGGTGTTGGGCGCGTATCGCGCCCGGGGCTGGCGTTTGGCGGGACGGCGACGGCGCGATGGCTGGGCGACGCTTATTGTGGCGCGCGCCGGCGGCGGGTCTTCGCGCGCTTGGGCGCATGCGCCTGGCCTGTGACGCCTTCGCCCGCGAGATACGCGTCGGGATCAGCGGTGGAGGCGCGGGCCCACAGCGGCGCGGCGCCCGCCGGGCGATGACCAGGGCTGGTGGGGGGGAGGGAGGAGGGGCGGG
>CAZMSO010000010.1:75877-81344 GCA_964568975.1 uncultured Caulobacterales bacterium | reverse complement strand
GGGGACCTCTAGATCCACAATCTAGCGCTCTAACCAACTGAGCTAAGGCGGCGCACCCTCCACGCAGCCGAGACGACGCCGCCTCGTCCGCGATCGTGAGCCATGACATAGGCCGGCCCTGGCGCGCAAGGGAGTCCGCGATGGCGCCAGGGCGAGGATGAATTTAAACATCTGTCACGCTTGCAGGCGCGCGCCTCTGCTATGACATGACGACTAAACCCCGCCACGCAGTCGCGCTCCGCCGCGCCGCGCACGACAGGTGATCTTATGCTTCGCGCCTTGCTTATGACTCTGCTCACAGTCGCGGCGTTGCTCGTCGTCGCTGTCATCGCCGCGCCCATGCTCATCCCCAGCGACACCGTGCGCGACATCGTCGCCACCCAGGGCCGCGAGGCTCTCGGTCGGGACGTCCTTATCGACGGCGACATTAAAATCACCGCCGTGCCCCGGCTCGGCGCCACGATCCAAGGCGTGCGCGTGGCCAACGCCGACGGCTTTGGCGATGAGCCGTTCGCAGAGCTTGAAGAACTTAAAGTCGGCGTCGCGCTGTTGCCCTTGCTTGGCCGCAATGTCGAGGTGCAGGAGCTGGTGCTGGTGCGTCCGCGTGTGCGCCTGGAGGCGAAAGCCGACGGGACGAACAACTGGACGTTCGACGCGCCGGAGGCGGAGGCCGCGGCTGCGCCGCGCACGCGCTATGGCGCGGCGGCGCCGTTCACCCGCACGCCGGGTTCGCTGCCGCTGAATGTCGCGCTTGGCGATGTGCGCGTGGTCGACGGCGCAGCGACTTATCGCGACGCCGCCGCGGGCGCAGACCACGCCGTCACCGCCATCAACGTCGCGGTGGCGATGCCGGCCTTAGACGCGCCGTTTCGCGTCGACGGGTCGTTTGCGTTCGATGAGGCGCCGATGCGCTTGGCCGTGCGGCTGGACACGTTGAAGCGCTTCTTCGACGGCGAAGAGACGCCGGCCGACATCCGCCTGGAAAGCGATCTTGTCACGTTTTCCGCTGAGGGCGCGTTTGCAGAAAGTGAGGAGCCGGCGTTTGCGGGCGACGTGGCGCTGACGGTCCCGTCGCTGCGGCGGCTGGCGGCGCTCGCGCAAGCGGAGCTGCCGCCGAGCGCCGTCGAGGGGACCACGACCTTCGAGCGTCTGGACATCAAGGGACGCGTCGTCTTCGCCAATCAACGCGCCGCGTTTGAGAACGCTGAGCTGAGCTTTGACGAGCTGCGCGGCGCCGGCGATGTGCGTCTTGATCTCGCCGGCGCAAAACCGGCGATTGTCGGGCGGTTGGACTTAAACACGCTGGACGTCACCCCCTACGCCCCCGCCGCGCCGTCCGACGCGCAAGCGGCGAGCGGTCCGGGCGGCGACGAGGCGCCCGACGCTATCCCGCCATGGACGGACGATCCTATTGATCTCACGGCGCTCGCTCTTGCGGATGTGGACTTCGATCTCACGGTGGACGGCGTGCGGTTCGGCGAGGTCGCGTTCGGCGCGGGCGCGGTGGCCCTCGACATTGCGGGCGGGCGCATGACGGCGACCTTGGAAAATCTCGACGCCTATGAGGGCGTGGTCAGCGGCGCCGTCACCGCCTCCAGCGCCGGGGCGCCGCGGCTGGGCGTTGATCTCACGCTCGACGGCGTCCAGGGCGGCCCGCTCCTCGCGGACGCGGCGAATTTTGGCCGTGTCGAGGGCCGCGCTGATTTGCGGCTGACCGCCAGCGGCGACGCCCGCACCATGGCGTCGCTGATGAACAGCCTCGCTGGCGAGGGCGCATTCGCGTTCACTGACGGTGAGATCCGCGGCGTCAATCTGAATGAAACCGCGAAGGCGATTGAAGACGTGCTCGACGGCCGTCTGCCGTCGGTGCGGGGATTCGGCCAGCGCCAAACCACCGACTTTGCGGAGCTGACGGGAACCTTCGCCATCGCAGACGGCGTGGCGACAACCACCAATCTCAGCCTCACCAACCCTGTTGTGGTAATGGAGGGCGGCGGTGAGGTGAATCTCGGCGAGCAAACTGTGGATCTGTTGCTGGAGCCGCGCCTCGTCGCTGCGCCCCGCAACGATTTAGCCGACATTCCCGTGCCGATCCGCATTTCCGGTCCTTGGAGCGATGTGGCCACAGGCCTTGATCGTGAGCGGGCGCAAGGCTTGGTCAGCGCCTTCGCCCGCGACGAGCTTGACGACCTCATTGATGAAGAAGTGGGCGGGCGTCTGGCGGATGAACTCGGCGACGAACTGGGCGGCGCCGCCACGGACGCGCTGAAATCCATCCTCGGCGGCGGGCGCAAGCGCGACTGACCTCGCGCCGCTACAGCGGACACACGCGCGTCCGATGGACCGCGCCGCCAACGGCGTTTGCACTGGCGTGGTGTGAGCGATTGTGCTTGCTTCACGGTCATGCTCACCTTCGCCCGTCGCCGCGTCGGCCCCGCCTCCGCCCCGTCCGCCCGCGCCCGCTTGTGGCGGTGGCCGCCGGCGCTGCGTGCGGCCGCGGGCGCTTTGACGAGCCTCCTCGCCATGACGGACTTCGCCGCCGCCGCGCCCGCTGATCCCGCGCCCGGCGACCGTATCAGCGGCGCCTTCTTCGCCAGCCGCTCGCCCGTTATCGCGCCCCGCGGCGCGGCCGCGACCGCCCATCCGCTGGCGACCCAAATCGCGCTGGACATTCTCAAACAAGGCGGCGGCGCGGTGGACGCCGCCATCGCCGCCAACGCCGCCCTCGGTCTTATGGAGCCGACGGGCAACGGCATTGGCGGGGATTTGTTCGCCATTGTCTGGGATCCCGAGACGAAAACACTCCACGGCTTAAACGCCTCCGGCCGCTCGCCCCAAGGCTTGAGCCTGGAGGAGGTGCGCCGCCGCGCCGCCGCCAATGAGGGCCCGTGGGCCGGGCGCATCCACCCCAGCGATCCCATCTCCGTGACCATCCCAGGCGCTGTCGACGGCTGGTTCGAGCTGCATGACCGCTTCGGAAAGCTGCCGATGCGCAAAGTGCTGAAGCCGGCCATCACGTATGCCGAGGAGGGTTTTCCCCTCACGCAGCTCATCGCCTATTATTGGGGCCGCAGCCACGCGCTCTTCACCCGCCGCGCCGAAGACGGGACGCTGCCGGAGTTTGAGAACGCTAAAGCGACTTACTTCCCCGGAGACCGCGCCCCCGTGGAAGGGGAGCTTTTCCGCAATCGCGACCTCGCAAAAACCTACCGCCGCCTGGCCAAACGCGGCGGGCGCAAAGCGTTTTACGGCGGCGAGCTGGCGGAGGTCCTTGAGGCCTATATGGCGCGCGTCGGCGGGTTCATCACCGCTGAGGACATGGCCGCCCACACCTCCACATGGGTCGAGCCGGTGTCGGTGAATTACCGCGGCTATGACGTATGGGAGCTGCCGCCCAACGGTCAGGGGATCGCCGCGCTGCAAATGCTGCAAATCCTTGAAGGCTATGACCTCGCGGCCATGGGCTTCGCCTCCGCGCAGGCGCTCCATGTCATGGTGGAGGCCAAACGCCTGGCCTTTGAAGACCGCGCGAAGTTCTACGCAGACCCTGACTATTATGATCCGCCGACTGCGGCCCTGGTGAGCGACGCCTACGCCGACGCCCGGCGCGCGCTGATCGCGGCGGACCACGCCATGACGACGATCGCGGCCGGCGATCCCGCCGCCCTTGAGGATGGCGACACGACCTATCTCACGGTCGCGGACGCGAACGGCATGATGGTGTCGCTGATCCAATCGAATTATCGCGGCATGGGCACGGGGCTCGTGCCGGACGGCTTGGGCTTCATGCTGCAAAACCGCGGCGAGCTGTTCTCCCTCACGGACGGCCACGCCAACGTCTATGCCCCCGGCAAGCGGCCCTTCCACACAATCATACCGGCCTTCATCACCAAGGACGGCGCGCCGTGGATGAGCTTCGGCTTGATGGGCGGTGGGATGCAGCCCCAAGGCCATGTGCAGATCATCACCAACATCATCGACTTTGGCATGAACGTCCAAGAAGCGGGCGACGCCGCGCGCTGGCGCCATGACGGCTCCTCAGAACCGACGGACGCCGCCGCCGAGGGTGTCGGCGTCATTTATGTCGAGAGCGGCATCCCCGCCGCCGCGCGCGCGGGCCTTGAAGCGCGCGGGCATGTCGTGCGGGACGGCGACGGCGGATTCGGCGGCTATCAAGCAATTTGGCGCGACCCGCAAACCGGCGTTTACCACGCGGCGTCAGAAATGCGCAAAGACGGGGCCGCCGGCGGGTATTAGCGCGCAGGCCGTGTGGCTTTGACACCAAAGGCGCGCGCGTGACGGTGGCGCAGCGCAGCGTCGCGAGTGGGAGATCGGTGCGATGGGACGCGGTGACGGCGGCGTGGGCGTGTGGGCCGGCCTTGGCGGTTTGTTTCTTTTGGCCGTGGGATTCACGCTCGGCGCGGGCTTCCTCGCGGAAGCGATTGTTGATGCGCGCACCGCCGATCGTCGGGTCACGGTCAAAGGCTTGGCGCAGCGCGATGTCATTGCGGATTTGGCGGTGTGGCCCATCACCATTTCCGCCAGCGGCGATGATCTGACGGCGGTTCAAGAAAAGCTCGACGCAGATGTCGCGACCGTGCGGACATTTTTGACGGGCGAAGGCTTTGACGAGGCCGAAATCAGCCTTGGCCGGCTCCAATTGGAGGATCGCCTCGCTTACGCCTATGGGGACAACCGCCCGACGGGCGGCCGGTTCTTAGTCAATCAGCCGGTGAATGTCCGCTCCGCGAATGTCGACCGCGTGGCGTCCGTCAGCCGCGAGCTCGGCGCGTTGCTGCGCCAAGGCGTGGTGATTACCGGCTGGCAAGGCCCCAGCTACGCGTTTACGCGCCTCAACGACATCAAACCCGACATGATTGAGGAAGCCACGCGTGAAGCCCGCGCAGCGGCGGAGAAATTCGCTGAAGACGCCGGCGCTAATCTCGGTTCCATCCGTGACGCGCGCCAGGGCGTGTTTGTGATCCTTGGACGCGATGAGATCCCCGGCGTTGCGGAATCCGATCAGATCTTCAAGCGCGTGCGTGTCGTGACCACCGTCAGCTACCAACTCGTCGATTGAGCGACGCGCCGCGCGCCGCCGCTAACCCCATGACAACATGACCACGCTAGCGTGGCGAGGCTTGCGCCGCGCTCCCTTGGCCGCGCAACGCACGCGCGCTCACTCACGGCAAGCGATGGTCGATATGGCGAATTCGAAGTCTCCCTCCTGTGTTCGGTGTCGGTATTTCCACGCGCTGGAATGGATGAAAGAGCTGTCGGAGGACGCCGACACCGGGCGTTGCCGGCGCTTCCCGCCCGCGCTGATCAATGATCAGTGGACGTTCCCGATGGTGCGCGAGTTTGAATGGTGCGGCGAGTTCGTGCGCGCCGCCGCGGCGCGCTCTGTCACCGCTCAGGCCAAAGCGAAAACAGGGCCGGCGAAGGCCGCCTCTGCGAAAGCTGGTTC
>CAZMSO010000010.1:60418-75777 GCA_964568975.1 uncultured Caulobacterales bacterium | reverse complement strand
TCTGCGAAAGCTGGTTCGGCAAAAACCGGGCGCACGAAAACGACAGACAAGAAAACCACCACCGCCAAAGCGGCCGCGACAAAGCCGGCAACCAAACGCGCCGCGACCACGAAAGCCGCCGCCGCTGGGAAAGCCAACGCCGCGAAGAAAACGGTCGCCACAAAGCCTGCGACGGCGAAAGCCGCAAAGCCCAGCGCCAGCGCCGCCAAATCCACGAAAGCGACCGCGAAAGCGAGCGCGAGCAAGCCCCAGGCCGCCAAGGCGCGCGCTGCAAAACGCCCCTCCGTGGCCAAAACCGCCGCAGCCAAAACCGCCAAGTCGTCGGCCGCATAAGCGCGCCGACGCCGCAGCGGGCGCGCGCCGTCGCGTCAATTGCCGAGCGTCTGGCTTGTAAAGCCGGTCACGCCTTCGGCTTCCAGCACCTCGCGCGCGCGCACCAGAAGGTGCTGGGCTTGCCAGCCGCCATAGGCGATGCGCGCGAAAAACAGGCGGTCGCGGCGCGCGAACTCCAACCGCGTGGCGAGCATGTCCAGCAGCAACGCCCCCGCCGTCAACTGATCGCGGGTGTAGAGGTTGCGCGCATACTCCAGCTCCGCGGCCGCACGCGCGCGCACATCCGGGTCGGCGATCCCCGACACGTCCACATCGAACGGGTCGCGTTTCTCCAGCACTTGACGAAAACGCCGGACGTCCCCGACCGACAACGGCACCCAATCGGTCATCGCTTCTTGCGGCTTCAAAATCACCGCCATCACCCACACAACGCCGCCGCTGAGATACACGCGTTGGCGGTTCAACACCGCCGGATGGCTCAAGCCCGAACGATAGACGATGGGCGCCAGGCGCTTGCGCGTGAACTCGCGCAACGCCTCGGCCATGTCGCTCGGCGGGACGCCGCCATTCGCCTCCACGACCGCTTCCAGCATCGTGCCCACGCCATAAGGCATGATCTCCACGCCCGTGACCGGCCGGTCGGCCTGCTGATAGCCGGCGATCGTGGTCACAGCGCCGACGTCAATCGACACCGCTTGCTGGCGGCGCGGCGTGGGCGCAGACCAATCGAACAAGTATGCGCCTTTGTCCTCCGGTGTGATGAACCGCGGCTGCAAGCCGGAACGTCGCGACACCGCCTCCGCCAGCTCTCCGCCATGGGGCAGTTGGCCAAGCCCGCCCTCCAGCACCAAAAAGACGTGGTTGGGATCGACGCCCTCCACATCAGTCAATTGATCGCGAAACGACCGCACCGCATCGGCGGTGCGCGTGACGTTTTCGCGGTGCAGAGCAAACGTGGTGACCTCGGGAAACGCTTTCGTGCGGTATTGCTCGATCAAACGATAGCGCAAGGGCGTGTCCTGGCCCGCGTCGTGGAGCATGCGGTCCAATTCCGCGGGCGTGAAGGCGAATTGGACTGCTTTGACGATCGTCGGTTCGATCTCGATCGAGGCGAAGGTGACGGGCTCTTGCTCGGGTTGCGCGATCGCCGGCGCTACCATCCACGCCACGAGCCCCAACGCCGCCGCCGCCCAAGTGCGCCCCTCGCCCCACGCTTCGCCCCAGCCCATCACATCCTCCCCAACAGCGCCCATGGCCCGAAGCCAAAGGCGCACATTACCGCATCCGGTCACACTTAGCCTCAAATCCGCCGTCCATCCAGCGGTCAACACGCGCGCAGGGCCGATGACGCGACACTGCAACACGCCTGCCGCGGCTGTCTTGGGCGTGTAACGGAGTTCCGCTATGCGTTCGCGCGGCGCGGGGCTCGGCCGCGCCGGCGGGGGGGCGCCGATGACACCCATGAAACTGACCAGCTCTCGACGCTCGAAGGGCGTCGCGCGAAACCGGCGCGTTCGTTGGGTTCTGACATGCCTCAGCGTGGCGCTCGCGTCGGTGCTGGCGGCCGCTGCCGCGCGCGCGCAATCCAACCCGGCCGAGGTGGCGCGCACGGCGGCCTATTTTGCGCGCACCGCCGACGCGCCCGCCGCCCGCACCGCGTTTTTGCAAGCCATGCCCAAGGGCGGCGATCTGCACAGCCACCTCTCCGGCGCGGTCTATGCTGAGACGTGGTTGGCCTGGGCCGTGGAGGACGGCCTGTGCTTGGATCTCACCGCGCAAGCCATTGTCGACCCGCCATGCGACGCCGACGCCGGCCGGCCGTTCGCGCGCGACGCCTTGGGCGAGTCAGGCGTCTATGACGCCTTTGTCGACGCGTTGTCCATGCGCAACGCCGGCGTCGAGGCGGTGAGCGGCCATCGCCGGTTCTTCCGCAGCTTTTACCGTTTTCGCGCCCGCGACGGCCGGTATGGCGACCGCTTAGCGGAAGTGCGGGCGCGACTGGCTCAACAGAACACCTGGTACACGGAGCAAATGATTGGCTTGTGCCGCGATCGTGCGGTCACGCGCGCGCAAGAAATCGGCTGGCGCGAGGATTGGACAGTGTTTGCGACCGCGCTGCTGACGGCGGAGCGCGACGGGTGTGTCGACGAGGCGAAAGCCGCCCTCGACGCCTGGGAGGCTCAGGCCCGTGCGCGTCTGCAGTGCGCGGCTGAGGATGACGATGACGCCGATCCGGGATGCGCAGTGACGGTGCGCTACATCGCGACGGTTTTGCGCACGCTGCCGCCGGAGATTGTGTTCGCGCGCACGCTGCTCGCCGCCGAGCTGGTCCAGGCGGATGAGCGCATTGTCGGGCTCACCATCGCCGCGCCTGAAGATCATCCCATCGCCCGGCGCGACTATGAGCGCCACATGCGCATGATCGCGTACGCCCAAGATCGCGCGGGCGTGGACGCCGCCACCCTGCATGCGGGCGAGCTGCGGCTCGGCCTGGTCCCGCCGCGGGCGCTCCAGAACCACATTCGCCAAGCCATTGAGATCGGCCGCGCGCGCCGCATTGGCCACGGCACGGCAATCGGCTGGGAGCACGACGCCCTCGGCCTCCTCGCCGTCATGGCCGAACGGGGCGTGGCGGTGGAGATGAACCTCTCCAGCGCTGATCACATTCTTGGCATCGACGCAGGCGCATATCCGTTCCGGTTTTATCGCCGCGCCGGCGTGCCGGTGACCATCTCCACCGACGATGAGGGCGTGCTGCGCACCAGCTTGACGGGCGAGTACCGCCGCGCGACGCAAGCCTATGACCTCAGTTATGGCGAGCTGAAGGACCTCGCGCGCAACGCCTTGGCGTTCAGTTTCTTAGAGGGCGCAGGCCTTTGGCGCGATCCGGGCGTCTATGAGGAGGCCGCTCTCGCCTGCCAAGACGACCTCGGCCGCGCTCGGCCGCGGCGGGAATCGTGTCTCAGCCTCTTGGCCGACAGCCCCAAAGCGCGTCAGCAATGGCGCCTCGAACACGCCTTCGCCGAGTTCGAAGCCACCCCCCGGCCGGAATAGACCGCGTGCGCGCGCCGCGGCGGCGGCGCAATTTCACCAAACTTTCGCAAAACGTTTTGTGCTCTTGAACGGCAAGAACCTTGCACGGCGATGTGAGGACAATGACCGGCGAGAGTCTGTGTGGATCGCACGCACCATGGTGATGATGACTGTCGCGCTCCTCGCGACGGGCGCAGGCGCGCGCGCGCAAGACGGCGCTCGCGCGCCCACCCTCGCCTATGACGCCAGCCTTATCGGCCTGGATGACGACGCGTTGCGCCGCGCCGCCCGCGCGGCCGCGCGGGTGTTTGACGATCCCGCGCCAGAGTTCGCCAGCCTGCCGGCCTTGCGCCGCCAAACCCGCCGCGACGGGCGACGCATCCAGGCGGTGTTGACGGCTGAGGGCTATTACGCCGCGCGTGTGGACGCCGAAGCGCTGCGCGTCGCGCCCGCGCGCGATGGCGCAGACGCGCGAGCTGCGGCTGTTTTTGAGGTCGCGCCTGGACCGCGCTTTGTCATCACGGACTACCGCATCACGTATCGCGACGCCCAGCCCGCGCCGCGCCCGGCGACGCTGGCGGATCTCGGTCTCGAGGCGGACTTCTCCCCGCGCGGCGCCGACATCGCCGCGCTTGAGGCAGCGCTCCTCACCACGCTGCGCGCGCAAGGGTTTCCGACGGCGCGCCGGGTGGACCGCCGCGCGGAAGCCGACTTTCGCGACGCCGCCGCGCGCATTGTCTTTGAGATCGAAAGCGGCCCCGCCGCTCGTTTCGGGCCAGTGGATTGGCGCGGGCTGACCCGCACCCGCATCGGGTTTCTCAACCGCCAGATCCCGTGGAAGGAGGGCGAGCCCTTCAGCCGCGACGCGCTGAGCGCCTACCGCGACACCTTGGAGGACACACGGCTGTTCCGCTATCTGCAATTGGAACCCGGCGCGCCGGACGCCGACGGCCTCGCGCCCGTCATCGCCACAGTGCGCGAAGCGCCGCCGCGCACAATCGCCGCTGGAGTCTCGTTCGCGACCAATCGCGGCGTCGGCGGCGCGCTCAGCTGGGAACACCGCAATCTTTGGCGCCGCGGCGAGCGCCTGCGCGTGGAGGCCGACGCCGCCCAGATCGAGCAAGCCGTCGCTGTTCAGCTGCGCAAGCCCTATCCGCGCGCGCGACTGGCGGCGTTCACGGGCCTGGAAGCCGCCCGCGAGGACAATGACGCGTTCCGCGCGGACCGCGTGACGGTGAACGCCGGTTTTGAAAAGCGTTTTCGTCGCCGCTGGACCGCCCGCGGCGGCGTGGAGGTCGAAACCTCACGCAGTGAGGATGCGTTTGGCGAGACGGACGCATTGCTCGCAGCGCTTCCCGTGCGCGTCGTGTGGGACTCCGTCGAGGAGCCGCTTGATCCCAAGGATGGACTGCGCGTGGCGGCAGACGTCATACCCGTGGCTGGCGACGCCGAAGGCGGGCTCGCGTTTGTGCGTCAAGAGCTGACGGTGGCGGCTCACCAGCCGCTCTCGCGGCAGGCCGGCGTGATCGCGGCGGGATGGGCGCGGCTTGGCTCCATCGCTGGCGCGCAAAACGCCGACATCCCCGCCACCCGGCGTTTCTTCGCCGGCGGCGGCGGCTCAGTGCGCGCGTATGGCTTTCAGCGGCTCGGGCCCTTGGACGAGGATGACCAACCCCTTGGGGGGCGGTCGGTGCTTGAGGGGGGCGTGGAAGTGCGCGGGCGCGTGGCGCAGCGCTGGGGCGCAGCCGCGTTCGTGGAAGCGGGCGCGGTGTCCTCCACCAATACGCCGACAGTGCGCGAACGCGTCCTCGCCGGCGCCGGCCTGGGCGCACGCTATTACACGCCCGTGGGACCGTTTCGCCTCGACATTGCGTTTCCCTTCGACCGGCGCGGCGGCCTCGACAGCCCAGTGCAAGTGTATGTCAGCTTCGGGCAGGCGTTCTGATGGCGCGCCGTGTTCTCACAGGTTTTGCGCTCACGCTCGCAGTGCTCGCCGGGCTCGCCCTCGCAGTGAGCCTCGCGGCGGCGATCGCGCTGAACACCGAACGTGTGCGTGCTTTCGCCTTGCGCGCCGCGAGCGCGGTGGTGGAGCAGCGCACGGGTTTGCGCGTCGCGGTCACCCACACCGACGGCGCCTGGCCGTTTCACATTATTCTCACTGACGTGACGGTGGCCGACGCCGCCGCAGCCACGCCGGTCTTTGACGCTGAACAGATTGAGCTGCGCTGGCGGCCCTGGGGCCTTCTGCTTGGCCAGTATGATTTCGCGCTGGTGGAGGTGACGCGCCCGCGCCTGGCGCGACTGCCGGCGTTGCCAGCGCGCGACGAGCCGCCGCCAGCGCCCGCGGCGCGCGAGACCTTTCCGTTGCCGCCAGTGACAGTGGAGACGCTGCGCGTGACGGAAGGCGTGCTCGCACCGGCCGTCCTGCCCGGCGGCGCCGCGGTGTCCCTGGAAGGCGGCCTGATCCGACGCGCCGGCTTGCAACCGCGGATCACCCTGGTCGCCCAAGCCGATATCGAGCTTGAGGCGTTGGAGGCAAGCCCGCTGGCCGCCTGGCATGGTCGCGACGCGCATGTGGAGCTGGCCGCGGATGTGACGCCCAAGCGTCTTCATGTGCACCTCGCCACCGTCACGCTGCGCCATGGCGGCTTTGAAATGCGCAGCGCCACCGCCACGCCTGATGGACGCGCCCAAGGGCGCATCAGCGTCGGCGCGCGGGTCCCCGACACGCTGACGCGCCCGCTGGCGGCCCTCGCGCCGGGCGATCGGTTCAGCGCTGAAGCGCGCGTCTTTCTGCGCCCCGGCGGCGTGGCCGCCTCCGACATCACCCTCAGCAGCGACCGCATCGGCCCCCTCGCCCGCGGCGACTTGGAAGCCAGCCTCACCGGCGCGGCCCTCGACGCGCGCGCCACCTTAGCCGCGCCCCCCGGGGCGCTGCATCTGATCGACCCCTCCTGGACCATGGCTGGCGACACCGCGGTGAGCCTCACCCTCACGGGCGCGCCGTCGGCGTTCCGCACCACCGTCGCCGTGACCGCGCCGCCCGCGCGCATCGCCGGGCTCACCACCCCCGGCTTGACCGCCACCGCCCGCTTGAGCGACTTGCCGCGCGCGCTTGACGCCCGCATCGCCGTGCATCCCCGCCCCCGCGCCAACGCCGCCCGCACGCCGCCGCCGCGGCCGTCCGATGATCGCGCGCGCGCGACGGTCCCTGGCGCGGCGCGCGACGGCGTCGTCGCCCACATCACGTCACCAGACTGGAGCGCATTCGAGCTTGTCTCAGCGCGCGCGCGCGTCGCGGGCGCGACCGCCACCGCTGAGGGCCGCCTGACGCGCGCGCCAGTTGCGGGCGAGGTCGCCGCCGCCGTGCGCGTTCCCGACATCGCCGCACTCCTTTCAGAGACGCCCGCGCCTGACCTCGCGCTGACCGGCGATGTGACCGCGGACCTCGCCATCGCCCTGGACGACCGGCCGCGCCTTGAGCTCACCGCTCAAAGCACACAGCTCGCCACCGACGCCGTCGCGGTGCGCGGACTGGACGCCACGGCCCGCGGGCCCTTGGACGCCCTCGAAATCAGCCTCGCCGCAGACGGACTTGGCGCATCGGGAGCGGATCCCATCGCCACAAACATCGCCGCCACCCAACGCGTCGCGATCCGCCGCGGCGCGCAGGGCGTGACGCTGGAGGCCCTGGTGCGCGCGCTTGGCGGCGTTGTTCTTGACACGGACATGGCGCTCGCCGCGCCGACGCTCATAGCCGTCGCCCCGGGGCGTCTCAGCATCGCCGCGGCAGACCTTATGATCGGCGCAGCAGGCCGCGCGCGCGTGAGCGCAGATCTCTCGCCGGAAACCCAGCGCGCGTCCATGGAGATGGAAGCGGTGGCCATCCCCGCCCTAAACGCCACCCTCGATGGGACCATAAGCCTCGACACCGCAAGCCCGGCCGCCGCGAGCGACGCCGCCCCATCGCACGCGCGGCCGTCCCTGGGGCGCATGGATGTGCGGCTGAGCGCGCGTCCGCCCGGGCGTCCGCCGGCGCGGCTCTTGGTGCGCGGCGTGTGGGACGGGGTCGCAGCGGATCTACGCGCCGACCTCGAAGGCCTTGAGGAAGGCTCGCCTTTGCAACGCAGCCCCGTGGCGCGCGCCCGCCTGCCGGCGCGGCTCACACATGGGGGACCCGAGGCCGGCCTCGATCTCGCCGGAGACGCCGACATTGCGCTCGATTATGACGGCCCGATCGCGCCGCTGTTCAGCCTCGTCGGCAGCCCCGATCAGCACGTCACGGGACGCCTGCGCGCCGACGCCCGTCTTACGGGACCGTATGACGCGCTGGTCGCGGCGGGTGGGCTGACATGGTCGGACGGCGCCTACACCCATGACCAGCTCGCCTTGACCGTCGGCGCAGTCAACGCGCGCCTTACGGCCTCCGGTCCCGTCGAGGCGGCGGCCCTTGAGCTTGAGGCGCGCGCCGATAACGGCCGCGCGCGCGACGCCGACACCCCGGCCTGGCGCGCCACGGGCGCACTGCGGCCCCAAACCGAGGGACCGCCGCGCGTCGACATCGCGCTAGCCTTGGATCGCGCCTGGGTCGTGCGGCGCGACGACGTGTCCGCGCGCGTCTCGGGGGCCGCACGGCTGACGGGAACGCCACGCGATCTCCGCCTCGCCGGGGATGTGCGTGTGGACGCCCTTGATGCCGCGATCCCCGAGCCGTCGGCCGGCGCGCAAAACCTTGAAACGGTGCGGGTTGTGCGTGTCGACGTCCCACCCGCAGACACGGGCCCGGAAACCTCCTCAGATACTTCCTCAAAACCGTCGACTGGCGCGCTGCGCCCCCAACGCCCCGCCGGCGGTCCGCCCGTGCGCCTCGCGCTCGATCTCAGCGTGACCGCCGATGATCGCGTTGTGGTGCGCGGCCGCGGCTTAGAGAGCGCTTGGAGCGCTGACGTGCGGGTGCTGGGAACCGCCAACGCCCCGCGTTTCGCAGGCGAGGTGGCTGTCGCGCGCGGCGGCCTCGACTTCGCCGGGCGACGGCTCGACCTTACCCGCGGCGTCATCACGTTCACGGGCGACGTCGATCCCGACCCCGTGCTCTCCATCGATGCTGAGACCACCGCCCTTACCGGCGAGCGGCTGATGGTGCGCATCACCGGACGCGCCTCGGATCCTTCGATCACGTTGAGCTCCACGCCGGCGTTGCCGGAAGAGGATGTGCTGGCGCTTTTGCTGTTCGGCCGGCCCGTGACGGAGCTCAGCGCGTTTGAAAGCGTGCGTCTGGCGCAAGCGGCGGCGGCCCTAAGCGGCGCGGGGCCCTTTGGCGGACCAAGCGTGCTTGACCGCGCGCGTCGCTCCCTCGGCCTTGATCTGTTGCGGGTCACTCAATCAGAGACGGGCGAGGCGGGCCTCTCAGTGGGGAAATACGTGACTGATCGGGTGCTTGTGACAGCGAACCAAGACGTGACGGGCGAAGCTGGCTCGATCGCCATCGCCGTTCGGCTGACGGATGCGCTGAGCTTGCAGACGGATGTGGGTCAAGACTCCAGCGGAAGCGTGGGGTTGAGTTGGCGGCTCGATTATTGACGCTGGCGACCGCGCCGGCGCTTTGCCCCCGCCGCGCCGAGCCCTATTCTGCGGAAGATCGCGATCTCGGGAGGAGGCCCTCGTGTCCGCCGGCGCGCCCCATCTGAGCACCACCAGCCCCGCGTGCGTGGCGGCGACCCACGACACGCCCGCGCGGCTGATGGGCGCCTCCGGCGACACCGCCTGCGCGCGGTTGGGCGAAATCCGGTTTCTGGAAACGCTGATCACGAAAGCCGGTCTTGATGTCGGCGCAGTGTTGGAGGCGGTCGGGGCGCCGCGCGACCTCTTCCGTCGCGGCGATGACGCGCGTTTGGCGCTGCCGGCGTATTTCCGCGTGCTGGAGCGGCTGAGCGATGCGTTAGGCGATGAGACCGTCACCGCCTCCGCGCGGCCGTTGCGCCCAGGCACGGCGCGGCTTGTGCTCGGCGGGGTGTCGCGGGGCATGACCTTGGCGGCGGCGATGGGCCATATCGCGGACGCCTACAACGTTGTGCATGCGGGTGACTATAACCGCCTCCTCACACGCGCCGACCGCTTGATTTACACCATTGACGATCGGGACTTCCCCTTCGCCGTCGCCACGCTGGGGCCCACCCGCCATGCTTTCATGGAAAGCGTGTTGGTGTTTTTGCACGCGATTGTGTGCGAACTCGCCGCCACGCCCATCACGGATGCGGTCTTAGAGGTCGAAACGCGCCGGCCCGCCGCAGCGCCCGGCGGCGCGTTTTTGAGCCCCTGGAAAGCGCCGATCCGCTATGGCGCGACCACATACGCCATCCATTACGCCGCCAGCGTCGCCCACATCCCCGCGCGCGCGGCGGGCGACACCGCCTTCGCCGCCGCGCCCGTTTACCGCGTCATCGCCGAGCGTGTCGCAGCCGCCGCTGAGGAGCGCGCCGCGCGCGCTTCGTGGCGGGACGCGGTGAGCGCGGTTCTCAGCGCCGGCCGCTATGATCAACGCTGCGTGGCGCGCGCCCTCGGCGTCAGCCCCGCCTCCCTGCGCCGGCGCTTGACGGAAGAAGGCGTGACCTTCCGCGCCTTGAAAGCGCGCGCGCGCGACGAGCACGCCAAGCTCTTACTGGCGCAGGGGCACTCCATCCATGACGTCGCGGAACGCCTCGCCTATTCCGAAGCCCGCAGCTTCACGCGCGCGTTCCTCGCCCACAACCGCCTCACACCGTCAGCATACCGAGCGCGCCTCAGCGGCCGTCCCTGAGACGTCGGACGGTCTGGCGAGGCGTCGGACGGTCTCGTGAAGTCTGCGCGGGGCCGCGCCGCGTGAGCGAAAATGTCCTCACCCGACGCGCGCTTGTGTCATCGCCAGCGGCGCGGGCCCGCTTTAGGCTTTTCCCTGAGAAAATCGCATCAAGCGGTTGGGGACCTGGGGAAACGCACCATGGATACGACATTCACCCGCGTGTTTTGGCTCACGGGCGCGGCGGCGACGGCGATGCTCGCGGCTGCGCCGACGGGCTACGCGCAAACAGAAGCTGAGGATACGGCCGCGGATGGCGGCGTGGAGCGCTTGATCGTCACCGCCCGCCGGCGCGAAGAGACCCTGCAAGATGTCCCGGTGGCCGTGTCAGCGTTCTCGGAGAATCGGATCGCGGAGCTCCAAGCTGATGACCTCTCCGGCCTGCAATACGCGGCGCCGAACTTCTATTTCGATGAAGGCGACGCCTCCAACGCCGTGATTTACATCCGCGGCAGCGGCCAGAATGACTCCCTCGCCTTCGCGGATCCCGGCGTCGGCGTTTATGTCGACGACGTGTTCATCGCCCGTTCCCAGGCCGCCTTCTTGGAGCTGTTCGACGTCGACCGGGTGGAGGTGCTGCGCGGACCCCAGGGCACGCTCTATGGCCGTAACACCATTGGCGGGGCGGTGAAATTCATCTCCCGCGAACCCACTGACGAGTTTGAGGCGTATGTCGAAGCCGGCGCGGGCAATTTCGACTTCTTCACCGCGAAAGGCCGGGTGAGCGGCCCGCTGATTGACGGCGTGCTGCGCGCGAAGGCCGCCGTCGCTTACACCCGCCGCGACGGCTACAACACCAACCTGTTCGACGGCGAGGACAACGGCGATCAGGATTCCCTCTCCGGGCGGGTCGGGCTTTATTGGGACGCCCGCGACGATCTCTCCTTCGCCCTCACCCTGGACGGCCGGCGCGAACGGCCCGACAGCGCGCGCAGCCCCACCCTCGTCACTGACGCGTTTGGCTTTCCCGACCCTGTGAACGACCCGTTCACCGTCGCCACCTTCCAGCCGCCGGCAGACCCCTTCGACGTCAACACCAACGCCAGCACCCGCTCCGACACCGACAGCTTCGGCGTCACTCTGCGCTCCACATGGGACGCAACCGACACGCTGACGGTGGAGTCCATCACCGCCTATCGTGAGTTTGAGTTTGACGTGGCCCTCGACACGGACGCGACGCCGTTGCCGCTGTTGGACGTGTTCGTCGACCAGGACCAGAAGCAGTTTTCCCAGGAATTGCGCGTCGTTTATGACAACGGCGACCGGATCAACGCGACAGCGGGTCTCTATTATTTCTTTGATGACGATCTGAGTTTTAGCGGTGTCGACAATGTGTCTGCAGGCTTTGATTTAAGCGCATTTGGCCTCGGCCCAGTGAACCTCTTCCAGTTTACTGAAATTCTGGGTTTGCCGCCCTTCGCCACGTCGTCCCTGGCCGACACTGACCAAACCACCAATTCCTACGCCGCCTTCGCCCACGGGACCTACCAAGCGACGGATCGGCTGAGCCTCAGCGCCGGTTTGCGTTACACGTTTGAGGAAAAGGAATCCGCGCGCCGGTTCGAGAACTTCTTCGATCCGGACTTGCGGGTGGTGCCCAACCCGCCGCCGTTTTTGCAAGGTCTGGGCACGCCCGGCGTCACGATTGAGGGCGAAGACGACTTCGACGCGTTCACCCCCAAATTCGAGATTGCTTACGATGTGAGCGAGGACATCCTCGCTTACGCCTCCGTGGGTCGCGGCTTTAAATCCGGCGGCTTTGACGGGCGCGCGAACAATGACGCCGCGTTTGAACCCTTCGATCCGGAGTTTGTGTGGTCTTATGAGGCGGGTCTGAAATCCTCGTGGCTCGACAACCGGCTTGTCGTGAACGCGGCCTATTTCTTCAACGACTTCACGGACCTGCAGGTCACATCCTTCGCCGCGGACCCCGACACAGGCGTGTTTGTGAGCCAGTTCACAAACGCAGCGGAAGCCACGGTCCAAGGCGTGGAGCTCGAACTCTTCGCCACCCCTTATGAGGGCCTCACCCTCAACGGCTCATTCGGCTATGTGGACGCTGAGTATCAGGAGTTCGACATTTTGGTCGGCGGCGTCCCCACGGATGTCAGCGACCGGCCCCTCGTGAACACGCCGGAATTCAACGGCAGCATCGCCGCCACATACGTCCGCCCCTTCGGCCAGCTCTTTGAAGGCACAGTCCATGTGGACGCCAATTACCGGGGCGAGACGGCCACAGAGATCTCCGCCACGCCAGAGCTTACCCAAGACGCGTATTGGCTCACCAACGCCTTCGCGGCCGTGGGGACCCAGAACGGCCGCTGGCAGCTGCGCGGCGGCGTGCGCAACATCAGCGATGAGGAGATCCAAGTCCAGGGCTTCAACTTGACGGAGTTCCCGGGCCTGCAGTCAGCCTTTTTCGCCGCGCCGCGCACCTATGACGTGCGGGTGATCTTCCGCTATTGAGGCGCTGGCGGTCCGGTGTCGGCGTCGGACCGCCGCCTCACCGGCTGGCTCACATCACGCCTGAAACCGCGAGACTCGCTATGGCTTCGACATCGCCCGCGCGCGGCCTTGGGGCTGAGGTGGTGGCGCAACGCGGCCCGCGCCGCCGCGCGGGTGATGACGACCTCCTGACCGCGGGCCTGAGCCTGGATGAGTTGCGCGCGCTCACCCCGCCGCCGGACGCCACGCCGCGGCGCATGGCTCACCACCGCGACATCCGCGAGCATCTTGATGTGACCGCGGAGGGCGGCTTCGGGCGTCTCTTTGGTCCGCCGTCGCTCGAAGCGCTTCGCGTCACGGGGGTGGAGATCACGGCGCTGCTGCGTTTGCCGGGCCGCCGCCACCCCTTCACGGTGCAGGTCCTGATCCCCGACGCGTTCGACGCCGAGGCGCCCTGCTTGATCGTCGCGCCCTCCTCCGGCTCGCGCGGCGTGACCGGCGCCATCGGCGACATTGGCGCGTGGGCCCTCACGCATGGGTGCGCGCTTGCGCTCACCGACAAAGGAACCGGCGTCGGCGCACAGATCCTCGCCACGGGCGAGGTCTATGACATGGACGGCGACCTCGCCGCGCCCCGCGCGGAACCGACGACGTTCGCCCTCAAAACCACCGCGGCCTTGCGCCGGTTCAGCGAGGCCAACCCGCACGCGATCGCGCTCAAGCACGCCCATAGCCGCGAAAATGTGGAGGCCGACTGGCCCGCCTTCGTGCTCGCCGCCGCGCGCTATGGGCTGGCCCAGCTCAGCGCCCACGCCCCTGCTGGTCGCGGCGCGACGCCCCACGTCATCGCCGCCGGCGTCTCGAATGGCGGCGGGGCGGTGCTGCGCGCGGCCGAAGCTGACCGCGCGGGCGTGCTGGACGCCGTGGTCGCGGCCGAGCCGCAAATCACGCCGCGCCGGCGAGGGCGCATTCTGGTGGTGGAGGGATCAGCCGCGCGCATGCATGCAGGCCTTGCGCTTTATGACGTCGCCTCGACGATGACCCTGCTTGCGCCAGTGGCCGCCCTTGCCCCCGTCTTTGCGAACTATCCCTTGGCGGAGCTGGTCGCGCCCCTGCGGCCGCGTCACGAAGCTTTCGCGGCGGCCCTTGCACGTGCGGGCTTGCTTGAGGGGACCACGCCCGCCGCCCAGGCGCAGGCCGCTCTCGCACGCCTGCGCGCGCTGCATTTCGGACCGGAGTCCGACCCTGCGCTCAACGCGATGGTTGCATTGCAGGTGTGGCCGGCGGTGACCGCCACCTTCGCCAACGCCCTCGGCCGCTTTGGCGTGGAAGACGCCCTAGCGGGCGTCACGTTCGCCTTTGCTGATCTGGGCGCGAGCGACCCCCGCGCCCCGACGCCGGAGGAGAAGGCCGCCCTTGCCGGACGCTGTGGCGGCCTCGCCCCCTCAGGCGGCGTCGCGCTGGTGGACCACGGGGACGCGGCCGGGATGGGCCCTGACGCCGCGCTCGCCCTACGGCGCTTGTGGACCAGCCGTGAGCGCGAAAGCGGGCGCGTGCGGCGCGGCGCGCGCGAGGTCCTCGCCCACGCCAAGCCCCGGGGCGTCGCGACGATTATCATCCACGGCCGCGGCGACAGCTTGCTCAACCCCACCCACACCTCGCGCGCGTATGTCGCGGCCGCCGCGCGCGCGGGACGCAACGCCCGCCAGCTGCGTTATTACGAGGTCGACGGCGCGCAGCATTTCGACACTCTGCTTAATCAGCCGGGTTTTTCCGCCCATGTCGTCCCGCTTAACCCTTATGTGTGCGATGCGCTGCGGATGGCGCGCGAGACGGTGCGCACGGGCGCGAGCCTGCCGCCAAGCCAGCGGATCCGCGCGACGCCGCCCCCGCTCGTCAATGGCGCGCGCCCGCCGCTCGAGCACGGCCATTTGGGCGCCATCGCCATGGCGCCTCATGAGAGCGACCGCATTCACGTCGCGCCGGGCCGGATCGTTATCCCCACCGCCCACGGGGTGTGACGGCGGGCTTAAAACACCGGCTCGTCCCCGGCGGCGATAAGATAAACCGACCACACCCATAGGCTTTCGGCCGCGGTGTCCGCAGGCCCGTCCGGCGTGGCGTAGAGCAGCCACGCCGGCCCCCGTCCGCCCACGCCCAGCGGCGCGCCGTCCACGTCCACCGCCAACACCCAGTCGCGAGCCGCGCGCTCTTGCGGGGTGAGCGCCGCGCGGTAGCCGTCCAGCGCAAACACGCTCACCGTCTTGTCGTCGCTCACCCGCGCGGCCGCGAGCACATCGCCCAAGCGCGGGCCGCGCGCCCTCACTGGACCCGGCCATCCGGCGATGTGGGCGGTCACTGTCGTCTGAGGCAAAGCCAGGAGGGCGTCGCGGTCAAAGGCGACCGCCTGGTCGAAGCTGACGTGCTGGGTTTTGAAGAAGGCATCGTCAAAGGCCTCGAACGCCGGCCTGTTCCCAGCGCCGACATCGCCGATCACCGTCACCCAGGCGGGCCCCGTCATGGACGGCGCTCCCTCCTGGGGTGCTGCGGCGCAGCCGCCTGCGAGCGCGATCAGTGTGACGGCGAGCGCGGCTGTGACACGTGTGCGCATACTCTGCCTCCGTTTGAAGCCCGCCGCGCAACGCGCCGACGGGCGTTAGTCTGACCGGCGGCGCGCCTGAGACGCGCTTGACGCGCGCCTGAGACGCGCCTG
>CAZMSO010000010.1:34433-60318 GCA_964568975.1 uncultured Caulobacterales bacterium | reverse complement strand
ACGCGCCTGGGGCTGCGTCCACGCCAGGGGCCGTCTAGGTTAGCGTACTGCGTCGATGTGTGCGTGAGCGGGTGTGGAGTGCGTCATGGAGTGGTTGAGCGTCGCGCCGCCCGTTGCAGCGATCGCCGTGGCTGTGACGACGCGTAATGTGTATTGGGCGCTTGGGACGGCATTGTGGCTGTCAGAAACGCTCATCGCGGGCGCTAACCCCGCGCTTGGCGCCCTCGCCGCCGTGGACCGCGCCGTCAGCGTCTTCGCCAGCGCCGGCAACACGCGCATTCTTTTGTTTTGCCTGCTGATCGGAGCCTTGATCACGTACATGCGCGATTCTGGCGGTGTCGACGCCATGGTCCGCGTCTTAGCCCGCAGCGGCGTGGCGGGGTCGCGTCGGCGCGCCAGTGCGGTAACCGCCGCCGCTGGCACGGCCATATTTGTCGACACCAATGCGAGCCTCTTAAGCGCGGGGGTGTTGGGCCGCTCGCTGTTCGACGCCCACGGCCTCAGCCGGGCGCGGCTCGCTTACATCATTGATTCCACGAGCGCGCCGGTCAGCGTGCTCATCCTTATGAATGGCTGGGGCGCTTATGCGCTCAGCCTGGTCGAGCCCTACGGCTTTGAGAGCGCGATCGGCGTCGTGGCCGGCTCTATTGTATGGAACACGTATGCGTGGCTGACGCTGGCGGGGGTTTACGCCACGGTGGCGAGCGACCGCGTCCTCGGCCCCCTCGCGCGCGCCGAACGCCATCTGGCCGCCGCGTCAACGGGCGCCCCGGCAACGAAGGCCACGCCAATGGGGGCCGCACCCGAGCGCGCTGCGCAGCGTGCCGCCGGCAAGCCGCGCTATATGTGGGGGCCCTTGCTGGTTTTAATCGCCGGCGCAGTGGCCTTTATGGCGTGGACCGGCGACGGCAGCGTCATGGCCGGATCCGGGTCTCAGTCCATTCTTTGGGCGATGGTGCTCGCGACCGGGCTCGCTTATGTGATGTTGGCGCGCGATCGGGTGTTTGACCTCGCCGATCTCCAAGACCGCGGCTTTCGCGGCGTCGGCGAGATGGTTCCAGCGGTGACGGTGCTTTTTGTCTCCATCACCCTGGGCGACAGCTTGCGGGTCCTCGGCACAGGCGAGTTCATCGCCGCGCTGGCGGCCGCGACAGCGCCGCCCGCCATCATCCCCGCCCTCTTATTCGCCGCCGCCGCCGCGACGTCCTTCATGACCGGCACAAGCTGGGGGACGTATGGGGTCATGATCCCCATCGCCATGCCGTTGGCCCAAGCGCTCGGCTTGCCGCCATCACTTATCCTTGCGACGGTGTTGGGCGGCGGCGTCTTTGGCGACCATTGCTCGCCGATTTCCGACACCACGCTCATCGCCTCCATCGCGGCGGACGTCGATCATCTTGAGCATGTGCGCACCCAGCTTCCTTACGCCCTCGCGGCCGCGGCGGGCGCGCTCATCGCTTATGGGATTGCTGGAGCGTTGATCACGGCGCAGGTTTAGCGCCGACAATCTGGGCGCTGAGACATCATGGCCCCTGACCGCGGCCTTGCAGCCCTGCCAGTGTGCGCACGCCGGCCACCGCGCCCGCGGCGCCGCCCGACGCGAGACACCGTCGAGCCCAACGGCCTCAACACCCCCCGGCGGATGAGGTTGGCGCCGTCCGACGCGCGTCGGCAAACCACACCTGTCGCCCAAGCTCTCGTAGCGCCGCCGCGCTCACGCACATCCTCACCGCACGCCCCACGGCGGGAGTTTTAACGGATGGCCGCGGCGTCGGTCTCCGCCAGAAGCCCGCGCGCTTCAAACAACACCGTGCAGCGATCATTAGCGTAGCGCTCAAACACCACGTCTTGGGCCGGATCCGCCCAGTCTCCCGCCATGGCCGCGAGCCCCGGCTCCAGCGCCCACCAGTCCTCAAAGGCCGCCACGTCCGCGCGGATCGCGCGATAATCACGCTTGACGTCCTCGACCCGCCGGGCGTCCTCGCCGGTGACCGGGAAGAAGGCGATGGAAGCGTCAATCACGCCCAGCCCGACCCGATTGCGGAGCACGCAGAACTGGGTGGTCGCGACCGCGGCGTACCACACCGCCAAATCCTCATCGGCGACATCCTCCAGCACGGCCAGCCGGCGCGCGCCGGACGTCCACTGCGCGGCTGCGTTTGCGCGAAAGCCGCTCACCGCCTCGCCCGCCGTGGCGGCCGCCGCTCCCCGCCAGGGCTCCGTCCCCCGCGGCGCTTGGACGAGATCGCCGAGCGCCTGCTCGCCCTCCAAAACCCCGAAGGCGACGCCAAGCACGCCGCACTCCCGCGGCGCTTGGGCGGCCACATCATCACGATCGCACACACGCCGTCCTTCTAAGAGCCACTCGCGCGCCGGCGCCGCCAGGCCCTCATCCTCGCCGGCCCACAGCACCGCCCGCGCCATCAGACCATAAGCCCGCACTTGCTCAGCCACCTCGACGCGCGCGCGCGCGGCCGACACGGCGTCCTGCGCGAGGCGCGCCATCGCCTCCACATCCGGGCGCGGCGGCGTGCTCTGCACCGCATCCGCCACAAGCACGCGATAGGTGTTCTCTAAGTCGCCGCCCCCGGCGACCGTCGCGCACCCGCTCGCGACGACGCCCACGCCCAACACCGCGCCCGCCGCCCACCCTCGCATCCGCGTCATCATCCCCGCCTCCTCACACGTCCTCGCGCGCCGCGTCGCCCGCTCCGGCGGACGGCTCCGCATCCGCGCTCAACAGCGGCGCCAGCACCACCTCCGCCGGCGCGTCCGCCGCCAGACCGCCGGCCACCGCCTCTGCAACCCACGCGCGGAACAGCCACGCCCATTCTGCGGCGCCAATACGCCCATCGGCCGTGCCGGCGAGACCGTTGAGCGTCATCGCTAAGCCCGTCACCGCCGCCCAAGACGCCTCGTCCGCGGCCGCGCGCGGATGGCCCGCGGCCGCGCGCGTCGCCGCAGAAAGCGCGCCGGCGAGGGTCGCACCGAACATGACCGCACCCGGCTGGCGCACACCGCCCGTCGTCGAGGCCCGCACATTCGCCTCCGCCACATCCATCAGGCTCAACAAGCCGCTCACCACCGGCCCGTTCGGCGCGGCGCCGGCCTCCCCGACACCCGTCAGCGCTCCTGGATTAGCCGACGCCGCGGCCACGAATGTGCGCAACACCGGCCGCCATTCAGCGCGTCCCATCAAATCCGAGGCCGGGTGCGCCAAAAGCGCAGCCACGCCTGCGACCACGCCCTTCACCTCCGCGCTCGCCTCATCCCCCGCGAGCATGCCGGGAGCGCGGGCGGCCTCGTCAAACACCACGCGCGCAAGGTCGAGCATAAACGGCCGGTTCACCACGCGCTGGAAGCTGGACGCGCCCGCCTGCGCCGCGACACCCTCCACAAACGCGCCCACCGCGCGAGCCGCCGCCCGCTCCCAAGGGTCGCCGGAGGTCGAGGCAACCGAACTCGATTGCGCCGCCACAGTCTCTAAGGCGAGGGCGGCCATCTCCGCGCGCAAGGCCGCGTGATCATAAGGGCGCGGCATCATCGCCAGCGACCGCGCCATCCCCGCGATGAGCTCACGCCCCATCGCCGCGCCATGACCATCGGCGGCGATCATCAGACTGGGATTGTCCGCGACCGCCCCCACGACGCGCGTGTAAATGCGGGTCAGGCCGCCGGTGGAGAACGCTTGATCGAGATTGTGGTCCGCCACCTCCCGAAAGAAGCTCTCCGTCACGGCGCCGAGCGCGCGATCATCGGCGAAACTGTCGCCCAGAAAGGCCGCTTGGTTTTGGCTTAAGGTGAAAAAGGCCGCGCTGGTCACAGGCCCCAGCAGCGTCTCGCGGATGCGCACCCACGACGGCGCGGCGGGCTCCTCCGCAAACAGGCGCACCAACGGCCCAAGCATGCCGCTCGCCAACTCCGCCACATGCTCTTCATCGGTGTAGACGGACGGGTTGTCGTGCAGCGCCTGCAGGCCGGAGCGGAAAAACACCGCCACCGCTCGCTCAGCGAACGCTTCCGCAGCGGCGTCCATGGCGCCTGGGCTCGCGGTGTGGATCGGCTCAATCAACGCACGCAGATTAAAGGCGAGCGCCGTGACGAAGGGCTCCGCCCGGGCGTCCGCGCCGAACACCGCCGGGTTCGCGCCCGCATACTCCAACGCAATGTCGAAGAGCGTCAGGCCGATGCGTGCTGTGACATTGGGGCGCGTGTCCTCGCGCCATTGGGCGACATAAACAAGGCCCACCGCCGCTTCCGGCTCGACGTCCACGCCGGCCGCGCCCCAGCGTTCGCGAATCTCCGCCGGCAGCTGCTCGCGGCGCGCCCGCCAGCGGTCGCACGCCGTTTCAAACAACGCATCGCGTTGGGCCACGCCTTCGGGCGTGTCTTCCGGCAAAGGCGGCCCATCGCCATAAATGCACCGACGCAAGCGCGGAAGCCGGGGGTCGTGCTGCAGGATGTTCAGCGCCCAGTTCGTGCGATCAACCAGCGCGACCGACGGCAAGGGCAACGCCACGGGTTGGGCGAGGGCGCGCTCGCGCAAGGCCTGGCGCGTGGCGCCGCCGACGCGCAAGGCCGCCTGAAGCGCGAACAAAACCGCATAATACGACATCGCGCCCCTCCCCAGAGCCCGTCTTGCGCGCCCGCCTCTTCTGCGCCCGCGTCCTGCGGATCCATGGCAGGCAACGCCGCCGCGTCCAGGCGCGCCGCCGCGGTCACACCAAGCGTCGCCGTCCGCCGCCACCGGCCGATCCGCTCACGGGCCCGGCCGCCTCGGCCCCGCCGGCCGCCTCATGCGCCACGCTCACACCCGGCCGCGCAATCACGGGAGAATCGCCCGAAGTCGTCGCAAACGCCTGATACAGGCCGTCGCCGTCCATCACATGGGCGTCCGCGCGCCGCCCCCCGTCGCGCGCTGCCGCCGCCGCGCCTGAGCCGGCGCCGGAATAGACCCCGCTGATTGCGTTCGAGGCCACCCGCGCCGCCGGCACTAACGCCGCAATGCTGCGATAAACGTTGAACCAAAAAGGCGCGCCCAACCCGATCATGCCGCCGGCAATCAGCACGCCCACGAACCAGTGCAGAGTGTCGGTGTTGACGCGCTTGAGGAGGGATGTCGGCAAATCCCGCCACCAATTGGTCATGCGCGTGCTCAACAGGCCTTGCAGGTCTGCGGGCGTGCAGCCGCCCTCCTTGCTCGCGCACGCAGGCGCCGGCGGCGTGGGCCGCACCAGGCCGTTTTGAACACAGCGCGGGTCCGCCGGGGTCACCGGCGCGGGCGCGGCCGTCGCGCCCGCCGCAGCGCGGTCGGCCGCCGCGATCGCACCGAACAATGGCGAATACGGCAAGCAATAGGGATACTGCATCGCACCGACAGGCAGGTGCAGGCCGCTCGCAAGGGACGCCGCCGCGCGCACATCCGCCAAGGTTCGCTCCAAGCGCGCAAGCTCCGCTTGAGCGACGGGGTCAGTGGGCCGGCGCGCCAGGGCGTTACTCGCGTCCGTGTATTGGCGCTGCAAATCATCCACGTCGACCGCTTGGATGAGCAATTGCGTCAGAGCGCGGTCTTGAACCAGACCGCCAAACAAGCGGAACGCGTCGACATTCAGCGAAAACGCCATGACGAAGGCGATCACCACCGACCACACCCGCGCGCGCCGCCGCAACCGCTCGCGCGACGCCGCGCCGAGGCGGTCAAACTCATACGCCAGCGCCTCCAAGCGCGCTTGCAGCGTTCCCCGCGACAAGCTCCGCAGCGCCGCGCCCGCCTGCGTGCCGGCGAGCTGCTCCATCAGCTGGCGCACGGTCAAATCGCGCACTTGCTCCGTCCCGTGGGCGGGATCGGCCAGCAGCACCGTCGCGAACTGATCACCATCCTCCTGCGCCGCGCTGGCGGCGTCCACATCCGCAATCCGCGGCGTGACCGCGTCGCGATAGAATTGCCCCACTAGGGCGCGCAGGCGCTTGCGTTGGATATCGAGCGCGCGGTTTGCGCCCTCAAGGATCACCGCCACGAGGGTTGAGGCGAGCGTCATAAACGCCGCAAACGCCAAAAGCGCGGTGATGTAATTCATCGGTCCCCCCCGGGCGCCCCCGTGCGCGCGATCTCCCGCGCGCCGCCCTTCCCCGCCATGCTCTCACCCGGCGGCCCCGTGGGCGCACGTCTCAAACCGTGCGTTAACCTCTCTTAACGCTTTTGAGAGGTTGCGCAAAAGCAATTTCCGCCGCCGAAAGATCACGCGACGGCGCCGCGGGGCCTGACCACGCCACAATCACGGGCTATATACCAAGCACACAGGTTAGAATTGCGGTGACCCAGGAAAGGCATGCTGATGAGAACACTGGCCCTGTTGAGCCTCTTCGCCGGCGCGGTGGCGTTTGCGCCGCTGGCCCACGCCCAAGACGAGATGGAGGACATGGCGGACGACGCGGAAGCGGCTGTTGAGGACACCGCCGACGCGGCGCAAGACGCCATGGACGCTGCGGAAGACGCTATGGACGGCGCTGAGGCGGAAGACGGCGAAGACCATGGCGGCGATCCTGAGATCCTCGCCATGCTCGCTGAAGGCGACGCCGCCGCTGGCGAGCGGGTGTTTCGTCAGTGCTTGGCCTGCCACGCCGTCGACAAGCCGCAAAACCGCGTCGGGCCGACCCTCTACGGCGTGATCGGGCGCACCGCCGGCACGGTGGAAGGGTTCCGCTATTCCAAAGCCAACGCGGAATCCGGCGTCGTGTGGACGGAAGAGAACTTGTTCAATTATCTTGAGAATCCGCGCGAATACATTCCCGGTACGATCATGGCGTTCGTCGGCTTGCGCGAAGCCAAAGACCGCGCGGACGTGATCGCGTACATCCGTGAAAACGGCGGCGCTGCGACCGAGTAACCGGTCCCACGACAGCCGCATGCACCAACGCCGGGCCGGTTCACGCCGCGCCCGGCGTTTTGCGTTCCCCGGCCCGTTCGGTCGCGCCGCGCAACCGAAACGCGACATCGACGCCGTGCGTGACAAAGGACGCCGCCAGCGCCGCAGCAACGCTCACCCAGCCCGCATCCGTCACGGCGAAGCGCACCGCCAGCACAAGACACACGCCCGGCGCAAGCATCGCGCCAATGGCCGCACGGCTCAGCCGCGCGCGGGCCCACACCGCCAGAATGACGGCCTCCACCGCCACCACGGCGAGGATTAGGTCCGCTGCGCGTCCACTCGCGATAAACGCCTCCATGTCCGGGTCCGCGCCCGGACTAGGAGGTCGCTTTCGACACGCCGAACAAATGGCCGAGGTCTTTCAGGAAGATGCGCATATGCGCGCCGGGTTTCTGGCGCACCAGGCGCTTGTGCATATAGCCTTGCCAGGTGAGTTCCTGCACGTCTTTGTCCGCGCAGATCTCCACGAAGCGCTCGCGGCGTTTGTCGTTGCGGTACCAGAAGTGCTGCATCACCCCGAGCACCATGAACGTCGTGCGGTGATCTTTCATAAACCGGCGCCGCGCTTGGGCGAGAGCGCGCGCGTCATTCGTCGCCAGGCGCTCATCCACAGCGTCCGCCGCTAAGCGACCGCCCAACATGGCGTAGTAAATGCCTTCGCCCGACGCCGGCGCCACAACGCCGGCGGCGTCGCCGGCCAGCACGACATCACGCTTGTTGTCCCAAACCTTCAGCGGTTTAAGCGGAATGGGCGCGCCTTCGTGACGGATCATCTCGCACCCATCAAGGCCGGATTTCGCCCGCAACGCCGCCACCGCCCCGCGCAGGGAAAAGCCCTTGTGCGCGCTGCCCACGCCCACGCTTGCGGTGTCGCCATGGGGGAAGACCCAGGCGTAGAAATCCGGCGAGAGCTCGCCTTGGTAATAGACATCGCAGCGCTCGCCGTCATAAGCGTCCGCGCCGCCTGCAACCGCGCCGGCGGGCGCTTTGATGATCTCGTGATACGCAAAAACACACGGCGTCTCGGCCGTGGTCACGGCGTGGCGCGCGACGGCGGAGCGCGCGCCGTCCGCGCCGATCACGGTGCGCGCGCGCACCTTCGCCGGCGGCTCGCCCCGGTCTGCGTCTTTCGGGCGATAGCGCAGAATGAGCGCGTCATTCGGCGACCGCTCCAGGCTCACAAACGTCCCGGTTCGGCGCTCTGCGCCCGCAGAAGCGGCGCGACACCGCAGAAACTCATCAAACGGGCCGCGGTCGACCATGCCGACATACCCATCGCCCACCGGCATATCCACACCGCGCCCCGAGGGCGCGACCATGCGCGCGCCTTGGATGCGCGCAACCAGCTGTTCGTCGGGAATGGCGAAATCCGTCACCGCTCGCGGCGGGATCGCGCCGCCGCAGGGTTTGATCCGCCCCGCCTTATCCAGCAACAGCACCGAGCGACCGGCGCGCGCGAGATCTTCCGCCGCCGTCGCGCCAGCGGGACCGCCGCCGACCACCACTGCATCAAACGTCTCCATCGCGCCTATCCTCTCCATCACACGCCGACGCCAAGGCTCGGCTCGCGTCCCGGTGCGGGCGTCGCCGCGCTGGCGGGAACGCCGGCCCATACTCGCGCCGCGAGGACCCCCGCGACGATGAACAAAGCCGCCTCCGCCGCGAACACGCTCGCGAAGGCGGGCACTGGATCGCTGAAGACCGCGCGCGCCACGTCAAGCGCGGCTGACCCAATGAAGCCGCCAAGCCCGAAGGCCGCCGCCTGCGCTGCGCCCCACACGCCCATGCGCACGCCATGGCGGCCGTCGCCATGGCCCGCCAAAGCCACCATCGCGCCGAACGCCGCCACCGCGAACGCCCCCGTCGCCGCGCCAAGGAAAAACACCGTCACGCGTAAGGGCCAGCCCGGTCCCGCAACGCTCGCAGCCGCCAGCAACGCGACCGCGCCCGCCGAGGCGAAGCACCCCAGAATCGTCCAAGTCTGGCGCGCGCCGACGCGCTTGCCGAACACGCCGGACAAAACCGCCACCGGGATCATGCCGACCAACGCGCCGCCATGCTGCAGCCCCGCCAGCCCCGTCGACTCCCCCGGCGTGTAACCGAACACCAGGCCCGCAAAGGGTTCCAGGATCAGGTCCTGCATGTTGTAGGCGAGCATGGAGACGAACACGAACACCGTGAACCGGCGCGCCGGCGGCTCGGCCCACACCTGGGCGAAAGCCTCGCGGAAGGGGGTCTTTGTCGGTTCAGCCTCACGCGCAGTCATCGCACCATCTGGGGCACCATCTGGGGCGCCATCCAGGGCGCCATGCGGCCGCCATCCCGGCGGCGGCACCGTCGCCTCCACGCCCCAGGTCGCGAGGTGGGCGATGAGAAACGCGACCAGGCACACCACGGACGCCACCACCACCAGCCGCTGATACGAGAACGGGTCGAGGAAGCCGCTGACAATCCCCGCCGTCGCCGCCAAGCCCACAATCATCATAATAAAAGCCAGCGACCCCGCCGCCGCCCGCCGCCCCGGGGCTGTCGCCGTCGCCAAGAACGCCAGCAGCGACGTCCCGGCCGCACCGACGCCGATTCCGATCAACGTAAACGCAATGGCCGCCAGCACGAGCCCGCCCACAGTGCTGACCGACGCCAGCGCCGTGGCGTCCGCGGCCAAAATTCCGCCAAGCGCCAAAACGCCCATGCCGCCGCGAATCCACGGCGTGCGTCGCCCGGTCTGGTCTGAGCCATGGCCCCAGCGCGGACGCGACATCTGCACCGCGTAGTGCCAGCCGACTAAGGCCCCCGGCACGACCGCCGCTAACGCCAGCTCGACCACCATGACCCGGTTGAGGGTGGACGTGGTCAACACCACCACCGCGCCGATCGCGCTTTGCACAAGCCCAAGGCGCACAATCGCCAACCAGGTCAGATAGCGGGGAGCAGCCGCCGCGGTCATGGAGTCGCTCCCGCCACGCCGCCGACCGCGAACGCGCTCACCAACATGCCAAGCACATAAAGCGTCGTGCCCGTGGCGTTGTACCACGGCGTGCGTCCGCGCGGATCGCGCAACAGCCGGGCCATCAAGCCGATCTGGATCATCAACAGCACCGCGACAATCAACGCATGCGCCGGCCGACCCCAGGCCAGCAAGGCGGCGACCACGACCAGCTGCGGCGCCGCCATCACGACGCAGGCGAGGCGCGCGGCCCGCTCCACGCCCAACGTCACCGGCAGCGAGCGCAGGCCCATGGCGCGGTCGCCCTCCACCGCCTTGAAATCATTGAGGGTCATGATGCCGAAGGCGCCGACGCTGTAGAGCCCCGCCAGCGCCAAGACCTGGGCGTTCGGCAACCCGCCCGCGACCACGGCCGCGCCCGTGAACCACGCCAAGCCTTCATAGCTCAACGCCACGGAGGCCGGGCCCGCCCAGCCGCTTTGCTTCAGCCGCAGCGGCGGCGCGCTGTATGCCCAGGCGAGCGCTAAGCCGACGACCGTCGCCACACCCACCCACACGCCCAACGCCGCGCCCCACACGAGCGAGACCGCCGTCCACGCGACCGCGATCCCAAGCCCCCACCGTCCCGGCACGCGGCCTGAGGGGATCGGCCGATGGGGCTCGTTGATCGCGTCCACATGCCGGTCGAACCAGTCATTGACCGCCTGGCTCGTGGCGCACACCAGCGGACCAGCGAGCACCACGCCCGCCAGCAAAAACGTCCACCGTTGCGAGAGATCCACGCCCGCCGACACCACGCCGCAGCCAAAGGCCCACATGGGCGCAAACCACGTGACGGGCTTCAACAGCTCAAGGACCGCCGCCGGGGCCGGCCATGAGCGCGCAGGACGAGGGACGGCGACGGTTCGCTCCATACCGCAGACGCTAGTGTTGACAGCCTGGAGTGTCAACGCAGCCTGACAACCCTCGGGAAGCACATTTTTCGCAGAAATGTCATGAGTTTAGTAGAGAGCACCCACCGCCCTCACGCCCCCAGGGACAATGCGCCGCGGGTCAGCGCTCCTCAGCCGCCCCCCGGGGCCCGAGGCCGTAACGGTGGAGCTTTGCATAGAGGCTCTGGCGGCTGAGGCCCAAAATCTCCGCCGCGGAGGCGCGGTTGTCACCCGTCAGCTCAAGCGCGGCTTCAATACACAAACGCTCAATCAAATCCGTTGTTTCGCGCACAATCTCCTTCAAGGAGACCCGCCCCACCAATTCCGTGAGATGCTCGACCGAACGCGACCCCTCACGTGTGAGGTCGCCGCCCGCGGCCGCCGCGCGCCCGCCGCCCAGGCGTCGCCCGGCCGCCGGCCGCAGTGAAAAGCCGTAAAAGCGATCGCGATTGTCCCCCGTCACGACGGCCGACAGCTCGACATCCTCGCGCGAGCCGAACTGCCCGTTCACCACTGTGGCGAACTGGCGCACGGACCCATACTCGCGCAAATTCGCGGTCAACACGCTCAGGTCGACGCCCGTGCGCCCGACAAACTGCTCCAGCAATTCCCCGCGCGCGTGCTCGACCGTCGCCAGCTGCGCCATCTCCAAGAACGCCGCGTTCGCGAGGCGAATGCGCAAATCGGCGTCCGCCACCACGAGCCCATCGGGCAAATCCTCGAGCACATCCACGAAACTCGACCGCGCCGCCCCCGCGGTCGGCGCCTGGGGCCCTCCCGCCAGCCGCAGCAAATAGTAGGAGGCGTGCGCTTGGCGAAACAACGAGCCGGAAATCAGAAATCGGCTCGACGACGCGGGGGCCGCCAAGCGCACCGCCACATCGTCCACCCGACGCGCAGCGCGCGCTTCGCCAAGCATGCTTTGGACCCGCAGCTGGTCCTTACGCTTGAACAGCGTCAAAAGCCCGCGGCCGTGCAGCGCGTCGGCCTCAACCTCCAGCAAGCGGCACGCAGCCGGATTGGCGTCGCTGATCGTCAGATCCGAGGCTTTGACGATCAACACCGGCTCGTTCGTCATTTGAAACAGGATGCGGTAGCGCGTCTCCACATGGCGCAAGCGCTCATGATCCTGCTCAACAGCGCGCTGAACCTCGATCAATTGCTGTTGCATCACAGAAAGCGCGCGCAACTCGCGACCGACGGCGACGACGCGCCCGCTGCCGGCGTCTGCGACCGCAACATAGCGCACGGGCAAATCCCCCCCCTCGCGCAAGGGGTGATTGACTTGCCGCCAGCGGCTCTGCGCCGCGCCAGCGGCGTCGCGCAACAGCGCCTCAATTTTCGGGCGGCTCTCGCGGGTCACGGTCTCCACCCAGGGCTGACCCACCCAGCCGTCATAGCCTTGGTCGAGGATGTCCTCGCTGCCGAACGCCACGTCTCGAATGACGCCATCGCCATCCAACACCATCGCCACGTCGGAGCTGCTGGCGATGACATCCACCGTGGTCGCGCCCGCCATCCCGCCAAACGACTGGTCCGGCCAGCCAAAACGCTTGGCGTGCGGGGAAGATGCGCGTGTGTCCATAGTCACCACATAGTCTCTCGCCCGCACGGCCTGATCACTGGTCCGCAGCTGGTTCAAAGAAATCCGCCAACACAAGCACCGCTTCACGCGCGTCCGCGGCCACGGCGTCCGCGCCCACGCGCTGCGCCAGATCCGGGTGGTCGTGATACACATGACCTCCCACCACCATGCGGACCGCTGGATTGAGCGACGCCGCCTTCAGCCCGCGAATCTCCGCGGCCAACGCCGCCAAATTGTCCACGCGCGCGGCCGACAGGCCGATGGCGTCAAACCACTCCGAGGCCGCAATCTCGCGCAAGGCCGCCGCCCCGGCGTCGCTCTCCTGCCACACGTCCCAGCCCGCGCGGCGGAGAAACTCCGCCACCATCGCCAAGCCGAGGGTGTGTTGATCGCCGCAGGCCATGCCGAGGAGCACCCGCCGCCCCGCTGTGGGAAAAGCGCCGGCTTCGCCCATCGCCACCCCGATATGGCGCACCACCGCGTGCAGGGTGAACAGCGCCATCGTCGCTTGGGCGAAATCAATTTCGTCTTCTTCCCAAAGACGCCCCACATCCCGCGCTGCGGGCGCCACCAGCGCTAAACACACCGCTTCATCCGCAGCGCCGCGCGCGCGCAACCCCTCCACAAGGGCCACAGCCGCGGGCACGTCCCGCGCCACTGCATACGCCAAGAGCGCGTCAATCTCGGCCGGGCGCACCTCATCGCCTACGCCGGAATTGGCCTCCCCGCCCATGCGCGCGAGGAGCATCAGCCGCGGGATGATCTCCGCTTCGACGACGCGCGACAAACCGTCAACTCCATCGCCAGTCGGCGCCGACGGCGCGCGCCGTCCAGACGTCTCGAAAGATCGATCCGGAGGCGGGTCCTCCAAGTCGCGGCGCGGCGCCCGCCCCGCCCAACCCGCCAGCGTTGCTCGGTCGGATCTGTCGCCCATCGGCTGCTCCCTGCCCCATGACGGGGGCGGGACCGCCTGCGGCGGACATTCCGCCCCTCGCGAGCGCGGCGCGTGTCGCCGTCGCCATGTCGTGTGCTTGGCGCGACGCCGGACGAATGCTGCACCGCAACACGGCCGGCTCGCGCGGGTATGTTGTGCAGACAACCAATCCAGCCTCGCTTTATCAAGCCGCCAGCGCGACGCAATCACACGCTGAGAGTGGGGCAAATTGGCGCAAGCGTCAAGCCAGCTTGACGTTAAGTTGGATTGACACGCGTCCCAGCCTGTCGATAACCTCCCTTCCAGATCACGAGAGCTCGAGGCGGGCGCAGGCCTTGCGGCCGACCACCGACGGCTTATCGGGCGATGTGGAAGTCGCGGGCGCGGGGCGTCCGGCTTCTGGTGGAGGAGCGCTCATGTCGCAGACCAGTGCGCGCACCAACCAAAGAGCGCCGCAGAAGGCGCCGCCCGCGGCGTCCCGCGGGACGCTTTACACACCCCAAGAGCGCCGTCGGCGCGACGCCTCGCCCTGGACCGTGGTGCAAGGCGTGCTGGCGCCCGTGCAATTCCTCGTCTTCCTGGTCAGCCTGGGCCTGGTCTTGCGCTATCTCGCCAGCGGCGAGGGCTTCGCGCTCGCCACAGGCTCGATCGTGGTCAAGACGCTGGTGCTCTACGCGATCATGATCACGGGGTCGATTTGGGAGAAGGACGTCTTCGGCGAATGGCTGTTCGCGCGCCCCTTCTTCTGGGAGGACGTGGTGAGCATGCTCGTGCTTGCTCTGCACACGGCTTATCTCGGCGCGATCGTGTTCGGCTGGGGCGGGCCGCGCGAGCAGATGCTGCTCGCGTTGGCGGCGTATGCGTCCTACGTCGTCAACGCCGCGCAATTCATCTGGAAGCTGCGCCAAGCGCGCCTTGAGGGCGCGGCCGCCAACGCCGAGGCCGAGGCCGCCGCGCAGGTGGAGTGGGCCGCGTGAGCGCCGCGACCGCCCCCCTCGCCCGCGACGCCCAGCCGGGAGGCTGCACAGAGCGCCCCGTGTTGCGCGAGCGCGGCCAGCGCGAAGTGTTTTGCGGCCTTACCGGCATTGTCTGGCTGCACCGCAAGATCCAAGACGCCTTCTTCTTGATTGTGGGCTCGCGCACCTGCGCGCATCTGATGCAGTCGGCCGCGGGCGTGATGATTTTCGCCGAGCCGCGCTTCGCCACCGCCATTTTGGAGGAGCGCGACCTCGCCGGCCTCGCCGACGCCAATGAGGAGCTTGACCGCGTGGCCGCGCGGCTGCTCGCGCGCCGACCCGACATCAAGCTGCTGTTCCTGGTCGGCTCCTGCCCCTCCGAGGTGATCAAGCTTGACCTCAAGCGCGCGGCCGAGCGCCTCGACGCCGCGCATGCGCCCGCGACCCGGGTCCTCAATTATTCAGGCTCGGGCATTGAGACCACCTTCACGCAAGGCGAAGACGCCTGCCTCGCCGCGCTTGTCCCCACCCTCGCCCAAGCGCCGGCGGACGCGGGCGATTCGCTTCTGGTGGCCGGCGCTCTGCCCGACATTGTGGAAGACCAGTTCCGCCGGATCTTCGCCGGCCTCGGCCTTGAGCGGGTGGATTTCTTCCCCGCCCGCCAAGCCGAGGCCATGCCGGCCGTGGGGGCGTCGACCAAGTTCCTCCTCGCCCAGCCCTTCCTCGCCGACACCGCGCGCCTCTTAGAAGAGCGCGGCGCTCAGCGTCTGGCCGCGCCCTTTCCCTTCGGCGCGGACGGCACGACGGCCTGGCTCAAGGCCGCCGCGGAGGCCTTTAGCGTCGATCCCGCGCGCTTTGAGGCGGTCGTGGAGCCCGGTCGCGCGCGCGCGCGCGCCGCGCTCGCCGCCCATAAAGAACGCCTCGCCGGCAAGCGGGTGTTCTTCTTCCCCGACAGCCAGCTTGAGATCCCGCTCGCGCGTTTTCTCCATGAGGAGCTCGGCGTCGCGCTGACGGAGGTGGGCGCGCCCACCATCCACCGCGCCCACATGGCCGAGGAGCTCGCGCGCTTGCCGCAGAGCGTCACCCTCAGCGAAGGCCAGGATGTCGACCGCCAGCTCGACCGCTGCCGCGCTCTGAAGCCTGATCTCGCGGTGTGCGGGCTCGGCCTCGCCAACCCCCTCGAGGCCGAGGGGATCGCGACGAAATGGTCGATCGAGCTGGTGTTCTCGCCGGTCCACGGCTTCGACCAGGCCGGCGATCTCGCGGGTCTGTTCACGCGCTCGCTGGTGCGGCGCGCGCGGCTGGAGGTCTAAGCGATGCAGCTCAGCGTTTGGACTTATGAAGGCCCGCCGCATGTCGGCGCTATGCGCGTCGCCACCGGCATGGAGGGGCTGCATTATGTGCTGCACGCCCCCCAGGGCGACACTTACGCCGATCTTTTGTTCACGATGATTGAGCGGCGCGACGTCCGCCCGCCCGTCACCTACACCACTTTCCAGGCCCGCGACCTCGGGGCCGACACCGCCGATCTCTTCAAGTCCGCCGCCCATGAAGCCTATGAGCGCTTTAAGCCGGAAGCGCTGATTGTCGGCGCGTCGTGCACAGCAGAGTTGCTGCAGGACGATCCCGCGGGCCTCGCTAAGGCGCTCGATTTGCCCGCGCCGGTGATCCCGCTGGAGCTGCCGTCTTACTCCAAGAAGGAAAACTGGGGCGCCTCGGAAACCTTTTACCAGCTTGTGCGCGGCCTCGCCGGCGTCCACGCGCCCGCTCCCGGCGAGGCGCGCCCTGAACGGGCGTCGGGGCGTGATCTCGAACGCGCGCCTGGGCGGCGGCCGACGTGCAACCTCCTTGGGCCCACCGCGCTGGGCTTCCGCCATCGCGACGACATGGCGGAAGTCACGCGCATCCTTGAGCGGCTCGGCGTCGAGGTCGCGGTGACCGCGCCCATGGGCGCGCGGCCGGCCGACATTGCGCGCCTGGGCGAGGCGGACTTCAACATCGTCCTTTATCCCGAGATCGCCGACACCGCGGCCCGCTGGCTCGAAAAGACCTTCGGCCAACCGACAGTGCGCACCGTGCCCATCGGCGTGGGCGCGACGCAGGACTTCATCCGCGAGGTCGCCGACATCGCCGGGCTCGATCCCGAGGCGGCCCTTCACGATCCGCGCCTGCGCCTGCCCTGGTGGTCGCACTCCGTCGACTCCTCATACCTCACGGGCAAGCGCGTCTTCATCTTCGGCGACGCGACCCACGCCATCGCGCTGGCGCGCGTGGCCCGCGACGAACTCGGCTTCGAGGTCGCCGGCCTTGGGACCTATGATCGGGTGTTCGCCCGCGATGTCCGCGCCGCCGCAGAGACATACGGCCTTAAGGCCCTCATCACTGACGACTACCTCGAGGTCGAGGAGGCGATCGCCGCCGCTGAGCCGGAGCTTGTCCTCGGCACCCAGATGGAGCGCCACATCGCCAAACGCCTGGGGGTGGGGTGTGCGGTGATCTCAGCGCCCGTGCACGTGCAGGACTTCCCCGCGCGCACCTCGCCCATGATGGGCTTTGAGGGCGCGAACGTGCTCTTCGACACCCTCGTGCATCCGCTGGTGATGGGCCTTGAGGAGCATCTGTTGACGATGTTCCGCGAGGACTTTGAGTTCAATGACGCCGCGGGGCCGTCGCATTTGGCCGCCCACACGCCGCGCGCGCCGGCGAGCGCGCCCGTCGACGCGTCGTCGCCCGCGCTCGCCGCCGCCGAGGCCCCCGCCGATACGGACGCCGCTCACGCGGACGCCGCCGCCCAAAGCCCCGCCGCCACCGGCGCGGCCCCGTCTTGGGCTGCGGACGCTGAGACTGAACTGAAGAAAATCCCCTTCTTCGTGCGCGGCAAAGTGCGCCGCAACACGGAGCTCTTCGCCCAAGACCAGGGCCTTCCCGTCATCACTGTCGAGACCCTCTATGACGCTAAAGCTCACTTCAGCCGCTGAGACGCCCACCCGCGTCAACAGCGCCGCCGCCGCGCCGATGCGCGTGGTGATCGTCACGCTCGACAAACACCTTGCCGGCGCAACGGAGCGGGTCGCCGCACGCTTGGCCGACGATCTCCCCGGCGTCTCGCTGAGCTTGCACGCCGCCTCCGATTGGGCGAGCGACGCCGCCGCCCTTGAGCGTTGCAAAGCCGCCGTCGCGCAAGGCGACGTCATCATCGCCTCCATGCTCTTTATGGACGAGCATGTGCGCGCCATCGGCCCCGCGCTTGAGGCCCGCCGCGACCAGTGCGACGCGATGATGGCGATCATGTCCGCCGGCGAGATTGTCAAGCTCACCCGTGCGGGTCAGCTCGATATGAGCGCGCCGGCGAAGGGCCTCACTGGCCTGATCAAGCGGCTGCGCGGCAAGGGCAAGGCCAATGGGTCGAAACCCGCTGGCTCTGAGGGCGCCAAGCAAATGGCGATCCTGCGCAATGTCTCGAAAGTGCTGAAGTTCATTCCCGGTGCGGCGCAAGATTTGCGCGCCTATTTCCTGACGCTGCAATACTGGCTCGCCGGCTCGGATGAGAATGTCGCGGCCATGGTCCGCTTCCTGGTCGGGCGCTACGCGGCGGGCCCGCGCGCCGGCTTGCGCGGCGCGGTGACAAGCGAGGGCCCGCGGGTCTATCCCGACGTCGGGCTTTACCACCCGCGCTTGGCTGAGCGGATCGCGGAAGACGCCGCCGCCCTTCCCGCCCCGGCGGCCTCAGACATTGTCGTGCCGATGAAGGCCGGACCCGGCGTGTCGGGAACCGTCGGCGTGTTGGTTTTGCGCTCTTATGTGCTCGCGGGCGACGCCGGTCATTATGACGGGGCGATCGCGGCTCTTGAGGCGCAGGGCTTGCAGGTTATTCCCGCCTTCGCCAGCGGCCTCGACGCGCGCCCGGCGATCGAGAAATTCTTCGTCAAAGACGGCGCGCCCGTGGTGGACGCGGTCGTGTCCTTGACGGGGTTCTCCCTTGTGGGCGGGCCCGCCTACAACGACGCCATGGGCGCAGAGGCGGCGCTGAAAGCGCTCGACGTGCCCTACATTTGCGCACACCCGCTGGAGTTTCAGACGCTTCAGCAGTGGGGCGGCTCCTCCCAGGGCCTGTCGCCGGTGGAATCGACCATTATGGTCGCCATCCCTGAGCTGGACGGCGCCATCGCTCCGACGGTGTTCGGCGGACGCGGGGATCCGGCCGGCGAGGCGTGCGGGGGCTGTGCGCGGGCGTGCGACTTCCCCGACAACGGCCAGCAACAACCCATGCGCGCCTGCCCCGAACGGGTGGAGACGCTCGCCGCCCGCGTCGCGCGGCTGGTCGCGCTGCGGCGCACGCCGCGCGATCAACGCCGGGTGGCGGTGGTGCTCTTCAACTTCCCCCCCAATGGCGGGGCCGTGGGCACGGCCGCGTATCTCGACGTCTTCGCCTCGCTCCACAACACCCTTACGGCCCTGCGCGAGGCGGGCTATGCGCTTGACGCGCCCGCGACGCCGGACGCCTTGCGCGCGGCCGTGGTGGAGGGCAATGCGGAACTTTTCGGCGCCGACGCCAATGTCTATGCGCGCATCCCCGCCGACGACCATGTGCGCCGGGAGCGCTGGCTGGCGGAGCTTGAAGCCCAGTGGGGCCCCGCCCCCGGCCGCCAGCTGAGCGACGGCGCCAACATCCAAATCCTCGGCGCGCGGTTCGGCAATGTCTTCATCGGCATCCAGCCGGGCTTCGGCTATGAAGGCGATCCCATGCGCCTCTTGTTTGAGGAGGGCTTCGCGCCCACGCACGCATTCTCGGCGTTTTACCGCTATCTGCGGGAAGATTTCGCCGCCCACGCCGTCCTCCATTTCGGCACCCACGGCGCGCTGGAGTTCATGCCCGGAAAGCAGGCGGGCCTCGCTGAGCGCTGCTGGCCGGACCGGCTGATTGGGGACGTGCCGAACTTCTACCTCTACGCTGCGAACAACCCCTCTGAGGGCATGATCGCGAAACGGCGCGCCGTCGCGACGCTGGTCAGCCATTTGACGCCGCCGGTGGAACAAGCCGGGCTCTATAAGGGCTTAGAGGATCTCAAAGCCTCCCTCACCCGCCGTCGGGGCCTCGCGCCCGAGCGGGAGGCGGAGGCGCGCGACCTCGCCGAACTCATTCAAGCCCAAGCCGCCGAACTCGACCTCGCGGAGGCTGAGCCGCCATGGACGGCCGCGGAAGCCGACGCCCACGTCGCGGCGCTGACCCACACCGTGCGCGAACTGGAAGAGACGCTCATCCCCCACGGCCTCCATGTGGTCGGGCGCGCCGCGCCAGAGAATGAGCGGGCCGAACTCCTTGCGGCCATGGGTGAAGCCATGAGCGACGCCCGGCCCGATCCCGCGGTGATCACAGCGGCCATGAGCGGCGCCATCCCCGATGATTTCAGCGAAGCCGACCGCGCCCTCGCCCAGCGGCTCGCCGACGCCGCCCGCCATCTTGGCGAAGACCATGAAATCCCCGCCATCCTCCACGCCCTTGACGGCGGCTACATCGCCCCGGTGGCGGGCGGCGACATTTTGCGCGCGCCGGAGATCTTACCCACCGGGCGCAACCTCCACGGATTTGATCCCTTCCGCATGCCGTCGGCCTTTGCACTGAAGGACGGCGCGCGCCAGGCCCAGCGTCTGTTGGACCGCCACACCGCCGACGGTCATCCCCTGCCGGAGACTGTGGCGCTCGTGCTGTGGGGAACCGACAATCTGAAATCCGAGGGCGGCCCGATCGCGCAAGCCCTCGCGCTCATGGGCGCGCGCCCACGATTTGACGGCTATGGCCGGCTGTGCGGCGCGACGCTGATCCCGCTGGAGGATCTCGGCCGGCCGCGCGTGGATGTGCTGGCGACGTTGTCGGGCATTTTCCGCGATCTGTTGCCCATGCACACCAAGCTCTTGGCGGAAGCCGCGTGGCTCGCGGCGAGTGCGGAGGATGAGCCCGCGGAACTCAACTTTGTGCGCAAACACGCGCTTGCGACCATGGCCGAGACGGGCTGTGATCTCGAAACGGCGGCCTTGCGTGTGTTCTCAAACGCCGATGGGGCCTATGGCGCGAACGTCAATCAGCTGATCGACAGCGGCGCGTGGGGCGAGGAAGACGAACTCGCCGACGCGTTCGAGAAGCGCAAAAGCTACGCCTATGGCCGCGACGCCAAGCCCGTGCGCCAAGAAGCGATCCTCAAATCTGTGCTGCGGGATGTGGATCTCGCGTACCAGAACCTCGACTCCGTCGAGCTCGGCGTCACCACCATCGACCATTATTTCGACACCCTGGGCGGCGTCGGACGCGCGGCCAACCGCGCCAAACGCGAGGCGGGCGCTGAGGGCCAGGCCGCGGCGGCGGCGGTCTACATTGGCGATCAAACCCGCGGCGAAGGCAAAGTCCGCACGCTCTCAGAGCAAGTCGCTCTTGAGACCCGCACCCGCATGCTCAACCCGCGCTGGTATGACGCGCTCCTCAAGCATGGCTATGAGGGCGTGCGCCAGATCGAGGCTCACGTCACCAACACCATGGGCTGGTCAGCGACCACGGGCCAGGTCGCGCCGTGGGTCTATCAGCGCCTAGCGGAAACCTTCGTGCTGGATGAGGCGCTGCGCGAAAAGCTCGCCAGCCTGAACCCGCGCTCAGCGGCCAAGACCGCCCAGCGGCTCATTGAAGCGTGTGAACGGCAGTACTGGACCCCCGACCCCGCGACGCTCGACGCGTTGCGGGCTGCAGGGGCCGATTTGGAAGACCGCGTGGAAGGCGTGGCCGCGGCCTAAGGCCCGGCCTGCGCGCCACAAGACTTGGGAGGCGAGGACATGGCGCTTTTGGATCTGGATCGGGGCGTGCCCGGCCAGCCCGGTGACGGCGGCGACGTGAGCGCGCGCTTGCGCGTGGCGGCAGGCCGCGACGGCCGCGAAGACGGCGACGGCAGCGTGCAAGTCAAACTCGACCCGCGCGTGCGCATAGAGAGCGCGAAAGTGTTCGCCGTCTACGGCAAGGGCGGGATCGGCAAGTCCACGACCTCGTCGAACTTGTCGGCGGCGTTTTCGAAGCTCGGCAAACGGGTCCTGCAAATCGGCTGCGACCCGAAGCACGACTCAACCTTCACGCTGACCAAAAAGCTCGCCCCGACTGTCATCGACATCCTTAAGCAAGTTGACTTCCACATGGAGGAGTTGCGGCCGGAGGATTACGTCTTTGAGGGGTATAACGGCGTGATGTGCGTGGAGGCCGGCGGCCCCCCCGCGGGCACGGGCTGCGGCGGCTATGTCGTCGGCCAAACCGTGAAGCTCCTCAAAGAACACCACCTGTTAGAAGACACCGATGTGGTGATTTTCGACGTGTTGGGCGACGTGGTCTGCGGCGGCTTCGCCTCGCCGCTCCAGCACGCCGAGCGCGCGGTGATCGTCACCGCCAATGATTTCGACAGCATTTTCGCGATGAACCGCATCATTGCGGCGATCCGCGCGAAGTCGAAAAACTATGACGTGCGCGTGGCCGGCTGCATCGCCAACCGCTCGGCGGCCACCGATGAAGTCGATCGTTTCGGCGAGGCGGTGGGTCTCAATCGGCTCGCCCATTTCCCCGACCTCGACGTCATCCGCCGCTCACGGCTGAAGAAATCGACGTTGTTTGAGATGGAGCCGTCCCCCGAGCTTGAGGCGGTGCAGGAAGAGTATCTGCGCTTGGCCGCCACGCTCTGGGCGGGTGTCGAGCCCTGCGACGCCACGCCCATGAAAGACCGTGAGATCTTTGACTTCTTGGGGTTTGATTGATGACCGCCGCTCCGTCGACCACCTACGCCGCGCGCCGCGACGCGCTTGAGGATTACTTCGACCGCACCGCGGCCGACACCTGGGCCCAGCTCACCTCCGACGCGCCGGTGAGCAAAATCCGCGCGACCGTGCGTGCGGGCCGCGACCGCATGCGCGCGACCTTGCTTGACTGGTTGCCGGAGGATCTCTGCGGACAGCGTCTGCTGGACGCCGGCTGCGGCACGGGCGCGCTGACGGTGGCGGCGGCCCGCCGCGGTGCGGACGTCACGGCTGTTGATGTCGCCGCGAGCCTGCTCGACGTCGCCCGCGAGCGCGCGCCCGCCGACCTTGCGCCAGGACGCATCGCCTTCACCGCCGGCGACATGCTCGATCCCGGCTTCGGCCGGGTCGATTACGTCGTGGCGATGGACAGCCTCATCCACTACAGCCCAGCAGACATGACGGACGCTCTCGCGCGCCTGGCGGAGCGGTGCGAGCGCGCGATCCTGTTCACGGTCGCGCCATGGAGCCCGATGCTGGCGACCATGCACGTGGTCGGGCGCGCCTTCCCCCGGGCGGACCGCGCCCCGGCGATCGTGCCGGTGCGCGCGTCGGATCTTGCGCGGCGCGTGGCGGCTGAGCCCCGCCTGGCGGGTTGGCGGTTTGCGCGCTCCCAGCGGATTGTCAGCGGCTTTTACACCTCAGAAGCGCTGGAGCTTGTGCGGGAGGCCGCGTCGGCATGATCACGCCCGCTCCCGCCCCCAGCGACACCGACCGCGATCCCCGCGCTGAGGCGGCTGAGCGCATGCGCGCGCGCATGGCCAAGAACGCCGCGGCGTGGATGAAGCTCCTGCCCTTCGCCGATGTGGCGACGAAGGATCTGCCCTTGCGGCGGCTCTTGCGCTTGTCGCTGTTTCAGGTCTCGGTGGGCATGGCGGCGGTGTTGCTCACCGGCGCGCTCAACCGAGTGCTGATCATCGAGATGGGCGTGCCGGCCTGGTTGGTGGCGGTGATGGTGTCGCTGCCCTTAGTGTTTGCGCCGCTGCGCGCGCTGATCGGATTTAAGTCCGACACCCACCGCTCGGCGCTGGGGTGGCGGCGGGGCCCTTATATTTGGTTCGGGTCGCTGATGATGTTCGGCGGCTTTTCCTTCATGCCGTTCGCGCTGATCATTTTGTCGGGCGACACCACGGGACCGCTCTGGGTAGGCCATGTGGCGGCGGCGGCGTCTTTCCTCTTAGTCGGCGCGGGCTTGCACACCACCCAGACGGCGGGTCTTGCTTTGGCGACGGATTTGGCGCCGGAGAGCGCGCGCCCGCGGGTGGTCGCGCTCTTATACGTCACTCTGCTCGCGGGCATGTGGCTCAGCGCGGTCGTGTTCGGGCTCTTGCTCGCCGACTTCTCCCAAGTGCGGCTGATCAAAGTGCTCCAAGGCGTCGCGGTGGTGACGATGGCGCTCAACATGATCGCGCTGTGGAAACAGGAGGCGCGCGACACGCGCCTGACCGCGAAGGACCGCGAGACGCCGGCCTTCCGTGAAGCGTGGACGGCGTTCCTCAATGGCGGGCGGGTGCGCCGCCTGTTGGTGGCGATCGGCCTCGGCTCGGCGGCCTTCGCGATGCAAGACGTGCTGTTGGAGCCTTATGGCGGAGAAGTGCTTGGATTGTCGGTGTCGGCGACCACCTTGCTCACCGCCTTGTGGGCCGGCGGCGCGATTGCAGGCTTCGCGCTTGCGGCGCGGCGATTGTCGAAGGGCGCAGACGCCCACCGCCTCGCCGCCTATGGCGCGCTGGTGGGGGTGGCGGCTTTTTCCTGTGTGATTTTGTCCGATCCCTTGGGGTCGCCCTTTCTCTTCCGGGTCGGCTCAATCCTCATCGGCTTCGGCGGTGGCTTGTTCTCCGTCGGCGTGTTGACCGCAGCGATGGACCTCGCCCGACCTGAGGCGGGCGACGGCCTCACCGCCAGCGGCATCGCCCTCGGCGCATGGGGCGCGGTGCAAGCCTCCGCCGCGGGCCTCGCCATTGGCGTCGGCGGGGCGTTGCGTGACGGCGTCGCGGCGTTGGCGGAAGCCGGGCGTTTGGGTCCCGCGCTGACCCATCCGGCCACCGGCTACAGCGCTGTGTATCACGTGGAGATCGCGCTTCTGTTCGCGACGCTGGCCGTCATCGGCCCGCTGGCGCGCCACGGGGGCTCACACGACGACGCGCGCAAGAAGTTCGGCTTAGCGGAGTTCCCAGGATGAGGCGAACAGCGCGCGGCGGCGTAAGAGGCGGTGACATCGAAGACGGCGTCAGGGCTGGCCAGCAGACGTCGCGACAGCGGGAGACGAAGTGATGACGGATATCTTTTTTCAAGGTCTGGACTTGGCGGAATTGTCCCTATGGGCGTTCACGCTGTTCTTCTTCGGATTGGTTTTTTACTTGCGGCGCGAAGATCGCCGCGAAGGCTACCCCTTGGAGGAGGACACCACCGGGCGGGTTGAACAGGGCGGCATGCTGTGGGTGCCGGAGCCGCGCGATCGCGAGCTTCCCAGCGGCGAGACATTCAGCGTCCCCGACGGCTCGCGCGACACACGGGCCCTGGCTGCGAAACCGCTGGCGGTGTGGCCTGGCGCGCCGCTTACGCCCACGGGCGATCCCATGAAGGACGGCGTCGGTCCGGCCGCGTACGCCGAGCGCGCCGATGAGCCCGACCGCACGTGGGAAGGCGAGCCGAAAATCGCGCCGCTGCGCGCGCTTGAGGGCTATGACGTCGCCGAGGGCGGGCCGGATCCTCGCGGCATGGCGGTGATGGGCGCCGATGGCAAAGTCGCCGGCGTTGTGAGCGATGTGTGGGTCGATCGCTCGGAAATGCTGGCGCGGTATTATGAGGTCGAATTGCCGGCGGCGGCGGCCGCGCCGGCGCCCATGGCCGCGCCGGATGGCGCGCCTGCGCCCGCGCCGTCCGCCCCCGCGGCCAAACGCGTGCTGTTGCCGACGCCGTTCGCTGATGTGCGCGGCGGCCTGAAGCGCATCGACGTGCCGGCCATCCTGGCGCGGCATTTCGCCGACGTGCCGGGACTGAAAAACCCTGATCAAGTGACCTTGTTGGAAGAAGACAAGATCACGGGCTTTTATGCGGGCGGCCTGCTTTACGCGACGCCCAGCCGCGCGGAGGCGTTGTTCTAATGGATCATCATCACGGCCACACCTTTGTTCACGAAGCGACCCCCGGCCTGCCTGAGGCGCTGCCGGCCGGGGAGCGCATCCTGTGGAGCGGCGGACCGCGCTGGAATGTCTTGGCGCGCCAAGTCTTCCACGTGCGCACCGTGGCGGTCTATTTCGCCATTCTCGCGGGCTGGCGGGCCTTCGCGACGGTGTGGGAGGGCGGCGACGTCGCCGCAGCGGCCCTGGCCGCGCTTGTGATGATCGCGCTCGGAGCGGCCACTGTGGCGGTGTTGTCGCTCTTAGCGGCCGCGATCGCGCGCAGCACGGTCTACACGATCACGAACAAGCGCGTGGTGCTGCGCTATGGCGTGGCGTTGCCGAAAGCGATCAACGTGCCCTTCGCCATTATTGGCGAAGCGGCGCTGCTGACGCGCCCCGACGGCACTGGCGACATCCCCCTGACCCTGAGCGGCAAGGACCACATCGCTTATGTGCATTTGTGGCCTCACGCGAAACCGTGGACGTTCAATCCCGCGGTTCCGATGCTGCGGGCCGTGCCCCAGGCGGAGACGGTGGCGGGCGTGCTCGCGGCCGCGCTGAAAGCCACCGCCGCGCCCACGGTCATCGCCCGCGTGGAGGAGCGCGACGTCGGCTCTGAGCGCGCGGGCGCCGCGCCGTCGCGCCCAACCCAAAGCCCA
>CAZMSO010000010.1:29812-34333 GCA_964568975.1 uncultured Caulobacterales bacterium | reverse complement strand
CGACGTCGGCTCTGAGCGCGCGGGCGCCGCGCCGTCGCGCCCAACCCAAAGCCCACACCAAAGCCCAAACCAAAGCCCTGCGGCGACGCCTGTGGGCGTGGCGGCCGCGCCAGCGGAATGACGCTTGGTTGAGGAGGGATCGCCATGTCTGATCACACGCACGACCACTCACACAGCTCCGCCGGTGCGCCGCGATGGGCGCTGGCGAGCGCCGCCGGCGTCGTCGTCTTCGCCTTGATCATTGTGGCCGGCGCGCGTTTGTCCGGCATGAAGCCTGTTTCTGCGCCCAGCGCGACCGCGGCCGCGGAGGCGACGCTGGCGGTGCGGTTCATAGACCGTGAGGACGGCGCGATTGTCGTGCGCGAGGGCGAGACCGACGCCGTGCTCGCGGTGCTCAATGACAACACCACAGCGCTGGTGCGCGGCGTCGCCCAAACCCTTGACCACGCGCGGCGGGTGCATCTCGCGCGCGACGGCGGCGCAGACGCGGCCCGCCTCGCCGACCCCCTCGTGCTCACGCGCTTCGCCAATGGCTTGATCTGGCTGGAGGATCCCCATTCCGGCAAGCGGATCGAGCTGCGCGCCTTCGGCGTCGACAGCCTGGCGGTGTTTGCAGCCCTGTTCGAGGCCGATCCCGCAGCGGACGCGCCGCCGGCTGAGACCGCCGGCGTCGACGATGTCGCCCAAGCCGCGACCGCGCCCCACGCGGCAGAGCAGGAGGCGTCATGACCACGCTCGCCCCCACCTCCCCGGCCCAGGCCGCGGCTCCCGCCGCGCGCCGCTTCACCATCGGCTGCACCATTGATGTCGAGCAAAGCCCCGACAGCCTGCACGCCCATGTGCGTCTGGACGGCGATATCCCCATTGGCCCCGGCGACCGGGTGCGCGTCCACGGCGCGCCGATCCGCGTGGCGTTTGGGGAAAGCGTAAGCCTGCGCCGCACCGCCGACGTCATCCGCGCCACATGGCTTGAGCGCCTGTGGACCCGGTTCACCGCCCATCTTGAGCTCAGCGAACTCTATGAAGTCAGCTTCAGCGGCGAGACCTTGTCCGGCCGCCCCCCTGCACGCCTGATTGGGAGAGGATTATGACCACCGCCACGTCCGTCGCCGCTGAGGCGCATCCCCCCGCACCCAACGCCACCACCCAGGCCGCGACCGAGGACACCATCCTCAGCCCGCGTTTTTACACCACGGACTTCAAGGCGATGGACAAGATGGACGTCACGCCCGTGCGCCGGGAGTGGGACGAGCTTATCGCCGAATTGAAGAGCGATCCAAACAAAGGGCATTTCAAGCGCACGGATGAATTCGATAACGCCCTGCGCACCTTGCCCGATGATTTGCGCAAGGAGTTCATCGACTTCCTTGTGAGCTCGCTCACCGCGGAGTTTTCCGGCTGCGTGCTTTACAAGGAGATTGTCAAGCACACCGAAAACCCCGACATGAAGGACTTGTTCCGGTGCATGAGCCGAGACGAAGCGCGCCATGCGGGATTCATTAATGACAGCCTGAAAGACTTTGGTATTGGCGTCGACATGGGTTTTCTGACGCGCACGAAGAAGTATACGTACTTCAATCCGAAGTTTATTTTCTACGCTGTCTATCTGTCGGAGAAAATCGGCTACGCCCGCTACATCACCATTTATCGCCAATTGGAGCGGCGCCCGGAGCTGCGGTTCCACCCGATTTTCAAATGGTTCAAAGAATGGTGCAATGACGAGTTCCGCCATGGCGAAGCGTTTGCGCTCTTAATGCACGCCAACCCGCATATGCTGCGCGGCTTGAACAAGCTGTGGGTGCGGTTCTTCATCCTGTCGGTCTTTGCGACCATGTACATCCGCGACCACAACCGGCCCGTCTTCCACAAAGCGCTTGGGCTCGATCCGACCGCGTATGATTTCCAAGTCTTCCGCACGACGACGGAAATCATGAAACAAGTGTTCCCGCTGACGCTGGATCTCGACAATCCGAAGTTCCGCAAAAACATGGATCGGTTGTTGGCGGTGTCGCGCAAGCTTGATGCCGCGAAAGCGCGCGGCGGCGTCATCGGGCGGGTGCAGCAAGTGGGCTACGCCCTCACAGCGGCTGCGACGCTCGGGCGGATCTTCTTGCTCCCGACCACGCCGAACACAGCGCCGGCGGACTCCGTGCGCCTAAGCCCGGCCTGGTAAGCCGCGACGATCGGAAGGATCTCACCCGGATGCTCGCTGTCATCATCCCCATCGCCGCTGCGTTGTTTGTGTGGTGGTTCGGCACTGGCGTGGTGTTGGTCGCCGGCCGCCTCGGCCCGCTGGGCCGACGCGCGGCCTTCCTCGCGCTGACGGCGGCCGCGGGCATGGCCGTGTGGGCGGCCATGGCTGTGGCGGAAGTCCGCACGCCGACGGCGGCCTACATCGCCTTTACCGCGGGGGTGGTGTTGTGGGCCTGGCACGAAGCGAGCTTTCTGTTCGGCTACATCACGGGCCCGCGGCGCACGCCATGCCCCCATGGTCTTCGGGGATGGCGGCGCTTTGTGGCGGCCACAGAAACGCTGATCCTGCATGAGGTCGCGATTTTGGCGACGGCGGCGGCCCTTGTGGCGCTGACCTGGAACGCGGCCAACACCATCGCGGCGGCGACGTTCGCGCTCTTGTGGATCATGCGGTTGAGCACGAAGGTCAATCTTTATCTGGGCGTGTCGAACTTCACAGACGACTTCATGCCGACGCGGCTGTCCTATCTGAAGAGTTATTTCGGCCCAGCCTCGACGAACGCGCTGTTTCCGGCCTCAGCCATTTTGGCCGCAGGCGTGACGCTGATGGCGTTTACGGTCGCCTGGCGTGAGGGCGCAGACGCCTTCACCCATGTCGGGTGGACGCTGCTGGGCGCGATGGCTGGCCTTGCAACCTTGGAACATGTGTTTCTCGTCGCGCCGTGGCGCGAGGAGGCGCTGTGGGGTTTTTTGGCCAACGGCGCGCCGCGCGCGCCGGCGTTGGCGCCCGCAAGCGTCCGGCGTCGCCGGACGCGACCACAGGATCTGGACCCATGAATGCGCGGCGCGCACCGGCTTCGGCCTGCCGCGGCGAGCGAAGCCGACACAAAAAGACTGGGAGGCGGTGATGGACTATGAGAGCTTTTTTCAGGGCGAATTGGACTGCCTGAGGCATGAAGGCCGCTACCGCGTGTTTGCGGACATTAAGCGTCACGCCGGCCAATTCCCGCGCGCCACGCGCCATCATGACGGCGGACCGAGCGAGGTCACAGTCTGGTGCTCCAACGATTATCTCGGCATGGGCCAACACCCAAAGGTGCTGGCGGCGATGCACCAAGCGATCGACGAGTGCGGCGCCGGGGCGGGCGGGACCCGCAACATCTCCGGCACCAACCATTATCACGTGTTGCTTGAGCAAGAACTGGCCGACCTCCACGGCAAGGAATCCGCGTTGATCTTCACCTCCGGCTATGTGTCCAACTGGGCGTCGCTGACCACGCTCGCCGCGCGTTTGCCGGACTGCGTGGTGTTGTCGGACGGGTTGAACCACGCCTCCATGATTGAGGGCATCCGCCACAGCCGGGCGGAGAAGAAGATCTGGCGCCACAATGATGTGGAGCATCTCGACCAGCTGTTGGGCGAGATCGAGCCCGGCCGTCCGAAGCTCGTCGCCTTTGAATCCGTCTATTCCATGGACGGCGACATCGCGCCCATCGCCGAGATTTGCGACGTCGCGGAGGCCCATGGCGCTATGACGTATCTCGACGAGGTGCACGCCGTCGGCCTTTACGGCCCGCGCGGCGGCGGCATCGCTGAGCGCGACGGCCAGATGGACCGGCTGACGGTCATCGAAGGCACGTTGGGCAAAGCCTATGGCGTGATGGGCGGCTACATCGCGGCGTCAACGGCGCTGTGTGATTTCGTGCGCAGCTTCGCGTCCGGCTTCATTTTCACCACCGCGCTGCCGCCGGCGGTCGCGGCCGGCGCGCGCGCGAGCATCCAGCACCTAAAAACCAGCGAAATGGAGCGCGCAGCCAAGCATCGCAATGTCCAAAAGGTCCGCGCCAAGCTGAAAGCCATCGGCATTCCGTACATCGAGAACCCGAGCCACATTGTGCCGGTGATGGTCGGCGATCCCGTAAAGTGCAAATGGATCAGCGATTGGCTGATGGACCTGCACGGTATTTACGTCCAGCCGATCAATTACCCCACTGTCCCACGCGGGACGGAGCGGCTGCGGATCACGCCCTCGCCCGTCCACACCGATGACGACATTGACCGGCTGATCACGGCGCTGTCGGAGATTTGGTCCCAGTGCGCTTTGGCGCGGGCGGTGGCGTAACCCCGCCGGCTGACAGAACCCCAGACTGGCGCGGGCGGCGCGGCGCAGCGTCGCCAAGCCCTCCGCACCACGGTTGGAAGTCGGTCGTCGGTGCAGATCGCGGGATACTGGCCGCTGATCTCGGACGCTGATCTGGGGCGCTGATCTGGGCCGCTGATCTGGGGCGCGCGCCCCGTGACCTCGCTCCGCGGACGTGATGGTATGCC
>CAZMSO010000010.1:7170-29712 GCA_964568975.1 uncultured Caulobacterales bacterium | reverse complement strand
CGCTGATCTGGGGCGCGCGCCCCGTGACCTCGCTCCGCGGACGTGATGGTATGCCGCCATGAGCGCCATCATGATCCCGGGCGTGGCGGCCGATGGCGGCCTCTACCCCATCGAAAAGCTTGAGGCCCATCGCCGCGGCGCACTGCACCTCGCGGTGTCAGTGTTTGTGTTCGACGGCGATGCGCTGCTGATCCAGCAACGGGCGGCGTCGAAATACCATTGCCCCCTCCAATGGGCGAACACGTGCTGCACCCACCCCCATTGGGGCGAAAGCCTCGCCGCAAGCGCCCATCGCCGCGTGCGCGAAGAGCTGGGTTTTGAGGCGGCGCTGACGCCTGGGGCCACGATTGATTACGAGGCGGATGTGGGCGGCGGCCTGCGCGAGCACGAGCGCGTGACCATCTTCATGGGCCGGGCTGATCGCGCTGCGTTGACGGCTCAACCGGATCGCGAGGAAGTCGCGGCCGTGCGCTGGGCCGCCCCGGCGGACTTAGCCGCGGAGGCGGTTGCCGCGCCGGATCGGTTCGCGCCGTGGTTTCGGATTTATCTCCACCGGTGGGCTGACCTCGGCTTGCCGCCCATGGCGCGCGACGCCTCGTCCATGCCGTGAGCTCAAACAAAAGCCCCCGGGGATAGACCCCGGGGGCGTGCACGTCGTGTTGATCGCCCGATCTTAGCTGCCGGGCACGATGTTGTGCTCAATGCCCCACACATACCAGTTCTCAACAACGGTCCCGCTGAGCAGGATGCCGATGCCGCCGGTCAGCGTGGTCAGGAACGCAAACCACCACGCCCAGCGGTGGATGGACTCCATGGTTGCGTTGAAGCCCATCGTCCACCGCCAGAACAGCGCTGCGCGTTCTGAGGCCGTGCCGCGGTCGACGATCTGATCAATTTCGCGATCGCCGCCGAACCGGCTCACCGCCAGGATCGTCGCGCCATGCATGGCGAACAACAACACGGAGCCGAACAAGAACACGATGGAAAGAGCGTGGAAGGGATTGTAGAACAAATTGCCCACGCCGATGGAGAAGTTCTGCGTCCACTCCAGATGCGACATGATCCCGTAAGGCACCGCCTCGCTCCAGCTGCCCAAAAGCGCGGGCCGAATGAAGCCCAGCACCAAGAACAGCCAGATCGCGGACGCGAACGCCCATGCGACATGGGTGCCCATGCCCAGGGCTTTGGCGCGGCTATAAGTCCGCCACCACCACAAAAACACCGACGCAGTAAAGAAGAAGCCCGCGACGATGAACCAACCGCCCTCATTCAGCGGCACAAACGGAGTGAAGCCCCATTCTGGCCCTGGCGGATCCAGCGACAGCCACGCCAATTGGCGGAAAAACTGGACCGGGTCCCAGTCGACAGAGGCCCACATATTGAGGCCGATGATCTCAAACGCGATCAAGCCGAACAGCAGCGACGCCGTGCCATAAAAGCCCAGATAAATCGGACCCAACTGCGCGTTGCCGATTTTGCCGAGCAAGCCGGAGAACCCGCCTTGGCCGGCCCGCGGCACCTCCCCGCGCGGCAAAGCGACGCCGGTCTCCACCGGACCGCGGATTTGGACTTGGGTGAAAATGTTCTGATAAGCAGCCATGGTCGTGTCCTCCTACTGCGTCCAGAACGGCAAGTTCAGCCAGTACTGTTCCCACCACTCCGGCCAGGTGCGGTCCCAAAGCGTGCCGCTGATCACAATGCAGATCGCCGCCCAGAAGCCGGCGTTGAGCGCGAGCAACAACCCTAAGCGGTGAATCCCGAGCGTCCCGACGGAATAGCCGAGGATGTCGCGGAAGAAGGTGTCTTCATGCTCGGGCGTTTTGACTTTCTCGCCTTTGCCCGGATTGGTCGCCGACAACACCAGCGAGCCGTGCAGCGAAAGGGCTAAGGTCGTGGTGAAGAAGAACGTCACCGCGATCATGTGCGCTGGGTTGTAGAGGAAGTTCAGATACGCATACCCCGTGTTCGACACCCAATCGAGATGACTGAAAATGCCGTAAGGGAACGCGTGACCCCATGCGCCCATCCACACCGGCCGGATCACTTGCAGCGTGACATACGCCAAGATGGCGAAGCCGAACGCGACGGGGACATGCAGCCCCATGCCCAGCTTGCGGGAAATCTCCACTTGCCGCAGGGCCCAAGACACAAAGGCCCCGATCGCGCAAATGGTGATGACTTGCCACAAACCGCCTTCCAGGGGCGGCGCCGCGCTTAAGCCGTAACTGATGTCCGGCGGCTGAATATCGATTTTCCAAGGGTTCCACGTGTCGCCTTGGCTCGCGCCGTAAATGATCAGCAGCGTTCCAAGCACGGAGAAGAACAGCGACGTCACGCCGAAAAAGCCGACATAGAACGGACCGACCCAGAAATCGAACAGGTCGCCGCCAATCAGCGTTCCGCCGCGCACGCGGTACTTTCTTTCAAAACTTAACAGGGCCATAGCGGGCGCCTCCGCGCGATTGATAGTGGGCCAGATGCGCGCCCGTCACAGGCGCAGCAACGGTCGGGGCGGCCGGAAGCGCCGACGCCCCGGCCGCCGTCACTGAGGCATGCGTTTACTCGCCGGCGCTTGCGACCGGCTCATTCAGCCAGCTGCCATAACGCGGCGTGCTGAGCTGGATGAAGTGGTTCAGCATCACCATCGCGAACGCGAAGGTGAGAACTGCGATCAGCGCACGGCGCGGATCAAAGATGAGCCAAATCTTCCACATAAATTCTGTCTCCTTTTGACTTTACGGTTCTTAGAACCAGGGACGCCACAGCCAGATCAGCGTGTGAGCGACCAAGGTGAGCCCGACGAAGGCCCCCGTGCTCGCCACAAAGAGGCTGTGGAATTCCTTCGCCTCTTCACGCGTCAGGCCGGTCAACGTCCCGGCCGGGTTGTCACGATCATTCATATGTTCCACCTCCGTTTCGTGGTCCCAATCGGCCCGCATCGCAGCGTGCGACACGACCGCCGCCCCAGCGACGCGCGCGTCGCCACGGGCCGTGCATCCCTCCGAAGAGCCGTGGGGAGACCCCCCGCAGCCCACTCCGACGGACGCGCATCCCCCACGCGAGGCGTCGCGTTGCGACGCCTCGCCTGGGCGATCTCAGGAGCCGGCCGCGCGCTCATGCGGCATGCTCCACACCTGACGCCGCGCGTGTCTCAGCCACGCGTGCGGCGGTGACACGGGTCTCGCCCGCCGCACGCGCAGCGCGTTCGACGGCGTCACGCCACCGTTTGGCGGCGGAGATGCGGGTGAGGACGGGCTCGGCCTCCACCAGCTGATCAAGCGCGGCTAAGGCGGCGTCGTCCCAAGCGAGCTCGCGATGAAGCCGCGCGGGCGTGGCCTCCGCGGCGTCCAATTGCGTGCTGAGCGGCAAGATGTGGAAGAGCGCGTCAAAGAGCCCGTTGCAGGTCTCCTGGACGAGATAGGTCGCGCCGGCGTAGCCCATGAACGGCGTGCCGGTGTGGCGGCGAATGATGGCGCCGGGAAAAGAGGCGGGAATGTAAATCGCGCGGCCGCCGGATTCCGCGAGATACATGCGCTCATTGTAGGACCCAAAGAGCACAAGCGGCGGGTTGTCGCGGATCGCTTGACGCACGGCCGCGTTGTCGGGCTTCACCCCGGCTGAGCGCGCGAAGGCGAAGGCGCACGGCAAGCCCATGTCCTGCTCCAGGAAATGGCGCAGGCCGCGGGCGTAGGTTTCGTTCGCCACGACGCCGAAGCTCGCCGTGGCGAAAAAGTCTTGGGTCACCGACCGCCAGAGATCCCACAAGGGTTTGATGGTGGTGTGCTTCTCCCGTTCAATGAACGGCTCGGGGTCGAGGTCGAGCAGCTCGCCCAGCTTGCGCAGAAACGCCGTCGTTGAGTCCAAACCGATCGGGGCTTGCAGATACGGTCGCTCCAACGCCTCGCAGAGCATGCGGCCATACTCGCGATACAGACACACATTGACGTGAGCGTCGGCGAGCTGGCGGATGTCGGCAAGATGGGTCCCGAGCGGAAAGGTGAGGTTCACCTCCGCGCCGATCCCTTCAATCAGTCGACGGATCTCCGCGAGATCAGACGGCATGTTGAACATGCCATAGGCCGGGCCGATGATGTTGACCTTGGGCTTGGCGCCGGCTTTCGGCGGGCGCGCCGCAGGCGTTTTTTTCGGCCCATACTCCGACCAGAGCCAGGCCATGGCGCGGTCGGCGCTTTGCCATTGATCCTCGTCGATGGTGCGCGGCAAAAAGCGCTGGATGGTCGTGCCTTCCGGCGTCACGCCGCCGCCGATCATCTCCGCGATGGAGCCCGTGACGACCACCGACGGCAAGTCGGGATCAAGCGCCTCCCAAGCGCGTTTCATCGCCTGTTCAGTGCCGGTCTGGCCGAGCTCCTCCTCCGCGAGCCCCGTCACCACGATGGGAAGCTCGTGGGGGGGCAAAGCGTCGGTGTAGTGCAGGACCGAGGTGACCGGCAGGTTTTCACATCCCACGGGCCCGTCGATGATGACTTGCAGGCCCTTGACGGCGGTGAAGACGTAGACCGCGCCCCAATAGCCGCCCGCGCGGTCGTGATCGAGGATCAGCATGGCGCCCTCCCCGCAGCTGTCAGACCGCGCAAAGCCAGTGACCGGCGGTCGTGATCGAGGATCAGCATGGCGTGCCCAGGTCTGGGGCGGGCGTGATTGCGCGTGCTCATGAGCCCACAGCCTCCCCGCCGGCGATCGCGCTCTTGGCGGCGGCCGCCTGGGCGGCGCGCTTTTTCGCGAATTTGGCTTTGAAGGCCGGCCGATCCTCCGGCGTCTCGTCCCACACCCCGGCGGCATGGGCGGTTCCCACGCCCTCGAAAAAGCCGCTCATGCGATCAAAGCGGGCCTTATTGGCCATGGCTGCGTTGATCACGGCCGCGAGCGATCCCGCGCCGGCTGGACCCATGAGCGGCCGCGCGGAGATCAAGTTCGTGAAGTACAGAGACGGGATCGATTTTTGCTTGGCGTGCTGAACGACGGGGGTCGTGCCCACTGCAAGGTCGGGCCCAAACGCCTCCACCGCCGCAATGTCTTGCTCGAGCGAGGCGCGGAACTGCACGCGCACGCCCTTCGCCTCAAGCCAGTCGCGATCAGCCGCCGACCAGGGCGTGCGCGGGCACGCCGTACCGACATAAGGCACCTCCGCCCCGCTTTCGATCAGCAGCCGCGCGACCAGCAGCTCCGACCCCTCATAACCGGTGAGCGTGATCCGGCCTTTGATCTGGGACCCCCCAAGCGCCTCGCGGATCGCGGGGATGAGGGCGTTTTGCGCCGCCGCCACCCGATCCGCGGCGACGCCGCAGGCGTCGCCCATAGCCGCGAGCCAGGACGCCGTCCCATCAACGCCAACCGGCGCAGAGCCCACAATGGGCCGCCCCGCGGTCTGAAACTCCCGCACGCTTGCGGTGTAGAAGGGATGGATCGCCGCCACGACCGCGCCGTCCAGGGCGGCGTAAAGCTCGCGCCACTCCCGCGTCGGCACGACCGGCCCCGCCGCGAGCCCGAGGGGCTCGAGCATGCGTCCAATCCCAACGGGATCGGCGGGAAACATCTCACCCAGCAGCGTCACGGTCGGGCGATCGCTAACGCCGTTCTTCGGCGCGGCGACCGGGCCGGCCTCGGCTTCCTGGCGGGCGTAATTGAGCATCGCGCCGGCGAGGACGTCCTTGGCTTCGGCGTGGGTGGGCACGCCGAAACCCGGCACGTCGATGCCGATGATGCGCACGCCATTGATCTCGTTCGGCAACAGCTGCAGCGGCACGCCGGAGGCCGTCGGCACGCAGAGATTGGTGACGACGATGGTGTCGTACTTCTGGGGATCGGCGAGGGCGTAGACCGCCTCGCGGATGTCTTCAAAGAGCTTGCCGGTGACCAGCGTCTCGGAGTTGAACGGCACATAGCCCACCGTGCGGCGCGCGCCGTAGAAATGGCTCGTAAAGGTCAGCCCATAGACACAGCACGCCGAGCCGGAGAGCACCGTGGCGGTGCGGCGCATACGCAAACCGACGCGCAGGGAGCCGAAGGCCGGGCACATGCTTTGCGGCTGGTCATGGGGGCCGCGGTCGGGCTCTTGGGGGTAGTCTGCAGCATAGCGCGCGAGAATCTCAGACTTTCCGGCCGCTTCCGCGGCGGCCTTCAGCGTATCCGCGCCGGCATGGCAGCCCAGACCGTCGCCGCCCGTCGCCGGGGCCGGCGGGGCGTCGGCCAGGCTCTGCGCAGCGGGCGCGCCCGCGGGCGGCGCGCTCGACGGCGGTGCGTTGGACAGCGGCGCAGCGCCTGCGCCGTCATAAACGGCTTCGCCGGATGTGTGGGTGTGGGGTTGGTGACGCTCGTCCATGGCCGTCACACCTGATCGTAAATGACTTCAAGGGAGGCCTTTTCGACATAGTCGACGCCGCGCATGTCGGACTGGCTGGCCGGCTGGAGCGTCACGCCCGCGCCGGTGTCCTCAGGCGCGAAGAGGCCCAAAAGCCCTTCCTGGCTGAGGGGGACGGGGTGGGCCGGCGGCGCGTCCGCGACATTGCTGGCGAGCGCCTCAAACATCGGCGCCCAAGGCGAGCCGGGCTTGCCGATGATCTGATAATTTGCGGATTTGCGCCGGATGTCTTCATCTGCGGGGATCGCGGAAAGAACGGGAATACCCACGGCATCCGCGAAGGCCTGGGCCTCGCCGGTGCCGTCGTCCTTATTCACGACCAGGCCCGCGACCCCGACATTGCCGCCCAGCTTGCGGAAATACTCCACCGCCGAGCAGACATTGTTCGCCACATAAAGCGATTGCAGGTCGTTGGAGCCGACGACGATGACCTTCTGGCACATATCGCGGGCGATCGGCAGCCCGAAGCCGCCGCACACCACATCGCCCAGGAAGTCCAGGAGGACGTAGTCGAAATCCCAGTCGTGGAAGCCGAGCTTCTCCAGAAGCTCAAAGCCGTGAATGATCCCGCGCCCGCCGCAGCCGCGCCCGACTTCGGGGCCGCCGAGCTCCATGGCGAACACGCCGTCACGCTTAAAGCACACGTCTTCGATGCGGACTTCATCGCCGGCGAGCCGTTTCTTGCTCGAGGTCTCGATAATGGTGGGGCAGGCCTTGCCGCCAAACAGGAGCGAAGTGGTGTCGGATTTCGGGTCGCAGCCGATCAGCAGCACGCGCTTGCCCTGCTGGGCCATCATGTAGCTGAGATTGGAGAGCGTGAACGACTTGCCGATGCCGCCCTTGCCGTAAATGGCGATGATTTGCGTGGCCTTCGTCGCCGGCGTCGTGGCGACGGGATCCGGTTCCTCCGCCGCTTCTTGGCGTAAGCGCTCCGCCTGCGCGGCGGCGGCGTCTCCCGCGGGCGGGCGTTGAGTGGAGTCAATCACGACCGTCATGACAGCGTCCTCCAATCCAAAACCATTTTGAGACAGTGCGCGTCTTCAAACGCGGTGGCGTAGGCCTGCTCCGCCTCAGAGGCGTCGCAGCGATGGGTAATCAGCCCGTCCAAGGACAGCCGGCCGTCGCCGACCAAGGTGTTGACGGCCGCGAGATCGGCTGGATCCCACTCCGCCGCCACACGCAGCCGCGCTTGCTTGATGAAGGCCGGCGGAAAATCGAAAGCGACGGGCTGTTCGTAAAAACCGGCGAGCACAACCTCGCCCCGCGGCGCGAGGCGCGCAATCAGCCCATTGAGCAAGGACCCATCCCCGCTCACATCGCAAATCACGCGGTAGTCGCGGCGGTCATCGGCATCCGGATGCGCGACTGTGTAACCCTCTGCGCCATCACTGCGGGCGGGATTGATCTCCCACACCACAGGCGCTGCGCCGAGCGCGACGGCGATCCGCGCAATCAGCCGGCCAAGCACGCCATGGCCGACAATCAGCTCAGGGAGATCCGCGCGGTCCGGGTCGATGGCGTGATACGCCGTGGCCGCTAACGCCAGGAGGACGCCGCGCTCGCCCCATGCATCGTCGACCACGGCGACCCGGTCGCCGGGCGACACGACCCGCGAGGCCGCGCCGCCAAACAAGCACCGCGCGTCCGGAAAACACCGCGCGCCCGGCACAAACACCAATGCCCCGTCAGAAACGCCCGCATCAGGCCCCGCCGCCACCACTCGGCCCACGGTCTCATAGCCCGGCACCAGCGGATATCCCATGCCGGGGAAAGGCGGCATGCGGCCCGACCACAACAAGCGCTCCGTGCCCGTGCTCACGCCCGTCCAGGCGACGTCCACGACCACATCCTCAGGCCCCGGCGCCGTCACGGCCAGCCGGCTGAGCGCAAGGCGCTTCGGCTCTTGGATGACCACGGCGGTGGCGTCCACGGTGTTTCCTCCTCGCCAGCGTTGGCGCGCGACGGACTCGCACACCCCGCCGGACTGCTTGGTTGTAAGAGTAAGTTGACAGTCACGACTGTCAATTTTTATTTACGCCCCCACCATCACAAATCGCGGTCACGCCCGCGCCTCCACAACGCTGGCGATCACAGGCATCCGCGCGGCCCGTCGCCGCGGCGCGCGGAAGCCCGCCTGTTGCAAAAGCGCCATAATCTCAGACGGACGCCGCGCCCGCCCGGAGCCCATGGCCAATAAGTAAAAGCCGAAATACGCATCCCCCACAGGCCGCGCCCCGCCGGCGTCGGCCATGGGCTCGATCACCACCACGCGTCCGCCCGGCGCGACCGCCGCGCGCGCGGCGCGCGCAAACGTAAGCGCGGTTGCGTCGTCATGGTCGTGGAGCACGCGCACAAGCGTGATCAGATCCGCACCCGCCGGCGGCGACGCCGTGCGGACATCACCGCCCACGGCGTGCAGCCGCTCGCGGTGGGGGCTTTGGGCGAACCGCGCGCGCGCGCGCTCAGCCACGGCCGGCAAATCAAACACAGTGATGTCGGCCGCCGGCGCGTGATCGGCCAACGCCAGAGCAAACGCCCCCTCGCCGCCGCCAATGTCGAGAATCCGGCGATGGCGGCGGAACGGGTAGGCCGCCAGCGCTTCAGCCGCAATAAAGGGCTGGGAGGCCGCCATCAGCCTGGAATAGGCCGCGACATCCCCATCGCCTAACGCTGCGGCCTCCTCCGGCGCCGCCGCGGCGTAGGGCCAATAGGCCGCTAAGTCCGGCGCGCTCTCGCCCCGCAGCAACGCCACCGGGTCCGCCAAATCGCGATAAAGCACAGTGTGATGCGCAATCATCGCCGTCACGCCCGGATTGCCGCGCAACGCCGCGCCCAGCCGACCAAGCCCAAACCGGTCGCCGCCGCGCGCCTCCAGCAGATCAAGCGCCGCCGCCGCACGCGCCAAGCGCGCTGCGCCCTCGACCGGCAGCTGCGTGCGCGCGGCGATCTCAGCGACTGTCAGCGGCGCCGCCGCCACAGCGTCAAACAGCCCGACGCGCACCGCCGCCGTCAGCACTTGGGTGTAGACAAACCCCGCGCAGAGATCGAACAACGCGCGCGCCCGCCGCCGAGCGACAGTGCGCAGCAGCGGCGTCGACGCCGCCCACTCCTGGAACCGCGGGCTGGCCAGCAGCCGGTCGCGCCACGCCAAGACGCGCGCGGGCCAGGTCGCCGCTGGCACGGCGTTTCGGCGGTCGCCGCCCGCGAAACCGGACGCGCCGGGAGCGGGCGTCGCCTCCGCCGCAAGGGTCGCAGGACGGGCCCGGGCGTCGGTCATCCGGCCCTCACGCCACGTTCCGCGATAAGCTTTCCGGGACCAAGCGCTTGGCTTGCGCCATGACCAGCGCGCGCAACTCCGTCACGCCTTCGCATGCCGGGATCGACGCAAGCGCGGAGGACACCAGCCCCTCCAACCGCGCGATCGCGCTGTCGACGCCCAAGGCCGCCACGGCGTTGGGCCGGCCTAACGCGGCGTCGCGACCGACGGGCTTTTCGGCGTCTTGCGGGCGCGCATGGGCGTCCAGCAAATCATCGGCGACTTGGTACGCTTCACCGATATACTCACCCAAAGCGCGCCACGCAGCGGGGTCCGCGCCGCCGGCCGCTGCGCCCATGGTTGTGGCGGCGACGAACAACGCGCCCGTCTTCGCGCGTTGGTAATCGCCCAAATCCGGATCCGGCTCGCTCTCCCAGGCTTGTCCCGCGACAATGCCGCGCGGCATGCCGGCCGCCTCCACCCCAAACGCGAGCAAATGCGCAATCGTGGCGGGCTCGCTGCGCGCGGCCGCGTGGGCCAGCGTCTCAAACGCCGCGACAATCAGCGCATCCCCGGCGAGAACCGCGATCGGTTCGCCAAAGACCCGATGAACCGAGGCTTTGCCGCGGCGGCGATCAGCGTCGTCGAAACACGGCAAGTCGTCATGGACGAGCGAGGCGCAATGCAAAAGCTCGATCGCAGCCGCGGCCGCATCGGCTACGGCGGGATCGCCGTCGCCGGCCGCCGCCGCCACCGCTAAACACAAACGCGGCCGCACCCGCGCGCCGCCGGGAAACAACGCATACTCCATGGCCGCCGACAATTTCGGCGGCGCGTTGCGCGCTTCCGCGCGCGCCATCGCTGCTTTCAGCGCCGCTTCGATGCGCCCGCTCAGCCCCATCACGCTCTCCCTAGAACCCTGTGTGTCAACTGCGCTTGTCGCTTATAATTGTCAGCAAGACTGGACACATCGCGTCGCTGAGTCAATCTGTCCCGACGTCGCGAAAACGCCGCACGCCTGAGACCTCTGGGGGTCGGGCGGCGCGCGTCGACACCGGGGATGGAGGGTGACGGCCCATGGCGCATGACGATCCGCACCAGGAGGCTGTGAGCGCGCGCCCGACGGCCAGCGAGGACACCACCCCGGCGCTTGCGACGCCTGGCCCCGCCTTCACCGCCACGCCGCCCGCGGGGGGGTATGTGTGGTGGTATGTCGACGCGATCAGCGATGACGGACGTGAGGCGCTCACCCTCATCGCCTTTGTCGGGAGCGTGTTTTCGCCCTATTACGCTTGGCGCGGCTGGCGCGATCCCCAAGAGCATTGCGCGCTGAACGTCGCGCTTTACGCCGCGAATTTTCGCCGCTGGGCGATGACGGAGCGCGGCCGGGCGGATGTGCGCCGCGACGAGGGCTCCTACACAATCGCGCGCAGTCGCGTCGCGTGGGAGGACGATGCGCTCGTCTATGACATTGACGAGCCGACATCCCCGTTTCCCGGGCGCCTTCAGGGGAAAGTCCGGGTGCGGCCCGTGACCATGTTCGACACCGTCCACCGCCTTGACGCCGCGGGCCGCCATTTATGGCGCCCGATCGCGCCGATTGCGCGCGCAGAGATCGCCATGACCCGGCCGGAATGGCGCTGGCGCGGCCACGCTTATCTCGACGCCAACACGGGCGCGGAGCCGCTGGAGAAGGGCTTTGCACGGTGGGATTGGTCGCGCGCCCATGGCCGCGACGGCGCGGCCGCCATTTTGTACGACGCCGATCGCCGCGATGGCGGGGCGACCTCATTCGCGTTGCGGTTTTCGCCCACGGGTGCGGTGGAGACGTTTGAACCGCCGCCCTTTGCGTCCCTGCCGCGTGGCTTTTGGGGCGCGCCGCGGCGCACCCGCGCGGACGCCGAAGGCGCGCGTCTTGTGCGCGCCCTCGAAGACACGCCGTTTTACACGCGCTCGCTCATCACCACGCGCCTGGCCGGCGCGACAACGCTGGCGGTGCATGAAAGCTTGTCACTCGATCGGTTCGCGAACCCGATCGTGCGGCGCATGCTGCCCGTGCGGATGCCCCGGCGCGCGTGACTTCGAGCCGGCGGCGTCGCGACGGCGTTCGCGATTGACGCTGTAGAACTCCCACGCGATGAAGCCCAGCACTGGGATGAAAAACGCCAGCACTTCCAAATAGACAAGGATGTTCGCCGGCATAGGCGGGCTCCCTCGGCGGCGCGCCGCCGCTTACACAGAACCGGCGCGCTCGACTTCATCGGCCGCGCCCGCCTCACGGACACGCCCGCCCGTGCGGTATTTGGACTTCCAGCTCACCCAGCGGCCATAGCCCAACAACGCCGCCCACACGCCGCCTAAGTCAAACAGCGACAGCGCCACATCCGTCTGCGCGCGCAAGGCGAAAAAGGCGATGGTGATCATGGCGCCGGCGACCATGACGAAGCCCGTGACCAGCGGCGGCACCATCTCGGCCAAGTCCTGGAGCGAGGGGTGCATCGGCTCCAATTCTTGCGCGCCGCCCGGCGCCGCCGCGCGCGCGGCGGCCAACGCGTCAGCGCGCTTTTTGTGCGCGAACGCGCGGTAAAACAGCCAGCCTCCCAGCGCGAAACCCACAAGGCCCACCCAATACGCCATGCCGGTCTCCTCCCGTCGCCTGCGCGCGCTAAGACGGCGTCGCGCTCACGCTGCCAGACTTGGGCAGCGCATTGACGGCGCGCGCGCGATCGCGCCGCTCCAACTCCGCCATCAACTCCAAAGCCCAGCCAATACGTTCATCAAAACCGCGCGGTTCACCCGCGCCGCTGGGATCGCGGGCCGCGCCCGCCTCGGCCAAGAAGCGGGTCTGCGCCAAAGGCGGCGTCGGCGCCCCCGCGCGCTGGATCAAGGGCGCGCGCACCACCGCCTGGGCGAGGAGCGCGGCCTTGCGCCGTCCAGAAACGACCGCGCGGCGGGTGATGTTGTCCCACCCCGCGCGCGCGACTTCCGCGCCAATCTCGGCATAGACCAGACGCGCGGCGAGAATGCCCGCCCGGCAATCCCAGGGCAGACGCGCCACACCGCTTTCCGCGCGGGCGTAGAGCGCCTGCGCGGCGTCCAACAGGCGTCGCGTCACCTCCGCGCTCGCCGGCGTCAAGCGGGGATCCGCCAGGAAACGCGCGCGATCAAGCCCCGCCTCCGCCATCCACGCCATGGGCAGGTAGATGCGCCCCGCGCGCGCGTCATCCCCGACATCGCGGGCGATGTTGGTCAGCTGCATCGCCACGCCGAGATCACACGCCCGCGCGAGCGTCTCCTCATCGCGGCGGCCCATAATAATCGTCATCATCGCGCCGACCGCGCCCGCGACCCGCGCGCCATAGGCGTAAAGCGCGTCAAGGGTGTCATAGCCACGACCTGCAGCGTCCCACTCCAGCCCCTCGATCAACGCCTCGGGAAGAAGCTTCGGCATGTCGTGGCGCGCGACCATGTCGGCAAACGCGCGATCCACAGGATCGTTATGGGGACGACCGGCGTATGCAGCGTTTAAGCGCGCGCGCAACGCCGCAATCGCGCCCGCGCGCCCGCCATGTTCATCAATCGCGTCATCGGCCAGCCGGCAAAAAGCGTAGAGCGCGAACGCCGGCTCCCGCACCCGGTTCGGCAGCACCCGTGAGGCGGCGAAAAAGCTGCGCGATCCCGTGCGGATCATCGCGCGGCATTGGGCGCGATCCTCCGATGACGCAAAACACGCAAGCGCAGACCGCGCGGCCATGGGTGTTTCCTTCTGTCGCAGCGTTGGGTGCGGTCACCACGCGCCGTCAAGTTTGGTTGACACCTTAAGCGACCCCGCCGCCGCGCGCTAGGGACCCGTCGTCGCGCCGGCCTCCCCCAAAAGGCGATGCTCGCGCAAGACCGCGCGGATCAAATCCGCCACCGCCTTGGGTTGCTCTTCATGGGCGAGGTGGCCGACATGGGGCAGCACCGTCACGCGCGCGACGGGCAAGCGGCGCGCCACTGTCTCAGCGTCCTTGGGCGGCGTCGCGCGATCAAGCGCGCCCGCGATCAAGTGCAGCGGCGTCTCAAACCGCGGCAAATCCGCCTGCAACGACGCCAAATCCCAATTCGCCATCATGTCGAGCACGCCGTCTAAGTGGCGATGATCGCGGAACAGGCGCACATAGAAATCAACGCCGGCAGGGCTCAGCCGCGACCCCGTCCCCTCCAACAGACGCTCCACGGCGCCGCGGTCGCGCGCCCGCCACGCGAAAAACCGCGGCGCAAACGGGTTGAGAAACAAGATTTTGGCCATGCGCGGAAAGAACTCCCCCGCCATGCCCGGAAACGGCGTCAGCGCGCCATTGAGGCTCATCACCGCTTTGGGCGCCATACGGCCGTCGAGAACGCTGCGAATAAGGGCCGCCGCACCCGCGGAATGGCCCACCGCAAGCACGGGCCGCGCCGGCAAATGCGCCGCAAGCGCGCCTAACAGGCGCGCGGTGTTGGCCAGGCTTGGCCGCTCGGAGGGCGGCGCCTCCGTCAAGCCGTGACCCGGCAAGTCCATCACCGCGACTTGGCACTCGGCGGCGAGCAGCGGGGCGACGTCGCGCCAGGAATGGGTGGAGGCGCCGGTGCCGTGGGCGAGGACGACCAACGGTCCTTCCACGCCGAACAGCTGCACATGCCAGCGCACCTTGTCGACCCACACAAAGCGGCTGCGGTCAAGATGCGGCCAATCCGCGCCGAACCGCGCAGACGCCACGACGGCGGGATCCTCCCGCGCCATACGTCTCACGACCGTCCTCCGCCGGCTGGAGCGCTGCTTTGGGCGAACCGCGCGACCGCCTCCGCATTGCCATAAGGCAGCGGCAAGTACCGGGCCGCCATCGCCTCCGCGATGGCGCGCGCCTGGGCCTGAGGCCGCGCACTTGTGTCGACCAGGACCGCGCGCACGCCTAACGCGGCGATGGCGCGCGCGGCGTCGAGGGCGTCGGCCTGAGCGCCGGCGCGCCCAGGCTTGCCGCCGCGCCCGACATTCGCCTGACCGTCCGTCATAATCACCAGGCTTGGCGTGCGCCCGCGCCGCGCCTCCCCCGCCGCGAGCGCAGCGGCCGCATCAAGCCCCGCCGCTAAGGGCGTACCGCCGCCGCCTGGCAAGCCTGCAAGCTGTTTCTTCGCCCGCGCGAGCGACCGCGTGGGGGCTAAAACCATCTCGGCGTCATGCTTGCGAAACGCGATCACGGCCGCCTGGTCGCGGCGCACATAACACTCCGCCAGCAAGCGCTCCACCGCGCCCTTCGCCTCCGCCAGCCGCGCCAGCGCCGCCGAGCCTGAGGCGTCGACCACAAAGATTGTCGTGGTGGGCGTGCGCGCTTCAAAACGCTTGAGGCGAAAGTCCTGCGCACGGATTTGGAGCCGGTCGCGCCCTGCGCCGCGCGCCGGCCGCCGGAGCCGCTGCCAGGGCGCCGCCGCGCGCAACGTGTCGATCAGCGCAAGGCGCGCCTCGCCCTCCAACCGCCCCGGCCGCGGGCTGAGCGGGCGGCCGCGGGCGCCGGATCGCTTCGCGCCCGCGCGTCCGCCCGCGTCCATCGGCCCACGCGGCGGCGCGGTGAGATCCCCCGCCAGGCGCGCCAACACATCCGCCGGCAGCGCGGCCTGGGCTGAGGCGATCAGCATCTCCGCCAAGTCCTCCGCGGTCAGCGCGTCCGCAGGCGGATCTTCCGGCGGGTCCGTCTCGGGGTTCGGCTGCGGCGCGTCGTCATCCCCAGGCGGTTCTGGCGGTTCTGGCGGTTCTGGCGCCTCAGGAGAATCAGGCGGGTCCGCCTGCGCATCGTCGGGCGGCGGCGCGGGCGCGCGCGTGGCGCGCGGGGCCAGCACTAAGCGCGCAGCCACGCGCGCATCCTCCTCCGTTACATCCGCGCGCCCGGCGAGCGCCGCAGCCGCACGAGCCGCGCGCACCGCCAAAATCGCCGTCCGCAACGACGCCACGCCAAGCGCCTCCGCCGCCTGACACAACGCCGCCGTAACCGCCTCTGCACCTGTGACCGTCGCCAGCCGCGCGCGCGCCGCCGCGATATCGGCGCGCTCCCACGCCGGCGCCGCAATCATGTCCGCCAGCGCCACCGCATCGAGATCAAGCGTAAACGCCAGCCGATCCGCCAGCGCCGGAGCAAGCGTTTCATCCGGCGTTGCGCCCTCATCAAGCGCGACCAGCGCAAACCGCGCCGCCGTCGCGAGACTGACGCCCTCGCGCGCCGTCGCGGCCTGGCCGCAATCAAGCGCCGCTGAGAGCGCTGAGACGACGTTGGGGCGCATGCGTTCCGCCATCGCGGCCACGATCACGCCGCCGTCCGCGTCGCCCAAGAGCCCCGACTGCGCCACCGGCCGCCCGGCCGCCAAGGTCGCCGCCAGATCGAGCCCGCCGAACAGCCGGTCGTCGGAAATCGACACGGGCAAGCGGCGCACCGGCGTCCCTTCCGCTAAGAGATCGCGATAGCCCTCAAGCCACGCCTCGCGCGGCGGGCCCGGCCGCGCCCGCACCACCACACCACCCAGCCCCGGGTCCACAGCCAGCAGCGCCGCCGCCGCCAGCGCATCCGCCCACCGCCGCGCGCCGGGCGCGGTCGCGGCGTCCCCCGCGTCAGAATCAGCGCCAAAATCAAAACCAGAGTGCGCGTCAGAATCAGCATCAGGCGGCGACGGCGCAGCCAGATCGGCGGCGGCGTTCACGCCATCACCTCCGCCAGCGCACGGTCGATGCGCGCTGTCGAGCCCGCCTCCTCCAGCGGATCGCGCCGCAGCCGGTGGCGCATCACTGACGGCGCGACGCGGCGCAAATGATCAAGCGTGGCGGCGGTCTCACCCTCAAGCGCCGCGAAGGCCCGCGCGGCGCGCATCAGGGTGAGCTCCCCGCGCAGACCATCCGATCCCAGCGCAATGCACAGTCGCGCGGCGTGTTCCAACAACGCGTCAGGCGTCTCGACCTCGCTGAGGCTGGCGCGCGCGCGCACAATGGCGTCGCGCAGCCGCGCCTCCTCTTCGGCGAACCCCGCGGCGAAGCCCGTGGGGTCGCGCTCATACGCGTCGCGGCGGCGCACCACCTCAATGCGGTCGGCCAACTCCGTCGGCGTCGCCACCTCCACGCACAACCCAAACCGGTCCAGGAGCTGCGGCCGCAACTCCCCCTCTTCCGGATTGCCGCTGCCCACGAGCACAAAGCGCGCGGGATGACACACGCTAAGGCCTTCGCGCTCGACGACATTCTCGCCCGAGGCCGCCACATCCAGGAGGAGATCGACAATGTGATCCTCAAGGAGGTTCACCTCGTCAATGTAAAGAAAACCGCGATGCGCGCGCGCGAGCAGGCCCGCCTCAAACGCCTTCTCCCCCTTAGCCAGCGCCCGTTCGAGATCGAGCGCGCCGACCACCCGATCCTCCGTAACGCCCAGCGGCAAGTCCACCACCGGCGCGGGCCGCTCGACGCTCTTCAACGCGGCCTTTCCGCGCCCCTTGGCGTCTGGGGTTTGGCAGAGCCCGCACAACCCCGCCGGCCGCTCCGGCGCGCACGCATACGCACAGCCCTCCACCACTGTGATCGGCGGCAACAGCCCCGCCAACGCCCGCACCGCGGTGGACTTGCCCGCCCCCCGATCGCCGAACACCAAAACGCCGCCGATCGCCGGCTCCACACACGCGATCAACAGTGCGGTCTTCATGTCGTCTTGACCGACTAAAGCCGAAAAAGGGAAGCGTGGATCCATGGGCCGTCCTCCGAGCCGCCGACGCAGCGCCGTGCAAGCGCCGGCCGGATGTGTCAAGCGCGGTTGACGCATCTCTAGCGCAGGACAGCGCCCCTCGAAACCCGCGCGCCGCCGCGCAATATCGGCGCAGGCCCGCGCGCGCCGCCCGACGCGCCGCTGCAATCCAGCCGAAAGCGTCAATTGACCCAGGCGCGTGCGCAGGTCAGATCCTGTCAACCCATCGCGCGCGCCGCCCGGCCGCGGAGACTTCATGACCCAAACCGTCCTCATCACGCTCGGCCGCTTGCCAAAGGGGCTGGATGTGGCCCGCAGCTTCGCCGCCGCCGGCTGGCGCGTCGTCGTCGCCGACCCTTTCGCCTGGCATTTGTGCCGGGTGTCGAAGGCGGTCGCGCGCTCCTACCGAGTGGCCGCGCCGCTGACGGACAAAGACGGCTTTTTGCGCGATCTGCGACAGATCATCGCGGATGAAGGGGTGACGCTCGTCATTCCCGTCTCTGAGGAGACGATTTACGTCGCTGAGCTGGTGGGCGCGCTTGAGGGCGTGCGCGTCTACGCGTCGCCGCCGCAGACGATTTTGCCGCTCCACGACAAGGCGCAATTCATCGCCGCCGCCCACAGCTTCGGCCTCAGCGCCCCCGAAACCCACCCGTTGGACTCCCGCGAGGCGCGCGCGCTGGCGGCCCGCAAGACCGTGGTCATTAAGCCCGTCTTCTCCTGCTCGGGACGCGGGGTGGCTGTGCGCCGGCGCGCGTCTGTAGAGGTGTGGCCGACCCGCGCAGAACCGACAATCGTGCAAAGTTTTGTCGCAGGCAGCGCCCAGAGCAGCTTTTCCATCGTGCATGACGGGCGGCCGCTGATCACGATCGTTTATCGCGGCCTGGTGATGAGCGGCACGGTGGCGGTATGCTTTGAGCGCTTGGAAAACCCCGCGATCGAGGCCTGGGTCGAGACATTCGCGGCCCAAAGCGGCGCGCAGGGCTTCCTCGCCTTCGACTTCATTGTCGACGCCGCCGGCGTCCCTTGGGCGATTGAGTGCAATCCGCGCCTGACGAGCGGGGTCCATTTCATCACGCCCGAGACCTTAGCGCCCGCCCTTATAAATCCCGCGACGGCGCCGCCCCCCGAACGGCGGCCGGAGGCGCGCGCGCAGCAATTTTACCCAGTGCTGACGGAAGCCCAGTCGCCCTTCTTTTGGCGTCCGGCGTTTAAACGCAACGCGCGGTATCTCTTCACGACGCGCGACGTCAGCTGGTCGGCGTCGGATCCGTGGCCGTTCGTGCTGCTGCCGTTCTTGTCGTATGAGATTATGGGCAAGGCGCTGCTGCAATCGATGACGTTCGGCGAGGCGGCCACGGCCGATTTGGAATGGCGGCCCGCCTCATAACGCGCCCACGCGCGCGGGCGGCCGCTCACGCGCCGCCGACCTCGGGCCGGCGTCGACGCTGAAAGCGCGGACGCCACACGCCAAGCACCACATTCGCCACCGCCAGCGCCAGGATCGCGATCACTCCCGCCCACTCATTGCGCAGCGCCGTTTCAAGTGCGGCGGCCGGGGCCGCGCCGTCGGCCACGTCTTGAGCAATCTCAGCGGCTTTGCGGCTGCGGCCGCCAATGATCACCAGCGTGCCTTCGAACATGGCGAGCCCTAACAGCGCCTTCGCCCACACCCACCCCATATCGTGGAACGGCCGGTGAATGGAGAGCGAAAACACGCCCGAGATCAGCGTCACTGCAAGCGAGGGGATCAACACAAAGGAACTGAGCGCCGCTAAGGCTCGCCGCGCGTCCGGGACCGCCTGGGGCGTGTCCTGGGGTGCGACTGCAAGAAGCACCATAAACCCAGCGAGGCCGCCAATAAGCCCGCAGGCCCCGAGCGTATGGAGAAGCTTCAACAGCTTGCGCATGGCGTGCGGTCCGCCCTGGCGTGCGGCGCCGCGCCCTGCTTGCGCGCGCCCCTAAGTCACTCTGGGCGGCGATCCGGCGCGCGCGCTCCCGTCGCCCGATAGAATGTCGCCCGATAAAAACATGCGACGCCACGCGGCGGCGCTCAACCGCATTCTCGCGGCGTCCTGTGGGCCGTGCGCCGCCGTGCAAATTGGTGGTGGGGGCTGGATTCGAACCAGCGTACGCTTTCGCGGGCAGATTTACAGTCTGCTGCCTTTAACCACTCGGCCACCCCACCCCGCCCGCGTGCGCACGCCCCGCCGGGGCATGGGACTGTCGCCGCTGGACATGAGGACGCGGAAAATAGACATGACCGGCCCCACACGCAACACGCCGCGTCCGCCCGTGGCGCCGGGCCGTCGAAAGCGCGCGACGCCCCCTGGCCCGACGCCCCCTGGCCCGACATCCTCTGGCCCGACATCCTCTGGCCCGACATCCTCTGGCGCAACGCCCGCCCGGCCTCCCGCAGCTTTAAGGAACCGCAGCGAAGAGGCCGGCTGGATCTGGGGCCGCCACGCCGCACGCGCGGCTCTGGAGAATCCGCGCCGGCGCGTGCGCGAGGCCCTCGTGACACGCAACGCCGCACGCGCGCTCGGGCTTGATCCCGCGAGCGACCCGCGCGTGACAATGGCCACGCCCGCCGCGCTCGACGCCGCCCTGCCGCCCGGGGCGGTGCACCAAGGCCTCGCGGTTCGCGCCGACCCGCTGACGCCGTGTCCACTCGACGCCTTGGCGGCGCCGTGCGCCGGCGTCTTAGTGCTGCTGGATCAGGTCACCGATCCCCACAATGTCGGCGCGATCCTCCGCAGCGCGCTGGCCTTCGGGGCGCGCGGCGTCATTCTTCAAGACCGCAAGGCCCCGCCTTTCATGGGCGCCTGCGCGAAAGCCGCCGTCGGCGCGGCTGAGCAGGTCGCCCAGGCGCGCGTCGTCAATCTGTCGCGAGCGCTGGAGCATTTGCGCGAGCAGGGATGGGTGGCGATCGCCCTAACCGCGGAGGCGACCGCCACAGTGGAGGAAGCCCTGAGCGCAGCGCCCGCTCTTGCGGGTTCCGATGCGCCGGGCGTCGTCCTGGTGTTGGGCGCTGAAGATAAAGGCGTGCGGCCGAGCGTCGCAGCCGCGTGCGCCCTCGCAGCGCGCATACCCATTAATCCCGCGGTGGAGAGCCTCAACGTCTCGACCGCTGCTGCCATCGCGCTCTACGCCGCCGCCCGCGCGCGATGACGCCGCCGCGCCCCCAACGCCGGGCGAGGCTCCGCGCGCCCGATCGACCCGCGCGCTGTTTTCACTCATAAGCATAACGCCTATGGCGGATTCGCCGGGCCCGCGCCGGCGGCGCGGCGCGCCGGAGCGAACAACAAAAGGGGGTTCTGATGGCGCGCACGCTTCTCGCCGCGCTTGGCGCTGTGCTTATCCTGGGCGGCGCGGGCGGCTATTGGTGGTTCTTGGGCCCGCGCACAAAGACGGTGGAAGGGTATGTCGGTCCGGCGAACTCCGCTGGGATTAAAGCGTATGTGCGTTCGGAAATCGCGTTAGACGGCCTCACGGCGGGCTTAGGCGACCGGGTGTTTCGCCTGCGCTATTGGGACATCAATCCCGGCGGGATCGTGCCCATCCACAGCCATCGCGGCCGCCCGGCCACCATTTATGTCGTCAACAGCGCCGTCGGTGAGTTCCGCAACGGCGCCTCACAGCCCATTCTGCACCGCGGCGGTGAGATCTCCGTTGAGTCCGAAGGGCTGGTGCACCATTGGCGCAACGACACCGAGGAGACTGTCCATCTCGTGGCCACCGACATTTACCGCGGCGCGGCCCCTGCGCGCGCCGCCGCGGAATCTGTGCGTCGTTTCGAGCCCCTGGGCGATCCATCGGCCGTGCGCGAGGATGTGTTGGCGCTGTTGAATTTGGCCGAAGAACTCCCTGGTGCGGAGGGCTTGGGCCTGCGCACGCGCCGCATCACGCTGGAGCCTGGCGGCGAGACGCCTGTGTCGGTGGTCGACGCCGGCCCGCTGAACGTCTTTGTGCTCCAGGGCGCAGTGATGGAGCGGCGCACTGACGCGACCGCCGACATCGCGTTGTCTGAAGGCGTGGTGACGGACGCCTTGCCGGGCGTGTCGATTGCGTGGCGCAACGCCGCCGACGCTCCCGCCGTCTTGCTGGTCAGCGATATGATTCCGTTTGGCCCGCGTGATCGCGAAATTGATCCCCAAGCGATTTTCGTCGAACCATCCACCCGTTGAGCGCGCGCACGAGGAAGCGTTATGTCATCACAGCGTAAAACCGCCATCGTCACGGGCTCCACCAGCGGCATCGGCTTGGGCGTCGCCACCGCCATGGCCGCGGCGGGCTACGACGTCATGCTTAACGGCTTTGGCGACGCCGACGCCATTGAGGCCGAACGTGCGGGCCTGGAGCGCGATCACGGCGTGCGCGTCGGCTATTCGGGCGCGGATCTGACGAAGCGGGATCAAATCGAGGGGCTCGTCGCGCACGCCCAGGAGCTTTTTGGGCGTGTGGACGTGCTCGTCAACAATGCAGGCGTGCAACACGTCGCGCCTTTGGAGGAGTTTCCGCCCGAGAAGTGGGACCTCATCATTGGCTTGAATTTGTCGGCCGCCTTTCATCTCTCGCGACTGGTGTTCGCGGATATGAAGGCCCGCGGCTTCGGGCGGATCATCAACATCGCCTCCGCGCATGGTTTGGTCGCCTCTCCGTTTAAGGCCGCTTATGTCGCGGCCAAGCATGGCATCCTCGGCCTCACCAAAGTGATCGCCTTGGAAGGCGCCGCTGAAGGCGTGACAGCCAACGCCATTTGCCCCGGCTATGTGCTGACGCCGCTGGTCGAGAAGCAAATCCCGGACACCGCCCAAGCCCGCGGCATCTCAGAAGAAGAAGTGAAGCGGGACGTCCTCCTCGCCGCCCAGCCGACGAAAGAATTCGTGACCGTGGAGCAAATCGGCGCGCTTGCAGTGTTCCTCGCCTCGGAGGCTGGAGCGCAAGTCAACGGCGCGGCCTTGCCCATGGATGGCGGCTGGACGGCGCAATAGACCGTTAGGGCGGCCGGCTCCTACACTGCCCGCGTGAACGGGGCGCGCCGTCCCCTCCCTGCGCAAGGACACCCGATGACACAGGCGCATAAGGGCGCGCAGGGCGACGACCCGAAGCCGCCCCACACACCCGCTTCTGAGACCGCCGCACCAGATGCGCCCGCTAAGGACGCCGCG
>CAZMSO010000010.1:0-7070 GCA_964568975.1 uncultured Caulobacterales bacterium | reverse complement strand
GCCAAGCGCCAAAGCCCCGCCGGTCAAGGCCATCAATTTGGCGTTGCAAGGCGGCGGGGCCCATGGCGCGTTTTCCTGGGGCGTGCTCGACCGCTTGCTGGAGGATGAGCGGATCGCGTTCGATTCCGTCTCTGGGGCGAGCGCGGGGGCGATGAACGCCGTCGTGCTCGCGGAGGGGCTGGCGCATGGCGGCGCAGAAGCCGCGCGCGACACTCTGCGCCGGTTTTGGACGTCGATTGGCGACGCCGCGCGCACGAGTCCGCTGCAACGCGCGCCGTGGCAACAATGGTCGGGCGGCTGGAGTTTGGACACCTCGCCCGCTTATCTCTGGCTGGATCTGATTTCACGGGTGGCGAGTCCGTATGATCTCAACCCGTTTGACTACAATCCGTTGCGCGACGTCCTCGAACGGCTGGTGAATTTCGACGCCGTGCGGGCGTGTGAATGCATCAAAGTGTTTATCTCCGCGACGAATGTGGAGTCCGGCCGCGCTAAAGTCTTTTCTCATGAAGAGCTTACGGTCGACCACGTCTTAGCGTCAGCGTCCTTGCCTCTGCTCTACAAAGCGGTATGGATTGACGGCGCACCCTATTGGGATGGGGGGTATATGGGCAATCCGCCCTTGTGGCCGATCTTTGACAACGCCCACAGTGACGACGTCGTCATTGTCCAAATCAATCCGTTTCATAGGGCCGGCGCGCCGCGCACCGCCCGCGACATTGTCAACCGGCTTAATGAAATCACCTTCAACGGGTCCCTGTTGCGGGAGCTGCGCACTGTCGACTTCATCACACGCTTAATTGACGCCGGGCGTTTGGAGGGCACCGGCTATCGCCGGGTGCTTATGCACTTGATTGAGGATGAGGCTTTTATTGAAACGCTCGGCGCGTCCTCAAAGCTCAACGCGGAAAGCGCGTTTTTGGACACGCTGTTCGAGCGCGGCCGCGCGGCCGCGGACCGCTGGCTCACGGCGCATTTCGACAGCGTCGGCGAACGCTCCTCCCTTGATATCGCCCGGCTGTTTGACGGCGATGAAGACGCGTTGGACGGCGACCGGATCACCCGCCCGGCCCGCTTCCAATCCGAGGAGTAGCCAGGCCGCCTTGCGCGGGCCGCGCGCACAGGACGCGCGGCCTTACGTCAATCCGCCGCTGCGCCCTACGCGACGGTGTGCGCCGAGTTCATCCCGCGACTCCCCCGAACGAACCGCCCTGCATGAGAGAACTTTCGCGAGAGCGCGCCAGGACGACCGGGACGCAGCGCGCCCGGGCGGACGCGGGCCGCGCGCCGGGCCCGCCCCCCCCCAATCTGGCCGCGGCCCCATCGCGTCAGAGCGGCGGGATCGCAGCCCCCGGCGTCCACGGCGCGCCGGCCTCCGTCAGCGCTTGCTCCAACGCCGGCAGCGTCTCGCCCAGCAGCGTGTTCAGCCGATTGCGCACGCTCGCGAACTCCTCCTCGGCGTAGCCCAATTGCTCCTCATGGCTCGGCGTCGGCCCATAGGTGGCGTAGAGCGTGCCCACCTGGGCGAAGCTCAGCCGATCCAAAACGGTCGACGGCCGCGCCCCCATCATCATCGCCGACGTGTTGCCGGCCAGCGCTTCGCTGATCTCATAAGCCTCCGTGCGCGCGGCGAGCCATTGATCATCAAGCTCCGTCGGCGCCGCCTGGGACCGCGCCAAGGCCGTGCGCAAGTGCTCAAGGCGCGGCTCCAGCTCACCCAGCGCCGCTTGCGCGGCCGACACGCTGCGCTCCAGCCGCGCCATGCGCTCCCAGAACGCCACCACCGCCTCAGGCTCCGCGCTTGGCAACGCGCCGGAGCGCAGGCGCTCGACGTCAAACGGCTCCGGCCCCGCCAGCACCGTCGTTTCGCCTCGCACACGCTGGGCCAGAGTGACGGTGTAGCTCCCCGGCGCGGCCATGTGGCCCGTGACCTCCTCGTTCGGATAGCCCGGCTCTGCGGTCACAGACACCACCGCCGGCGTCCGCAAATCCCACGCGACGCGATGGAATCCCTTGCCGATGGGACCGCTGAGGCGGCGCACGACCTCGCCCTCGGAACCGCGAATGGTCAACACGATCTCCGGCGCAGTTTCACGGCGCTCCGCCTCGACGGCGTCAAAGCCCGGGAACGGCGTGTCGTCACCCTCTTCTATAAGTGGCTTCTCCGCGTCCTGCCGGATCTCCTCCAAAGTCTTGAGGCCATCCTTCAAGTAATACGTAAAGACCGCGCCAAAGGGCGGGTTCTCCGCGCGGAAATAGCCATGGCCTTGGGATCCGCCTTGATCAAAGCTCAGCGGATGCTCCTCCATATACCACCACGCCCGCCGCGCCGGGAACAACAGCGCGTCTTCCTCCAGCGCCGCTTCCGTCACGGACCGCAACGGTGAGTAATCATCAAGCACGAAGACGCCGCGGCCAAAGCTGCCGGCGACCAGGTCGTTCTCGCGACGTTGAATCACGACGTCACGGAATGAGATCGTCGGCGCGCCGCCTGTGAGTTCGACCCACCGCGTCCCGCCATCGACGGTGAAAAACGCGCCGAACTCAGTGCCGATGAACATCAGATCCGCGTTTTCGTGATCCTGCACGATCCGCCAGACCAAATGCTTGTCAGGAATGTCGCCGGCGATCGAGGTCCAGGTGACGCCGCCATCCACAGTTTTCAGCAGATACGGTGCGAAGTCGCCTTCCTTATGGTTGTCGAGCGCGATGTAAAACGTCTGATCGTCAAAGAGATCGGCTTTGAGATCATTCACGAACGCCCGCGGCGGCACGCCCGGAAGGCTCGCAACTTCCGTGCGCGTCCAGGTCTCTCCGCCGTCGCGAGTCATTTGGATCAGCCCATCATCGGTACCGACCGCCAACACCGCCTCATTCACTGGCGATTCCGCGATTTGCGTGATGGTGTTGAACTCCGACATGGCGAAAATGTCCCACCCCGCGTCCCACGACCATTGCCGGCCCATAAGCGGCAACAGCATCCGATCTTCATTGCGGGTGAGATCCCCCGACAGCGCGCGCCACGTGTCGCCGCGGTCGTCAGAGCGCCACAGCCGCTGGGAGGCGTGGTAAATCCGCGCTGGATCATGGCTGCTCACCAGGATCGGGGCGTCCCAATTGAACCGCTCCGCCGGCTCGCCCGGCTGAGGTTGCGGCTGGATGTAGACAATTTCGCCCGTGGTGCGGTCGAACCGCGCCAGATTGCCTTGCTGCCATTGGCTGTACGCGATGTCGGGATTACCCGGCTCCACCGCCGGCTGATGCCCGTCGCCAAAGAGCGTGATCTCCCAATCGGAATTGCGGATGCCATGGCCGTTCAGCGTCCGCGACGGCCCCATTTGAGTGTTGTTGTCCTGGGTGCCGCCATAGATGGAATAAAACGGCTCAGAATCATCGGCCGCCACTTTATAAAACTGCGTCAGCGGCAAATTGCCGATGAACCGCCAGCTCTTTTCGGCGTCATAGCTTTCGTAAATCCCGCCGTCGCAGCCAAACAGCACGTAATCGGGATCATCCGCGCGGAACGCGATGGCGTGATCGTCCACATGCTTGAACTCATTGTTCAAGGCGCGCCACGTCTTGCCGCCGTCGTCGGAGACTTGGGTGGTGTTGCTCACCAGGTAAAGCCGCTCGAAATGGTGGGGACTGGCGTAGAGTTCTTGGTAGTAATGGGGTCCGGTGCCGCCGCCGACGGCGTCGCCCATCTCCTCCCAGCTCGCGCCGCGATCATCGGAGCGCCACACGCCGCCGGTGCGCCGATTGCGCTCAATGGCGGCGTAGATGATGTCGGGGTTTTGCGGCGAAAGAGCCAAGCCGATCTTGCCAAGATTGCCGTCCGGCAGCCCCTCCTCCAGCTTCGTCCACGTCTCGCCGCCGTCCTCGGAGCGATAAATCGCCGTTTCCGGGCCGCCGCCAATGTAAGCCGCGACCGTGCGGTGATGCTGCCACGTGGCGGCGTAAAGCCGATCAGGATCGCGCGGATCCATCACCACGTCCGTGACGCCGGTCCACTCGCCGTCAGAGAGCACGTTGCGCCAGGTTTCGCCGCCATCGGTCGTCTTAAACAAGCCGCGATCGCCGCCCGGCGACCACAACGGCCCTTGGGAGGCGACCCACAGCGTGTCGGAATCCTCAGGGTGAATCAGGATTTCAGAAATGTGCTGGCTGTCGTCGAGGCCGCGTTTCTCCCAGGTTGCGCCGCCATTGTCAGAGACATAAAGGCCGTCGCCCCAGCTGACATGGCGTCCGCCAACATTCTCACCCGTGCCGACCCACACCACCTCCGGATTGGCGGGATCCAACGCAACCGAGCCGATGGAATAGACATCTTGGCCGTCGAACAGCGGCGTCCACGTCGTGCCGGCGTTCTCTGTCTTCCAAACGCCGCCGGAACCGACGCCCACATACCACGTCGCGGGATCGTCGGGGTGGATATCGATGTCGGCGATGCGTCCGGCCATAAGCGCAGGGCCGATATTGCGCAACTCAAAGGCTTCAAACGTGGCGCTGGAAAATGGGCCCTCATCTTCTTCTTGCGCGTCCGCGCATCCGGTTTGAACCAACGCGGCCGCAAATGCGGCGATGGCTACGCCTCTCATGCCCGTCTCCCCCGTATGTCCCAGCTCACATGTCCCAACCGGCGTGCTTTAGCCCGGGTGTTCCGCGGCCCGCATCGCGCGAGCCCTGCTCAGACCGCCGTGCGCCCGCGCACACATTGCGCTCGCGCCACGTTAAGACCCGAAGCTTAGCGTGCGGATTTCGCCCACATCAAGCCGGCTCTTCCAGGCGCGCGCCGGCGTGAAGCCCGCCGTTGACGCGCGCGCGCGCGATCGTCAGCGTGGCGGCATGCCTATGCAACGTCTCGTGCGCGTCGCCCATCGCTGGGTGTCGCTGGCGGTCGCGCCGGTGCTGCTGATTATGATCGGCGCTGGCGTGCTCTTAATGCTGAAAAAGGACATTGCGTGGATTCAACCGCCCACCCAACGCGGCGCTGTCCTCGCCACAGCGCCCGACACCACCCTCAGCGCCTTGTTCGAGGCCGCCCGCGCCGTCCCCGCAGCAGGCTTAGACCGCTGGAGCGACGTCGCGCGTTTTGACGTGAAACCTGACAAAGGCGTTGTCAAAATCGTCTCCACCAGCGCCTGGGAGGTGCAAATCGATATCGCCACGGCGGAGGTTTTGGCGGTGGCCTATCGCCGCTCAGACCTGATCGAGGCGATCCATGACGGATCCTTCTTCGCGGGATGGGCGAAGCTTTACGTGTTTTTACCCGCGGGCGTCGGCCTGTTTCTGCTGTGGCTGTCGGGTCTTTATTTGTTTGCGTTGCCCCATGTGAAAAAAGCCCTCACGCGCCGGCGGCGCGCGCGCGCGATCTCCGCGTCCACGCCGTCGCTCGACAGCCCCCTGCGCTGATCGTCCCCTGCGCTGATCGTCCCCTGCGCTGATCGTCCCCTGCGCGACCGTGCTTGCGATCGCGGACGCGAGCTTGTAGGTCCAAGACCTTGGGCGCACAGGGGATTGCGACAATGCGCAAAGCGACGCTGGTGGCGGTGGCGTTGGTCTTGGCCAGTTGCGTGTCGGCCCAGGTCTGGCGATTTGAAGGCGGCGGCGACGACGAATACCAGGTTTTGTGGGAGTGGCACGAGCGTAACCAAGCAGACGTCGACAGCCGCTGCCCCGTCTTCCACACGCGGGTGTCGCGCTGGGGTCAAGTGATTGGCTGTCAAAGTCTGGAGACTTTGGACGCACGCTCCTACGGGGTCACCAATCTCGTGAACCGGCATTTGGTGTCGCAAGGCTGCGACTCCTTATGTCGACGCGATGACACACGCCCCACAGGCTACAATTGCGACGACACCGACATTCGCCGGGCGTTCACCCGCACCCGGCGTCACTTTCTCTTCCTCGACAAGGAATCGCGCACGCTGTGGTACGTTCCGGAGAATTATTACTCCGACGGCTTGAGCATTCCCGATTGGTTGGTGCGGCCGCTGGCCTTTCTTGGCCAAGGCACCGCCGACCCCAAGACGCTGCCGTCCGCGCTCTCCCATGACCGCTATATTTGTTTGCACAACGACGCGCGCGCCAACGCCATCGCGGCGAAGCGAGTCGTTCAAGAGATGGCCGATGATGACGTGCGCCGCGGTTTGACCCGCGAGCAGTGGCGCGATCGGCTGCAGCATTTGTCTGAAGGCTTTCGGCGCAAGGGCTGCGCGAATGACGCGTTCGAGAACGCTTTGCAGGCCACGGGCAACAGCAATGTGCTGACGCGCGCCATGCGCACGGCCGTCGGCTGGGCCAATTCCGGCCGATGGGGCTATTGCCCGCAATTTCAGTACAATCACGTCGCGGCCCTCGACAATGCGCTTGATGGCTTTGCTGTGCCGGTGGACGACCGCACCCTGCGGATGCGCGACGTCATGCGCGACTGCCACGAGGCCGAGCCGGTGGTGTTGTGCCTGAGCGACCGCGACAATTTGCGCGATGTGTTGGCGGCGTTTAAGGGCGTGCAGGATGCGCCCGACCTCGCGCCGTGGTTTGCGTTGGGCGAGCGGGTCTTTTGCCTCGACCACGCCGCCGCGCGCGCTGAACGGGTCGCCGGGCTCGCCGCGCTGTCGGACAATGTCGCGGAGCGCGCGCGCTTCGCCGCTGAATGGGCGCTCTTTAAAGCCGACGATGTGCGCTGCGCTGTTCAAGGCGCGCCTTATGTGCCCGCGGATTTGGCGACGACGACGCTGAAGCCCGACAGCCCTCTGCGCGCGGGGGATTTATGGATTGAAATCGCGCCGCGGTTGAATTGCACATCGCCGCAGTCTGCGTTGGACTTGATCGCCGACGCCCCGACGATGGACGCCGCCATGGTGCGCGTGATCACGTGGAACCGCGACAATGTCGAAGGTCAGCTGACGGATCGCGCGGAGAAGCGCCAACGCCGCGCGCGCCGCGACAGCGGCGATGACAGCACGCGCCGCGAACGCGCCTTCACCTGCATCGCCGCATGAGCCGCCCCGGCCGCCGCGGCGGTCACGACCGGCGGCCTGACCGTCTCGCCTGACCGTCTCGCCTGACCG
>CAZMSO010000009.1:77315-88193 GCA_964568975.1 uncultured Caulobacterales bacterium | reverse complement strand
GCGGGAAGCGTCTCTGCGGGCGGCGCCGCGCGCGCCGCGACCCCTGCATATGACCCGAAAACGCACGATCCGTTTTTCGACGGTGTTTCCGACGAGCTTGCGGATAAAGGGTTTTTGGTCGCGCGCGCGGATGACCTTATCACGTGGGCGCGCACTGGCTCATTGATGTGGATGACGTTCGGGCTGGCGTGTTGTGCGGTGGAGATGATGCAAGCCTCCATGCCGCGTTACGACTTGGAGCGGTTCGGCTTCGCGCCGCGCGCGAGCCCGCGCCAATCGGATGTGATGATTGTGGCGGGCACTTTGACCAACAAAATGGCGCCGGCTTTGCGCAAAGTGTACGACCAAATGCCGGAGCCGCGCTATGTGATCTCGATGGGCTCCTGCGCCAATGGCGGCGGCTATTATCACTACAGCTACGCGGTTGTGCGCGGTTGCGATCGCGTCGTGCCGGTGGACATTTACGTGCCCGGTTGCCCGCCCAGCGCGGAGGCGCTCGTCTATGGGGTGCTGCAGCTGCAGAAGAAAATCCGCCGCGAAGGCTCGATTGAGCGATAGCCGTCGCGGCGCGGCGGCGGCGCTGAGGCCGGCTATAGAGGGGAGACGGCGCGATGGATGACGCGTTGCAGGATCTGCGCGAACGCATTAGCGAGCAATTCCCCGCCGCGGTGATCAGCTTTGCATTGGTCAATGGAGAGCTCACCGTCACGGTGCAACGCGATTCCATCACTGACGTGCTGTTGTATTTGCGCGATGATCCTGGCGCGCGCTTCACAACGCTGGTGGATTTGTGCTGCGTCGATTGGCCGCAGCGCGCTGAGCGCTTCGACATTGTGTATCATCTCTTGTCCATATCGCAGAATTTGCGGTTGCGGGTGAAACTGGCCACGGGCGTCGACGCGCCGGCGCCCAGCGTGGTCGACATTTATCCCGCCGCGGCGTGGTATGAGCGGGAGGCGTTCGACATGTTCGGCGTGTTGTTCTCTGATCATCCGGATCTGCGGCGCATTTTGACGGATTACGGCTTTCACGGGCATCCGTTGCGCAAAGACTTTCCCCTCAGCGGGCATGTGGAGGTCCGCTATGATGAGGAGAAAAAGCGCGTGGTGTATGAGCCGGTGAAGCTGGTTCAGGAGTTTCGCGATTTCGATTTCTTGTCTCCCTGGGAGGGCGCGAAATACGTCTTGCCGGGGGATGAGAAAGCCGACACGGGTCAAGGCGGCGGGTCATGAGCAACGCGCGTCCGGATTTCAACGCCCAGTTTTACTCCCACGCGGAGGGCGACGATCCGCGGTTCGACTTCGCGGATCCGTTTGAGGTGACGTTTTACTGGCACGATCCGACATTAGCGCTGTTGCGGTTTGGCGTGGGCCTGGCCGCGGGCGCGGCGCTGATGGCGATCAGCTCCTTCGCGTTTGGCTTAGGTCTCGGCTATGCGCTGGGTGAACGCCAGGGGCGCACGCAACAATGACGGCGCCGCCAAGTTCGCGAGAGGACGCGCGCCTCAGCGGGCGCTGTTTGTGCGGCGCGACGCGCTTCACCGCGATCGCCCGCGATGGGCGGGTGTTTGACGTGTGCCACTGCTCGATGTGCCGGCGTTGGGCCGGCGGACCTTGGTTCGGCGTCGAGGTGCGCGGCTTCGCGGCGGCGGATCCGGCCAGCGTGCTGCGGTATCGCTCCTCGGACTGGGCGGAGCGGTGGGCCTGCGCGACGTGCGGCGGCGCGTTGGCGTATGCGCTCGTCGACAGCGACCATGTGGCGGTGAGCCTCGGCGCGTTGGACGACGCGGATGGCTTTGTCTTTAAGGAAGAAATCTTTGTCGACGATCAGCCGGCGACCTACGCCTTCGCCAATGACGTGCCCCGCAAGACCGGCGCTCAAGTGATCGCGGAATTCATGGCGCGCCAAGACGCTGAGGACGCCTCTCACTCCTCGTGACGGCGCGCGCCGGCCCGGCGCGCATGGAAGGATGACTGGCCATGGCCGAAACGGAACTGCGCAATTTCACTCTCAATTTCGGGCCCCAGCACCCCGCGGCCCATGGGGTGTTGCGTTTGGTGCTGGAACTGGACGGCGAGGTGGTGGAGCGCGTCGACCCCCATATCGGCTTGCTGCACCGGGGCACGGAAAAGCTCTTGGAGCATAAAACTTATCTCCAAGGGACCGGCTATTTCGACCGCCTGGATTACGTCGCGCCCATGAATCAGGAGCACGCGTATTGCCTGGCGATTGAGAAGCTGGCGGGCGTCGAGGCGCCGCGCCGGGCGCAATTTATCCGTGTGCTTTATTGCGAGATTGGCCGCATCCTCAGTCATTTGCTGAACATCACAACACAAGCGTTGGATGTCGGCGCGCTCACGCCTCCGCTCTGGGGCTTTGAGGAACGCGAAAAGCTGATGGTGTTTTACGAGCGGGCGTCGGGCGCACGGCTGCACGCGCACTATTTCCGTCCGGGCGGCGTGCACCAAGACATTCCCCCGGATCTGATTGAAGACATTCGCCTCTGGTGCCAGAGCTTCCCCAAAGTTCTCGATGACATTGAAGGCCTGATCACCAACAACCGTATTTTCAAACAACGCAATGTGGATATTGGCGTGGTCAGCGCGGAGGAGGGGCAAGCGCTCGGCTTTACCGGCGTCATGATCCGCGGCTCGGGCGTGGCGTGGGATTTGCGCCGTGCGCAACCTTACGAAGTGTATTCAGAGCTCGACTTCAAAGTGCCCGTCGGCGTCCATGGCGATTGCTATGATCGCTATCTCTGCCGGGTGGAGGAGATGCGCGAAAGCGTGAAGATCATGGTCCAATGCTTGGACATGATGCCCGAAGGCCCGGTGTTGGAGACCACGGGCAAGGTGGCGCCGCCGCGCCGGGCGGACATGAAGCGCTCGATGGAAGCGTTGATCCACCACTTCAAGCTTTACACAGAAGGCTTCCACGTGCCCGAGGGCGAGGTTTACGCCGCCGTAGAAGCGCCGAAGGGCGAGTTCGGCGTGTATTTGATCGCCGACGGCACCAACAAACCTTACCGGGTGAAGATCCGCGCCCCGGGCTTTCCGCATTTGGCGGCCATGGACGCCATCAATAAGGGCCACATGCTGGCGGATGTGAGCGCGATCCTTGGCTCCCTCGACATTGTGTTCGGTGAAATTGATCGATAGCGTCGCGGCGGACGCGGGGAACACACGACCGCGCGGAATCCGTGACATGCGAGGCCGAAGGCGCTCGCCGCGCGCAGCGACAATCGCGTCATCCTCGTGGAGGTGATATCGCCCTCGATCCGGCCGGGCGCCATTCCGATGCTGCGGCGGCGTCGTGTGAACCGCCGCCCGACCCGGTCCCTCGTTAAGGCGCGCAGACATAGCGCCCGGGCGCAGGCTCGATCGATTTCAGCGGCCGCTCCGCCGCCGGCGTCGGCGCCATGCGCGCCCCCGACCGCGCGCTCAGCCATTGATCCCAATCCGGCCACCACGAGCCCGGCTGCTCCACAGCGCCGGCGAACCACGCCTCCGCCGTCGGCGGCAGCGGCGCAACGTCGTTCACCCAATGTTGGTACTTCTTGGCCGCCGGATGATTGATCACCCCGGCGATATGGCCAGATCCCGCCAACACAAACCGCGTGTCGCCGCCAAATCCCTGGGCGCCCCGGTAGACAGAGCGGAAGGGCGCGATGTGGTCCTCCTTGCTCGCTTGGACATAACAGGGGACCTGGACCTGATTGAGCGCCACCCGCTGGCCGTCCATCGTCAAGTCGCCGCGGCTGAGGGCGTTGTCCACATAAAAACGCTGCAAGTAAAACAAATGCAACGCCTTCGGGAGGCGCGTGGCGTCCGCGTTCCAGAACAGCAAATCAAACGCGCGCGGTTCATGACCCATCAAGTAATTCTGAACAAAGAACGACCATACCAAATCATTGGCGCGCAGCATATTGAAGGTGTCGGCCATGGTCTGACCATCGAGGACGCCGTGATTGGCGTCCATGCGCCGTTCAATCTCGGCCATCCAGCCTGGTTCGGTGAACATGGCGAGGTCGCCGGGTTCGCTGAAATCCGTTTGGGCGGCGAAAAAGGTCGCCGATTGAATGCGTGTGTCTTTGCGTTGCGACATCAAGGCCAAGGTCGAGGCTAAAAGAGTCCCGCCGATACAATAGCCAACTGTGTTGAGGTGTGGCTGGCCCGTTTGCTTCAGCGTCGCCTCCACCGCCGCGACAATGCCCTCCGTCATATAATCATCGAATGTCGCCGCCGCGAGTTCCGCCGTTGGGTTCACCCACGACACGAGAAAAACTTGATAGCCCTGCTCCAGCAGCCAGGAGACCATTGAGTTCTCAGCACGCAAATCTAAGATATAAAACTTATTGATCCATGGCGGAAAAATCAAAAGCGGCGTCGCATAGACCGTTTCCGTTTTCGGCGTGTATTGAATCACTTGGATAATACGGTTCTCAAAGATCACCTCACCCGGCGTGGTCGCGACGTTTTCGCCCACGCGGAACTTGGCGAAGTCGGTCTGACGGATCGCGATCCGCCCATGGCCGCGCTCCAGGTCTTCGGCCAAATTGCGCAAGCCGCGCAACACACTTTCACCGCCCGTCTTCGCAGCCTCGCGCAGCACGGCGGGGTTGGTCATGGGAAAGTTCGTCGGCGAAAAGGCGTCCGCCAATTGGCGCGTGAAGAAGCGGACTTTGCGTTTTGCGTCCTCATCCACGTCCTCGACTTGATCGACCATCTCCACCAGCCAATGGGAGATCAGCAAATAAGTCTGTTTCAGCGCGTCGAAGACGGGATTGTCCGTCCATTCCTCGTCCCGCCAGCGCTTGTCGCCCTTCGGCGGCGCGAACGCTGCGGCGGGCGATCCGTCAGCATCGGGCGCGACGCGGCGCGCGGCCGCGCTCCACACATCCAAAAAGCCGTTCCAGAGTTTCACTTGCGCCGCCGCCACCCGGCTCGGATCCGTGGCGAATCGGCTCCACACCTCCATGGCGTCGGAGGCCACGTGGAAGGGGTCGGGATCGGTGACGTCCGAGGCGCGGTCCGGCGATTGCGTCTCAGGGTCGGCCATGGCGTTGACGGCGTGGGTCGTCGTTTCTGCAAAGAGCCGGGTCATGCGCTCCATCGCCGCGACGGTTTGGGTGAGAGACTCCGTTGCTAAGTCCGCGGGGTCCGGCGCGGTCGCGGCGCCCTTGTCGTCGTTTTCAGCCATGGCGTGGCACCCTCCCTCTTGGCGCCCGAGCGATCAGGCGTCAGACTCGTTTTCGAGAGCTTAACCCATGCGAGCCGTGGCGGCGACGTCGCACCCGCGTGAGACCTTTAGGAGGATGGACGCTATGGCGCAGGTGCGCGCATCGTGGCGGCGGCGGGCCGTCACCGCGGCCGCGATGGCGGCGACGATCGGCGCTGGCGCGGGGGTCACGCCGGGGTGTGCGCGCATTGACCGCGAAGCCGCGTGGGTCTCGGAAGGCGCGGCGAAAGCGAACGCGGCCTATAGCGGCTATCCGCGCTTAGCCGATTTCCCCGCGACGCCGACGGATGTCCGCTCCGTCAGCGAATTCGACGCCGCCACCGCGGAGCTTCGCGCGGTGGGCCGGGCGTTGGACGACATCCGCCCGGAACCGGACGAGTTCTTGCCGGAAGACGCGGCCGCCTACATTGAAGAAGTGCGCCGGCGCGCCTTGGCCGCCGCCGCCGCCGCGCCGGAGGTGACGCCGTTGCCGGACGTGCCGCCCGCGCCGCAGGAGTGAGGCGCTGGGCGTGACGGCGTCCATGGGCGCGCCGCCGGGGCCGTGTCCGCAAACGGCGCCGCCAAACCGGCCCATGCTGGTCGCAATCTCGAACGAAACCCGTCCATAATGGCGTGCATGCGATGCTCATGCGGCGTCGGCGGTTTCCGACGCCCCGCGCGAAGGACCTTCGGGTGACTCAGACATTCCACAAAATCCGCCGTTTGCCGCCTTATGTCTTTGAAGAGGTGAACCGCCTCAAAGCGCAACAACGCGCGGCCGGCGCCGACATTATCGACTTCGGTATGGGCAATCCCGACATGCCAAGTCCGAAACATGTCGTCGATAAACTGATCGAGACCGTTCAAAATCCGCGCACTCACGGCTATTCGACATCACGGGGCATTGCGGGTTTGCGGCGCTCTTTGGCGCGCTATTATGAACGCCGCTTTCGCGTCGCCTTGGATCCCGAGACGGAGGTCGTCGCCACCTTGGGCTCTAAGGAGGGGTTCGCCAACCTGGCCCAAGCGGTCACGGCGCCGGGCGATGTGATCTTAGCGCCCAATCCGTCTTATCCGCTGCACGCCTTTGGCTTCATCATCGCCGGCGCCTCGATCCGCAGCGTCAAAGCCCACAGCCCGGAGGAGTATTTGCGCGGCCTGCACCGCGCTGTGCGCCATTGCGTGCCGCCGCCGACGGCGGTGGTGGTGAATTACCCCGCAAATCCGACGGCGCATGTGGCGGATCTCGATTTCTACCGCGACATTGTGCGGTTCGCGCGTGAACACGATCTGATTGTGCTGTCGGATTTAGCCTACACGGAAATTTATTTCGATGAGGACGCGCCGCCGCCCTCCATCCTCCAAGTGCCGGGCGCGAAGGACTTGGCGGTGGAGGTGACGACGCTGTCGAAGACCTATTCCATGGCCGGCTGGCGCGTGGGGTTCGCCGCCGGCTCCGAGCGCTTGATCGCGGCGTTGGCGCGCGTGAAGTCCTATCTCGATTACGGCGGGTTCACCCCGGTCCAGGTGGCGGCGTGCGCGGCTTTGGACGGGCCGCAAGATTATGTCGATGAGGTGCGCGCGATTTACAAAGCCCGGCGCGACACCCTGATTGAGAGTTTCGCGCGGGCCGGCTGGCCGATCCCGACGCCCAGCGCCTCCATGTTCGCCTGGGCGCCGCTGCCGCCGGCATGTGAGGCGATGGGCTCGCTCGCCTTCGCCAAACGCTTGATAGAAGAGGCGGGCGTCGCTGTCGCGCCGGGCGTCGGTTTTGGCGAGCATGGCGAAGGTTTTGTGCGCATAGCGCTGGTGGAGAATGAGCAGCGGATCCGCCAGGCTGCGCGCCAAGTGAAGCGCTTTTTGAGCGAACTCCAGCCCGCCTCCGCCGCGGAGTAAGGCGCGCGCTTAAGCGCGGTGTCTGAGCAGATGGCGCCGCGCGTCAGGGCTCGGCGGAACGCGGCGGCGAGGCGGTTTTGGGGGGCGGTGCGCCGCGCGCTTCGCCGTGGTGGAAATAAATCCGCCGGGCGAACGCGCGAAACAGCGGGCTGTCGAGGGCGAGATCAAACAGCAGATTGGCCGGCGCCTGGTCGGCCATCCAGCGCAGCGCGCTCTTGATGCGAAAGTTTGGCAGCTCCGCCGCCAGCGCGATGTGGGGGGGCGGCGCGTCGCCGAGCAGGTGATCAGCCGTGGTCTGGCCCGCGCGCCGGCCGAGCTCGAGCGCTAAACGAATGCCGCCGGCCGTCAGCGGCGACACCCAGCCCGCCGCATCGCCGATCAGCGTCACCCGCTCGCGCGCCCAGTTCTTGACCACGCCGCCGCAGGGGATGGGTCCGGCCCGACGCTCCACCACATCATCCGGCGAGAGGCCGAACCGTGCTTCGGTTTCCTCCGCAAACGGCTGAAGCTCCGGTTTTTTGCCATGAGAGACCGCCAGTCCCACTTGGCAGACGCTTGGGTTCACGCACGCCCACGCGATGTAGCCGGGCGCGGCGCGGCTATCCAAGGTGCAGTGGAGATAGTCGGGATCAAGATCGCCCCAGCGCGCATACTCCCGCTCAAGGCCCGTGAGCATGCGGGTGTTGCGCCCAAGGCCGAACGCCTCCGCCACTGTCGAGCGCGCGCCGTCTGCGCCCAGCAACCAGCGCGCGCGCACCACCTCGCCGCCGACGCGAGCGGTGACGCCGGAAGCCTCCACCGCGCCCCCCTCAAAGCGCGCGCCCATGCGGATCGCTACGCCGGCGCGCGCGGCCTCCTCGCCCATCCAGCGCAGCACGCCGGCGGTGTCCGTGGTCAAGAAATAGCCGTCGCGGGCCGACAGATCGACGCTGCGCCGCGACGGCCCATAAAGCCGCACGCCCGTGACGCGGCGGGTCAAAGCGGCGGGGAGATCCAACACATCATGGGCTTCTTTGACGAAGATCCCGGTGGTGTGGAGACGCGTCCCAAGCGCCGGCTTGGCGTCCGCCACAAGGGTCGAGAGCCCGCGCAAGCCCGCCGCCCGCGCCGCGGCGAGGCCAGCGAAGCCTGCGCCGACAATCAGCACGTCCACGTCTGTGGCGGGGGGGGCGCTGGCCGGCGTCTGCGTCACGAAGCGTCCTCCTCCGGCAGCGGCGTGATCCGCAGCTGGGTCAGCTGGTTGCGGTGGCGCGCGACAATCTCGAACCGGCGGCTGTAAAAACTGAAGATCTGGCCGGCCTCCGGGATGGTCTGGGCTTCGTGGATGACGAGGCCCGCGACGGTGACCGCCTCCTCGTCCGGCAAGTTCCAATCCATGGCGCGGTTCAGATCGCGAATCGTGACTGCGCCCTTCACCATCACCGCCCCGCCGTCGAGCTTTTCCACACCCGCCACGGGGTGATCATGTTCATCCTCGATTTGGCCGACAATCTCTTCGAGAATGTCCTCCAACGTCACCAGCCCCATCAGCGCGCCATACTCATCCACAACGAGAGCGAAATGCTCACGTTTGGCGCGGAACGCCTCCAGTTGTTCCAACAGGCCCGTCGTTTCCGGCACGAACCACGGCTCGCGCGCAATCGCGGCGATGTCCACCTGATCGGCGTCGGAGGCTGAGGCGTGAAGCGCGCGCGAAAGATCCTTTGCGTGCAAGACGCCGATAATGTTGTCGGCGTCGTCGCGCCACAGCGGCAAGCGCGTGTAGCGGCTTTCTAAGGCTTGATCGACCACGTCGCGCGCGGGAGCTGCGGAATCGAGCACTTCCATGGATTTGCGGTGCACCATCACATCTGCGACCGTCAACTCACGCAAGTCCAACAGCCCGCCCAGCATGTCGCGGTCATCCTTCGGCACAGCGCCTTCGGCGTGGTGCAACTCAATCGCGCCACGCAGCTCTTGCTGGGGCGAGAGCGGGTTTTGCGAGGCCGTGACGCCCAAAACGCCCAAAACCGCGTTCACCACGGCCTGGATCGTCACCACCACCGGATTGGCCACCCACACCAGCACAGCGATGGGCTGACCCACCGCCATGGCCATCCGGTCGGCGTTGGAGATGGCGAAGGTTTTCGGCAGCACTTCTGCAAACACCAGCACCACCACCGTCATCACCAGCGTCGCCAGGCCCGCGCCCGCTTCGCCGAACGCGCGCGTGAACGCCACTGTGGCGATGGCGGTGGCGAAAATGTTGACGAGATTGTTGCCGAGAAGAATGGCGCCGATCAGACTTTCAGGACGTTCGCGCAAGTGGCGCACACGCGCCGCGCGGGCGTCGCCTTCATTTTCTAACGCGCGCATGCGCGCGCGCGAGACCGTCGTCAGCGCCGTCTCTGAGCCTGAAAAAAAGCCCGAAAGGGCCATCAAGCCCGCAATCGCCAGAAAAGGGAGAAGATCAGTCATGTGATCGGGTCCGGCAAGTCGTGTCCGACGAAGCGGCTCCACGCTGAAAGCCCGCGGGTGACGCCGCGGCGTCGGGGACGCCCGCCACGCGCGCGGCGCCGCCGCCGCGACCCGGCGTCGCCCCGCGTTCGGTAGCGTATTTAGAGCGCCTGGGCGAGAAATCGCCGAAGCGTCTGCGGCGCGCGCACGGGTGATGTCTCGGCCGCGCCGATCCGCCGGGGCAACACCAGGCGCACTTGGCCGCCGGCGTTCTTTTTGTCATGGGCCATCAGCGCGGCGATGGCGTTGGGGTCAAAGGGCGCGCCCGGCAACGCCCGCGCCGAGGCCGGCAAGCCCGCCGCCGTGATAAGCGCCGTCAGCCGCTCAGCGTCAGCCTCAGAACACACGCCTTCGCTCTGGGCGTAGCCCGCCGCCAACGCCATGCCCGCCGCCACCGCTTCGCCATGACGCAAGCCCGCGCCATAGCCTGCAGCCGCCTCAAGCGCATGGCCGAAGGTGTGGCCGAAATTCAAGAGCGCGCGGCGACCCGTCTCGCGTTCATCCTCAGCCACAATCTGGGCTTTCAGTTCGACCGCGCGCGCCACCGCGTAGGCGAGGGCTTCGGGCTCTTGCGCCAGCACGGCGGCGGCGTGCGCCTCCAGCCACGCGAAAAAGTCTGCGTCCATGACGGCCGCAATTTTGATCACCTCCGCAAAGCCCGCGCGCACGTCCCGCGGCGGCAATGTCGCCAGGAGCGCGGTGTCAGCGATCACCAGCGCCGGCTGGTGGAACGCACCGATCATATTCTTGCCGCCGGCGCTGTTGATGGCGGTCTTGCCGCCCACGGAGCTGTCCACGTGAGCCAGAAGCGTGGTCGGGATCTGGATGAAGGGGACGCCGCGCTTCACGATAGCGGCCGCGAACCCAGCCAAATCCCCAGCGACGCCGCCGCCAAACGCCACCACCGCCTCGCCGCGCTCAACGCCGTGCGCCAGCAGGGCCTCGCACACACGTTCAAGCGCGCGCCAGGATTTGCTCGCTTCGCCTGGTGCGATCGTGATCACCTCCGCGGGAGCGTCTGCGGCCGCGAGCGCGGCGTGAAGCGCCGGTCCATGAAGGTCAAGCGCCGTGGCGTCGGCCACGACCAGCGCGCGGCCTCGGGGAAAGAGCGAACGGCCCCGCGCGCCCAACGCCGCCAGCACCCCGGGCCCAACCACGACGTCATAAGAGCGCCCGCCCAGCGCAACCGCGATTGTGCGTTGCAGCGCAGCCGCGCCGTTACGCACCGCCGGGGCGTCATCGGCGGCGTGGGGTGCGCTCATTGCGGCT
>CAZMSO010000009.1:18863-77215 GCA_964568975.1 uncultured Caulobacterales bacterium | reverse complement strand
GCGCGCGCTGTGAGACGCCGGTCGAGCGCCCGCACCACCGCCGCGACGGTGAGCTCATGCGGCCCGTCCACGCTTTTCACCGTCACGTCGGCTTCTCCATACAAGGGGTGGCGCTCGCGAATCAGGCGCGAGAGCGTCGCGCGCGCGTCGCCGTCGCGCAATAAGGGCCGGGTGTCGCGGCGCGCGGTGCGTTTCACCAAAGTCTCCAAGTCCGCTTTCAGCCAGATCGACAGGGCTGAGGATTTGATTAAGGCGCGCGTGCGCTTGTCCATAAACGCGCCGCCGCCTGTGGCGAGCACCAGGGGATCGCGCGCGATCAGGCGGCGGATCACGCGGCGTTCACCCTCACGGAAGTACGTTTCGCCGAAGTCTTGAAAAATCTCGTTGACGGTGCGCCCCGCCGCGGCCTCGATCTCGGCGTCGGAATCGTAAAACGGGATGGCCAAGGCTTTCGCCAGCCGCCGCCCGATGGAGGACTTGCCTGCGCCCATTAAGCCGATCAGCACTAAGGGCCGATCCAATGCGCGGGCCACGCGCGCGGCGGCGGTGTCTGGCGCGTCGCCTCCGCTGGGGTCGCCTCCGCTGGGGTTGCGAGTGCTTTGGTCGCGTGCGCCAGCGCTGTCGGCGCGGCGTGTGGCGGCGTGGGGGTCAGGCCCAGGGCGGCGCGACGGCGAAGGCGAGCGCGGCGTTGATGAAGCGGGGGGCGGCGGTGTCACGGCGTGTTGATAGGCCGAAGGTCGCAGAGCTTCAAGCGACCCGCCCCGCGACCGGCGGATTGACGCCCCAATTCCCCATTAGCGATAACGCGCGAGAGCCGGCGCGCGTCGGACACACACACGCGTGGCCCACGCGCGCACAACGAGACGAGCCATGATGCGATTTCTCATTTTTCTTGCGGTGATCGCCGCCATCGGAGCCGGCGGGCTCGCATACTTGCTGCGGGTCGCTGACGACATGGCGCCGGAACCGTCCGTCAAAGAGGTCGAGGTTGATGTCACACTGCCGCGCTAGCGCTGGATGGGTGTCGCGGCTCGTGGCGGCCGCGGCGTGGGCTGTGGTCGCGGGGAGCGCGGCGACGGGCCAGATCCAAGAGCGTGAGCTCGGCGAGGTGGACATTCTCACCATCGCGGCGTTGCCGCCCCAGGATGGCGGGCTTGATCGCGGGCTTTGGCGCGGCGTGGCCGCGGATGAAGCGCTGCGTCTGATGCGGCTCAGCCCCGGGGAAACGCACAGCATCGCGGCCGCCGCGATTGTCGCGCGCACCTTGCGCTCTGGCGGCGACGCGCCGGAGGGGGCGGAGAACCAGCGCGATTTAGGCCTGGCGCGTCTGAGCGCGCTGTTTGAGGCCGGCCACACTGACACGGTCGCGCGCATTCTCTCTGGCGCGACGGGTGTGTTGAGTGACGGCGATTACGCCCAGCTCGCCGCGCGGGCCCGCTTCGCAGCCGGAGACGCGCGCGGGGCGTGCTTGCTGGTTCGCCGCATCGAAGCGCCGCGCGAACAAGGGTTTTGGGCGCGCGCGCGCGCGGCGTGCTTTGCGCTCGCGGGGGAAGCGCCGGCGGCGGAGCTGACGCTTTCTGTGGCGCGGGACTTGGGCGCAGAACGGGTGGACGAGGCGTTCGACGCCTGGATCACGCGCGCGGTGGGCGCTGGCGGCGCGCCCGCCCCGCCGCGCGATGCGATTGAGCTTGCGCTGGCGGTCCATGCCGGCGGGCCGCTGTCTGCGGAGGCGGGGGCGGCGGTCTCGCTGCCGGCGGCGGTCGGCTTGGCGTTGGACGGGCGCGCGCCCATCGGCGCGCGGCTGACGGCGGCGCGCCGCGCGGCCGTCAATGGGGCGATCACCGCTGACGCCTATGGCGAAGTGATGCGCGCGACGCCGTCGCCAGACTCCACCGGCGCCAGCGCGGCGTTAATCGCGGCCTCCGGCGATGCGCAGGGCCCGGCGGTCGCAGCGCTCTTGCATCAAGCTGTGTTGGCGGCGCGCGACCGCGAAACGCCCGCCGATCTTGCGCGGGCGGTCGCGGCGGCCCTCGACCATGCCGATGGCGCGCGCGATTTCATTGTGGCGGCGCGGCTGTATCGGGCGGAACTGAACTCCTTGCCCACCAGCCGGGATGTGTTGGCTTACGCGCCGGTTTTGGCCCAAGCGGCGGCCGTCGCCGGGGATGTGGCCGTCGCGCGGCGGTTGCTGGAGGCCCACGCCGCCCCGCCGGGCGAGCCGACGGCCCTTGTGGCCGTCGATCCGGAGCAGGAACTTGTGCGGTTGGAGCCCGCAGATTCTGCAGCGCTCGCTGTGCTGATCGCGCTGGCGGACGGTGCCGCCAGCGGCGCGGAGTTGCAGGCCGCAGCGCTCGCGCGGTTGAACGCGGCCCTCGCCCTTGGTCCGGATGAGCAAGCGAGCGCAGAACGTGACGCCTTGTTGTTGCTGGCGCTCGGTGCTGACAACACGCCGGCGCTGCGCGCGGCGTCAGAGGCCGCCGCCGCCGCCGCCGCGCCCCTGCCGCCGGCGGCGCGCGGGGCGCTGACGGCGATGGAGGCGGCGTCCGACGCCCAAGCGCTGGCGGCGACCACGCTGAACGCCGCGCGGATGTTGCACGCGGCTGAGCCTGGCCATCCCGTGGCGGCTGCGCGCGCGGCGCGCGCGTTGTGGCGCGCGGGTCTTGACGCTGAAGCTCGCTTGGCCGCCCTGGAATCCGCTTTGGCCGGGCGCCGCGGCGATCCGGCGCAAACGGCGGCGTTGCGGGGCGGTGCGGCGACCGTGACTCCGTGACGCGTCCACCGCGCGGCGCGGGCGCTGCGGGCGCGAGCGCGGATGCCGACACGCAGGCGGACCACCGGGCCCAAGAGGCGTTTTTGGAAATGATGAGCGCCGAACGCGGCGCAAGCCGCCACACGCTCGACGCCTACGCCCGGGACTTGCGCGACGCCCAGGCGGCGTTCGCGGCGCGGGGACGGCGTCTCCTCACGGCGCAAACGGAGGACGTCGAGGCCTATCTCGCGGCGTGCGCCGACGCCGTCGCGCCCGCGACGGTCGCCCGACGCGCCTCGGCGCTGAAGCAGTTTTACGCCTTCGCGCAAGACGATGGCCGCCGCGCTGATAATCCCGCCGCGCGGGTGAGGGGGCCGCGGCGCGTGCGGCCTTTGCCGAAAACGCTGAGCGAGGAGGCGGTGGACGCCCTGTTTGCGGCCGCCGACGCCGGTCCCGACACGCCGCACGCTCTGCGTCGGCGGTGCTTGCTGGAGCTGCTTTACGCGGGCGGTTTGCGGGTGTCGGAGCTGGTGAGCCTGCCCGTTTCAACGATGGCGGCGGCGTTGCGCGGCGAACGGACGCTGGTGATTGTGGGCAAGGGCGGGCGTGAGCGGTTGATCCCGCTCACACCGTCTGCGCTCGCGGCGGTCACAGCCTATGCGCCGGTTCGCGATCGCTTCGCGCCGCCGGACGCTGCGAGTGCGGCGCGGGCGCGGGCGTTGCGTTTTCTTTTTCCCGCGCGCGGGCGCAGCGGCCATCTCACGCGCGAAGCGTTTGCACGCGAGTTGAAGGCGCTTGCGGCGGCGGCGGGCTTGGAGCCTGCAGCGTTGTCGCCCCACACCGTGCGTCACGCTTTCGCGACCCATTTGCTCCAGCGCGGCGCGGATTTGCGCACGCTGCAGACGCTGCTTGGCCATGCCGATGTGTCCACGACCCAGATTTACGCCCATGTGCTTGATGCGCGTTTGCGCGCGGTGCTGGAGGAGGCGCACCCCCTCGGACCTGGCCGGTGATCCGCCCACAACCCGTTTTCAGACCGCATCAAGCGCTTGTTGAGCGCGGCTGGGCTAACTAGTGTCCGCGCGTCCCCGTCCAGCGCCTAATCCTTGAGGCTCGCCGCACCATGGCTGACCCCACACGCACTTATCTCGATTTCGAGCGCCCCGTCGCGGAGCTTGAAAGCAAGATTGAAGAACTCCAGGCGCTCTCCGGCGGGGATGACGGCGTGGACGTCGGTGATGAAGTGGCGCGCCTCAAGGATAAAGCGCGCGAGCAGCTCAAAGCGACGTATGACAAGCTCGACGCCTGGCAAAAGACGATGGTCGCGCGCCATCCCGAACGACCGCATTTTAAAGACTATTGCGCGGCGTTGATCGAGGATTTCACGCCTCTCGCCGGCGATCGCCGCTATGGCGAAGATCACGCCATTGTCGGCGGCTTAGGTCGGTTTCGCGGACGCTCGGTGGTGGTGATGGGCCATGAAAAGGGCCACGACACCGACAGCCGGCTGACGCACAATTTCGGCATGGCCCGCCCGGAAGGTTATCGCAAAGCGGTGCGGCTGATGGATTTGGCGGAGAAGTTCGCTCTGCCGGTGATCACGCTGGTCGACACCGCGGGCGCCTATCCCGGCGTCGGGGCGGAGGAACGCGGCCAAGCCGAGGCGATTGCACGCTCCATTGAACGGGGGCTCAGCGTGCCGACGCCGTCCGTGGCCGTGATTACGGGCGAGGGTGGGTCCGGCGGCGCGGTGGCGTTGGCGTCCTCGAATCGCGTGTTGATGCTCGAGCACTCGGTCTACTCCGTGATTTCGCCGGAAGGGTGTGCGTCGATCCTCTGGCGGGATTCCGCGCGGGCCCGCGACGCCGCTATCGCCATGCGCATTACAGCGGCGGACCTCGAAAAGCTCAAAATCGTGGACGCCGTCATTCCCGAAGCGCCGGGCGGCGCCCATCGCGCGGCGGCGGAGACGGTGGCGGCCGTCGGCGACGCGATCGAGGCGGCGCTCGCCGACTTAGCGGGCTTAGACGCCGCCGGCTTAATCGCGGACCGGCGGGCGCGCTTTTTGGCGATCGGGCGCGAAGGCCTCGCTTAGAGGCCTGGCGCAGCGCCGTCGCCGCCCTCGCCACGCACGGCGTAACGGAATTGCTCCGCCTCGCGCGAATGCTCCTGGGCGAGATTGCTGAACTTTGTGAGCCGCTCTTCAAACGCGACTTCCACAGTGCCGATGGGCCCGTGACGCTGCTTGGAAATAATAATCTCAGCTTTCCCGCGTACGCCCTCTAGTTCGTCAAGCCATTGCGCGTATTCGTCTGTGCCTTCTTTGGATTTCGGCTCGCGTCGTTTAACGTAATACTCCTCGCGGAACACGAACATGACGACATCGGCGTCTTGTTCAATCGAACCGGACTCCCGTAAGTCCGACAGCTGAGGCCGCTTATCATCGCGTTGCTCGACCGCCCGTGACAACTGAGCGAGCGCCAACACCGGTACGTTGAGCTCTTTGGCAAGCGCCTTGAGTCCCTTCGTCACCTCCGTCACTTCTTGAACGCGGTTGTCACTCTGTTTGCCAGAAGAGGGCGTGACCAGCTGCAGATAATCCACCACCACGAGATCAAGGCCCTTTGTGCGCTTAAGCCGCCGCGCCCGCGCGGCCAGCTGGCCGATGGAGATGCCGCCGGTGTCGTCAATATGCAGCGGCGCATGTTCAATCTCAGCGGCCGCTTGGACCATGGATTCCCAATCGCGTTCATCGAAATCGCCGCGACGAATGAAATGCGACGCCACGCCGGAGCGCTCGGCGAGGATCCGCGTCGCGAGTTGTTCCGATGACATCTCAAGCGAAAAGAAGCCGACCACACCGCCTTCCGGCGCGGTGGTTTCGTCGACGCGCGGCTGGAAGTGCTGAGCGATGTGAAACGCGATGTTCGTCGCAAGCGCGGTTTTGCCCATGGAAGGCCGTCCCGCCAGGATCAACAGATCCGAAGGGTGCAGCCCGCCCAGCTGCTGGTCGAGGTCGACAAGCCCCGTCGCCAGGCCCGACAGTCCGCCCTCGCGTTTGAAGGCCGCAGCGGCGTTTTTTACGGAACTCGTCAGCGCATCGGTAAACGTGACGAAGCCGCGGTTCGCCGAGCCCGTCTCCGCCAGATCAAACAGCTGGCGTTCGGCCTTTTCGATGAGCGCGACGGACTTGTCGTCATGATTGTCGCGGGCGTCCGTTTGGATGTCGCCGCCGACGCGGATGAGCTCACGGCGCAGGGCGAGGTCATACACAAACCGCGCGTAATCGACAGCCGCTGCGGTGGCCGCAGCGCCGGCGGTGAGCTCCACCAGATAATCCGCGCCGCCGAGCGCTTTGAGGCCGTCATCGCCCTGGCCGAGCGGCGCGAGCGTGATTGCGTCCGCGACATCGCCGCGCTGGATGAGCGCGCCGGCGGCATCAAACACCCGACCGTGGACGGGGTCATAGAAGTGCGTCCCGCGCAGAAAGTCCGCAACGCGATGGAACGTCTCGTTGTCAAACAGGATTGCGCCGAGCACGGCTTGCTCGGCGTCGATGTTGTGGGGGGCGGCGACGTCGAGCGCACGGGGCGCTTGGTCGTCGGCGGCGGGGCGGTCGGCGGCGTGCTCAGACATGGGCGGCGGTTTACCTCGCTCACGCCCGCGCGTGCGCCGTCTTCCCCAGGCGCCGCGCGTGCTCCTCACAAGAGCCGCGCGCAGTCGCGTGTGGACGGCCGCGCGCACCCGCGGACACAAAAACGCGCCCCCTAAGGGAGCGCGCCGAGGGTTAATCAAATATGAATCCGCACCCGCTTTGTTCAGGAAGTGTTTGTGTTTCTTCGGCGGATGCGCCGGCTGTGTTCTAGGCGCGCGCGGCCCCGTCCTCAGCTTGGATCCGCGTCAGCCTCCGCGTCCGCACCGGTCGCATCAGCGGCGGCGTCCTCGCCCTCGCCGGCCACAAGCACGCCCTCGTTTTCGCGCTCCTCGCCGGCTTCAAACAGCTCCGCCGCTTGAGCGTCGGCGATGGCGCGATCTTCTTCAGCTTGGGCGGCGATCACGTCCTCGCCGCGGGCTTGACGGTCCGCCTCTTCGGGCGTGCGCGCGACATTGACGTCGACCACGCTGTCCACCTCGGCGTGGAGGCGAATGCGGATCTTGTGGACGCCGATTGCTTTAATCGGGCTGTCGAGCACGACTTGGCCCCGCGTGACCTGGATGTTCTCCGCGCCGATGGCGTCGACAATGTCGCGTGAGTTCACCGAGCCGTAGAGCTGGCCGCTCTCGCCGGCTTGGCGGATCAGCACGAACGCCTTGCCGTCCAAATGCTGGGCCACATCCTGGGCGGAGGTGCGCCGTTCGGCGTTGAGCTTCTCCAGCGCGCTGCGTTCGCGCTCAAAGCGCGCGCGGTTTTCCTTGGTCGCGCGCAGCGCTTTGCCTTGGGGCAGCAGAAAATTGCGCGCGAAGCCGTCTTTGACGCGGACTTCATCGCCCATGACGCCGAGCTTTTCGACGCGTTCCAACAAAATGACCTGCATCCCGCTACTCCATTGCGTAGGGCAGAAGCGCCAGATAGCGGGCGCGCTTAATGGCTTGGGCGAGTTCACGCTGCTTTTTCTGCGACACAGCGGTAATGCGCGAGGGCACGATCTTGCCCCGCTCCGACAAATAGCGTTGCAGCAATTTGGGATCTTTGTAGTCGATCTTCGGCGCTTTCTCGCCGGAGAACGGGCACACTTTGCGCCGGCGAGCGAACGGACGGCGGGTCGGCAAATTGGCGATGTTGATGGTCGGCTGAGCCATAAGGGGCCTCCTCAAGCGCGCCGCGCACAGTCACGCGCGGCGCAGCGCAGGTCGTGGACGGTCAAGCGCGGTCCGTGATCCTCACTCGCGTTCCGGACGGGGGCCGCGGTCACGATCGCCGCGGTCGCCGCGATCGCGATCGCCCCGGTCGCCGCGGTCGCGGTCATCGCGGTCGCCGCGGTCACGACGACGGCGTTCCTCGCGTTTGGCGAGAATGGGCGAGGGGGTCTCGTGATCAATAGCGTCCACGCGGATGGTGAGGTAGCGCAAGACATCTTCGTGGATGCGCAGCTGGCGCTCCACCTCCGCCATCGCTTCCGGCGGCGCGTTGACGCCGAGATGCGCGTAATGGCCTTTGCGGTTCTTTTTGATGCGGTATTGGAGGTTGCGCAGCCCCCAATACTCTTCCTTCACGACTTCACCGCCGTGTTCCGACAACAGCTTTTTCACATCCGCCACCAACGCATCGACTTGCGGCGGCGAGATGTCCTGACGCGCAATCAGGGTGTGCTCATAAAGAGGCATGCTCATCCCTTCCTCAGCGGGCGGCGCGCAGTCAGCGAAGGGTCGGCCGACCGCGCGATGGCTTCCTGACGCCCCTGGCGACCCGTTCGCCAGCGTGCATCGGCTCCAGGAACCGCTCGCGCAAGCGCGCCTGATAGAATGAATGGCGGCGCGAAGCAAGACGCTTGCGTTGCGTGTCCGCATCGCGCATCGATGGCTGGTCTTGTCATCGCCATAAGGACGCGCCTCGTGACCCTTGCGTTTGTTTTCCCGGGCCAGGGGAGCCAGGCTCCTGGCATGGCCAAAGCCGTCGCTGACGCGTTTCCCGCCGCCGCCGCCGTGTTGGAGGAAGTGGACGAGGCGTTGGGCCAAAAGCTCTCCACGCTGATGTTTGACGGCCCCCAGGAGGATCTCACCCTCACGGAAAACGCCCAGCCGGCGCTGATGGCGGCGAGCTTGGCGGTGATGGCCGCGCTCAAGGCTGAGTTTGGCGTTGATGTCAGCGCGGCGGCCTATGCCGCGGGCCACAGCTTAGGCGAATACTCCGCGCTCGCTGCAGCGGGCGCGATCAGCGTGACCGACGCCGCGCGGTTGCTCAAGCGCCGGGGCGAGGCGATGCAGAACGCGGTTCCCGTCGGCGATGGCGCCATGGCGGCCTTGTTGGGCGCGGACATGGCGCAAGCGCGCGCGGCTTGCGATGCCGGCGCGATGTTTGGCGTGTGCGAAATCGCCAATGATAACGCGCCGGGCCAAGTCGTGATCGCCGGCGCGGCGGCGGCGGTGGAGGCCGCGGCCGGGCAGACGAAGGACCTCGGCATTAAAAAAGCGATGATGCTGGCCGTTTCGGCGCCCTTCCATTGCCGCTTGATGCAGCCGGCGGCCGATGAGATGGCCCAGGCCTTGGCCGCCACGCCGCTGGCCTCGCCGCGGGTCCCGATCGTGGCGAATGTGACGGCGCGTCCGGTCACTGATCCTGAACGCATCCGCGCGCTCTTAGTGGAGCAAGTGACGGCGGCGGTGCGATGGCGCGAAAGCGTGGAGTGGCTGGCCGCCCCGCGGCAGGCCGTTGACGGGAGTAAGGCCGCCCCGGGGGAGGCGGCCGGCGGCGGCGTCACGACATTTGTCGAAGTCGGCGCCGGCAAAGTGCTCACGCAAATGCTCAAGCGCACTGCGCCGGACGCTCGCGGCGTCGCGCTGAACACGCCGGAGGACCTTGACGCCTTCGCGAAAGAGGGCGCTGTCGCTGGCTGAGGCGGCCGTGCACCGCGCCTTGGGATGACAAGCGCCGCGCGCGCCGTTAACACCCGCCCAAGCCATCCCCGCGCCGGCGTCGCGCGCAATGCGTCCGTCCGACGTCGCAGCGCGCGCCCAAACGCCGCGCCCTTGCAACACCAGACCCACGAGGATCCATGTTCACGCTTGAGGGCAAGACGGCGCTGGTCACGGGCGCGTCCGGCGGCATTGGCCGCGAAATCGCGAAAGCGCTGGCCGCCCAGGGCGCGCGCGTCGCGCTCAGCGGCACCCGCGAGGCGGCGCTGGCGGAGGTCGCGGCCGGCCTCGCGACGCCGGGCCATGTGACGCCGTGCAATCTCTCTGACGCCGAGGCCGTGGCCGGCCTCGTGCCCGCGGTGGAGGACGCGCTGGGCCCGCTCGACATCATGGTGGCGAACGCCGGCGTCACCCGCGACGGCCTGTTGGTGCGGATGTCGGATGAGGATTGGGAGACTGTGCTGACGGTCAATCTGACCGCGTATTTCCGGCTGGCGAAGGCGGCGGTGCGGGGCATGATGAAGCGCCGGGCGGGACGGATTATCGGCATCACCAGCGTCGTCGGCGTCACAGGCAACGCCGGCCAAACCAATTACGCGGCGTCAAAGGCGGGCATGATCGGCTTCACCAAATCGCTCGCCCAAGAAGTCGCCTCCCGGGGCGTGACGGCCAATTGCATCGCCCCGGGCTTCATCGAATCGCCGATGACGGACGCCCTCACAGAGGCGCAACGCACTGCGAGCCTCGCTTTGATCCCCGCCGGCCGCTTCGGCGCAGGCGCGGACGTGGCGGCCGCGGCCGCCTTCCTCGCCAGCGATGAGGCGGCTTATGTGACGGGCCAAACCCTGCAGGTGAATGGCGGGATGGCCATGATCTGACGCGCCGGTCGCGCGCGCCCGCGGACGCGGCCAAAGCCGTCTTGGCGGGCTGAGAAAAAGTGTGCTACCCCGCTTCGACTTTGCAGGACCGCGCGTTCCCCGGGCGGGCTCACGCTTCATCCTTCGTCCCGCGACGCGCTGCGTCGTCCCCCAGAGTTTAAGAGGGCTAACCATGGCTGATGCCGCTGACATTCTCGAACGCGTCAAAAAAATCGTCGTCGAACACCTCGACGTCGAGGCGGAAAAGGTCTCGGAGAAGGCCAGCTTTATTGACGATCTCGGCGCGGACTCCTTGGACAACGTTGAACTCGTGATGGCCTTCGAAGAAGAATTCGACGTCGAGATCCCCGACGACGCGGCGGAGAACATCTCCACCGTCGGCGACGCGGTGCAGTTTATCGTCGAGAAGTCTGCGTAACCGCCCATGTCACGGCGTGTCGTCGTCACAGGCCTGGGCCTGGTCACGCCCCTGGGCTGCGGGGTGGAGGCGGTGTGGTCGCGTCTGTTGGACGGCCGCTCCGGCGCTGGGCGCATTGAAGGCTTCAAGATCGACGATCTGGCGTGCCAAGTCGCGTGTCATGTGCCGCGCATTGACGGCAAAGGCGGCGGCGCGGCGGATGATCCAGCGGCTTTCGATCCCGACAAAGCCGCGCCGAAGCGCGAGCAGCGCCGCATTGACGACTTCATTCTCTACGCCCTCGCGGCGGCGGATGAGGCGGTGGCCCACGCCGACTGGACCCCGGACGACGACGACGCGCGCAAGCGCACCGGCGTCATCATGGGCTCGGGCATTGGCGGCTTGCAGACCATTTACGACGCGTCTTTGACGCTGAACGAGCACGGACCGCGCAAGCTTAGCCCCTTCGTGATCCCGGCCATGCTGATCAACCTCGCCTCCGGGCAAGTGTCGATCCGGTATGGCTTTAAGGGCCCGAACCATTCGGTCGTAACGGCCTGCTCTACGGGCGCGCACGCCATTGGCGACGCCTCGCGGCTGATTGCGCGCGGCGATGCGGATGTGATGGTCGCCGGCGGCGCGGAGTCCGCCATCACCCGCCTCGGCATTGCGGGCTTTATCGCCTGCCGCGCGCTCTCGACCGGCTTTAACGACACCCCTGAGAAAGCGTCTCGCCCCTATGACACAGATCGCGACGGCTTCGTCATGGGCGAGGGGGCCGGCGCGGTGGTGCTGGAGGAATATGAGCACGCTATGGCGCGCGGTGCGACGATCCACGCGGAGGTGAAGGGCTATGGCCTTTCTGGCGACGCGTTCCACGTCACCGCCCCAGCTGAGGATGGCGACGGCGCATACCGCGGCATGCAGGCGGCGCTCCAGGACGCGGGCATGCAGCCGGCGGACATTGATTACATCAACGCCCACGGCACGTCGACGCCGAAGGGCGATGAGATCGAACTCGGCGCGGTCGAACGGCTGTTTGGAAATGCGGCGGGGGACTTGGTGATGTCCTCGACCAAATCCGCGATCGGCCATTTGCTCGGCGCGGCCGGGGCGGTGGAGTCTGTGTTTTCGGTCTTAGCGATTCGCGACGGCGTGTGTCCGCCGACGCTCAATCTCGACAATCCGTCGGTGACGACGCCTATTGACTTGGCGCCTCACACGCCGGTGCGCCGGCCGGTGCGCGCGGCGCTGTGCAACTCGTTCGGCTTCGGCGGAACGAACGCCTCCGTGGTGTTCGCCGCCCCGTCGTGAGGTGTTTGCCGTGAGGTCTTTGGCGTGAGCGCGGCCTTATGAGCCCGTCGGACGCGCGCGGCGGCGCCGGCCGCAGCCTGGCGTTAGGAGCCATGATTGCTGCGCTGGTCCTGGCGATGGCGGGACTGGCGGCCGTCGGCGGCGGGACATGGTGGCTGGTGCGCAGCTACGCCGCCCCGGGTCCCGGGACGACGCCGGTGGTGCTGCTTGCGCCGCGCGGCGCGACGCTGCCGCGGATCGCGCGGGATTTAGAAGCCGCCGGCGCAATCCGCGACGCGCGCGTGTTCCGCGTCGCGGTGCGCGTGTTCGGCGATCCCACCAGTTTGCAAGCGGGCGAATACGCCATCCCGGCGGGCGCAAGCATGCGCGCCATTTATGAGCGCATGCGCGACGGCGATGTCGTGCGCTACTCCGTGACCATCGCCGAAGGCCTCACCAGCCAAGCCGCCGTTGAGGCGGTCAACGCTGTGGAGGTGTTGAGCGGGACAATCAGCGCCACGCCGCCGGAGGGCGCGTTGCTGCCGGAAACATATCAAGTCACGCGGGGCGAGACCCGCCGGGCCGTGATCGCGCGCATGGTCGCCGCGCGCACGGCGTTGCTGGAGGAGCTGTGGGCGGGGCGTGCGCCCAATCTGCCCTTCGCGACGCCGGAGGAGGCGGTGATCCTCGCCTCCATCGTGGAGCGGGAGGCCGGCGGCAGCGAGCATGATTTGGTGGCGTCGGTGTTTGTGAACCGCTTGCGGCGCGGCATGCGCTTGGAGGCTGACGCCACGATCCTCTACGGGCTGACCGGGGGCGAGCCCCTGCTTGACGCGAACGGCGCGCGGCGCGGCATCCGACGCAGCGAGCTGGATGACGCCACGAACCCTTACAACACTTACCAGATTGACGGCTTGCCGCCGACGCCCATCGCCAACCCTGGCGCTGCGGCCCTGCGCGGCGTGCTGAACCCGCCGGCGACTAACGCCTTGTTCTTCGTCGCCGACGGCACCGGCGGGCACGCGTTTGCGGCGACTTATGCGGAGCATCAAGCCAATGTCGCGCGCTGGCGACAGATTGAGCGCGCCCGCCAGGCCGAGGCCGGCTGATCCCCATGGCGATGGCGAGCATGACCGGCTTCGCCCGGGTCGATGGCGGCGACGGCCCCGTGTCCTGGACGTGGGAGGCGCGCAGCGTCAACGGCCGCAGCCTCGATGTGCGGGTGCGTTTGGCCCAGGCGCTCGCGGCGACGCCGGACGCGTGGGACGCCCTCGCCCGCGACGCCATGAAGGCGCGTCTCTCCCGCGGCAGTGTGCAAGTGAGCGTGCATGTGCGCCGCGCGGCGGAGGAGACGGGGCTGAGGCTCAACCGGGCGCGTTTGCGCGCATTCGCGGCGGAGGCGGCGCGGCTGACGCGGCTGGGCCTTGCGGCGCCGGCGCGCGCGGACGGGCTGTTGGCGTTGCGCGGCGTGCTGGAGGCGGCAGGCGATCCGGACGCGGGCGGGCTGACGGAGACGGCGCGCGCGGCGTTGCGGGCGGATTTAGCGACGCTCGCGGAGCGGTTGGCCGCGGCGTGCGTCGCAGAAGGCGCGGCTCTCACGGGGGCGTTGGAGCGGGTGCTCGCCCAGATTGAGGCGCTGCACGGCGAGGCGACGGCGGCGGCTGCGGATGTGCCGGCGGCGTTGCGCGCGCGCTTGCACGCGCGGCTTCAGGCGCTGGTGCAAGACGCGGTGTCGCCGGAGCGTTTGGCCCAAGAAGCTGCGGTGTTGGCGGTGAAGGCTGATGTGCGCGAAGAGTTGGATCGCCTCGCCGCTCACATTCAGGCGGCGCGCGGCCACCTGGCGGCGGGCGGAGCGGTGGGGCGAAAACTGGATTTTCTCGCTCAAGAGTTTATGCGGGAAACCAACACGCTGTGTGCGAAGTCGGCGGACATGGAGATCACGCGGGTGGGCCTGGCGTTGAAAGCGGCGGTGGAGCAGTTTCGCGAGCAGGTGCAAAATGTCGCGTGACGGCGGACCTGCGGCCGCGCCGCCCTCCGGCGGCATGATCATCATTTCAAGCCCGTCCGGCGCTGGAAAGTCGACCTTGACGCGGGCGTTGCTCGCAGCCGATCCACGCACGCGCTTGTCGGTCTCCGCAACGACGCGCCCGGTACGCCCGGGCGAGCAGGACGGCGTGCACTATCACTTTATTGATGACGCGGCCTTCGATCGCCGCATCGAAGACAACGCGTTCCTGGAGTGGGCCCATGTCTTCGATCACCGCTATGGCACGTTGCGCCACACCGTCGCGGCCTGGCTCGACAAGGGCTTCGACGTGGTCTTCGACATTGACTGGCAAGGCGCGCGCCAGCTGGCGGCGGCGCCGTTCGCCCGTCGTGCGACAGTGTTCATTTTGCCGCCGAGCGTGGAAGAGCTGGAGCGGCGGCTGCGCGGGCGCGCCGCCGACAGCGAGGAGGTGATCCGCCGACGCATGGCGCGGGCCGTCGATGAGATCTCCCATTGGGGCGAGTATGACCACGTGATCATTAATGATGATCTCGATCGCGCGTCTCAGACTCTCCAAGCCATCGTCACATGCGCGCGCGCGTCCGCGGGCGGCGAGACGCCGCCGGCGACGGCCCAGGCGCTCGCCGACGCAGCGCGCCGCGACGCGCCGCGGCCGGCGCCGCGTCGCGGGCGCGATGGCGCAAATGGCGACACCCTCACAGTGGCGGCCTTTGTCGAAGGCCTGACTGGCGCGCAGCAACCCCAGGCTTAAGCGGTCGGCGCGGCGGGCAAGGCCGCCGACAAACGCCGAAACGCCGCCGGGGGGAGGTCTTCCGGCCGCTGATCGCCGGCGACGCCCGCGCGTTCCAGCCACACATCCAGATCCACACCGCGCTGGGCGGCCAGCGCTTTGAGGCTGCGCCGCAGCATTTTGCGCCGCTGACCAAACGCCGCCGCAGTGACGGCGCTGAGCGCCGCCACATTGCGAAACGCGACGCCGTCTTCGAGGTCGCTCCCGTCCTGCGGCGCGGGCGGAAGCGGCGTGAGGCGCACAACCGCGGAGTCCACCTTCGGCGGCGGCGTGAACGCGCGCGCGGGCACGCCAAGAGCTAAGTCGGCTTGCGCGCGCAAGGCCGTCAGCACCGCCAAGCGCCCATAGGCTGATGATCCTGGCGTCGCCACCACGCGCTCGGCCACTTCCTTTTGGAACATCAACACCGCTTGGGACCACCAGGCGGGTCCCGTCAGCCAGTTCACAAGCAAGGCGGTGCCGACATTGTAGGGCAGGTTGGCGATGATCGACGCCGGGCCCGGGCGGATCTGCGCGACCAACGCTGGGACATCCACCTTAAGGGCGTCGTCTGCGACCAGCGTCAACCGGCTGCGGCCGTCCTCATCGCTGGCGGCGGCGGCGAGCTCAGCTAAGGCGTCGGCGAAGCGGGGGTCTTTCTCGATGGCGATGACGTGGGCGCCGGCGGCGAGCAGCGCGCGGGTCAGGCCGCCGGGGCCCGGCCCGATCTCCACGACTGCGGTGTCCGCCAACGGCGCGGCCAAACGCACAATCTTGGTGGTCAAATTCAAGTCGAATAAAAAATGCTGGCCGAGGGTCTTGCGCGCCGCGAGGTCATGGCGCGCGACGACCTCGCGCAGGGGCGGCAGCGTTGCGAAGCTCACGCGGGCGCTGTGTCGGCGGCCGGGGCGTGACGCGCGCGGGCGTCCGCCAACTGATCCGCCAGGCGCAGCGCCGCGATCAGGCTGTCGGCCCGCGCCCGGCCCTGGCCCGCTAGCGCAAAGGCCGTGCCGTGATCCGGCGAGGTGCGCACAATCGGAAGCCCGAGCGTCACATTCACGCCGCCGTCGAAATCGAGCGTTTTCACCGGGATCAAGCCTTGGTCGTGATACATCGCGATGACGGCGTCATACCGCGCGCGCGCATGGGGCGCAAAGAGCGCATCGGCGGCCTGCGCGTCGCCGATGTCGAGGCCTTCGGCCCTCAGCGCCTCGGCGGCGGGGTTGATGATCGCGATCTCCTCGCGACCCAGCGCGCCGCCCTCGCCGGCATGAGGGTTGAGCCCGGCGAAGGCGAGGCGCGGCCGCGCGATCCCAAAATCGCGGCCCAAGGCGCGGGCGGTCACGCGAGCGACGTCGATGAGACGCGTGCGGCTTAGCGCGCCAGGCACGTCGCTTAAGGGCACGTGGATGGTCGCCAGCGCCACTCTGAGACCTCCCCCCACCAGCATCATCACGGGACCGCGAGGCTCTGGCTCGCGATCGTGCGCCGTCAGGCGCGCCAGGTATTCGGTGTGCCCAGGCAGGTCAAAGCCCGCCTCGTAAAGCACATGCTTCGCGATCGGGTTCGTGACGAGTGCGCGCGCGCCCCCCGCGCGCACGAACGCGACGGCGGCGTCGATCGCCTCGATGATGGCGGGCGCGTTGGCGGGATCCGGGCGGCCGGCCTCGGCGGGCGCAACCAGGGGGCGACGCACGACGGGCAGGGCGCAGGGAAACACGGCCGCGGCGTCGTGCGGCGCCTCAATCACCTGCACCGGAGCGCCGGCGGCGTAGAGCGCAGGGTCGCCCACCACGGCGAAGGCCGGTCCACGATCCTTCAGCGCCGCCCAGGCCGCGATTGTGATTTCCGGGCCGATCCCCGCCGGATCGCCCATGGTCGCCACAAGCGCGCTCATCGCGCGCTGCTCGCGGCGAGGCGATTGCGCGCCGCCGGCCTTAGCATCACCGCAAGCGGGTCTCGATGGTGGCGGTCTCTAAGAGATTGCGCAGATACCGCCGCGAGAGCTGGGACAATTGCTGGTCGCGCAATTGGTTTTCGATTTCCGCACGGCTCGGCAGCGCTTCTGCGGCCATGCTCTGGCGCTCGCACAGCGTCAGCGCCACAGCGCCCGCGCGCATCACCATGGGCTCCGTGGTGTCGCCCGGCTCCATCGCCGCGACGGCGTCGCGCACGTCCGCGGCGAGATCGCTGGGCTTGACCATGCCGAGATCTGACACAATCGCCTCAGGCAATTGGCGCGTGACCCGGTCGACATCGTCGCAATCGCGCACCCGCCGCAAGGCCGATTGGAGCTTTTCCTCCATCGCCGCGGCGTCGCCGCCGCTTTGCGCGGCCGGCAGCAACACTTGGCGCAAATGCACCCGCTCCAGTTCAGAGCCGCGCTGGGCGTCGCGCAAAAGCACAATGAAATAGCCGTCGCGGGTCTCGATCGGCGGAGAAATGGCGCCAGGGCGCATGCGCGACAATTCGCGTTCGATTTCCGAATGGCGCAGCTCGCCTGAGCGGACCCACCCCACATCCCCGCCATTCACCGCTGACGCGGCGGCGGAAAACTGCCGCGCCAACTGCGGAAAGCCCTGACCCTGAGTTTGTTGCAGCTGCTCATACACAAACTGGATCACTTGGCGCGTCTGATCGCCGCCGGGAGTGAGCTGGGGCTCAATAAGAATTTCCGAAATCAGATAGCGGTTTTTCTCCGCGTTGGTGGCGATGCGCTCCAGCGCTTGGCTGATTTGATCGTCGCTGACGCGCACCCGCGAGCCATAAAGGCCGCTCATCAACGCTTGCCACGCGATTTCCGCGCGCAGCTGATCCTCCAGCGTCTCCACGGAGACGCCGACTTGCGCCAAGTCGCGGGCGATCACGTCCGCGGTCATGTTGTTTTGCCGCGCCAAGCGCTCCAGCGCGTCCGCGACCTCCTCCGACGAGACTTGGATTTCGAATTCCGCCGCCTCCTGGAGCTGGATCCGTTCATCAATGAGGCCGCGCAGCGCTTGGGCTTGGACGCGTTGGATCAACTCAGGCGTCGCTTGGACCCCGGACGACGTCAGGATCAACCGCACCCGCTGCAGCACATCATACGTCGTGATGACCTCGTCATTCACGACGGCGGCCACTCCGTCGACGGTTTGCGCGCGCGCCGGGGCGGTCGCCGCCGCGAGGGCCGCCACAAGCGCGGTGATCAACGTGAAGCAACGATTCATCATAGGGACATCGGGTCTCGTAGACGGTTCTTCAGCGTGATGAATGTCAGGTCGGCGTCGCACGCCTGAACGCTGGACTGTACCCAAGCGTGGTATTCATGCAACGGGAGCGCACACGCCGCGCGCGCCGCCCCCGTGCGCCCGCGCGAGCACGCCATGGCCCCCGCAGCGGCGTGGCGGTTTACTGCGACGACACGCCGCCCAGGGTCGCAAGGGTGAACCGCACAGTGAAGGATTCCTCTGTTCCCAGAAGGGAATCATCGAAGTTCTGACGGCGATACGCCACTTGGATTTCGGTGCAGTTGTCACGATAGACAACCCCAGCGTCGGACCGGCGGGTCGTGTTCTCCTCCAGATCACGGCTCTCATTGTAATACAGGCTGACGTTTTTTGTGACCCGGAAGCTCCCCCCGACATCAAGGGATTCCAGCGGCCGGTCGGAGGCGGCCTCCTCGTCGAATTGAAGATAGCGCGCGAAACCCGACGCCGGCCCGAGCCCGACGCGCGCCTCCACATCCAGGCGCTGGACGTCATACTCTTCATCGGAAATGCGCACCCGTGCTTCGACATTGTTGCGCGCGTTCAGCTGTAGGCGGCCTGACGCGACGATGTCGGACATGTCGCCGCGCAGGCCGGAGGCGTCGGTTTCGTCGTCGGCGTCTTCTGCAGCGATCGCGTTGAAGCCGGCAAACTCGTCCGCGCGGTAGCTCTGGGCCACGAACACGCTGGCTTGCTGGTCGGGGCCCCACCGCACTGAGCCGCGGCCGCCGGCGGTCACCCGCCCGCCTTCCTCCCACACGTCAAAGCCCGGCGAGCGGTTGGCGGCGAACACGCCCGCTTCATCCAAGTCCACCGACAAGCTGTCTTGGTTGACGATCTCCTCGTCGCGGTCGTCTTCAGAGGCGTAAGTGACGTTGGCGATCGGCTCCACGACAAGTTGGGCGCGCCCGAACCGCCGCCCAAAGGGCAGCGACACCGTCGTGCCCGCATAGCCGAGGCCGCGGATCAGCGAGCGGTCCTCCACCTCGCCGCCGTCCAGGCCGTCGACAAGGGGCGCGCTCGTCGTCACGGGCGCGTCCGCGAAGCTGTAGGCGTCCCCCCGGGCGAGGGCGGTCGGTTCGATCACAAGGCCTTGGGGCGTGATGATGCGGCGGTTCCATTCGCCTTCGAGGCTGAAGCGGCGATAATCGACGCCGGTGTCGCGCTCCAACGCGACGGCGCTCGCGCGCACCTCCGTGCGTCCGCCGATGAAGCGCGTTTTGAAGGTTTTGCGCGCCTCGCTGAAGGGGGCGACGATGGGAAAGGTGTCTTCCTCATCGACAAGCACGCCGCCGACAAGCTGTTCTTCCCGCAAACTCTGGAAATCAAGAGCCGCCGCGGAGAAATACGCGTCGCGCGATTGGCGCACCGTGAACAATTGCGTCAGCAACCGCCGGTCCGTACGCTGGAATAGGCCCCGGCGGCGGCGGGAATCAGGGATTTCATAGCGGCGCAGATAGAGGTCGTCGTCATTCAACACCCCCTCCAGCCCAAAGCCCCAGGACCAATTGTCCGTCACCGCGAACAAGCCTTGGCCGAACAAATGGCCGCGGATCCGCTCCTCGCCGAACTCAGTGAATTGTTGACGCGTGACGGGCTCAGCGTCCGGGTCGGGCTCACCAGTCGCGGGATCAATCGGCTGGACCTCGACGTTAATGAGGCCGAACTCCTGCTCATTCGTGACGCTGCCGGTGAAATTGACATTGCCGGAGAAAAAACGCTTGCGGAATTCAAAACCGACCAGCGGGGCCACGTCCTCAATCAAGCGCGGAGCAATCGTCAGATCCGTGCTGTCAGAGACCACCCAATAATAGGGCTGCTCGTAAAACAGCCCCGTGCGGGTGGAGCTGCCGAAACTGGGCAGCAGAAACCCCGATTTCCGCCCGGCGGACGGATCCGCATGGGCGAAGAAGGGCGTGTAAAGCACCGGCAGGCCTTTCACCTCCAGCACAGCGTCGCGGTAGTAAATCAGATCGTTCGGGGCGTCGCGGGTGACTTTGCGCGCCCGCAGCCGCCAGCTGGGCCGCGCGCTCAGCCCGCTGTCGCCGCAGGCTTCGCACGCGGTGTAGAACGCCCGGGTCAAGCGCACAGAATCATCGGGCGTGCGCGTGGCCACACGCGCGCCGATGCGCACATTGTTCTCCAAACGCGCGGCGAAATCAGCAATCACGCCTTCGGTCAGATCGTCAGAAAGCTCCGCCTCCTCCGCGAAGCTGACCGCGCCGCTGTCTTCAATGATGGTGACCCCGCCGCGGGCGATCACGCGGCCTTCCTCGGGCAAGAAAATCACTTCATCGGCGCGCAAGACGCGCTCGCCATAGCGCGCCTCGACCCGCCCGCGCGCGGTGTAGCGGCCAGACCCGTTGTCGACGACCTCATCGGCTTCGACATACACATAGTCGTCCGCGGCGATGTCATCGGTTTGAGCGTCGGCCGGCGCGAACGCGCCGCCCAGGGAGGTCGCTCCGGCCAAGACCGCCGCAAGGGCTTCGCCCCGCCGTTTGCGCATGCCCGCCTCCGTCTTGGGTCCGCGCTCCGCCCCGCGTCGGCGCGCTGTTGGGGACGCCCGCTCCGCCCGCCGTCCTTAGCGATAGCCCAGCCGCGCCGGCGGCGTCCAGACGCGCGCGCGGGTCACCCGTCCTCCAGACTGGCGATGACAAACAGCCCGCCCAGAAGGGTCAAGATCGGCGCTGTCCAGGCGGCAAGAAAGCTGGGAAGAACGCTGGTGGAGCCCAGCGCCGCCATCATGCTGTCGCCAAAGTACACTGCAAACCCAACGCCTGCGGCGATGAAACTCAGCTGCAGCGCGCCGCCGCGGCGCGACAGCCGCAAGCACGCCGCCGACGCCACCAGCGTCATCGCCGCGAAGGTGAACGGCATCGCCAACAAGCGATGCCATCGCAATTCATACTGCACCGAGGAAAAGCCGGCCTCCCGGAGCAAGCGAGTTTGATTCGGCAGCTCCCAGAAATTCAGCGTGCGCGGGCCGCCGCGGCTCTCCAGCAGAGAACTCGGCTCAATGTCAGTCGGCAAGGCCAGCGTGTCGTGATGCTCCGGCTCCACGTCCGGGGCGGATTCCCACGCGTCGCGCAGCTGCCAAAAGCCGGCGCGCAGCACCGCTTCGCGCGCGTCGAGACGGCGGCGAAAGCTCGGCAACGACTCAGTATCCAAGTCGTAAATGAACATGGTCACGTCCGTCAGCCGTCGCTCGCTGGGCGAGGCCGAGCCGGCGCGGATCACCGTCTGCTCCGTGGCGCCGCGTTCGCGCAGCCAAATCGCGCGCTCCCGGCGGGCGGCGCGCCGGGAATCGCCCACCGTGATGCGATCGCGCTCATGCTCGAACGCCACATTCAACCGAGCCGCGAGCGGGTTAATCACCGCGGAGGCGAGCACGCCGCACGCGAGCGCAAACACCACGCCCGGCCCAATGAAGCGCCAGGCCGACACCCCCGCGGCGCGCAGCACCACCAATTCGCTGCGCCGGTTGAGCCGATGCATGCCCCACATCGCCCCGAACAGAAAGATGAACGGGAAAGTGGTTTCCGCCAGGCTCGGCGCGCGCAGGACCGACAACCACGCCAGCGTGACCGGCGAAATGTCCGCGACGCGGCCCAGCTCCCGCGACAGCTCCACCATGTCCACAAGGAGGATCATCGTGACGATCACGCCCAAAGAGAGCGCCACCCCCGCAGCCACTTGGCGCAGCACGTAAAACGACAACGTCATGCCGGTGCGAGGCTCCGTCGTCGCCCGCCGCCCGCGCCCAATACGGCGATCGCGCCCGCACACGCCAGCAGCGGCGCGGCATATTGCAGCGCATTAAGCGATGGCTCCTCGGCCGCCGCCGATTGCGCGACAAACCCAAGCAACCGCAGCACAAGCGCTGCGGCCGCCGCGGCGATGATCCGCCGGGAATAGCCGGTGCGCGAGTACTCCCCGCCGATGATGGCGGCGAGGCCAATGAACGCGAAAGCCAGATTGTAAAGTGGCGAGGAAATGCGGTAGTGCCCTTCCGCACGCAGCATTTCTGCATTCTTCCAGTCCCAAAGGGAGTTCGGGTCTGGGAAAAACAATTGATGAAGGTAGCGGTCGCTCGATTTGTATAACAGCGTGCCGGGGCCGTCTACGAAGGTCGTCAACGCAAAGGGATAACTGTCAAATTTGAGAAACGATAAAGAGCCATTGGGCTCGCGCTTTTGAATGGAGCCGTCCGTCATTAACAACGCCGGTTCACCGCGGATATCAGTGAATTGGCCGATGGCGGCCATGTACTCCACCGTCTCTTCACGGTCGGTGGCGTCTTGGATGAACAAGTCAATCACGCGCCCGCCGCGTTCGATCTCACGCGCATAGATGGTGAGCCCGCGGGCGGCGCGCCGGAACTGACCGGGCCGGATCAGCCGTGCGGCCAAATCGCTGCGCACCTCGTACAAGCGTTCGCGCATTTCGCGGAACGCCGCCGGCTGCACCCACAAATTCACGAAAAGATTCACCAGCAACGCCATCGTCGCCAGCTTCAGGATCGGGGCGGCGATGTTCCACCGGCCCATGCCCGCGGCTGAGCACACAATCAACTCTGAATCGCCTTGGAGGCGATTCAGCGCGTAAAGCGTCGCGATGAACACGCCCAAGGGCAAAATCAGCGCGATCAATTGCGGCAAGGCCAGCACGGTGATCTGAAAATACGTCACCAGCGTTTGGCGCTGGTCGATGATCAAATCCAGCGTCGAAATGCTTTGAGTGAGCAGGGCCAACACGCCCAGAGCGCCCACGGACGCCAAAAGCGGCAACACGGCGTGGCGCAAGATGTAGGACTGAATCACGGGCGACGCGGCTCCCCGGCGGCTTCATGCATGCGCATGAGGGCGTAAGGCCGTTGTCTCCCTTGGGCAACCGCCTCACATAGTGCAAGCCACATTCCCGCGTCGCGCGTCTGCGGACGCAGCGGCGCGCCGCGCCCCTTCGCCCTTGGAGCTTTGTTCATGGACATCACCTTCACCGCAGCCGCGTCCGAAGCGCAAGCGCTGATCCTGCCCGCCTTCGCGGATGGCGACGCCGTCACGCTGACACCCGCGGGGGACGCGTTGAACGCGCAGGTGGGAAACCGCCTGTTGGCGGCGGCGGGCGTGCGCCGCTTTAAGGCCGGCGTCGGGCGCACTGTGGAGGTTGCGGCCTTGGCCGCGGACGGCGGCGACACGACGCCGGAGCGGGTCATGCTCCTCGGCCTCGGCAAGAAGGAGGCGCTCACGCCGGCGGTGTTGGAGCGCGCGGCGGCCGCGGCGGCGCGGGCGTGGCTGACAAGCGGCGTCACACGCGCGCATCTGCGTCTCGACGGTTTGGGTCTCGGCGCGCAGGAGGCTGAGGCCGCCGCGCGCGCCGGGCTTGGGGCGCGGTTGGGCGCCTATCGCTTTGATGTGTACCGCACGACGTTGGGCGAGGATAAAAAACCGACGCTGACGGCGCTCGACGTCGCGGTGGATGATCCTGAAGCGGCGACGGCGCGTTGGACGCGATATGACGCCGTCGCCGACGGCGTCGCCCTCGCGCGCGATTTGGTGTCGGAACCCGCGAATGTGTTGCATCCGGAAGCGTTCGCCCGGCGTGCGCGCGCGCTCAGCGATCTTGGCGTCGCTGTCGAGGTGCTCGGCGAAGCGGAGATGCAGCGGCTCGGCATGGGCGCGCTTTTGGGCGTGGGCCGCGGCTCCCGGCGCGAATCCCAATTGGTGACGATGGAGTGGCGCGGCGCAGCGGACGACGAGGCCCCGCTTCTTTTTGTTGGCAAGGGCGTGACCTTCGACACAGGCGGCGTTTCCCTCAAACCCGGCCCAGGGATGGAGGAGATGAAAGGCGATATGGGCGGCGCTGCGGCGGTCGTCGGGCTGATACGCGCGCTCGCGCAGCGCAAGGCCCAGGTCAACGCCGTGGGCGTGATCGGCCTTGTGGAGAATATGCCCGATGGCGACGCCCAGCGCCCTGGCGACATTGTGACGTCCTTGTCGGGCCAAACGATCGAAATTCTCAACACCGACGCGGAAGGCCGCCTCGTCTTGGCGGACGCGGTCTGGTACGCTGAAGACCGCTTTAAACCGAAGCTGATCATCGACTTAGCGACGCTGACCGGAGCCATGGTCATCGCGCTCGCCCATGAGTATGCGGGCTTGTTCGCCAGCGACGACGCGCTGGCGGAGGCGTTGATCCAAGCCGGCCGCGATGCTGAGGAGCCGGTGTGGCGCATGCCCCTTGGCGAGGCCTACGACAAAATGATCGAGTCCAAAGTCGCGGACATGAAAAACATTGGCGGCCGCGAAGGCGGCTCGATCACGGCGGCGCAATTCATCAAACGCTTTGTGCGCGAGGCGCCGTGGGCGCACCTCGACATTGCGCCGACGGCGTGGAAATCCAAGAGCGAAGACCCGCGCGAGCCGACATGGGCGACGGGATGGGGCGTGCGCATGCTGGAGCGGTTTGTCGCGGACGCCCATGAGGCCGGCGCGGCCGGCGGCGATGCGTCGCGTGGGGCGGCTGGTGGCTGAACACTGGTTTTACCACTTGGTCGACGACGCGGCGGGCGATGTTCTGCCGACGCTTTTGGAGAAAACGTTGGCGCGGGGCTGGCGAGCTGCGGTGCAGTGTCGCGACGCCGCGCAGCTGGCGCAGTTGGATGATGCGCTGTGGACGTATCGCGATGCGGCCTTCTTGCCGCACGGGCGCAGCGATCAGCCCCACGCGGCGCGCCAACCCGTGGTGTTGTCTTTAGACGGGGCGCGGCCCAATGGCGCCCAGGCGCTGTTCATGGTCGGCGGCGCGGCGGCGCGTGAGCCTGATGCGCCGCGAGAGCTGACGGAAGAAAACGTTGAACGCGTCGTCATTTTGTTCGAAGACAACGATGATGAGATGCGGGGGTGGGCGCGACATCGCTGGCGCGCGTTATCGCAAGCCGGGGCCGACGTGTCTTACTGGCGAAGAGGGCCCGACGGTCGATGGCGGAAGCAATGAAAACTCTGGTGATCGCCGTGGCCGCGGGCGCGGTGGCGGCGTGTGCGGCGCTCTCGCGCGACATAGACGATGGCGGCCGCGCCCGGCGCCTGCTTGAGGAAGCGCCGACGGACGCGCCCCTCGACCGGGTGCTCGCCCAGCCGAGCTTGCGCGTTGTCGACCGCAGTTTCGGCGATGTGGAGAAAAGCGAGCCGACGCCGTCGGAGTCCGAGCGCGCGGCGAAGACCTGCAACGCCGATGAATGGGCGGGGCTGGTGGGCCAGCCCTTGAGCGCGGTGGACCAGCGTTTGTTGCCGGAACCCTATCGCGTGATTTGCCACGGCTGTTTGGTCACTCAGGAATACATGTACAACCGCCTTAACCTGCGCTTGGGCCCGGATGGGCGCATCGCCAGCGTTGAGTGCGGCTGAGCCTGAGCACTGGGGCCTGAGCACTGGGGCCTGAGCACTGGGGCCTGAGCACTGGGGCTGGGGCCTAAGCCTGCGTCCGCGGGTCGCCATCCAACCACCCTAAGACGCCAACCACCTTAAGACGCCAAGCGTCCCTGGCGCGGCTCGTGAGGCCAACGCCCACAGCGGCGCGCGGGCGCAACGGCGTTGCGCACACGCTTGCGCACCGTCTGCGGCCGCAGCGGGCCCGTCGCCCGCCGAGCGCGCGCGAGCGCGAGACGTCGCCGCCCTCGCCGGGTGGCCGCGGCGGCGGCGACGCCTCACCGCAGCGCGGCTCACATCACTTCGGTGCCCTCAGGCTCAGCGACGCGGGCGTATCGACGCGGGGCGGCGTGACGCACGCGCGACGGCCGCGGCGTCACATAACGGGCGAACGGCGACGCCAACAAGTGCGCCGGCGACCATGAGGAGGCGATGGCGTCCAAGCGCGCGCATGCGCGCACGCTCAGCGCCCGCCGCTGATCCGCGCTCATCGCCTCCAGCGCCACAAGCTTCGCAGCGCCGTCGTCTAAGTCCGGCTCCGCCCACTGCGCGTCCGCCCCCGACGGATAGACGCCGTAAGGATCGCGCACGGGAACAGTCCGCGCCCGAATCAGCAATGGGTCGAGGCCGCCCATGAAATCGACATTTCCGGACCAGTTGGTGGCCAGCGCGACGCGTCCCGCGCGAAACGCCTCCGCGATCATCAACCCAAACCCCTCCGACCGGTGGGGCGAGAGAAAGACATCACACCGCGCCATTAAGCCAGCCATCTGCGCCCGATCAATGGGGTCGTCGATCAGCTGGATGTCCGGTCGGTCGCCCATCGCGGCGTGGATCGTCGCCATAGCGTGGGGTGAGAACTCCGTGTGGTGGAGTTTCACGATCAGTCGCCGTCGCGCTGAGGGTTCGGGAAACGCTTTGCGAAAGAGCGCGATCGCGCCCTCTATGTTTTTGCGAAACAAGCTCGAGCGCGCGTCCGCAGCGCACACGACCACAAAATCTGCATCCGACCTCACACAGGGCGTGGCCGAGGCGGGACCAAACGTGTCGTGAACATTGTGGCCGACCACACGGATCCGCGTGTTAGCCCCCGCCAAGGATTGCGCGACAAAATCGCTCGGCACCCAAATCTCGTGAAAGACTTGCGCGATCCGTTTCCACGATTGCGGTGCAGCCGACAATTCATACGACCAATAGCCGATCCGATACTTCCGCCACCACGCTGAGGGCGGAATCTTCATCAACGCCACCAACGCCTCCGGCGCGTTGCAGTGGGTGAACCACACGCCCCCTTCGCCGTCATGGGACGGGAAACGCCCTTGCAGCCACCGTGTGGTGGTGAAAACTGGCCGCAAGCCGTGGGTCAACGGCATCAGTCCCGCCCCGCGCAGGCCGTCGACAGTGAGGTGGCCGGCCACGCTGATTCCCAGCGGTTCGTCTTCAATAATGGACGCCACCAAAGGGCCGGGGAGCGGCTTCGGACGCACCGTCTTCAACACCCGCGCCGCGACCGTCCGGTACACCTCTTTCGTGGGCGACGCGATGCGGCCGCGCAGAGACGGGGGCGCTTTGATCATGCGGCCGCGGCCATGAAGGCGCAGGCCCGCGCGTCGCGACGCCCACCGCCTCGCGCGGGGGGTGCGTTAACGCCGATGGGCCCCACAAGCCGCCGAGGCGCACGAGAGCCGCAGAGGCGTCGCACCATGGTCACTCCTTACGGTTGCGGGCCCGGCCCTTACACGCACGCCGCCGCGGCTCGCCAACCGCAGTCCCCGCATAGCACACGCTCGCCGCATCCGCGCAAGATCGCCCCCATCGATCCGCACGAGCGTCTCTGCCCTGACAGCCATAACAGCCTTGACCGCAAGGGAGAACACACACGTACAGGCCGACGATCCCCGCAGCGGCCATGAGCGGCACGCCCGCCGGCGCCGCCGGGCTTTCGCCGGCGCGCTGAGCGCCCTAACGTGCATGCTTTGCAACGCTGCGGGCTTTGGCCGCGGCGCGGCCGTCAGGCGCGCGTGTCAAGGCCTTGGCGAGGCTGGCTGGGGCGGGGCTGGCTGAGGCGGTGACGGCCCAAGGTGATGTGATCCGGCGTGGTGGACCCCCCAATGGCTCAGTCGACTGTGTTTCGCTCGACGGACTCCCAAGTCTCGGCGGCCTTTGACGACGCCGCGCGCGGCTTGGCCATGTGGCGGTTGTGGAGCGCGTTAGCGTGGGAGGACCTGCGACAGCGGTTTCGCCGGTCCTATGTGGGGCTGCTGTGGACGACGATTTCGTTCGGCGTCTTTATTCTGGTGAAGTTCCTGATTTTCGGCCAGTTGAGCGAGTCCGATCCGGGCTATTTCATGGCGTATGTTACAGTCGGGTTTTTTGTGTGGGTGTTTTTAAATTCGGCCATTGTCGATGCGCCGTATGTTTTTATTATGTCGGAGACGTGGATTAAGGCTGGGCGGCTGCCGTTTTCAGTTTTTGTACTGCAAAGTGTTTTTCGCAGTGTGATTTTATCAGTGTGCAACGCGCTTGTGGTGGTGGTGGTTCTGATCATAGCCGGCGTCGATATTGGCCCGGCGGCTGGGTGGTCGGTCTTTGTGTTCGCTCTGATCCTCGTCAACGCCTTCTGGCTCAACTTGATGTTGGGGGCGCTCGCGACGCGCCAGCGCGACATCCCGCATTTGGTGCAGACGGTGATGCGGGTGCTGTTCTTTTTGACGCCGATTGTGTGGGAGCCGGAACGCATGGGCGCGCTGTGGTCGTATTTGCGCTACAATCCGCTCGCGCATTTTGTCATCGCGTTTCGCGCGCCGCTGATTGACGGGGCGCTCGCGCCGGCGAGCCTCGCGGTGGTGGGCGCGATCACGGCGTGCGGTTTGCTCATGGGCGTTTTTGTGTTCGCCCACGTCCGTCGGCGCATTGTGTATTGGTTGTGATGATGCCGCACATCCGCCTGTCCCATGTGACCATTACGTTTCCGATGCTCGGCCGCGGCGCGAAACCCAAATTGGCGGGCGCGCGCGTGCAGGGGGCTGGCGCGCTCATCCGCGATGACGCCCAACGAGGCCGCAGCGTCGTTGCGTTGTCTGACATCTCGCTGTCCATCGCCGCGGGCGAGCGTGTGGGCGTGATCGGGCGCAATGGCTCGGGGAAGTCCACGCTGCTGCGCACCATTGCGGGCGTTTATGAGCCGCTTGTGGGCGCGCTTGAAGTGTCGGGCACTGTGGCGGGCTTGTTTGCTGCGGGTTTGGGCATGCGCCCGGAAGCGAGCGGGTATCGCAACATTGAGCTGGCCGGCCTCGTCGCGGGGCGATCGATCGCGGACGTGCGCGAGAAGATGGACGAGATCGCGGCCTTCACAGAGCTTGGCGAGTATTTGGACATGCCGGTGCGCACGTATTCCAACGGCATGGCGATGCGTTTGAAGTTCGCTTGCGCCACGGCGTTCACGCCTGACATTCTGTTGATGGATGAGTGGCTGGGCGCGGGCGATCAGGACTTTAAAGCGAAGGCCCGGGCGCGGATGGACGACCTTGTGAATCAAGCCGCGATCCTGGTTTTGGCGTCACACAATCATCGACTGGTGCACGAGACCTGTGACTCTGCGGCGTGGGTGGACCGCGGACAGCTGAAGGCGTTTGGTCCATCGGACCTGGTCGTCCCTTATCGGGAGGGGCGCATTGACGCGCGCGATTACGCCCGTGAGCTGGAGATGCGCCGCGCAGGGGCTTCGATCGGCGCGCCAACGGCGGCGTTGCGTCCGGTCGGGGCGTCATCGGGGTGAGGCGCGTTTGGCGTGGAGCGGCGGCGGATGACCGCCGCCGTGAGGGGCTGGAGCGCGCCGCGACGCGGAGATCCAGCGATCGGGGGCAGGCTCAAGGACGGACGCTCAATGACTGACGCCCCCCGCTATCAGCCTGAGGTGTATTGGAACAAGCGGCGCCATCCAAACACCCAAGCCGACGCCCCCATAACCGGCGCGGATCAAAACTTTTTCTACCCACTGATCCGGGCGGCGTCGAGTATTCTTGAAATCGGGCCGGGCGTCGGCCGATTGTTTCCTTTATACACGTCTCACGGCGCTATCACGACACTGGACGTGTCTAAGAATTACGCCTCGCGAGCGCGCGCGGCGGCCGACGCGGCGGGCGTCGCCGTCCAGGCCGCTTATGTTGAGCGCGCGGACCAGAGGTATCCGTTTGCGGACGCAACCTTTGATCTTGGAGTGACGGCTCTTGTGTTTCAGCATATCCCATTCGACACGATCGCCCACGCCATGACGGAAGCGGCGCGGGTGTGCGATCGGGTGGCGGTGCGCTGCTCAATCAACACGCAATGGCCGAAGAGAGGGGATGCGTTCGACCCGCAGGCCCACTGTTTTTTGCATGACTATCCAGCTCTGTGCCGTGAGCTTGGCTTGACGCTGATGCTGTATGACGACCGATCCTCGGGCTCCGTCAATGTCGTCTACACACGCCGTCGCGCGTCACGCATCTTTCCGCGCGCACGGCGTTAAGGGACGCGCCCCGCGCCAGCGCCGCCGCCGCGCCCGTTCTGTGGTCCGGCGCGCGATGTCGGAGGAGCCCTCCCCGACATCCGTCGCCGGACACGACGTCAGACGGTGATAGCCGCGGCTTCGGCGTCGGCCATGAAGGCGGCGAGACCTTTGTCCGTCAGCGGATGGTTCAACAAGCCCTTCAGCACCGCCGGCGGAACTGTCGCCACGTCCGCGCCGGCCAAAGCGCACTCCTTCACATGCAAGGGCGAGCGGATGGAGGCTGCGAGCACTTCCGTCTTGAAGCCATAGGTGTCGTAAATCGCGCGCAGCTCGCGGATCAGCTCCATGCCTTCAACATGGATATCGTCGAGTCGACCAATAAAAGGCGAAATGTAAGTCGCGCCGGCTTTGGCCGCGAGAAGCCCTTGATTGGCCGAAAAGCAGAGCGTGACATTAGTGCGCACGCCCTCGCGCGCCAGCGTCCGGCACGCCTTCAAGCCGTCGAGGGTCAAAGGCAGCTTCACCACCACATTGTCGGCGATTTTCGCCAAAGTGCGCCCCTGGGCGATCATGGCCTCGGCCTCCAGCGCGACGACTTCGGCGCTGACATCGCCGTCAACAATCGCGCAAATGTCTCCGATCACGTCCGCAAACGGCCGCCCGCTCTTCTTAATGAGCGAGGGGTTGGTCGTAACGCCATCGAGAAAGCCCGCTTCAGACAGCTCGCGGATCTCCGCAACGTCGGCGGTGTCGACAAAGAACTTCATAATAAAGGCTCCTGTGGCCGGCGAAAGCGGCGTCCAATCGACCCGACGCGCGGTGATGTCATCGCGAGCGGCGCGCGGGGTCTTTGAACCATGCGAGTCTCTCCTGCGAGCTTAGCATGACATCGCCGCTGACGCCTTCGTGGCCGCCTGGCTTCCGGGCTCTAAGGGCGGCGGCGTGGCCGATGTGCTTATTGGCGACGCCGCCGGCGCGCCGCGCCACGCCGTCACCGGCCGGCTGTCGTTTTCCTGGCCGGCGCGGCCGGACCAAACCGCCACCAACGTCACCGACGGCACGAGCGCTGAGGCGCTTTTTCCTTATGGCTTCGGCCTGCGCTATGGCGAGGCGGGAGCTTTGGCCCAACTGCGTGACGACTACGCCGTCGCCGCGGTCCAAGGCGATGTCCTTCTAACCGCCGGCGGTTCCGGCCCCGGTTGGACGCTGACGCTTGAGGATGCGGGCGGAGCGACGGGCGTGGACGGGCCGCGCGGGGCGACGCCCGGCGGCGGCCTGCGCTGGGCTCGCGCTGATCGCGAGGCGCAGGAAGACACGCTCGCGCTGACGTGGACCGGGGCTGGGCCGGCGGGCCCCGTCAGCGCTGGCGCGCCGGTTGATTGGCGCCGCCAAGCCAATGGCGATGTCGCGTTGGCGGTGACCTATCGCCTCGACGCCACGCCGCTCGGCGCGGTGACGCTCGCGGTTGGCTGCGGGCCGCAGTGCGTCGGGCGCCGTGATGTGACGGCCGCCTTGAACAGCGGGGAGATCGGCGTGTGGCGCGATCTTGTGGTTCCCTTGCGGTGTTTCGCCGACGCGGGCGTGGATCTCGCTCACGTGGAGCGGCCGTTGACGCTTGAAGCCGACGCGCCGCTTGGCCTCAGCCTCTGGCGTGTGGGCCTTGCGCCAAGCCCCGGCGGCGCGGCTTGCCCGCCTTAGGTTGCCGGCGCCTGAGCGCTTTGGGTCGGACGCGCCTTTACGGCGTCATCGTGGAGCCGCCGTGTGGCGGCGCGCACGACAGACACACCCAGGCGCCCTGGGGGTCGCGCAACACCACGCCGCGGGTCGCGTCCGCCGCCGCCGCATCATGGAGGATGTCGCCGCCCAACGCCGTCGCCTGCGCGATTGAGGCGTCGATGTCGGCGACGTAAACGCAGGGAAGCCAACGCGCGCGGCCCTGGAGCGGGGCGTGGGCGAGCTGATGGCGCGCCGCGGCTTCCCCTGACGCTGTCGTCGCTGTCACGGTGTCGCTCTCGTCTGAGACAGCCCAACCGAGCACGGGGGCGTAAAACCCAGCGAGGAGCGCCGGATCAGCGCTGAGATAGCGCTCGACCCCAAATTGGCGCGTGGGCGCGGGAAAGGCGTGACGCGACAGGGCAAGGCCCACAGAGGCGCCGGCGGGGTCTTTCAAAAGGCAATTGCGGCCGACGCCAGGAACCTCGAAGGGCGGTTTGACCACCGTCCCGCCGCAGCGTGCGCCCGTCGCCGCGGCGGCGTCCACGTCCTTGACTTCGACATAAGGGATCCAACCGTCGTCCAGTCCCTCAGGCGTCTCAACAAACCCCGCGCCCGCTTCGCCCTGGTGGAGCGCGAGGACGAAGTCCCGCGCGCCGCCGCCCCAGGCGCAATCGCGCGCGTGTTCGGTGTGGTAGCGCCAGCCCGCGACGCGCGCGTAAAACGCCATCGCCTCGGGGCGATCGGGTGTGAATAGGTCGCGCCACACGACGCGTCCGGTTTTGCCTGCGCTCATGGACGGCCTCCCTGCGGGCGGGCGATCGAACCAGTGCGTGCGCCAAGACGCCAGCGGCGCCGCTTAAGCGGCTCTGCGTCTCTTGGGCCACGGTCCGCGATTGGTCCAGGTCTTCATCGCGCGAATCGGCCACCATCAAGGCGCGGTGTTGACGCGATGGCCGCTGTGTGTTTCTATTTTGTTCTGATTTGGATTGCGTGGAGGAGCCCCATGGATGTCGGCTACGCCTTAATGGTGCTGGCGCTGCCGGCGTTGGCGTTCGCGGTGTGGCGGCTGCGCGAGGAGATGGCGCGGCGGCGTGCGGCGGAGGCGAAGGGCGAGCACGCGGCTGCGGAGGCTTTCGCGGCGAAGCTGGCGGCGGCGCGCGCGCAGGACTTGGCCGAGGAGCTGGCGGCGGCGCGCGCGCGTGTGTCGGAGGTTGAGGCGGCGCTGGCGGGCGCGCGGGAGCGTGAAGCCGCGTTTGCGCGCGAACGCGACGACTTGACCCGCTTGCGCGCGGAGGTGGAGACGAAGTTCGCCGCCCTCGCCCAGGACGCGTTGGCCAAAAGCAATGAGGCGTTTCTCAAACTGGCGGGGGAGACGCTGGCGAAGCAGCAATCGACGGCCGAGGGCGGGCTTAAAGCGCGCGAGGAGGCGATGCGCGCGCTCCTCACCCCCATCCAAGAAAGCTTTACGTCCTTCGCCACGCAAGTGAAAGCGTTGGAGCAAACCCGGTTGCGCGATCACAGCGTTTTGGGCGAGCAAATCCGCAAAATCGGCGAAAGCTTAGAGGCGACGCGCGCAGAGACGGGCAAGCTCGCCACCGCCTTGCGCGCGCAACCTAAGACGCGCGGGCGCTGGGGCGAGGAGCAGCTGCGCAACATTTTGGAATTGGCGGGCATGTCCGCCCATTGTGATTTCCACACTGAACGCGGCGTGCGCGACGCGGAAGACCGCCTCCATCGGCCCGACGTGACGGTGCGGTTGCCGGGGGGCGCGATGCTGGTGATCGACGCCAAAGCGCCCATGGGCGCTTATCTCGACGCTGTGGACGCCTCCGACGACGGCGCGCGCGAGGCGGCTTTGGCGCGCCACGCCAAGCATGTGCGCGACCACGCCCAGAAACTCGCCAGCAAAGCCTATTGGGACAAAGTGGAGGGCAGTCCCGATTTCGTTGCGATGTTCATTCCCGGCGAGAATTTCTACGCCGCCGCCGCCGAGCGCGACCCTGACCTCTTCCAACGCGCGGTGGAAAGCCGCGTCATCATTGTCACGCCCGCCACGCTTGTGGCGCTGGCGAAGGCGGCGGCCTTCGGCTGGCGCCAGGAGGAGGCGGCTAAGCGCGCTCAAGACGTCGCCCAGCTCGGCAAAGTGCTTTATGACCGTTTGGCCGCCTTTGGCGGACACATGGCGTCGCTCGGCAAAACGCTGGAGAAGAGCGTCAAAAGCTACAATCAAGCGGTGGGGTCGCTGGAGGCGAAAGTCATGCCCGGCGCGCGCAAATTCCTCGAACTGGAGGTGTTTGACGCCAACGCCGCCGCCCCGGAGCTTGAGCAACTCGAGACCGCAGCGCGCTTGCCGGCGCCGGGACGGGATTTGCGGCTTGACGCAACGACCGACGACACGGCGGCGGATGGAGCGGCTGGCGATGTCGCCATGGTGCGCGAGGTGGAGGCGGCGGCGCCGGGCCGGACGGCGCGCGCCCAATGACGGGAGCCCTCGGACGGAAGCCCCGGGACGGAAGCCCTGGGACGGAAAGACGAGGGACGCGCGCCCGCAGGGCTCGGCGCGGATCAGCGGGGCGCTGGGATGGGCGAGGCGCGCCAGAGCCCCAAAGCCGGCGGCGGGAGGGATGGACGCCCTCGATCTCGGGCCGAGGAGGCGAGACCCATAGCGGGAGGCCGATGCGGCGTGATGTGCGGCGCGCGTGTGTGCTAACCTTCTGGAGAGGGCTGGCGCAGACAATGCTGCGCCGCAGCAGACGCTTGATTGACGTTAGAACGGTTCTTAGTTTCACGCCATGGCGATACGACCGATCCTCACGGTGCCGGACCCCCGGCTGAAGCAGATCTCTGAGCCCGTCGCGCGGGTCGACGACGACATCCGTGCGCTGATGGATGATATGCTTGAGACCATGTACGCCGCCCCGGGCATCGGCCTTGCGGCGATCCAAATCGGCGTGCCCAAGCGCGTGATCGTCATGGACCTCGCCGGCGCGGACGAAGAGCCCCAGCCGCGATATTTCGCCAATCCCGAGATCGTGGAGACCAACGCCGACACCGCCCCCTATGAGGAGGGGTGTTTGTCCATCCCGGATGTGTTTGAGGCGGTCGAGCGGCCCCTGCGCGCGAAGATCCGCTATCTCAATTATCACGGCGAGGAAGTGGTGGAATGGGCCGAGGGCCTTTATGCGGTGTGCATTCAACACGAGATGGACCATCTCGAAGGCGTGCTGTTCATTGATTACTTGTCGCGGCTCAAGCGCGACCGCGCGGTCAAACGCGTCCAGAAAGCTCAGGCTGAGAAAGTGAAAGCCTAAGAGGACGCGGTTCGGGTGTGTGGCGGCGGCGGCGAGGTCTCTCACGCCGGCGCTGCGTCAGTCCGGGTTCTGGGCGACAAGCGTCGCTCGCACGCTCATCCACGCCTGGTTCGGCGTGTGGTGTCCGCACGTGATGGTCGTGTGGGGGCCATGACGGACGAACGTCCCGACGCGGCCTTGCGGTGCGATCGACCATTGTCTTGATCACGGCGGCGCGTGGGATTACGAGCGCAAAGGCCGCCGCGGCGCGCGCTCCCGTAAACGCTCAGCGCGCGCCCGTTTTCGATGACAAGGAACACCGATGACCCTCCGCCTTGCGTTCATGGGCACGCCGGACTTCGCCGTCGCGCCGCTGACGGAGATTGTCGCCGCCGGCCATGACGTCGCCGCCGTCTACACCCAGCCGCCGCGCCCGGCGGGGCGCGGCCAGGCTGAACGCAAAAGCCCCGTGCACCAGCGCGCTGAGGCGCTTGGCCTGCCGGTGCGCACGCCCGCCACTCTGAAAGCAGACGACGAACGCGCGGCCTTCGCCGCCCTCGCCCTCGATCTCGCGGTCGTCGTCGCCTATGGCCAGATCCTCCCCCAGGAGATCCTCGACGCGCCCCGGTTCGGGTGCGTCAATCTCCACGCCTCGCTCTTGCCGCGGTGGCGGGGGGCTGCGCCCATACACCGCGCGATTATGGCCGGCGATCCGGTGACGGGCGTGCAAGTCATGCAGATGGAGGCCGGCCTCGACACCGGGCCGATCCTCCTCAGCGAAACCACGCCGATTCACGCCGACGACACCGCCGGCAGCCTCCATGACCGCCTTGCCGTCATCGGCGCTCAGCTTGCGCCGCGGGCGCTCGCCGCGCTTGAGCGCGGCAGCCTGGAGCCCACGCCCCAGAGCGCTGAGGGCGTGACCTACGCCCACAAAATCGACAAGGCCGAAGCACGGATCGTGTGGACGCGCCCGGCCGCGGACGTCGACCGCCACATTCGCGGCTTGTCGCCCGCTCCCGGCGCGTGGTTTGAACTCGACGGCGAGCGGGGCCCGGCTCGGGTGAAAGTGTTGCAGTGCCATGTGGAGCCCGACGCCGCCCGCGGCGACGCCGCCGCCGGCGCCATTCTCGACGACGCCTTGCTGATCGCCTGCGGCGCGGGTCCTGACGGCGGTGCGGTGCGGCTGACGCACCTCCAGCGCGAAGGCAAAAAGCCCCAAGCGGCGGCGGAGTTTTTGCGCGGCGCGCGCGCGCCGGCCGGCGTCGTCATTGCGTGATCGCCGCCGGCGCGGCCCTTGCGGCGCGCGCGTGTGCGCCCGCCGCTTCTGTGGCACGATAAGCTATGGTTCTCGTGCGCCTCGCAACCCCCGCCGATGATCCGGCCATCGCCGCGCTGACGACCCACGCCTTTGGAGGGCCGCAGGAGGCCGCGATTGTCCAACGCCTCGCCGTGGATGGCGACAGCTTGGCCTCCTTGGTGGCGGAGGCGGCGGGCGCTGTGATCGGCCATATCCAGTTCTTCCGCATTGGGATCGCGCCTGAGGCGGCCGAGGAAGCGGCGACACCGGCGCGCATGGGCCGCGCCGCGGGCCTCGGCCCCATGAGCGTGCGCCCGGACCGCCAGCGCGAAGGCGTGGGATCGGCTCTTATTCAAACAGGCGTGGCGATGATGCGCGACGCGGGCGAGAGCTGGATTTTCGTGCTCGGCGAGCCGGGATACTATGGGCGCTTCGGTTTTGACGCCGCCCCCGCGGCGCGCTTTCGTTCGCCGTGGCCAGGACCGGCGTTCATGGCGTTGCGTGTGGGCGCCGACCTTGGGCCGGACACCCGCGAAAGCGGCCGCTTAGTGTATCCGGAGGCCTTTGTTTCGCCGAGCGGGCCGCCCCCGCGGCGGCGCTGACGCGCGAGGAAGGCCGTCCGTCGTGCCCCGGTATGCGCTCACTGTGGAGTATCATGGCGGCCCGTTTGTGGGCTGGCAGCGCCAAGACAATGGCCCAAGCGTTCAAGGCGCGCTGGAGGAGGCGGCCGCAGCGCTTGCGGGCGAGGCCTGCGCCGTCCAGGGCGCGGGGCGCACGGATGCCGGCGTGCACGCGCTTGGCCAAGTCGCCCATGTGGATTTTGCGAAGGACTGGCCGCCGGACACGGTGCGCGACGCCCTCAACCACCATCTGCGGCCCGCGCCGATCGCCGTCATCGCGGCGGAAAAGGCGGCCGATGACTTCCATGCGCGCTTCAGCGCGGTGGAGCGGCGGTATCTCTATCGCCTCATCGACCGGCGCGCGCCCCTGACTGTCGCGGCGGGGACGGCGTGGCGCGTGCCCGCCGCCCTCGACGCCGAGGCGATGCATCGCGCCGCCCAAGCTCTGGTCGGGCGCCATGACTTCACGACCTTCCGCGACAGCCAGTGCCAAGCCGACAGCCCCGTGAAAACGCTGGACACGATTACAGTGACGCGATCGCGGGACCCGTGGGCGCACAGCGGCGCGCTCGCTGCGCCGACGGAGGTGTGGGTGACGTGTGCGGCGCGGTCGTTTTTGCACCGCCAAGTGCGGTCCATGGTGGGCGCGCTTGTGGAGGTGGGGCGGGGCAAATGGCGCGAAGCGCGCATGGGCGAGATCCTCGCCGCCCGCGACCGCGCCGCCTGCGGGCCCGTGGCGCCGCCGGAGGGGCTTTACCTCGCCGCCGTGGTCTATCCCGCGGGCGCGAGCGCGGGATCGGCGAAATAGCCGCGCAGGATCCGCGCGTAAATGCGCGTCAGCGTTTCAATATCCGCAAGGGGGACGCGCTCGTCGACCTGGTGCATCGTCGTTCCCACAAGGCCGAGCTCCGCCACCGGCGCGTAGTCTTTAATGAAGCGCGCGTCCGACGTGCCGCCGCCCGTGGAGAACACCGGCTCCGCGCCCGTCTCAGCGGTCACGGCCGTGTGCAAGAGCGCCGTGAACGGGCCCGTGGGCGTGAGAAACGCCTCGCCTGTCACCGCAATGTCGGCGTGCACATCGCCGTCGAACCCCGCGCCGAAGCCCCCCTGCGCGGCCGCCACTTCGCCCTCGATCCACTCGGCGAGGTCTGCGCCGCGCTGAGCGGTGTTGAAGCGAATGTTGAAACGCGCGCGCGCCTGGGCCGGAATGACATTGTGGGCGCGATTGCCCACGTCGACGGAGGTGATTTCGAGATTGGACGGCTGGAAATGAGGAACAGGGCCCTGGTCGATCATGCGCGCGCGTAGCCGATCGAGCAGGGTGAGGAGGATCGGCACCGGGTTTTCCGCCCGTTCCGGATACGCCACATGGCCCTGACGACCCTCCACCGTCACCACGGCGTTGAGGGAGCCGCGCCGGCCGATTTTGATCTGATCTCCGAGGCGCCCGGCGCTGGTCGGCTCGCCCACGAGGCAATGGTCGATGCGCTCGCCATCGGCATGCAGCGCCGGCAGCACCGCCTTCGTGCCGTGGAGGCCGGGGCCTTCTTCATCGCCCGTGATCAAAAGGCTGACGGCGCCGGCCTGGGCCGTTGGGCCAGCGCCATCGGCGGTGACGCGCGCGATCGCGGCCACAAACGCCGCAATGGCGCTTTTCATGTCCACCGCCCCGCGGCCCCACAGCGTGTCGCCGTCGACCGTCGCGGCGAAGGGCGGGCGCGTCCACGCGGCCGCATCCCCGACGGGCACGACGTCAGTGTGGCCGGCGAAGCAGAGATTGGGCCCAGCCGCGCCCCGGCGGGCGTAGAGATTGTCCACCTCGGCAAACCGCAAGCGCCGACACCCAAACCCCAAACGCTCCAGCGCCGCCTGGAGGGTGTCGAGGGCGCCGTCATCGGCCGGCGTCACGCTTTGGCGTTCGATCAGCGCGCGCGCAAGCGGCAGCGGATCCGTCAAATCATCAATCGCATGCATCACCGCGATTTAGCGCGGCGGCGCGCCATCCGCCAGCCTCACCGCCAGGCGGCGTCGCGGCGCGCCTCAGTCGGCGGCGGGCACGGCGACGCGCACAATCTGGTTTGTCGCGCCTTGATGCATCAGGAGCGCGCCGTCGCGGGTCGCGCGCATGTGGCGCACAATGCCTGCGTAAAGCGGCCCGGACGGCAGCACTCCCGACGGGATCGCCCAGCTTTGGAAGCTCTCTGTTTTCGGATCAAACCGCACCAGCGCGTCCGGCCGTACGCCGGATTCAGTATACCAAACAATCCCGTCGACAATCGCGAGGGCATAAGGGTGGGAGCTCGGCCCGCTCGGCGACGGCCAGGTGGTGATGTCGCCCGTGGTCGGATCATAACGGCCGAGGCGCCCGCGCCCCGCATCGCCATACCAAATCATCCCATCCTCGGCGATGTCGAGCCGGCGCACATGGGCGTCCTCGCCCGGCAGGTCGATGCGCGTGGCGGCCATCGTTTCCGGATCCACGCGCACCAGGCAGTTCGCGCCGTTGCACGCGACCCACAGCGTCCCGTCGGTTGCGACTGTGATCCCGTAAGGCCGTGCGTTCGGAGTCGGCATCGGCGCGAGGCGCACGTCCTGCGTCGCGGGATCAAACCGGCCGATCATGTTGCTGTGTTGCAGCGTGAACCAGAAGATCCCGTCGGCGTCGAACACGCCGGTGTGCGGATCGCGCGCGTCGGGGTCCGGCATCGCAAGTGTGCGCACGCCGCCAGTGGCCGGATCGAGGTGTCCCAGCGTCGCGTCGCCATTGCCGAGATACCAGACCCCGCCGTCGGGGGCGATGTTGACGCTGTGGGGACGCGCGCCGGGGGGCAGCGGATACTCCCGCAGCGCGCCGGTGTCGGGATCAAGCACGCCGAGAATGTCGCGGCGTTGGCCCACCCACCAAATCCGTCCGTCCGGCGCCTCCACGGGATCGCGCGGGCGTTGCCCCCGCGTGGGCGCAGTCCACGACGTGAAGCGAACCGCGAGCGGCCCCTCCACCAGCGTGGCGGGACGCGGATTGTCCGGCGGGTAGTGCGCGGCGAGGTAATCAAGGATCGCGGTTTTCGCCGGCGGATCGCCGGAGAGGTCGATCATCGCGCCCGTGAGCGCGTCCCAGCCGGCGCGGTCATAGCCCATGCTGCGAGGGATGAGGCTCGCGCGATGGCAGGCGGTGCAGACGGCCGCGACCCGCTCCACGCCCGGTCCAGCGGCGAGGCCGTGGTCCCTCGGCTGGGCGGCGGCCGGCGCGCTAACCGTCACTATGGCGAGCACGCCCCATGACAGCCCCACAAGCCACCGTGTCGCGCCCCGCCCGACGCGCCGGCGCCATCGAGCCCGTCCCCGCGGCGATGTCATCACAGCCTCCTCCCCGAATCGCTTCGCAGGCCGCGCGCTGGCCCGGCGCGGCTCATGCGATCGCCCATGGATCGTGTCCGTAAAGCCAATCATACCGCATCAGCCCCGCGTCCGGGACCAGCCGTGCGGCGGCCCACATGGGCGCATAGGACATCACTTGGGCGAGCCGGCTGCGGCGATGGTAAAGCTGGCCATTGGCGGCCGACGCCGCACGCACGCGTTCCGCGCGAGCCCGGCGCTGACGCTCATAGACCTTCAGGGCTTGGGGCGCATCGTCGGCCGCGACCCCGCGAAGACATAAGGCCAACGCCGCGGCGTCCTCAAACGCTTGGCCGGCGCCTTGGGCGAGGAAAGGCGGCATTGGGTGGGCGGCGTCGCCCAACAGCGCGATGCGCCCATGCGTCCACCGAGGCAGGATCGGGCGGTCGGCGATGGCCCAAAGGCTCACGCTCTCAGCCGCCGCCAACACGCGCGCGGTCGGATCCGCCCAGCCCGCAAACGCGGCGCGCAACGCCGCCAGATCGCCGGGAACCGACCACGCTTCCTCCCGCCAACGGGGAACCTCGGTCACGGCGACGAAATTCACGAGCGCGCCGCCGCGGATCGGATAACTCACCCAATGGCGGTGAGGCCCGAAGGCCGCGATGACTTCACGGGGATGGGCGGCGGCGCCGAGCGCCCTCGCCGGAACCAAGCCGCGCCACGCCGCGTGGCCAGTGAAACGCGGCTCTTGGCGGCGAAACAGGATCGCTTGGACCGTCGAGCGCAGGCCGTCCGCGCCGATTAAGACGCGCGCTCGGCGCTCGCCGCCATCGGCGAAGACGGCGCTGACGCCCTGGTCGTCCTGCACGCATGAGGCGAGGTCTGCGCCAAGCACCAGGGCCTCAGGCGCGCACGCCCGCAGCGCCTGGGTCAAAACCGCAACCAGGTCCGCGCGATGGATAACGCGATAGGGCGCGCCATAGCGGCTGTGCGCGCGCGCGGCGAGGGGCACAGTCGCGATCGTGGCGCCGCTGTCACCACGTTGAAGCCGCACGCGCTCAGGGCGCACCTCGACGGGCGCAAGCGCAGCGTCAAGGCCAAGGCCCGCGAGCACCCGCCCCGCATTGGGGCCCAGCTGGATTCCCGCGCCGACCTCGTCCAACACGTCGGCGCGCTCGCACACCCGCACGCGCTGGCCGGCGCGCGCTAAGGCGATCGCGGCCGCGAGGCCGCCCAGGCCCGCGCCGATGATAAGCACGTCGTCCATGGCCGCGACCATGGCGCCGCTTTGTGGCGCGCGCCAGGGGCGCTCTTGCTGCGGCGGCGGGTGTGGGCGGTGATGTCGGAGTCACTGGATGAGCAAGCGATCCACATAGACGGTGTCCACCACCTCCGCGCCAAGGGCGTGGTTGACCGCGTCGCGCAAGGCGCTGGCCACATCGTCGACGTCCACGGCGATCTCGCCCTGGGCGGCGAGGCTGTAAATGGCGCGTAAGCCCGCGTGGCGGGTGACGGGGTGGGCTGTCGAGACGTGCAGCGCCATGGATTGATCAGAGACTGCCGCGCGCGCCTGCACCAGCAGAAAGCCGCGCGCGCCGTCCACCCGCTGGATCGGTGCGGTGAATTGCCCGAGTTCGACATAAGAGGTTTCTGTCTTCGAACCCGCGCGCGCGATCGCCGGCAAATCCATGGGCCCTGCGAGCATTGCGGCCGCGCCGATCATCGCCGCCGCGGCGATGAATGCGACCATAGCGACGCTGCGCCGCCCAACCACCCGCTTCGCCATGGTCTGTCTCCGCTTCGCGCGACGGCTCTCGCCCGCCTCAGAACGGGACGATGGCGTCGTAAGTCTTTTGGCCCCAGCGCGGATCTTGGACCGCTGTCAAAACGCCCGTGCCGCCATAGGCGAGCCGGGCTTCAGCGATCTTTTCGTACTCGACCGTGTTGGCGGGCCCGATGTCGGCGGGACGCACCACCCCGGCCACGAGAAGCTCGCGCACCTCGCCATTGACGCCGATTTGCTGGCGTCCCGATACGAGGAGATTGCCATTGCCGAGGCGCTCTTTCACCACCACGGCCACCTTGAGGTTAATCGTTTCTCGCCGCGCCACCGCGCCTTCGCCCGTCGAGCGCGAGGAGCTGTTCACCCCAACGGCGTTCTGTGGCTCGAAGCTGTCGTCGAGCGCGCGGCTGAGCACGCCGCCAAGGCCGAAAAACCCGCCAATGCCGAGCTCCGCGTCGCCGGAGCGTGAGCGCCGCGTGGCGTTGTCCAGCTGGGCTTCATCGTCAATGTCGATGAGGACAGTCAGAATGTCGCCTTCTGAGCGGGCGCGCAGATCCGTAAACAAGCCCGGCCGGCGCGCATAAAGCGATCCTGGCGTTTGCGGCGTCGGCGGGGCCGGCGCCTCCAGCCGCACGCCGGCGATGGGCTGGCGCGGCAAGGGCGCGCGCGGCACCGGCGGTAAATCATGGGGGCGCCCGCAGGCGCTGACGGCGGCGAGCGCGAGGAGGGCGAGCGCGCGCACGTTGACGCCCCAGCCTGTGCGCAGGCTTGCGCCCTGCGTCGGCGTCATGGTCGCGGCGCTCATCGCTCCACCATCACGCGGCCGTCTTCGGCCGCGACCCCCAACACCACCCGGCGCGTCTTGGCGTTGGCCGCGCGGATCGTTTCGCCCGCCGCCGCGTCGGCAAGCGCGACGCCATCCGCGGTCACCATCACGCCGCCAGTGTCGTAAACCAGCGTCACGGGCGCGTTGCGTTCGATCACGCGCAGCGGCGCGATCGCGCGAAAGAGCACAAGCTTGCCTTCGGGCAAATCCCGACGCGCCTCCATCCCCGCCAGCGATGGGAAATCGAGGATGGCGTCAGCCGGCATGCGCCCCGTCAGCGGCGTGAGCACGAAGTCCGACGGGTTCAGCACCTCCCCGCGGGCGATGGCGCGCGCCGGCACAGGCGCGAACACGCGCGCGCTGTGGGACGGCGCTTGAGCGAGGGCCGGCGTCGCGAGGGCCGTCAGCGCCAAGGCGCTTGCGGCGGCGCACGCGCGCGCACGCGCGGCGCAGGATCGACACAGAAGCGGCGTCATCATCAGTCCGCCTACCGCAGATTCGAGACGGTGCGCGCCATTTGATCGCCCGTTTCGATCACGCGCGCATTCATTTCATAAGCCCGTTGGGCGCTGATCAGCTCCGTGATTTCGGCGACAATGTCGACATTCGAGGCCTCCAAATAGCCTTGGCGGATAACGCCGAAGCCGTCTTGGCCGGCAAGCCCCGGCAAGGGTTCGCCCGAGGCGGGCGTCGCACCGAACAAATTGTCGCCAAGCGGACGCAGGCCCGCCTCATTCACGAAAGTCACAAGCGTCAGCTGACCTTGGAGGGTGGGCTCGCTGCGCCCCTCTTGGAAGGCGAAAATCTCCCCCGCGCGATTGACTTCAATATCGGTCACATCCGGCGGCAGCACGATGCCCGGATCGATCTCAAAGCCCTCCACATTCACCAACTGGCCCTCCGGGGAGAGCTGGAAATTGCCGGTGCGCGTGAACGCGGGCTCGCCGTCGGGCGGGGTCTGCACCACGAAGTAGCCCGGCCCGTCAATCGCGAGATCGAGGGGGTTTTCCGTCGGCTTCAGCGCGCCTTGTTCGACCACCCGCGCGACCGCCACAGGCTTAACGCCGAGACCCACTTGGACCCCGACCGGCACAATGGTGTCGGCGCTGGAAGAAAACGCGCCCTCGCGACGTTGCGTTTGGTAAAGCAAATCGGAGAATTCCGCACGCGACCGCTTAAAGGCCGATGTGTTCACATTCGAGATGTTGTTGGCGATCACCTCCACGTTCATTTGCTGCGCCCGCATGCCGGTGGCCGCGATCTTCAAGATTTGCATAGCGGTGTCCTCATTCTGATGGGACGAGCCTCCCGATCGATCCGGGGGCGCACGTCAGCGTCGGCGGCGGTCAGCGCACCGCGCCCAGTCGTTCGATGGCGGAGCGTTTCAGATTGTGGGTGTCGACATTGGAGCGCGCGCTCTGCTCATAAGCGCGGCTGGCCTCCATGAGCCGGGTGATCTCCAGAATGGGATCGACATTCGCGCCCTCAAGCGCGCCTTGGAGGACGCGCGCGGTGGCTGCGTCGCCCTGGGCGTTGTTCTCCGCGCGATAGAGGCCGCCGGCTTCGCGCAGCAGCCTCTGGTCGTCGGGAAACCGCACCACCGCTAAGCGCCCGATGCCGAGGCCGTCAGCGGTCAATTCGCCATCGGTTGCAACGACGAATTGGCGCACCGTTTCTTGCAGCAAGATCGGCCCGCCCGTGTCGTCGAGAACGCTGTGGCCGTCCAGTGTCACCAGCCGGCCTTCGTCATTGCGGTGAAAGCGCCCGTCGCGGGTGTAGCGCAGGCCTTGGGCGGTCTCCACGCTGAACCAGCCATCCCCGTCGAGGGCGACGTCAAACGGCCGGTCCGTGGTTTCGATCGGACCGGGGCGTTCTTCTAAATAGCTGGCGCGGTCGACCACGAAGGACACCGGCTCGGCCGTGCCGGCCTTGCGCAACGCCTGGTCGAACAGCATGCGCTCGGCCCGGTAGCCGGTGGTGGATTGGTTGGCGAGGTTGTGGGCGATCAGCGACAGCTCGCGCGCCAACGCGTCTTGACGCGACACCGTCACTGGGATGGTGGTTTCGACCACGGGCGTCTCCGGAATGCACCTTTAGACAGACCTCACCACCGTTGGTGCGCGGGTTTACACGGACGTTGAAGTTCAAAATGGGGGCAATCCTCACCCGCCGCGTCGGCCCGCGCGTCTGTATGGGATTTGACGGAGTTTTGTCGAAGATGCCGCCTTTGGAATGCGGTTTACGCGTGCGGGCGACTGTTTGGGCATGCTTCGCGCTGTCACTCTTTTCATCGCCGCCATTGTGCTGGCGTGGCCGAGCCCGGCGCTCAGCGCCCCGGATGGTGTCGCGCATGAGGTCGCGCCCGGACCGCCGCACGACGCCATGCGCGAGCGTGCGAGGCGTGTGGCCGCCCTCGGCGCGGCGCTGGAGGCTGGCGACGACGCAGCGGTGGGCGCCGCGGGCCGCGGGCTTGCGCAGATGTATTGGCGGTTGGGCTTCCTGCCGGAAGCGGCGGCGGCGCTGGATATCGCCGGACTCGCGGATCCGAGTCGCGAGCCGCTTTATGATCTCATTATGCGGGCCCGCGGCTTAACGCGCGAGGATGCGCGCGCTCCGGCTCTGACGGCGAATGATTCCGTGACGGCGACTGAGTCCCTGGCGGCGTTCATTCACGCCGGCGCGGCCGCTGAGGCCGGGCGGCCCGTGGCGGCGGCGGCGCTGGAGGCGGCTGCGGCGGGGGCGGAGGCGGCGCCGTTCTGGGCCCAAGGGCGGTATGCGCCCGCGCTGACGGAGGCGGCCGCGGACGCCGGCGCGCGGCGTGTGATCAGCGTGTTCGCCGCGCTCGCCGCGCGCCGGGCGAGCCCCGCCGGCGCGGCGTATGCCCGCGGTCGCGCGGCCGAAGCGGTGAACGATGTGGAAGCCGCGCTCGCCGCCTATGCTGAGGCCCAGGGCCGCGGGCGCTGGCCGGCCATGGCGCGGTTGAGGACCGCAGCGCTGGTGTGGGCGGAGGGGCGCGCCACGCCGGCGGAGACGGCGCGCACCCTTGAGGCGTTGTTGATTGATTGGCCGGGCGAGCACGTGGCTGCGGCCGCGCTGACCGCGCTCGGGCGCGCTTATCTCTTCGCGGGCGAGCCTGTGGGCGCGGCCCACGCCCTCGCGCGGGTGTCGAAGCGTTATGACGGCGGTGCCCGCGACGCCCAGGCGCGTTTGGCGGCGACGCGGCTCGACGCGGTGTTGGAGGCGGTGTTCGTGGAAGACCGGTATCCGGAAATCGGGCTTGGGCGGCGGATCGACCTTTACGCCCATGTGCGGCCATACGCGGCGACGCCTTTTGGTGGGTTGGGCGCGGATCTGGTGCATCTGGACGCGCTGTTGGCGGCTGATTTGTTGGAGGAGGTGGTCGCGCTGACTGACGCCGATCCCGACACAGCGCCCGAGCGCCGGGCCGCGGCTCTCGCCGCGCTTGAGGCCCAAGCGAACCGTGGCGCGTTAGTGCGCGCTGATGCGCGCCCGGCTGTGGCGGGCGGGCCCAGCGCGACCTTTGACTTCAGTCCATTTTTTGCGCCGCCCGCGACGCCGCGCCTCGCGCCGCCGCCGATGCCGGCGGTGGATGCGCGCGCGGCCCTCACGCGGTTAGACGCTCGGTGGAGCGCGTTGGAAAGCGCGGTGCGCGCGCTGGAGCACGGCGGGGATTTGTCAGGAGCGCCCTCATGACTTTGTTTATCGGCTTTGCAATCATCGTCGCCAGCGTTCTTGGCGGCTTCGCGGCGCTGGGCGGCAACACCCAGGTGCTCTGGCAGCCCTATGAAGTGGTGATCATTTGCGGGGCGGCCTTCGGCGCCTTCATCATCGCCAACCCCCGCGCGCTGATCGCCGCCGTTGCGAAAGAGGTGATGCGGGTGGCGACGGGCGACCGGCTGAAGCCGGAAGATCATTTAGCGATGCTGTCGCTGCTGTTCGCGTTGTTCCGGCATATGAAGTCGAAGGGCGTCGCGGCGGTGGAGAACGACGTCGAGAACCCCGGCGACAGCGAACTCTTCGGGCGGTTCCCGCGGGCGGCGGCCCAGACCCGCGCCATCCAATTCTTGTGTGATTATGTGCGTCTGATTTCGCTCGGGTCGGAACGGCCCCACGAACTCGAAGCCCTGATGGACGAAGAGATCGACACCTTCTCCAAGCAAAACCGCCGTGTCGTGAAATCCGTCGAAAGCATGTCCGACACCTTGCCGGCCCTCGGCATTGTCGCGGCCGTACTCGGCGTTATCAAAGCCATGGGCTACATCAATCAAGCGCCGGAAGTTCTTGGCGCTATGATTGGCGGCGCGTTGGTCGGCACGTTTTTGGGCGTGATTCTTGCGTATGGCGTCGTCACGCCCTTGGCCATGGCCATCCGCCACCGCACGGAGGCGGAGCTGAGCGTCTATGTGAGCCTGAAGGCCGGCTTGATTGCTTATCTCAATGGCGCCCCCCCGCAAATCGCGGTCGAGTTTGCGCGCAAAGTTCTCACGGAAGACGTGCAACCCAGCTTTGACGCCGTTGAAGCCGCCACGCGCCCGCCTGGAGCCGGGCCGCAGGCGGCGCGAGCGGCGGCGTAGTCCCGGCGCGGAGGCCGCCCATGCGTCGCAAAAACGAAACCGCCGTTGTCGCCCTCGCGCGCAAGCGCGTCCGCGCGGACGAAAGCGAGGATAGCGGTCACGGCAATTGGAAGATTGTCTACGCCGATTTCGCGACCGCGCTGATGGCGTTTTTCCTGCTGCTGTGGATCGGCGCGGCCTCCACAGATGAACAGCGCGACATGCTGGCCGATTACTTCAACCCCGCCTCGGTGTCGCGGGCGAATTCCGGTGCGGAGGCGCCGCTGGCGGGACGCTCGGTGGACACCATTGGCGCGATGACGTCGCCCTCCGCGCGCGGCGAGACGGCCTTTCCAGTCGCCTCGCCTCCGTCTTTGCGTGAGTTCGGCACCGGCGACGCCCGCGATGAGGAGCGCGAACGCGCGGCGTTGGAAGCCGTGGAGGCGGATTTGCGTGCCGCCATTGTCGCGGCGCACGGCACGGCGGCGTTGAACTCCGTCGCGTTTCGCCAGACGCAAGACGGCCTCTTGATCGACATTATGGACCAGCCCGGCCGGCCGATGTTCGCGGCGGGCCGGGCGCGGCTGACGTCGCGGGCCGAAGCGCTGGTGGCCATTGTCGGCTCGGCGTTGAAGCGCGCCCCTAATGAGATCCGCCTCACGGGCCACACCGACGCCGCCCCGACGAATGATCGCCGCTATGACAATCTCGACTTGTCCGTCGACCGCGCCCGCGCCGCCCGGCGCGCTTTGGTGGAGGCGGGGCTCGCCGGCGATCGCGTCGCGCGGCTGGAGGGCGCAGGTCCCCGCGACGCCTTGCAATCGCGCGATCCCAGCGCCGCGCGCCATCGCCGGGTTACGATCGCGGTGTTGCGCCGGCCAGCCCCCAGCCTCGGCCTCATTGAGGCGCCGTAGCCGCGGCCTTCGCGATTCCTTAAAGAGCACTTAAGACGTCGTGGCGGCAGTCTGCCCCGGCCGCCGCGCGATCGTCTTGATTTCGTCTCAAAATCTGAATACCGCCCGAAACAGAGCAAAGGTCTGACGTAGGCTTGCTCCCATGGCGATAGCGATGAAACCGGCGCGTTCCGGCGCGCAGACTTTTGGGGTGCGACTTGTGATGAAACTGACCATGACGGCTGTGATTGGCGCGAGCCTGGCCCTGGCGGCGACGCCGGCGTTCGGGCAAACGCACGCGGGTGCAGATGGATTTTTCTACGGCGATCTCGGCGGCGGCGTGCAGCTGGAAGACAACTTCGACACGTTCGGCATTGTCGGTCGGTTCGGCTATGAGCACCGCGCCCCGCGCACGGTGGAGGAGCTGATCGATGCCCTCGCGTATGAGGCGGAGCTGTTTTACGGCGTCTTCGGCCAAGAAGAAGACGTGCCGGGCGGCGAAGTCGACAACAAAGTGCGCTTTGTCGGATCGGGCAGCGTGCGCGCGATTAAGCGGTTTACACCGCGGATCGAGGGCTTTGCGCGTTTGGGCGTGGCGCGCGCGTCATTGCGTTCAGATTTCAGCGGCCCCTTCTTCGCCAATGACAACACGGACGGCGAGACCGACGTCCTGTTGGGCGTGGGCGGCGAGTACAAGCTGACCCAAAAATCGGGCGTCCGGGCGGACTTTACGACCCAAAACGACCTCGAAGGCTTGATGCTCTCGTATACCCGCGATTTCTAAGGCTTTTGCGTCTGGTCTCAGATGGTCCAGAGAAACCGTGAAGACCGCTGTTAAGATTTCACTGCGGTTTGTCGCTTGTGAGCTGCTAAAGCTGTGTTGATTGCGTCGGGTTGTGTTCGTAGTGGTGCTCGTGAGAGTGAAACCTCAGATGTCGCGTCGATCGATATGGGGTTTCTCCGCGGGAAGCAGCCTTTCGCGCAATCATTGTATCGATAGGGGACAATCGTCGATGAGACATCAAGTTGTTGCGGCGTCGTTGGGCGTCAGTGCGGTGCTTGTCGCTGCGCCGGCCTTTGCGCAAACCAGCGAGGGCATGTTTTACGGTGACGCCGGTCTTGGCTTCATGCTTGAGGACGACGTCGACACCTTTGGCGTTGTCGGCCGCGGTGGTTATGAGTTTCCGATCCAAGGCGCGCTGCGGGAGGTGATCGACGCGGTCGCCTATGAGGGCGAGCTGTTCATCGGCGTCGATGGCGAAGAAGCGGGCGAGGCGGACAACCGCGTCGTCTATTCGCTGTCGGGCAACGCCCGCCTGATCAAAGAGCTGGCCCCGCGGTGGGACGCCTTCGCCCGCGTCGGCATTGCGCGCACGCGCGTGCGCACGGAGGTGGCCGGCGACGAGGAGGGCGACGGCGATTCCGACTTTCTGTTCGGCGTGGGCGGAGAGTTCAATCTCAGCCGCCGCAATGGCGTGCGAGCGGACTACACGCTGCAAAACGACTTGCAGGGCCTGATGGTCGCATACTCTCAGAAGTTCTAAGCGTCGGCGGGGGGTGGCAGCTGCGCCGGGCCGGTCAGCTCCGGACCCGGCTCGGCCGTGAGGTCGAGGGTGAGGTCGTCGCCGTCACGCTCCGCGACATGGGGGGCTGAGGCGTCGCGATCGCTCATTGCGTCCGTGTCCGGCGGCCCGCCGTCGCGGGGCGCCTCATCGCCGGGGTCGCTCGCGCGGTGGGCTTCGGCGGCGGCCCGCGCGGCGCGGCGCGCCTCGCGCCATTGCGCCTCCGCGCCCTCATCCATCACGGTCACCCCTTCCGCAGCGAGCGCAGCTTCAAGCGCGGCGAACGCCGCCTCCACGGTGTCGGTTTGGTTGCGACGTTGGGAGAGCACATCCTCCATCGCCGCCCAGCGTTCGATCGCCTCGTCAAGGGCGTCATTGGAGCCCTTTTGGTAGGCGCCGATGCGGATCAATTCTTCGTTGTCGGCGTAAAGCGCCATCAGCGCGCGCGCTTTCTTTAAAAGCTCATTCTCATAGGGCGACGCGCAATCCGGCAGCGCCCGCGAGACAGATTTCAGCGCATCGACAGCGGGATAGCGGCCGCGTTCGGCGATCGCGCGCGACAACACCACATGCCCGTCCAAAATGCCGCGGGCGGCGTCCGCCACGGGTTCATCCATATCCCCGCCGTCCACTAAGACCGTAAACACGGCCGAGACATCGCCCTGGCCCTTCAAGCCCGGACCCGCGCGCTCAAGCAGCGCAGCGAGCTCAGCAAAGACGCTGGGCGGATAACCCCGCGTGGAGGGCGGCTCCCCGGAGGCGAGGCCGATCTCCCTCAGGGCGTTGGCGTAGCGGGTGACGCTGTCCATCATCAAGAAAACATGCCGGCCGCGCTTGCGCTGATCTTCCGCCGCCGCGAGCGTCAACAGCGCCGCGTTGCGCCGCATCAGCGGGCTTTCGTCTGATGTGGCCACCACCACGATGGAGCGCGCCAGGCCCTCCGGCCCCAAATCGCGCTCAATGAACTCGCGCACCTCACGCCCGCGCTCACCGATCAGACCGATGACGTTCACATCCGCATTGGCGTTGCGCGCAAACATCGACAACAGCGTCGACTTGCCGACGCCGGAGCCCGCAAAGACGCCCAGGCGCTGTCCCCGGCAAATCGGCGTGAAGAGATCAATCACCCGCACGCCCGTGTTCATACGCTCCCCGACGCGGCGACGCGCGTAAGCCGGCGGCGGCGTGCCGCGCAAATCCGCGACGTAATCGCCCTCCGGCAGCGGGCCGGCGCCGTCCACCGGCTCGCCAAGCGCGTTGAGCACGCGCCCGCGCCAGGCGTCGGCGGGGCGCACTGTCGCGCCTTGACCGTCAAACACCACCGGCGCGCCGGGCGCGACGCCCTCAATGCGTCCCAGCGCCATCAGCACGGAGCGGCCATTGCGGGCGCCGACCACTTCACAGGGAATGCGCGCGCCGCCGCGGCCCACCACGGCGCAGCGGTCGCCGACGGCCAAAACGCGCGCGAGGCCGACGGCTTCAAGGGTGAGCCCGGAAGCGCCCACAATTTCACCGCGCCAGCGGGGGCCGGGCATGCGGCGGATTTGGGTGGCGAGGGTGTCGAAAACATGCATGCCCGACACGCTACGCGTTCGCGATTAAACTGGCGCGTCACGCCCCATCGGCGCGTCACCCCCGGCGGCGCGCCGCGCGGCCGGAGCGCCGCCGGCTTGGCCTCAGGGCGGTGCGTTGATAGTGTCCAGTTCGGCTGACACGTGCGCGCGAACCCAGACGCACGGGAGTGGAGATCAGGCCCATGCGCGACGAGGACAGCGATCATCGCCCCCACGCGGTGGTGATCGGCGCGGGCTTTGGCGGCTTAGCGGCGGCGGTGCGCTTGGGCGCGCGCGGCTACCGCGTGACGGTGCTGGAGCGCTTAGACGCCCCTGGCGGGCGCGCTTATGTGTTTCGCCAGGACGGCTTCACGTTCGATGCGGGGCCGACAATCATCACTGCGCCTTATTTGTTGGAAGAGCTGTGGAGCTTGTGCGGGCGGCGCCTGGCTGACGACATCACGCTCAAGCCCCTCGACCCGTTTTACAAAATCCGCTTCGACGATGGCGATGTCTTTCAATACTTCGCCAATTTGGACGCCATGCGTCAGGAAGTGGCGCGCATCGACCGCAATGATTTGGCGGGTTTCGACCGCTATATGAAAGCCAGCGAAGCGATCTTTAAAGTCGCCTTTGAGGAGCTGGTGGATCAGCCTTTCCATGAACTGGGCGTGCTGTTGCGCTCAGCGCCGGATCTGATCCGTTTGCAAGGCTATCGCACCGTTTATGCGAAGGTTTCCGACTACTTTAAAAGCCCGAAGCTGCGCCTCGCCTTCAGCTTTCATCCCTTATTGATTGGCGGCAATCCGCTCACGACTACGGCGTATTATTGCCTCATCGCTCATTTGGAACGCAAACACGGCGTCCATTACGCCGTGGGCGGCACGGGCGCGTTGGTGCAGGGCATAGTGGGGCTGATTGAGGGCCAGGGCGGTGTGCTGCGCTATGGCGCGCAAGTGAGCCAGATCCTCGTCGAAAGCGGGCGGGCCGCGGGCGTGCGCCTGGCGTCGGGGGAGACGGTCGCTGCAGACATTGTGGTGTCGAACGCGGATGCGGCCTGGACCTACAGCGAGCTGTTGTCACAGCATCCGCGCGCGCGCTGGACGGATAAGCGGCTGGCTGGCGCGCGTTACTCCATGAGCCTGTTTGTGTGGTATTTCGGGACCAATCGGCGGTTTGACGACGTCTATCACCACACCATGGTGCTCGGCCCGCGCTATCAGGGCCTCTTACGCGACATCTTCACGCGCAAAACGCTTGCCGATGATTTCAGCTTGTATCTGCATCGCCCGACGGCGAGCGATCCGTCCCTCGCGCCGGATGGATGCGATGCGTTTTATGTGCTTGCGCCGGTGCCGCATCTCGAAAGCGGGGTGGAGTGGGCGACCTTCGCAGAGACCTACCGCCAGGCGGTTGAGCGCCGCTTAGAAGAGACCGTCGCGCCGGGGCTCGGCGAGGCGGTCGTGACCTCGCGCATGCTCACGCCCCAGGATTTCCGCGACCGCCTGTTGTCGGTCAAGGGCGCGGCGTTTTCGCTCGAGCCGCAGCTGTTTCAAAGCGCGTGGTTTCGCCCGCACAACAAGAGCGAGGAGGTGGAGGGCCTCTTTCTCGTCGGCGCGGGCACCCATCCAGGCGCCGGCGTGCCGGGGGTGATCTCCTCAGCGCGGGTGCTCGACGCCGTCGCCCCGGACCCCGCCACGCTGCGCGCGCCAATGGGAGCGGCATGACCACGCTCTACGGCTATTGGCGCAGTTCGGCGGCCTATCGCGTGCGCATCGCCCTCGCGCTAAAGGGCGTTCCGTACGACGATCGCCCGGTGAACTTGCGCGAGGGCGAGCAGGCGGGCGCGACGCATCGCGGTCGCAACGCCATGGGCGCGGTGCCGGTGCTGGAGATTGACGGCCGCACGCTCACGCAGTCCATCGCGATCTTGGAGTATCTTGAGGAGACGCGGCCCGAGCCCGCGCTGTCGCCCGCCGATCCGGGCGCGCGGGCCCTCATGCGCGCGCTTGTGCAGATTATCGCCAGCGACACGCACCCGCTGCAGAATCTTGGCGTGCTGAAGCGGCTCAAGACGGACTTTGGGGCGAGCCAGGAGCAGATCGATACGTGGTATCGCCATTGGGTGCGCCGCGGGCTCGAGGGGTTTGAGGCGCTTACGGCGCCGGTCGCGGGCCGTTATTGCGTCGGCGACGCGGTGACGCTGGCGGATGTGTGCCTCACGCCTCAACTCTACAACGCGCGCCGGGTCGACACTGATCTCACCGGGCTCGACCGGCTCGTGGCGATTGACGAGCGCCTGCGCGCGCTGCCGGCCTTTGCGGCGGCGGCGCCGGCGGCCCAACCCGACGCGCCCGCCGACGCCGCGTAGGCGGCTAGCCGCGCGGCTTTGACCGCGGGCGTTTCACGCGCCAATGGCCCTCGACATAAACGTGGCCGCTGGAGCGGCCGCTCTTGAGCCCGCCCTGCGCGCGCCAATGGCCGTGGACCCACACGCGTTCGCCCTCGCTCTCGTCGGGCGGAAAGAGCTCAAGGGGCGGCGGAGGCGGACGCTCGCTCATGGGCCCATGATGGCGTGCGCCGGGCCTGCTGTCAGGCGGACAACGCGGCCGGCTGCGATCGTAAGCTCCTTTGATCGGGGTGCGGCCGGCGCGCCTAAGAGGGACTGACGCAGCGACCGGCTCGCCCGCGACCGCCGCCGGCGCTAATCGCGCAAGAGCTCGTTGATGGCGGTCTTCGCGCGGGTTTGGGCGTCCACACGTTTCACAATGACGGCGCAGGCGAGGCTTGGCGCGCCCGCGGGGCTGGCCTCCGTGGGCGGCAGCGTCCCCGGCACGACCACGGCCCCCGCCGGCACTTCGCCCATCACGATCGCACCCGTGGCGCGGTCGACAATCTTTGTCGAGGCGCCGAGGAAGACGCCCATGGAGAGCACTGCGCCTTCGCGCACAATCACGCCTTCGGCCACTTCTGAGCGGGCGCCGATAAACACGTCGTCTTCAACAATCACCGGCGTCGCTTGCAGCGGCTCCAGCACGCCGCCGATCCCCACGCCGCCTGAGATGTGGCACCGCGCGCCGATCTGAGCGCACGAGCCGATGGTGGCCCAGGTGTCGACCATCGTGTCTTCGCCGACGCGCGCGCCAATATTGACATAGCTTGGCATCAACACCGCGCCCGGCGCGACATACGCTCCAAACCGCACATGAGCCGGCGGGACCATACGAAAGCCGGCTTTTTCGAAATCGGTGCTGTCCCAGGCCGCAGTTTTGAGCGCGAGCTTGTCCCAGTGCTGGGCTTGGCGGGTGACGTTGGGAAACAGCTTCATATCTTGCAGCCGGAAGCTTAAAAGCACGGCCTTCTTGACCCATTCGTTCACGACCCAGGCGCCGGCGTCACGGCGTTCTGCGACCCGGATGTGGCCGGCGTCTAACGCCTCCAGCGCGTGGACAATCGCGCGTTCCGCGGAGGGGTCCGCCCCGGGGACGATGCGCTCGCGCCGCTCCCAAGCGTTTTCGATCAGCGATTGCGTCAAGGTGAGGTCGGCGCCGGTGGTCATAAGCGTTTCCTGGGATGCGTGTGAGGGGCGTTTGCGGTTTGGTGTGGAACACGCGGGGTGCGCACCGCCAGAGGCGTTGGGCGGGTTCGTCATAGGACGCGCCGTTGCGCCCGTGAAGGGCGCGGCGGCCCGCGCCCATGGCGCGCGCGCCGACGCTGGCCGCTTAAGCCGTCACGGCGCGCTGGCGGGACCGCGCGGCGCCGACGCCAGATAAGAGAGTTTCACGCTGATGAGGTTGCGAAAGTAGTCAATATAGCTTTTGCGCGCGCCGAGATAGAGAACCAGCATAAGAAAGACGGCGAGACCGCAGCTCACGCCGAAGGCGCGCCAGTCAAGAGCGATGTCCATCGCATACCGCGCCGCCGTGCCTCCTGACACAATCAGAATAAAAATCAAAATGGCGGTGAACAAATTCGCCTGAGCATCATAGAAGACATAATAGAGATTTCGAAGTTCCGCGACGTAATTCCCATGGTGCGAGCTTACGACGAGATACGTGGCGTCGACTTTGCTGGCCTGTTCATCGGACGGCTGATGGTCAGCCGCGGCGAAACTGCGCGCAATGATTTTCGCGTCCAATTGCCGGTTCAGTGCGTCCAGCGCCGCTTTGTCGCGATACCGGCCGTGGACGATCCAGCCGCGAAAAAACAAATATGTAGCGGTGTTGCTCAACAAGCCGAACAGGAAGGAGGTGAGGATGAAAAAAATCACCTGAATTTGATTGTCGTTTAGATTGAAAGCCGTCGGGCTTAGATCAAGCCGGCGGAGGTAAAAGTAAAGAGCCGTGTTCAACGCCAGGCCCGGGTACATAATTTTCAAAAAAACCGGAAGGCCGAACGCGGCGCTAAGTTTGTCCAGCATTGTCGTCGCCCAGCTCCCCCAGGATCGACCCTAAAAAGGCGGTCAGATCCCCTGTGACGAAATGAACATGATCATGCGCGTCATCGGGCCCGGCCGGACGCGCCCCCGCCGGCTCGTGGCTCCAATCTTTGTCAGAGTGGACCAAAACGGTGCGGAACCCAAGCGCAAACGGCGCTTCAAGATTGCGCGGCAAGTCTTCAAACATCGCCGCGCGGCTGGGGTCCACGTCAAAGGCGTCGAGAAATCGATGATAGGCGTCGGCGTGGGGTTTGGGGGTGAAGCCGGCGGCTTGGATGTCGAAAACCCCGTCAAACAGCCCCTCAAGGCCCCGCGCGCCGGCGACGCGATCCGCGTGGCCGCGCGAACCGTTCGTGAAAATGAACTTCCGTCCGGGCAAGGCGGCGATGCGCGCGCGCAGCACCGCACATGGCGACAAGGGCGACAAATCGATGTCGTGGACGAAATCCAAAAACGCGTCCGGCGCGAGGCCGTGGCGGGTCATGAGGCCGTTCAACGTCGTGCCGTGTTCTGCGTAGTAGAGCTTTTGCAGTCGCCGCGCCTCGCGCGTGTCCACGCCCAGAGCCCGCGCCACGAACGTGGTCATGCGCGCGTCGACTTGCGCGAACAAATCCGCTTCTGACGGATAAAGCGTGTTGTCGAGGTCAAACACCCACGCGTCGACACCAGTCCAGGCCGGATCCGCGCGGGCCTCCGCGATCGCCGGGGCCGCGTCATCAGCGGGCGCAGGGCGCGCGGCGTCGCGCGCCGCGGGCGTGGAGGCGTCGCGCGGATCCACCATCACGGCGCGTCCAAACGCACAGGCTCAGCAAAGTCCTCCGTCGTCAGCTCCAGCGTGGCCGCGCCCGTCCCGTCCGGCTCGACGCTGACGAAGCGCCCCTCGTCAAAGCCGCGCTGGCGGCATTCATTGCGGCCGAGAATCGCAAAACGGGTTTGCGCGAGACAGAAGGTTTCCTCGCCGGCCTTTAGCGGACGCGGGCCGCGGTCGTCCTGTTTATCGGCGTAAATATAGTAAGGCGGCTCATCAAGCGCCTTGTCGATAATGGTGGCGCACTGATCCGGCGCAAGCTCCCACCAGCCGCGGGACTCCCAAGACCGCTCGACCCGCGTGGCGATGGCTGACCAAATCGGCGCATTCGCACGGTTGCACACCGTCAATCCCGCGTCGTCCTTGCGCTCAAGGGCCGTTTTCTCCAGGAGGTCGAGGAGTTCCTCATAAGGCGGTTCCGAGCGGCGGCCCACATCGCCGAGATAACTCGCCACCGCCCGCTCCGTGCGCCGCCCGGCCACGCCGTCAATGCGGTTGGAGGCGTAATAGCCCGCATCCGCCAACAGCCGCTGCAGCCCCTGGGTGCGCGCGCGCCCAATCGAGTAGCCGCGGCCCGGCGTGCTCGGCTCCATCAAGCGCGTGCGCCAAGACGCCTCCTGCACATCAATCGGCGAGAACAGGCGCGTGGCTGCGCCCGCCGCCTCACACGCGCTGGAGCTGGAGAGAAAGAAACTCGGTTCCGCTTCATCCACACACAGCGGCCGCGAGCCCGACCATTCGCGTCGGCCGCCCCGGTGCGCCGCTGAGGATCGGGCGTAGAGATAATATGTGCCCGGCTCCAAATCGCCGTCGATGGCGACGGTGCATTCGCCCGGACGCATGCGCATCCAGCCTTCTGACCATAACTCGCCGGATTCTTCGTGGCCCACCGCCGCTTCCAGAATGAAGCTCGATTGGTTGCACACGCGCCATTCCGCGCCAGCGCCAGGGCTGATCCCCACTCCAAGACACCCCAGCGCCAGAGCCGCGCCACGCGATGCCAACCGCGCCGCCAACGCCCGCGTCGCCACGCCGCCCATCACGCGCCCCCCGTCGCCGGCGTAACCGGAGGCGCAGCGAGCGCGGCGATCTCCGCGCGCGCCTCATCCAAGCCAAAGCGCTTCGCCGCCGACGTCGCCAGCACATGTGGATGCGCCGCCGGACGCCGCGCAAGGGCGGCCGCAACCGCGTCCACCACCGCCGCGCGATCAGCCGGTCGGATTTTGTCGATCTTCGTCATCGTCACCTGATACACCACCGCCGCCGCGTCGAGCAGGCTCATAATCTCCGCGTCTGCAGGAGATAGACCGCGGCGGGCGTCAATCAGCAAGAACACCCGTTTGAGCATGGCGCGCCCGCGCAGATAATCCCGCGTCAGCCCCGTCCAGCGGGCCACCGCCGCTTTCGGCGCGCGGGCGTATCCATACCCTGGCAAATCGACCACGTGAATCTGGTTATTCAACTGAAAAAAATTCAGCTCTCGGGTGCGCCCGGGTTCGTTGGAGGCGCGCGCGAGGCCTTTGCGGTTCGCCAGCGCGTTGATCAAGCTGGACTTCCCCACGTTTGAGCGTCCCGCGACGGCGACTTCCGGCAGATCGCCCGGCGGCAGCTGATCCAGAGCGACCACGCCACGCACAAACGTGATGGGCTGAGCGAAGAGGCGCGCGCCCGCTGCGAGCGCGGCGTCCGTGACGCCGTCGCTCGCCTGTGTGGGTTCATGGGCGCTCTGGGCGGTGTCCTGGGAGACCGCGCTGGGCGCGCTCAAGCGTGCGTGGGGGGTCGGCGCGGCGACGTCGGCGGCGCTGGACCCAGGGGCGCT
>CAZMSO010000009.1:11327-18763 GCA_964568975.1 uncultured Caulobacterales bacterium | reverse complement strand
AGCGTGCGTGGGGGGTCGGCGCGGCGACGTCGGCGGCGCTGGACCCAGGGGCGCTAGACTCGGCGGCGCTGGACCCAGGGGCGCTGGACCCAGGGGCGCTAGACTCAGCGGCGCTGGACCCGGCGGCGCTGGACCCGAGGGCGGGCGAGGGCGGAGGCGGCGGCCGGCCCGTCAGGAGCCGGCCTCAGACTTGGCGTCCGGCTTCGACGGCGAGGCCGCGTCCGGTTTGGCGCCGGGGGTGAGTTTTTGGAGCTTGTGCACGCGCGTTTTGAGGCCGGCGGCGATCGAGGCGGGTGTGATCTCGCCCGCGCGCAGACGCTGATACGTCTTCGCCACCCACGTGCCGATGGGCGTCTCCACCCCCTGGCGGCGCACAATCACGTATTGCTGGGCGAAGGACAAAAGATTGTTCCACGTCCAGTAAATCACCAGACCCGCCGCGAACGGCGCAAGAATAAAGGTGAATATCAGCGGCATGAACGCAATGATCCGCGCCTGCGTCGGATCCGGCGGCGGCGGGTTCAGCGTCTGCATCGCCGCCATAGAAAGCCCCATAATCACCGGCCACACGCCCACCGCAAGAACGCCGCCGATCAGCGGCCAGCCTGAAGGATCATAAGGCAGGAGCCCAAAAAGATTCCAAATCGTTGTTGGGTCCGGCGCCGACATGTCTTGGATCCACCCAAAGAAGGGCGCATGGCGCATTTCAATCGTGATGAACAACGTTTTATACAGTGCAAAAAACACAATCATTTGCGGGATGAGCGGCAAACACCCAGCCGCCGGGTTCACTTTCTCGCGACGATAGAGCTCAATCAGTTCTTGTTGTTGTTTTTGTGGGTCGTCTTTGTAGCGCTCCCGCAAGGCTTGCATCTTCGGGCTCAGCGCCTTCATCCGCGCCATGGACTTGTAGGACATGTTGGCGATCGGGAAGAACAGCGCTTTGACGACAATCGTCAGCATCAAAATCGCCAGGCCGAAATTCCCGAACCACAGCCCAAAATTGTGCAGGGCTGCGTGAATGGGCTTTGTGAAAAACCAAAACATACCCCAGTCAATCGCCAACTCGAACTTGGGAATGCCAAGATCATCACGATACGCGCGCAACAACTCCGCCCGTTTCGCCCCCGCGAACAGACGCGAGGTGACGCGCACGCCTTCGCCCGCCGGCACCGCCACCGGCTCGAGCCACAAGCTGGTTTCATAGACTTCCGCTTGGCCGCGCGGGCGGGTGATGACGCGCATTTCCCCCGTGACGGTGGTGGGGTCTGCGTCGCGGGCGTCCACAGCTGCGGGCGCGGCGGCGTCGGTGGTGATGGCTGTCGTCGCGGTCGGGGGTACGAGCGCGGACAGCCAGTATTTGTCCGCGAAGCCGATCCACCCGCCGGGGCCGGTTTCGCGCACCGCCGGGCCTTGAGTCTTGGCGTCGTCTTTGCGCAAACGCTTGTATTTGCGCATGACCAGCCGGTCGTCGAGGATCCCGACCGCGCCTTCATGAAGGATCATGAAATTCGTCAAATCCGCCGGCACGCCATTGCGGCGCACCACGCCATAGCTTTGCAGCTGAACGTCGGCCTCGCCGCGGTTGAACACCTCGTCCGCGACCGTGAACATGTATTGATCATCGACTGTGATGGTGCGGCGAAAATGCAGCGCGCCATCGGGCGTGTCGTAAAGGAGAACCAGCGGACGCTCCGGGCTCAGCGCCTCGCCCTCGAGCACGCGCCAGGGCGTGTCGCCCTTCACCACAAAGTCCGGCGCCGGCGCGGCGGCGCCTGGCGCGTCAGCGTCGGCGACATAAGTGCGCTGCCAGCCATGGAAGGCGTAATAGCCCCCAGGCTCTGAAGCCGGGCGAAACAGCGTCACCGGCGGGCTGTCGTCGGCCAATTCCTGGCGGTAATCGAGCAGGCGCAGGTCATCAAACAGCGCCCCCCGCAATCGGATTGACCCTGACAGCGCCGCTGTCTCCACCGCGATGGCGCGCCGCTGCGCCGGCGCGGCGGCGGCCTCATCGGCTTGCGGCGCGCTTGACGGGGCGGCGGCGGGCGCCTCGAGCGCGGCGCGGGCGGCGGCGTCGCGCGCGGCCTCTTGGGCGGCGCGTTCGGCGGGCGCTTGCACCAAAACATACCAGATCAGCAGCACCGCTCCCGCGAGACCGATGGCGAGCATCATGCGGCGCTGTTCGTCCATAAGAGTTCCCGTGCGCGTGTGTCGGGGGCGCGACCGGTTGGGGGCTCGCGCCGGGTGGCGTCGCGCGGGCATGTCAAAACGCGGATCACCGCGCAGCGCGCGTGTGATCCGTGGGCATGACCGCCTTCAATGCTTGAGTGAAATCGTCAATCAGGCTCGCCCAGTCAAGGGTGGCGGTGTCGCGCCGGGCGATCAGCACATAATCCACGCCCGGGCGCGCATGGGCTGCGGCCGCCGTGCGGACGGCTTCGCGCAGGCGGCGCTTTGCGCGGTTGCGCACCACCGCGGAGCCGACTTTGCGGCTTGCGGTGTAGCCAAAGCGCGGCGGGCCGAGGGCGACCGCTCCTGCGGGGTGTGTGCGCGCGCGCGCTTGCAGGACGAGGCCGCGGCGGCGGACGCTGCGGCCCTTTGCGACGTAAAGAAACTCCCGTCGGCGGGTGAGCCGCCCTGGCGTCCGCTCGCGCGCGTTTGCGCGCTCTGTCACATCCGCACCGGACGCAGCGCTCACGCGGAGAGGCGTTTGCGCCCGCGCCCGCGCCGGCGCGCCAACACTTTGCGACCGTTTTTCGTCGCCATGCGGGCGCGAAAGCCGTGGCGGCGTTTGCGCACCAATTTGCTGGGCTGAAATGTCCGTTTCATCGCGGCACGATCCTTACGTGTCGTGTGTTATGACAGGATCGCTGCATACGCCGCAGAATTTAACAAAAGTCAACGGTTTGACTTCGCCTATAGGGCTCCCGACATCACCTCTATGAGCGGGCGTCCGCCCAGCGGGGTTGCGTCCGGCTGGCGCGCAAGCCGCGTTCGAATCACGCCATGAGCCCGTTATGGCCACATCCACCGCCTCGTCTCCGACGCCTGTTTCGTCCACGCCCGACGGGCCGTCGTCGCGCCCGTGGTGGGGCAAGGCGGCGCGGCGCGCGCCATTCGCCCTTGTGGTCGTCGGTCTTGTGAGTTTTCTCGCCTTTGGCGGCGGGGATCATGTGAGCCTGGAGGCGGCGGCGGCGCGGCAAAGCGAACTGCGGGCGTGGGCCGACAGCGGCGGCTGGCGCGCTGGGGCCGTCTTTGTTGCAGCTTACGCGGGGCTGGCGGCGATCTCACTGCCTGGGGCGTTGTGGTTCACGATTGTGGGCGGGTTGATTTTCGGCTGGGGCCCGGGCGCGGCGTATTCCTGGCTTGGGGCGCTGGGCGGGGCGACGATGGCGTTTTTCGCCGCTCGGTTGGCGGCCGAGGATGTGCTGCGCGGCGTCGTCGCGCGCCGCGGCGGGCCGCGCGTAGCGGCGTTGCAGGCGGGAATCGCCCGCGACGGTTTTCTCTACATGCTCGCGGCGCGGCTGATCCCGGCGCCGTTTTTTCTTGTGAACTTGGCGGCGGCGGCCACGCCCGTACGCCCGGCGACGTATGTCGCGGCCACGGCGGTGGGGCTGATCCCCGCCTCCATCGTTTACGCCGCACTCGGCGCGGCGACGGCCGACACCCTCGACGCCGGCGAGGGGCTGCGGGCCGGGGATGTGTTGCGGCCGGAGATCGCCGCTGGGTTCTTAGGTTTGGCCGTGATGGCGCTTGCGCCCTTGGCGGCGCGGCGGTTCGGCTTCCTGTCAAATCGCTGAACGCTGTTGATTGTCGCACCGCACGCGCCCGTTAAGGTGCAGCGCTGACGCGCCGTCATCCCGGCGGCGGTCTGACGGATGGCGCGTCCCTGTCGCCTCGCCGTCAGGCCCACCTGCTAGGCTCGCGTAACGCTTATGCTGCCTTTGTTTCTCCAAGACGCCCTTCATGCCCTTCGCGCGGCGCGCCCGCGCGTGACCGGCTTGTCGGGACGGCTGCTCGCTTACACCGTGGTGGTGGTGCTGGCGGCGGAGATTTTGATTCTCGCGCCGACCTTGGCGGCCTTTCGCACTCAATGGCTGAAAGAGCGGGTGGAGGCGGCGCAATTGGCGTCGTTAGCGTTGGAGGCGGCGCCGGACGCCATGGTCGCGCCGTCCTTGGCCGAAGAGCTGCTGGCCAACGCGGAAGTGACGGCGGTCTTTCTGCAGCGCGATGGCCGCCGCCAGCTGATTTTGCGTCCGCGCACGGAGGTCATGGCGAGCGTGCGGGTGGATCTGCGCGGCCAAGGCATGTTCGGCTCCATGGCCGACACTCTGGGCGCCATGTTTGCCGATCCCGATGCGTTCATCCGCATCACCGCCGCTCCGCGTTTGGAAGGCGGGGAGGAGATTGTGGTGATCGCGCCGTCGGCCCCGTTGAAACGGGAGTTGCTCGCCTATGGCCGGCGGGTGTTGATCAATTCCGTGGTGTTGTCCGCCGCGACGGGCGCCTTGGTCTATCTCGCGCTGTTGCTGACGCTCGTGCGGCCGATGATGCGCATGGCCGCGGCGATGGTGCGCTTTCGCGCCGCGCCGGAGGACGCCTCGCGCATCATCACGCCCAGCGGGCGCGGCGATGAAATCGGTCAGGCCGAGCGCGAGCTTGAAGCGCTGCAGCGCGATGTGCGCCAGGCCCTCCACCAGCGCGAGCGTTTGGCCGCGCTCGGCGCGGCGGTGGCGAAGATCAATCATGATTTGCGCAATGTGCTCACAAGCGCCCAGCTGATGTCGGATCGCTTAGCGGCGAACGCCGACCCCAAGATCCGCGGCCAAGGCGAGCGGCTGGTGCGCGCGGTGGGGCGCGGCGTGCGCTTGGCGGAGGACGTCTTGCGTTACGGCCGGGCGGAGGAGCCGGTCCCCGCGCCTCAACGCGTGGAGCTGCGCGGCTTGGTGGAGGACGCCTTCGCCGACGCCGTGGCGGCGGTGGAGGTGGCGACCGGGCTCGATGTGCAGGTGGGTTGGGACGTCTATGTCGAGGTCGACCCCGAGCACGCCCATCGGATTTTCCTCAATCTGATGCGCAACGCCGCCCAAATCCTGGCGCTCCATCGTCCAGGGCGCGGCGTGATCACAGTGTGGGCGGAAACGCACGGCGCTGACATCGTCACCGCCGTCGCCGACAATGGCCCGGGCGTGCCGGAGCGGGCGCGCGACGGCTTGTTCCAGGCGTTCGCCGCCTCCACCATGAAGGGCGGCTCGGGCCTTGGGCTGTCGATTGCGCGGGAGCTGGCGCGCGTCAATGGCGGGGATGTGACCTTGGCCGCTTCAAGCGCTGACGGCGCGACATTCGCCGTGCGGTTGCCAGCGGCCGCCGCCGCGACGCCTTAAGTGGCCTCGGGCAGGGGCGTTTGCGTCAAGCTTGACTCCCCCGTCAGCCGCTCCACCAAGTCCAACGTCGCTTGGGCGGTGGAGCGCACCAGCGGATAGGTTTGCGCGGCCGTGATGCGGCCCGTCCATTGCGGGCCGCCGCCGGCGGAGGCGTAAACAATGAGCAGCAGCGCCGCCACCACCAGCCCCCGCGCCACGCCGAACACCAAGCCCGCCGTCCGGTCAATGAAGCCCACGCCGTCTTCAGAACGCACGAAATCAGCGATGGAAGCCGTCGCGATGCTCACCACAATATAGACGAGCAGAAACACCACCGCGATGACGAGCAATTGCGCGTAGCCCGTCGGCACAAGCGGCGACAAGGCTTGCTCCGCCGGCTCCAGCAACACGTCCATCACAAACAGAGTCGCCAGCGCGGCGATCACAAACGCCGACACTGATAAGATCTCCTGCAGGAAGCCGCGCGCAAACGCGATGACCCCTGAAAAGATCAACAGGCCGATCATGGCCAAATCCAACGCCGCAATCATCGCTGCCCGCCCGCCCCGCTCGATCACGCCCCCGCCCGAACGCGCGCCACAAGATCGCCCAAACGGCGCACGGTTTCCACCCCGACCTGTGCTGAGGACGCACCCTCTGGCGCATACGCTAAGGTAAACCCAAGCTTTGCGGCCTCTTTGAGCCGCGCGTCCGCGCGTGTCACCGGGCGCACCTCCCCGGAGAGGCTCGCCTCGCCAAAGGCCACGCATTCGCTCGGCAACGCCACGTCAAAGGCCGCCGACGCCAGCGCCGCCGCGACCGCAAGATCCGCCGCCGGTTCGCTAATGCGCAAACCTCCCGCCACATTGAGATAGACATCGCGGCCCGCAAAGGAGAGCCCGCAGCGCGCCTCAAGCACCGCGAGCACCATCGCAAGGCGCCCTGAATCCCAGCCGACCACCGCGCGCCGCGGCGTGCCGAAAGCCGCCTCCGCCACCAGCGCTTGAATCTCCACGAGCACCGGACGGGTGCCTTCCACGCCCGCAAACACCACAGCCCCCGGGGCCGCCGCACTGCGGTGCGACAAAAACAGCGCCGACGGGTTGGCCACTTCCTGAAGGCCCTTGGCGGTCATTTCAAAAACGCCGATCTCGTCCGCCGCGCCGAAGCGGTTCTTCACCACGCGCAGCACGCGGAATTGGTGGGCGCGCTCGCCTTCAAAATAAAGCACCGCGTCGACCATGTGCTCCATCACCCGCGGGCCCGCGATCTGGCCGTCCTTCGTCACGTGGCCGACTAAGAAGACGGCGCAGCCCGTCGTCTTGGCGAAACGCACAAACTCTTGGGCGCAGGCGCGCACTTGCGCCACAGAGCCCGGGGCCGCGCCCACACGGTCTGACCACAGCGTCTGCACGGAATCGAGGATCGCGACGTGCGGCTTTTCCTGCTTCAGGCCTTCCAGAATCGGCCCGAGCGCCGTTTCTGAGGCGAGCTTCACCGGCGCGTCCGCCAGGCCGAGGCGCGCGGCGCGGTCGCGAATTTGGGAGGGCGCCTCCTCACCGGAGATGTAAGCGACGGCGGCCCCGCTTTGGGCGAGGCGTCCTGCGGCTTGCAACAACAGCGTCGATTTGCCGATGCCAGGATCACCGCCCACCAGCACCGCCGCGCCGGCGGCAAGGCCGCCGCCGAGCACGCGGTCAAACTCCGCTAAGCCCGTCGCGCGCCGCGGCGGCGCGGCCTCATCGCTTTTGAGATCGACAAAGGCGAGCCCCCGGGCGCGGGCGCTGCTGCGGCTCCGGCGCGCCGGCTTCCCAGCGCCGGCGGCCAGCGGCGCTGACGCCTCTTCCTCCACCAGCGTGTTCCACGCGCCGCAGCCATCACAGCGCCCCGCCCATTTGGCGTGGGCGGCCCCGCACTCTTGGCACACAAAGGAGGTGGTCGCGACCGCCATGCCGCCACCATGGGCTGATGCGCGCGGGCGGGGAAGGGCCGGGCGTCCCCATTCCCGCCGCCGGTCACCCGCCGCCGGTCACCCGCCGCTTAGGGGCGACGTGGCGAAGCCTTCCACCAAAC
>CAZMSO010000009.1:4316-11227 GCA_964568975.1 uncultured Caulobacterales bacterium | reverse complement strand
CCCGCCGCCGGTCACCCGCCGCTTAGGGGCGACGTGGCGAAGCCTTCCACCAAACTCCCCGCCACCAGCCGCCAGCCATCCACCAACACGAAGAAAATCAGCTTGAACGGCAAGCTGATCACCACCGGCGGCAGCATCATCATGCCCATGGACATGAGGATCGAGGCGACGACAAGGTCAATCACGAGGAAGGGGATGAAGATCAAAAACCCAATCTCAAACGCCCGTCGCAGCTCAGAAATCATGAAGGCCGGCGCGACGGAGGTCAGCGGCGTCTGGGCACGCGTCATCGCCGGATCCGCGTCAGCCATGTCGAGAAAAAGCGCCAAGTCCTCATCGCGGGTGTGGACCAACATAAAGTCGCGAAAGGGCGCCGCGGCGTCCGGGAACGCCTCCGTCACTGTGCGCTCGCCGGCCATGACCGGCGCGATCGCTTGCGTGTATGCGGTCTTGAACACGGGCGTCATAATGAACGCCGTCATGAACAGCGCGAGCGAGACAATCACGGTGTTGGGCGGGCTTTGTTGGGTGCCAAGCGCTGTGCGCAGCAGCGACAAGACCACCACGATGCGCACAAACGCCGTCGCCATCACCAAGATCGAGGGCGCGAGCGACAACAGCGTGATCAGCGCAATCAGCTGAAGCACGCGCTGCGTGAGGGGGCCGTCTTGCGCCAAATCAATGGCGATAGCTTGGGCGTCGGCTGGGGCGGCGAACGCCGCGGCCGCGACCGCGACCGCGACGACACGCCCTGCGACCGGGACGCGCGCGCGCGTCGTCATAAGCGGCCCTCCTCAGCAGGGCGCGCCGGCGCCGCCTCGGGCGCGGGGCTCTCCGCCAGAAGCTGCTCGCCTGTCGCGCCTAACAGCACAAGATACTCGCGGTCGCCCCAGCGCACGACCGCCACCCGCCGGCGCGGATCCACAGTCAGCGTCTCCACCAGGCGCAAGCGCCGCGCCGCCTTCGCGCGCCGCGCGCCCGCCAAGGGCGCGCTCAAGGCCTGGCCGGCGAGCTGGGGCAAGAACCGCCGCGCCGCATAAAGCGCTGCGCCCATAAGCGCCAACGTCACCAGCAGCGCGCCGAGATACCGTGCGATCACGAACACATCCATGGGGCGCAGCTCCCACCCACACGCGCGACGGGCCACACGACGTCCACGGGGGCGAGTGGAGAAGACCGTGGCATTTGGCGAGTGTTATCGAGACGCCTTGAAAGAAAGCTTAAGCATCACCCCCACTTTTGCTCACGGTTTCTTGACATCACCGGAAGAAACTGCCGGGCGAACGGCAGGATGGTGTCATGAATCTCAACGGCATGCCCGTGCTTGATGACCTCGCCGGCGCGTTGCGCTTCCACAGCGCGCGCATGCAGGTGCTGGCGGAGAATGTTGCGAATGTGGACACGCCGGGCTTTACACCGCGTGACGTGATGAACGGCGACGCTGGCGCCGCGCTTGGGCGCGCAACTGAGACGGGCGTGCGGCCGACGGCGCTCGTGCGCACCGACCCCGCCCACATTGCGGTGCAGTCCGCGTCGGGGCCCTGGCGGGCTGAAGAGGCGCCGGACACAGAACAGACTGTCGACGGCAACAGCGTGGTCATTGAAGAACAAATCGGGCGCGTCAGCGCGACCCGCGGGGCCTATGAGCTGGCGCTGTCGCTTTATCAGAAATCCGTCGCTTTGCTGCGCCAAGCCGCTCAAGCGCCGGGCGCGTAGGCGCAGCGCTCGGGCCCGCCCGCCCAAGGCCCGTCCGCGCGTCCACAATCGGGGAGAACCATGACGCCAAACGACTTAGTGAGCATTGCCGCCGCGGGCATGCGCGCGCAAACCGCCCGCATGCGCGTCGTGGCGGAAAACATCGCCAACGCCGAAGCCGTCGGCGAAACGCCGGGCGCAGCGCCCTATCGGCGCAATGTGCCCATTTTTAAAGCGGAGCTTGATCGCGAGCTTGGCGCGACCGTGCCGCGCATGGAGCGCGCGCGTCCGGACCAAAGCCCGTTTACCGAACGCTATGAGCCCGGCCACCCGGCGGCGAACGCCGAGGGGGTGGTGCTTTATCCTAATGTGCGGACCCTCATTGAGATGATGGACATGCGCTCGGCTCAGCGGGCGTATGAGGCCAATCTCAACATTATTGAAGCCGGCCGCTCCATGGTGGCGCGGACGCTGGATCTGCTGCGCCGCTAAGGCGTGCTTGGCGAAGGAGTGCGCGATGGCGTTCGACGCTCTCACCGCCGCCCAGGCCTACGCCCAGGCGGTCAAACGATCCGAAGACGGCGCGCCCGCGGTTCCCAGCGAGGAAAGCGGGCCGGACTTCGCGGCGATGCTCGCCGAAGCCGCCGGCGGCGCCCAGCGCGCGCTGGGCGAGGCGGAGCAGGTCGCCCAAAGCGCCGCGCGCGGCGAGGCGGAGTTGGTGGAGGTGGTCACCGCCATCACGGCCGCGGAAGCGACGCTGGAGACGGTCGTGGCCGTGCGCGATCAAGTCGTGCGCGCTTACCAAGAGATTATGCGCATGCCGGTGTGAGCGCCGCGTGGCCGCGCGCTCTCAGCCGGCCTTCACCGCCGCCGCCCACGCGTCGATGCGCTCCTCCAACACATCCAGCGGCACAGGGCCGTTCGCGAGGACTGCATCGTGATAAGCGCGCAGGTCGAAGGCCGCGCCGAGGTCTGCGGCCGCCTCGGCCCGCAACTCTTGGATCTTCAGCGACCCGATCAAGTAGGTCGTCGCTTGGCCGGGCATGACGATGTAGCGCTCAATCGCGTTGATTGCGTCGCCTTGCGGATTGGGCGTGTTCTCCAGCAAATAGGCGATCGCCTCCTCACGGGTCCAGCGCTTGTGGTGGAGGCCGGTGTCCACGACCAGGCGCGCCGCGCGCCACAGCTCCATGGCCAAGCGGCCGAAGTCGGAATAGGGGTCCTCGTAGAAACCAAACTCCTTCGGCAGCTTCTCAGTGTAGAGCGCCCAGCCCTCAGCGAACACGGTGTAATTTCCCAAACGTCGAAATAGCGGCAGCCCCTCGAGTTCTTGGGTGATGGCGTTTTCCATATGGTGGCCGGGAATGCCTTCATGGAACGCCAGCGCTTCCAGCTGATAAGTCGGCATTCGCGCCATGTCGTAAAGATTAGCGTAGTAGATCCCGGGCCGCGAGCCATCCAATGCGGGGCTTTGATAAAAGGCTTTGCCGGCGGATTTTTCGCGGAATGGCTCCACGCGTTTCACGATCATGTCCGCTTGGGGCAGACGCGTGAACATCTCCGGCAAGCGCGCTTTCATCGCCTCAATGGCCGCGCGAGCGGCTTCAAGGTACTGCGCGCGGCCCTCATCAGTGTTGTCATAGTAAAACTGGGGGTCGTTGCGGAGAAATTCAAAGAAATCTTGCAGCGCGCCTTCAAATCCGACCGCCGCCATAATGGCGCGCATCTCAGCGTGAATGCGCGCCACATTGGCGAGGCCCAAGTCATGGATCTGGTCGGGCGTGAGGTCAGTGGTGGTCAGCTGGCGCAATCGCCAGGCGTAGTACGCCGCCCCGTCCGGCAGCTTCCACACGCCGTCCCCGGGCGCTGCGGCGGCCTGCTGGCGTTGCATCTCGGCAATGAGCGCCTCATAAGCCGGTTGGACGCTGGCGGTCATGGCCGCGCTTGCAGCGTCGAGCAATCGCGCGCGCTCTGGATCCTTCAGCCCAAGGGCGGCGACCTTGGCTTGGAAATCCGCCAAGAGCGGGCTCGCCTCGCCCTCCTCGAACGGCGCGCCGGCGATGATGTTGCGCGCAGTGTCGATCACTCGGTCATAGACAAAGGGCGGCGGATGGATCCCCTTAGCGAAAGCGGCCGCCGAGCGCGCGATTTGAGCCTCCATATACGCGTTCACGCCCTGGAGCCGCGCGATATAGGCCTCGGCCTCCATGACGTTGGCGACTTGGTGCTGGTTGATCAAAAACGCCGGCGCGCCGGCGTGAGCGCCGCCCATTTGGGTGAACACATACGTGCGGTTGCTCACGCCAAGCGGCGTGACTGCGTTGACGTAATCCGACCATTGCTCGTGGGCTTCCACGAGCGGGCCGTAGCGGGCGTCGAACAAACGCAAAGAGAGCGCGGTCTGCGGGCTGGCCGCGCTGTCATCGAAGCGCGCGCGCGTCGCCATGGCCTCCTTCAGGAGCGCGAAGGACTGAGCTGTGTAGGCCGGCGAAGGATCGCCCCATTCGCCATACCGCTCGCGCCGGCCGATGCGGGTGAGGGTCGTGGGGGACCGCAGAAGTTGGCGTTCATAAAACGCCTCGAAGAACGCTGCGACTGCGGCGTCCGTCGAGGACGCCGGCGCCGACGCGGCCGCGTCGGCGCCGGCGGTCGCGGGAGGTGCAGACGGCTCGGGCGCGGGCGCGCCGGGCCCGCACGCGGCGAGGGCCGCGGCGCTGAGGACGACGGCGAGGCGTGGCATGCGGCGTGGCGTCATGAGGTTCTCCCGATCACGGCGGGCCGTTGTTAAGGCGGCTGCGGCTATGACCCCATTCAACGATGGCGCGCGGGCGCCTGTCGAGGGCGGGCCGGAGGCCCCAAGCACGAGGAGGGCGCGATGACCGGACCGGAGGTGCTGGATGTCGGACGCGACGCGATCTGGGTGACGATTGCGGCCTCGGGTCCGATCTTGTTGGTGGGCCTTGTGGTGGGGGTCGCGGTCGCGCTGGTGCAGGCGCTGACGCAAATCCAGGAAATGACCCTGGTTTTTGTGCCGAAAATTGTGGCGGTGTTCCTCGCGATGCTGGTGCTGACGCCGTTTATGGGCGGGCTTTTGCACGGCTTGGCGGTGCGCATCTTTACGCGCATGGCGGGCATGTAGCGTGGGCGCTTTGGGCGGTGAGCTGATGGAGACCGCGTTTGCGGTGCTTCTGGTGTTCGCCCGCACGGGCGCGCTGGTGATGGTGACGCCGGGGTTCGCGGAGCCAGGCCCGCCGGCGCGGGTGCGATTGGCGTTTGCGCTTGTGTTGGCGCTGGCGCTGGCGCCGATTGCGGGCGCGCGTACGCCGGCCCCGCCTGAGAGCGCGCTCGGCCTTGGGCTTTTTGTGGCCGGCGAAGTGGTGGTGGGCCTCGCGCTGGGAGCGATGACGCGCCTTCTTCTCTCGGCGATGGCGGTGGCGGGCCAAATCATCGCCACCCAAGCCGGCATGGCGCTGGCGGTCTCCTTTGATCCTTCCCAAGGCCAGCAAGGCGCGATTTATGGCGCGTTTCTCAATCTCTCCGCGATTACGCTGATGTTCAGCGTCAATCTCCACCACGGCCTGTTGCAGGCCTTAGCGGAAAGCTATGCAACGCTTGGGCCCGGCGCGCCCGTCGCGACGGGGGATTTCGCGGCCCTCGCGCTGGCGGTGTTCACGGAAGCCTTTGACTTAGCGATCCGTATGGCCGCGCCGCTGTTAGTGTTTGGGCTGGTGTTCAATTTCGGCCTCGGCGTGCTCGCCCGCTTGATGCCCCAGCTTCAGGTGTTTTTCGTGGCGATGCCGCTGAACGTTTTGCTCGGCGTGATTATGTTCGCGGCGACGTTTGGCGCGGGGCTTTTGCTGTGGCTGGACCACGCGCAGGCGTTCGTGGCCTCGATGGTGTAGCTGCGCCATGGCCGAGCAGGACGAGAGCGAAAAAACTGAAGAGCCGACGGAGAAAAAACTCCAGGAGGCGCGCAAAAAAGGCGATGTCGCGCGCAGCCAGGAGGTGGCGAGCTTTGTCGCGCTTGTCGCTGCAGGCGGGGTGATCGCCGGGCTGTCGGGCTTTGTGTCGTCCGTGTTGGCGGATGGGTTGCCGGGCTATTTCGCCCACGCCCATCAGCTGAGCGTGGACGGGTCCGGCGCGCGGCGCGCGGCCGCCGGCGCCGCACGCGTGACGGCGCTGGCGCTCGCCGCGCCCTTGGCGGTCTTGGCGCTGGCGGCGGTGCTGGCCCAAGGCGGGCAGACGGGCTTTTTGTTCACCACTGAGCGGATGAAGCCGGAGCTCTCTAAGATCTCGCCGATCGCGGGGGCGAAACGGCTGTTTGGGCCCGCCGCGCTCGCCAATTTCGCGAAGGGCCTGGCGAAGCTCGTCATTGTGGGAGCCGCGGCAGGGGCGGTGGTGTGGCCCCAGCGCGACCGCCTGACGGCCTTGGTGGGCGCGCCGCCGCTGGCGATCCTGCGCGAAGCGCGCGACCTCGTGGTGATGATGCTGATTGCGGCGCTGGCGGTGTTTGCGCTGGTGGCGGCCGCGGATTTCGTGGGTCAGCGCATGTCCTGGTTGAAAAAGCAGCGCATGTCGCGCCGCGATGTGAAGGACGAGCATAAAAACGCGGAGGGCGATCCCGTGGTGAAAGCGCGCTTGCGCCAAGTCCGCATGGAGCGCGCGCGCAAGCGCATGATGGCCGCCGTGCCCGGCGCCACGGTCGTCATCGCCAACCCGACTCACTACGCGGTGGCGTTGAAGTACGATCCCGACATCGCGCCCGCCCCGATATGCGTGGCCAAGGGCGTCGACGTGCTTGCGTTGAAGATCCGCGAAGTCGCAGACGCCCATGGCGTGCCGATTATGGTCGAGCCGCCTTTGGCGCGCGCGCTTTACGAGACCGCCGACCTCGATAAGCCCATTCCTGAAAGCCATTACATCGCCGTGGCGCGGGTGATCGGCGCGGTCTTGCACGTGGCTCAGGGCCGCGCCGCGCGTCGCGACGGTGGAAAGCGCGCCGCGCCGCGCGCGCGCCGCGCCGGAGGGTGATAACGTTGAGCGTGGATGATTCGGGCTGCGCCGCCGCTGGCGGCGGGCGCGCCCCTGAGACGGGAGAGCCCGCGATGAGACGCACCGCTGCAGGATCGGCCCGCGCCGTCGCGCCTGAGGACACGCCGGATGCGGCCGCCGCCGCGGGCGGCCTCGGAGGTTCTGGCGCGAAGGATGGGGCGGCT
>CAZMSO010000009.1:0-4216 GCA_964568975.1 uncultured Caulobacterales bacterium | reverse complement strand
TGCGGCCGCCGCCGCGGGCGGCCTCGGAGGTTCTGGCGCGAAGGATGGGGCGGCTCCGGCGCGTGGGGCTCCTTTGGGGGCGCCTTTGGGGACGACTTCGGGCGCGACTTCGGGGGCTCCCGGGGGGTCGGCCTTCGGGCCGCGCGCTGACGCCCAGGCGTTTGATCCGGGGCGTGAGCGCTTGCAGGAGCCGGCCGCCGAAGACGCGGCCTTAGCGATTGCGCCGTTTTGGCGCCGCGCGGCGTTTTGGGGCGGCGGGGCGGTGGTGTTTTTGGCCGCCGCGGTGGCGACGCTCGCGCCGGCGGCGGTGGGCGTCACGGGCTTAATTTTGTTGCTCGGCCTTGCTGCGGCCGGCGCGTTGGTTCTTTACGGCGTCGCGTCGGGGCGCGCGTTTTCCGCGCGCTTGCGTCCGCGTCCGAAGGGGCCTGATGATTGGCGGGTGGAGGAGACGGCCGGCGCGTTTGAGGCTTTGCCGGACCCCGCGCTGATTCTCGACCGCGATGGCGCGCCGCGCATTGCGAACGCCGCGATGCGGCGTTTAAGCGATGAGGCTGGGGTGTTGGGCGAAAGCGCCCGCCCGCCGGGGTTTGACCGCGTGCTTGGCGCACACCCGGCCATCGCCGCGGCGGTGTTTCGCCTAGCGCGCGCGGCGCGGGCGGGTGAGACATTGCGTGAGCGCTTGCCCACAGCGCCTTTTGGCCTGGATCGTCGCTCGCGGCGGTTTGAGCTGGAGGTGGCGCCGCTCCCCGATGGCCGCTCGCTGTGGCGCGCGCGCGAGCTGCCGCTGACGGGCGTGGGCGCGGAGGACGGTCAAGTCCAACCCGACGATCTCCTTGATGACGCCCCGATTGGGTTTTTCTCCGCCACGCCGGATGGCCGCGTCGTTTACGTCAACGGCACGCTGCGGGAGTGGTTGGGGCCGGCGGCGAACCGTCCGGATTTGCGCGTCGGTCATTTCGTGGCGGGCGAGGCGTTGCGCGCGCTCGGCCGGCCGAAGGCGGCCGTCGGCGCGCCGGTGCGCAGTGAAGTGACGTTGCGCGCGCGCGACGGCATCGCCGCGCCGGCCTTGCTGGTCACGACGTGGCCGGAACCCGCAGAGGCCGCCGATCAGACGGCGGTCTACTCCCGCTCCGTGGTCTATGCGCGCGCCGGCGGCGCAGCGCCCATGGGCGTCGCCCAGGCGATGGCGGCGACGTCTACGGCCGTGGCGGCGAGCACGATGGATCCCATGTTCGCCAACGCTCCGTTCGGCGTTGCGCGGCTCGACCGCGGCGCGCCGGAGGAAGCCTCCGTCCTCGACGCCAACCCGGCGCTGTTGAGCATGACCGATGGGGCCGCCGCGCCGGGCGCGCGCTTTGCGGATCTGTTCACGATTGAAGCGGCTGAGCAGCGCGAGCGGTTTGAGCGGGCCGAGGCCGATGCGGCCGCGCCCATTGAAGCCAAGCTCGCCGTCAAAGGCGCCGCAGCGCGCCAAGGCGCGCCTTTCGTGCATTTGTACTTCGCGCCCGACGCGCGCGGACGCCTGACTGCGTATCTCGTGGACGTTACGGTGCAAAAGGAGCTCGAGGGCCAGCTCTTCCACAGCCAGAAAATGAAGGCGATCGGCACCCTCGCGGGCGGCGTCGCTCACGATATGCGCAACATGCTGCAGGCGGTGGTGGGCTCCACCTATGAGCTGATGCGCCGCCATCCCTTGGGCGACCCGTCATATCCGTTTTTGGTCGAGCTTGAGCAGCACGTCGCCCGCGGCCAGGCGTTGCTGCGCCAGCTGTTGGCGTTTGCACGCCAAGAGACTGTCAAGCCGGAGGTGATCGACGTCAGCGCGTTCGTCGCGGACGCCGGCGTGTGGTTGCGTCCACTGGTCGGTGAAAAAGTGCGGGTGGAGACCATTCTCGGCCGCGACGTGCCGGCGGTGAAAATGGGCCGCGCCCAGCTTGAAAGCGCGTTGATGAACCTGGCGTCCAACGCGCGCGACGCGATGGAGGGTCACCCCGCGGGGCTGTTGGAGATCAAGACCCGCGGCGCTGACCACGCGGAGCTGACGGCTGATCCGCGGGTCGATGAAGAGGTGGCTGAAGGCGATTACGCCGTCATTGAAGTGCGCGACACGGGCGCCGGCATGGACAAAGCCACGCTGGAGAAGGTGTTTGAGCCCTTCTTCACCACCAAGGAACATGGCGACGGCACAGGCCTCGGCCTCGCGACGGTGTTTGGCGCGGCGCGCCAAGCGGGCGGCCATGTGCTGGCGGAATCCGACGTCGGCGTCGGCACGACCTTTCGCATGTACGTGCCCGCTTGCAGCGCTGAAGAAGCCGAGGCCGCCGAGGCCGCCGCCGAGCGGGTGGCCGCGGAGGCGGCGATCGCGGCGCGGGAGGAAGAGACGACGGATCTCTCCGGCGTCGGACGGATTTTGCTGGTCGAGGACAACCAAGCCGTGCGCGCCTTCACCGCCCGCATGCTGGAGGCCCAGGGTTATGAGGTGCTTCAGGCCGAAGACGGCCGCGACGCCCTTGAGACCGTCGAGGAGTATGAGGGCGAGCTTGATCTCGTGATCTCCGACGTGATGATGCCGGAGATGGACGGGCCGACTTTTTTGGGCGCTGCGCGTGAGGCCCTGGGCGATGCGCCGGTGATTTTCATCTCCGGATACGCCGAGAATGAATTCAATGATCTGCTGGGCGACGCCGAGCATGTCCATTTCCTCGCCAAGCCCTTTAAGCTCGACCAGTTGGCGCGGCGGGTGAAAGTGCTGCTGGCGGCGAAGGCCGATATCAAGCGGGGCCAGGCGTGACGCGGCGGCGCCCGACCGGGCCGATCGCACGGCGTCTGCGCTGATTGAGACCGCGCGCGAGGCGCTGGCGGCGGCGCGATCGTCGGGGAGCGACGGATAAAATCTCCGGTTGTTCATATTTTGTTCTAGACTTTCTGGGCGAAGCGCCGCAGTCTCCTCACATTGCGGCGAATCAAGGCGCATGAAACAGTGAGGACGGATATGAGCGCGGCGGATTTACGAGTGGTTGAGACGTCTCACAACGACAAGCGCCAGGCGCTCGACGCCGCGTTAGCGCAGATTGATCGCGCCTTCGGCAAAGGCTCGATCATGAAGCTCGGCCAGGCCGACGCCGTGGATGTGGACGCCATCTCCACCGGCTCGCTCGGGTTAGACATTGCGCTGGGCATAGGCGGCCTGCCCCGCGGGCGGATTGTCGAGATTTATGGACCGGAGTCCTCCGGCAAGACGACGCTGGCGCTCCATTGCGTGGCGGAGGCGCAAAAGGCTGGCGGCGTGGCCGCCTTTATTGACGCTGAACACGCGCTCGATCCCGTCTACGCGGCCAAGCTTGGCGTGGATGTGGGCGAGCTTTTGATCTCCCAGCCGGACGCCGGTGAACAGGCCTTGGAGATCGCTGACACGCTTGTGCGCTCCGGGGCGGTGGACATTCTTGTCATTGATTCCGTGGCCGCGCTGACTCCCCGCGCTGAGCTGGAAGGCGAAATGGGCGACAGCCTGCCGGGCCTGCAAGCGCGGCTGATGAGCCAGGCTCTGCGCAAACTCACCGCCTCTATCGCGAAATCCAAGACGCTGGTGATTTTCATCAACCAGATCCGTTTGAAGATCGGCGTCATGTTCGGCAATCCCGAAACCACCACGGGCGGCAACGCCTTGAAATTTTACGCCTCGGTGCGATTGGACATCCGCCGCATCGGCGCGCTGAAACGCCGCGATGAAGTGATCGGCAACCAAACCAAAGTCAAAGTCGTCAAGAACAAGGTCGCACCGCCTTTCCGGGAGGTGGAGTTTGACATTTTGTATGGCGAGGGCGTGTCCAAAACAGGCGAGATCCTGGACCTGGGCGTGAAAGCCGGCGCGGTCGAGAAGTCCGGCGCGTGGTACTCTTATGGCGCGGAGCGGATCGGCCAGGGGCGTGAAAACGCGCGCCAATTCCTGCTGGATCACCCGGACATGGCCGCCGCGATTGAGGCGCATGTACGCAAAGACGCGGGCCTTTTTGTCGATGACATGCTCGGCGCCGGCGGTGTTGATGAGGCGCGCGACGCGGCTGGGGAGGCGGCTGGGGAGTAAGCGCGAGCGATCCGTCGCCGACGCACAGGCGCGCATGGGGCGCGCGCGTTTGCGTCACGGGCGCGCGGGAAAGCGCCATGGCTCCAGCGCCTGGGTGCAGGGGCCGCCGCGCTCCTCCCTGGCGGGGGCGCG
>CAZMSO010000008.1:56740-88390 GCA_964568975.1 uncultured Caulobacterales bacterium | reverse complement strand
CGCCCGACGCGCGGGGCGCGTTGGCCCAGCTTTACCCGCTCGGCCGGCTGGCTCAGGCCGAGGAGATCGCCCGTGCGGCGCTTTACCTCGCCAGCGACGCGTCAAGCTTCATGACCGGCGCGGCGATGGTGGTGGACGGCGGCGTCTCCGTGCAGCGGGGCGTGTGAGACGCAAAAGGCCCGGCGGTCACCCGCCGGGCCCCAGTGTGCGTCACGGACGCATGCGCCGTCAGTGCCGGGGCGCGTGGGGCGCGTCGTCGCCCTCGTCCGGCGGGGGCATCACCCCAGCGTCGTCCTCATCCGTCCACGTGATCGGCGCAAGCGTTCCCGCCAACGCGTAAGCCAGCACTTCATCGACAGTCTGCACGGGGATGATCTCAAGACCATCCTGCACATTCTCGGGAATGTCGGCGAGATCCTTTTCATTGTCTTTGGGGATCAGCACCGTCTTCACGCCGCCGCGCAGCGCCGCTAAGAGCTTCTCTTTCAGACCGCCAATGGGCAGCACCCGCCCGCGCAGCGTAATCTCGCCCGTCATAGCGACATCGCGGCGCACCGGCACGCCCGTCAGCACCGACACCATGGCCGTGATCATCGCCACGCCCGCGGAAGGCCCGTCCTTGGGCGTCGCGCCTTCGGGCACGTGCACGTGAATGTCTTGCTGACGGAAGACCGGCGGGCGGATGCCGAAGGTCGTGGCGCGGCTCTGCACGAAGGAATTCGCCGCTGAGATCGATTCCTTCATCACGTCCTTGAGGTTGCCGGTGATGGTCATTTTGCCTTTGCCGGGCATCGCCACCGCCTCGACCGTGAGGATGTCGCCGCCGACCTCCGTCCAGGCGAGGCCGTTGACGACGCCGATTTGGTCCTGCACCTCAGTGACGCCGAAGCGGAAGCGGCGCACGCCGAGCATGTCAGGCAAATGCTCCGCTGTGACGGCCACGGCGTCCGTCTTGCCCGAGGCGATGTCGCGCACAGTTTTCCGCGCGAGCTTTGCGACCTCGCGCTCAAGGCTGCGCACGCCGGCTTCGCGGGTGTAATAGCGGATCATGTCGCGCAACGCGCCGTCATCAACGGACCATTCCTCGCCCGAGAGATTGTGCGCTTCGGCTTGTTTGGGAATCAGGTGGCGCTTAGCGATCTCCACCTTTTCATCCTCGGTGTAGCCGGGCAGGCGGATGATCTCCATGCGGTCTAGCAAAGGCTGGGGCATGTTGAGGCTGTTCGCCGTGGTGATGAACATCACGTCCGACAAATCATAATCGACCTCAAGATAGTGGTCGTTGAACGTCCCGTTTTGCTCTGGGTCCAACACTTCCAGCAACGCCGCGGACGGATCGCCGCGGAAATCCGCGCCCATTTTGTCGATTTCATCGAGCAAGAAGAGGGGATTGGCGTACTTCGCCTTCTTCATGCTTTGGATGATCCGGCCGGGCATGGAGCCAATATAGGTGCGCCGGTGGCCGCGGATCTCGGCTTCATCACGCACGCCGCCGAGCGACACGCGCACAAACTCGCGTCCCGTGGCGCGGGCGATGGATTTGCCGAGGGAGGTCTTTCCGACGCCCGGCGGGCCGACTAAGCACAGGATCGGGCCGCGGACTTTCTCCGTGCGCGTTTGCAGCGCGAGATACTCCAAAATCCGCTCTTTGACTTTCTCCAGCCCATAATGATCGGCGTCGAGCACGTCCTCCGCGGCTTGAAGGTCGCGATTGACCGGCTTGCGTTTGCCCCAGGGCAAGGAAATCATCCAGTCGAGATAATTGCGCACGACCGTCGATTCCGCCGACATCGGACTCATTTGGCGGAGTTTTTTCAGTTCCGCATCGGCTTTCGCCCGAGCCTCTTTCGAAAGCCGGGTGTTGGCGATCTTTTCTTCCAGTTCGGAAAGCTCGTCGCGGCCTTCTTCGGCTTCACCCAACTCGCGTTGGATCGCCTTCATCTGCTCATTCAGATAATACTCGCGCTGAGTTTTCTCCATCTGCCGTTTGACGCGCGAGCGGATCTTCTTCTCGACTTGCAGGACGGAGATCTCGCTCTCCATCATGGTGTACACACGCTCAAGCCGCTCGCCGATTTTCAGCGTCTCCAGCAAATCCTGCTTGTCGCCGATCTTCACCGCCAAATGAGCGGCGATGGAATCCGCCAGTTTTCCCGGCTCCTCCAGCTGGGACATGTTGGTGACGACTTCAGAGGAGACTTTGCGGTTGAGTTTTACATAATTCTCAAATTGCTCCACCGCCGCGCGCATGAGCGCCCGCAAATCCGGCGTGATCTCACCATCATCGTCAACGAGCTGGACCTGCGCTTCGTGGAAGGCGTCTTGAGCGCGCAAATCCTCCACGCGCGCGCGCACCCCGCCTTCGACCAGAACTTTCACGGTCCCGTCCGGCAGCTTGAGCAATTGCAGAACCGTCGCGACCACGCCCACGGTGTAGAGATCCGCCGCGCCGGGGTCGTCATCGGTGGCGTCGCGCTGGGTGACAAGCAAGATGCGGCGGTCGTTGCGCATCACTTCTTCAAGCGCGCGCACGGATTTTTCCCGCCCGACAAACAGCGGCACGATCATGTGGGGAAACACCACAATGTCGCGAAGAGGCAGGACAGGCAGGGTCATGGTCTCAGGCATTTCACGCCTCCTTTGTCGGGCAGCGCCATGCGCCGGGCGACAGTGCCCTGATCCACTGAGTCTTCCGTGAAAGGGACACAGGATCCGTGCGCGCCCCGGGGACGGCGGAATGACCGTCGCCCGTTCGTCACGGTGGATGTGGCGCGTCGCGTCCGCCCGTTCAAGCGCGCCCTCCCCACGAGGTCGGCCGCGGACGCCGGCTGTCCGGAACGCGGGCGCTCTGTGCGTCCCGCACGCGCCCGACGCCGGCGTTCGCAGCCCCGTCGTGACGCTAAGAGGCCACGCCGCCGCCGCTGCGCCGTTCGGAGTAAATCATTAAGGGCGCAGCGCGACCCTCCACCACATCGGCGTTGATCACGGTCTCTTCGACGCCTTCAAGGCTCGGCAAATCAAACATCGTCTCCAGCAACACGCCTTCCAGGATCGATCGCAGCCCCCGCGCGCCCGTTTTGCGCGCGATCGCACGGCGCGCCGTGGCGTGCAAGGCGTCGTCGGTGAAGGTGAGGCTGACATTCTCCATCTCGAACAAGCGCTGATACTGCTTCACGAGCGCGTTCTTCGGCTCGGTCAGGATTTTCACCAGCGCTTCTTCGTCGAGGTCTTCCAGCGTCGCAATCACCGGCAGACGGCCGACAAATTCCGGAATGAGCCCGAACTTCAACAGATCCTCCGGCTCCACATCGCGCAGGATTTCGCCGGTGCGCCGCGAATCATCTTCGCGCACATCCGCGCCGAAGCCGATGGACGAGCCTTTGCCGCGCTGGGCGATGACTTTTTCAAGCCCCGCGAAGGCGCCGCCGACAATGAAGAGGATGTTGGTCGTGTCCACTTGCAGGAATTCCTGCTGGGGATGCTTGCGCCCGCCTTGCGGCGGCACGGAAGCGACGGTGCCCTCCATAATCTTTAACAGCGCTTGCTGGACGCCCTCGCCCGACACATCGCGGGTGATGGAGGGGTTGTCGGACTTGCGGCTGATTTTGTCGACTTCATCAATGTAGACAATGCCGCGCTGGGCGCGATCGACATTGTAATCGGCCGATTGCAGCAGCTTCAGGATGATGTTCTCCACATCCTCGCCGACATAGCCGGCCTCCGTCAGCGTCGTGGCGTCGGCCATCGTAAACGGCACGTCGAGAATGCGCGCGAGCGTTTGGGCGAGTAGCGTTTTGCCGCAGCCCGTCGGGCCGATCAGCAAAATGTTGGATTTCGCCAACTCCACATCCGCGCTTTGAGTCGCGTGATTGAGCCGCTTGTAATGATTGTGGACAGCCACCGACAGCACGCGCTTGGCGTGCTGCTGGCCGATCACATAATCGTCCAACACGTCGCAAATCTCACGGGGGCTTGGCACCCCTTCGCGGGACTTCACGAGCGACGACTTCGTCTCCTCGCGAATGATGTCCATGCACAATTCGACGCATTCATCGCAAATGAACACGGTCGGACCGGCGATGAGCTTGCGGACCTCGTGCTGGCTCTTGCCGCAGAAGGAACAATAGAGCGTGCTCTTGCCGTCGCCGCCCGTTTTTTGCGGTGTGTTCGCCATAATCACTCCCGTCGGCCACGCCGGGCCCAGCAGGGCTCCGGCTTTCGCGGCGACCTTGCAAAGCCTAGGCCGTCATCACCCGCGAGGGCAGTTTGCATTCGATCACGAAGGAACAATCCGGATCAAGCCATAGCGCGCCGCGCCCCCCTTAGCCGGCGTCCTCGGCGCCCGTGTCGACGCGCGTTTCATAGACATGATCGACAATTCCAAACTCCCGCGCATCTTCGGCCGACATAAAGTAATCACGATCGAGCGTGTTTTCGATGCGATCGTAGTCCTGGCCCGTGTGCTTCACGTAAATCTCATTCAGCCGGCGCTTCACGCGGATAATGTCCTCGGCGTGCCGCTCAATGTCAGACGCTTGGCCGGAGTATCCGCCTGATGGTTGATGCACCATGACCCGCGCGTGGGGCAGGGCGATGCGCATGTCCGGCTCGCCAGCCGCCAGCAGCAGCGAGCCCATCGAGGCCGCTTGGCCGACGCACACAGTCGACACCGGGCTTTTGATGTACTGCATTGTGTCATAAATCGACAAACCCGACGTCACCACGCCGCCCGGGCTGTTGATGTACATCGCGATGTCTTTCTTCGGGCTTTCGGACTCCAAATACAGGAGCTGCGCTACGACCAAGCTCGCCATCCCGTCCTCGACCGGCCCGGTGAGGAAAATGATGCGCTCCTTCAGCAGCCGCGAGAAAATGTCGTAGGCGCGCTCGCCCCGGCTGGTTTGCTCCACCACCATCGGCACGAGATTCATCATGGTTTCGACGGTACGAGACATCGCGCGCTCCTTGTGCGTCGGAAATCGGCGGCGCCGGACGGCGCAACGGGGTCACGGGCGCTCCGCGACGCCCGCGTGAGGACATGACACCTGTGTCCTGATATTTCGTCAGTCGCGCCCGCGCGCAACCCCCGCCGCGCAAGGCGCGTCGCCGCAGGCTGAGATCACTCGTCCGCGAAGAGGGTTTCGCGATCGGTCTCCACATCGGTGACGGTCGCCAATTCGAGGATGTAATCCACAACTTTTTCTTCAAACAGCGGGGCGCGCAGCTGCATCCGCGCGGCGGCGTTGGATTGGAAATACTCCGCAACTTCGCGCTCGCGCCCGGGATGGCGGCGCGCTTCAGCGTTCACCGCCCGCGCCAACTCCTCTTCAGGAACCTCCACGCCGGCTTCACGACCGATTTCCGCCAACACAAGCCCAAGGCGCACCCGGCGCGCGGCGATAACCTGGTACTCCTCGCGCAACTGCTCTTCGGTCTTATCAGCGTCGGCGTCCTCAATGCGCCCGGCGTCGAAATCGGCTTTGACGTGACGCCAAATCTGGTCGAATTCCGCTGACACCATGCGCTGCGGCAGCTCAAAATCATGGAGATCGTCGAGGGCGTCTAACAACCGCCGCTTCACGCGCTGGCGGATTTGGGCCGTGAAGTCCCGCTCCAAATTCGCGCGCACGGCCTCGGTGAGAGCGCCGAGGTCTTCAAACCCGACTTGCGTGGCGAGCTCCTCTGAGACGTCCAACACGCGCGGCGCGCGGACCTCTTTGACGGAGACGTCGAACACCGCCGGTCGGCCTTGCAAATCCCCGCGCGCGTAATCCTCGGGAAACGTCACCTCGACCTGCACGTCCGTCCCGGCGGTGGCGCCGATCAGCTGCTCTTCAAAGCCGGGGATCAGCCGGCCGGCGCCGATCACGATTTCGGCGTCTTCCGCCGCGCCGCCGTCAAACGCCTCGCCGTCGACGCGCCCGGTGAAATCCACGACCACGGCGTCGCCATCTTCGGCGGCGGCGTCACCCTTGTTTTCAAAAACTTTTTGATTGCTTGCGAGTTCCGCCAAGGCCGCATCGACATCCGCGTCAGACGGTTTTGCGGTCAAACGCTCCAGCGTAATCGCGCGCGGATCCGCCGGCGTGAAGGTGGGCATCACCTCCACGCGCATTTCGTATTCAAGATCCTCATCGCCCTTCGACACCGCCTCGGAGTCGCTCGACACCGAGATTTCCGGCGTGGAGGCGGCGCGCAGCTCCCGCTCATCGAGGGTCTGTTGCGTGGTCTCGCTGACCGCGGCCTCGACGATTTCATCCATCATGGAGCGGCCGAACATGCGGCGGATGTGGCTTGCGGGCACTTTGCCCGGGCGAAAGCCCTTCAGCCGGACCTGATCTTTGATCTCATCGATACGCGCATCCAAGCGCGCAGCGAGGTCCGCGCGCGGGATGGTGATGTGAAAGGTGCGGCTAAGGCCGGCGGCCTCTTTTTCGGTCACATTCATGATTTCACGGTCTGCGAAAGGCGGCGGGTGAACAGCGCGGAGCGAGCGCTTATGTCACGCGGGCATATCGCTGACAACCGCGCGTCTGTGGACCGCGCCGACGCCGCGCCGTCACGACCCCTGGACGCCGATCCGCGCGGGGCGTGCGAGGGTCGAACGTTTGTGTCTCGCCGCCCCGCACACCGGCGCTCAGACCGAGGCTGACGGCGGCGGACGTGATGACGCCCTGTTAACCGAGCCAGAACTTGTAGGATAGGCGCACTGTATATTGTCGGTTTATTCCCTGTGTGTCGACAGGCTCGGGCGCTTGCGTCACGTCAACTTGGTAAGGACGGTCAAGTGTCGTGGTGTAAACGGCGGCAAGCTCAAACGGCGCTTTCGGCACATTGAAGTGCACCCCGCCCCTCAACACCACGCCGCTCAGCGTCTCGGAAATCTCAAACGTGCCCGTCTGCCCCATGAAGTCGCCGTTGACCGCATAGCGTTGACTGCCGTAGCCCGCGCCCACAGAGATCCACGCGTTCGTGCGAAAAATCCGTTCGCGAACATCAAGCGTCAAAGACTGGATCGCGACATGTCCGGTGACATTCGTCGTCTCGAAGGAGTTGAACGCCACAACCTCGGGGGTCACGGCGGAGTAGGTGAGGCCGATGGCGCGGCGCGCGCCGACCGGCACGATCGCGCCGACGGAGACCCCCACCGGCTCGTTAAAGCCGACATTGTTTTCGTCCGGCGTCACATATTCAACAGCGGCGATCAGATAAGGGTCGAGCATCAGTGAACGCCTCGGGGTCCAAGGTGGGGTACCCGGTGTCATGCCGCCTGACCGGTGCATTTTCGTTTAAACGGGTCGCCGAGGCTGGCGCAGGCGGCGTGTTCGGTCGGGACGGATCAGCGCGTGAGCACCGCTGAGCGCGGCCTGGCGGGTGCGGTATGAGGCCACGCACCCGCGTTCATCCAACGGGTGCGTCGTCGCAGCCATCGTCGCACGCGGCGGCGCAGACGGAGATGGTGCGGATGGAGGGACTCGAACCCCCACGCCTCTCAGCGCCAGAACCTAAATCTGGTGCGTCTACCAATTCCGCCACATCCGCGTCGCAGGCTATATCGACGTCGGGCGCGACGCCGTCAACCAACGTCCCGACGCACGCACGGCGCGCGCGGCGTTAACGGCTCGTTAACACTCTACGCCCGTACTACGCGTCGGGGCCGGGTCGTGTTTGCGAAAGGACGACGCAGGATGCACGCTCACACACAGAGCTTTATCCGCTACACCATCGCGGGGCGCTATGGCGCGGCGACGGTGATGGAGCTCTTACAACCACTCGATGATACGCCGATTCTCTTTGATGCGACGGGCGATATTGTCCGCATTGAGGGCGCGATTCTCGACGTCAGCTCGACTCACGGCAGCCCCGCGCCCAACGCCGGCTAAGACGTCGCGAGCGTCTCGGGCGCGCGCGCCATCCACTCCGCAAGACCTGACAGCAGGCGCTCGTGATCCGGCGCTTGGCCGATGGAGATGCGCAAGCGGTCCGGCAAGCCATAGCCCGCCACCTCACGGACCAGGACGCCGCGCGTGCGCAGATGCGCGGCTGCATCCGCGGCCGCCGCCACGCCCGGGAATTGGGGCAGCAGGAAATTACCGTGGGATTCCGGCGTCGCAAATCCCATCGCCGTCAAAGCCTCACGCAAGCGGGCGCGCTCTTGCGTCAAATGCGTGACGCTCGCCTGCACATGCGCGCGATCCGCGAGGGCCGCCCGCCCAGCCGCCTCCGCCACGCTCGTCACGTTGAAGGGGCTGCGCATGCGCTGGAGAAGCGCCGCCGTCGCCGGCGGCGCATAGACCCAGCCCAGGCGCACGGCCGCCAATCCATAGAGCTTGGAGAAGGTGCGCGTGACCGCCACATCCTCGCGATCGCGCGCAAACGCCATCACGTCGGCGTAGACCGCCGGATCGACACACTCCGCGTACGCCCCGTCAATCACCAAAAGCGTGTGCGCAGGCAACGCCGCGCGCAGACGCTTAATCGCCGCCGCCCCGACCATAGTGCCTGTGGGGTTGTTGGGATCGGCCAGGAACACGAGTTTTGTCGCAGGCCCGGCTCGCGCGGCCAGCGCGTCAATGTCGGCCGTGAGAGCGCGTTCAGCGATCGCCACGGGCGTCGCGCCGTGGGCCAACGCGCCAATCCGATACATCGCAAACGCATGCGCGGTGTGCAGCACCTCATCGCCCGGCCCGGCGTAGGCGCGGATGAGCAGGTCCAGGACCTCATCAGACCCCGCGCCAGCAATGATCCGCTCCACATCCTCAAGGCCGTGGGTGGCGGCGATCGCCTCCCGCAGCGCGCCATAACTCGGATCGGGATACAGATGCACGCCCCGCGCCGCCTCCGCCATGGCCGCGACCGCAGCGGGGCTTGGGCCTAAGGGGTTTTCATTGGAGGCGAGGAAAGCGATCGGCCCGTCATAAGCGAGCTTGCCGCCGGGTTGATAGGGGCTCAGATGCGCCAAATGGGGCCGGGGCGTGATCGCGCGGTCGCTCATACGTGCTAGGGGACACCGCGTTCCCAGCCGAATGCAAGTGGTTTTTCGCGCTCAAGCCCCCGTCAAGGGGGATGCGGAGCGGGCGATGAGCGTCGCCGCTCAGGTGTTGGGCGCGGCCGGCGTCGCGGCGGGGCCGGGGTCTGTGAGGCCGCCGCCGACGGTCGCCGGCGGATAGGCCCGCGCAAGCACCCACCACATCACCACAGTTCCCGCGAGCGCGTTGGCGGCCGCCATCGCGGCGAAGGCGCTCGTCACGCCGCCGAGGGAGCCCCCGATCCACGCCGCCGGCGCATAAAGGCCCAGCGATCGCGCCACAGTCATGGCTAAGCCCGGCAAGGGTCGGCTGAGGCCGTTAAAGCCCGCCGAAGAGACGAAAATCGCGCCATAGCCCCACAACGTCATGGGCAAGATCAGCAAGGATGTGCGCGCCACGCCCTGGGTCGCAGGATCGTCGGTGAACAGGCCCGCCAGCACCCCGCCCGCAAGGCCCAGCACCAGCGCCAACGCCGCGCTCCAGGCGACGCAAAACTGATAAGACGACCGAAACGCTTGGCGCACGCGGTCCATGCGTCCCGCACCAAGATTTTGCCCGACCACCGGCGCCATCGCCGCTGACAACGCGAACATGGGAATCGTGGCGAACATCTCGATGCGGCTGGAGACGCCAAAGCCGGCCAGCGCCTCCTCGCCCAAGCGCGTGAAGGTGGCGCTCACCACCACAAGGGCCAGCGGGTTGATCATATTAGAGCTCGCCGCCGGCAGCCCGACCCGCGCCACCTGCGCCCAATGGGCGCGCATGTGCTCCCACGAGCTCATGGTGACGGCCACAAGCCGCTCGCGCACGACGAGAAGATAGGCGACCAACACAAACGACACCGTGTTGGCGAGGACTGTGGCGAGCGCCGCGCCGGCGACGCCAAGGGCCGGAACCGGCCCAAGACCGAAAATCAACAGCGGGTCGAGGATCATGTTCACCACCGCCGTGGAGACCATGATCACGCTTGGCAACACCGCCATCCCGACAGCGCGCAGGATTGCGCCGCCAATTGTCGGGCCGGCCATAAAAATCACCCCAAAAAACCAAATGCGCATGTAAGTCGTGGACAGCGTGAGGAGTTCGCCCTCCGCGCCGAGACCCGCCAGGGCCCAGCCGATGCACACAGCGCCAATCGCTGACACCGCCGCCACGGCGATCACGCCGAGCAGGATCGCGTCCGTCGCCAGACGCCGCACCAACGCCTCATCGCCGCGAGCGACCGCGGGGCTCACCGCCGCCACCGCGCCGGCGCTCAAACCGATCGCGACCGAAAACACTGCAAAGCCGATGGGAAAGCCGAGGGTGGCCGCGGCTTGGGCCGTCACGCCGAGTTTCCCCAGCCAAAACATGTCGATAAGGCCGGTGGCCATAGACGCCGAGATGCCGACGCTCATCGGCGCCATGAACCGCCACAAATGGCCGAACACCGGCCCTTGAGTCATGTCGACTTTCGCGGCGCGCGCGCGGGCGTCAGCCATAGCGAACCTCTCCCAGGCGCCGGGGCTGAGACGCAGGCGCACGGGCGTCACGTGGGGCGGCTGCGCCCCCCGACAAGGGCGCGCGCAGCGCTTAGACGCGCACGGGCGCGCCGAACAAGGGCCCAGGCTCCAGGGCCGCCTCATCCAACGCGTCGCGATTGGCCATGTCGTACGCCGCGATGGTGGCCATCGTCACAATGTCGGAGACGGGCGCGCCAAGGCGGCAGATTTGCACGGATTTTTCGAGCCCCATAAGGATCGGGCCAAGCACTGTCGCGCCGCCCGCCGCCCCAAGCAGCTTCTCTGAAATCGAGGCGGAGTGGATTGCGGGCATAATCAGCACATTCGCCGGTTCGCTAAGACGCGAGAACGGATAAAGCCGCCGGTGATCGGGATCGAGCGCCACATCCGCAGCCATCTCGCCCTCGAATTCAAAATCGGGCGCGCGCTGCTCGAGAATGCGCACCGCGTCGGTGATCTTCTCCATGCGGTCGCCGCGCGGTTGGCCGAAGGTGGAGTAGCTCAAAAACGCCACGCGCGGCGTGAAGCCCACCCGCCGGGCCGCGGCGGCGGCTTCGCACGCAATGTCGACCAACTCCTCAGGCCCCGGGAACTCCAGCACGCTCGTGTCGGCGATGAAGAGCGTGCGGCCGCGCGCCAGGACGATCGACATGCCCATCACCCGCTCGCCCGGGCGCGTGTCGAGGGCCATCATCACTTCGCCCAACACCCGGTCGAAATGGCGCGTAACGCCGGTGACCATGCCGTCGGCGTCGCCTTTCGCGACCATGCACGCTGCAAACACATTGCGGTCGAGATTCACCCAGCGCTGCACGTCGCGATAGAGAAAACCCCGCCGCTGCAAGCGCTCATAAAGAAAATCGACGAAATCAGGGTTGCGATCGGAAATGCGCGCATTCGCGATCTCAAGACCCGCGCTCTCGTCCACCCCCACCAGGCGCATGTTCCGCTGCACCTGCTCATCGCGCCCGACCAAAATCGCTTTGCCGAGGCCTTGGCTTTGGAAGGCGTAGGCCGCGCGGATGACGGACGGCTCCTCGCCCTCCGCGAAGACGATGGTGCGCGTCTCCGCGCGCACTGCGCCTTGAATGCGCTGGATCAAGCCGGCGGACGGGTCGAGCCGACGTTCAAGGCCGCGCCGATACGCATCCATATCGCGGATCGGCTTGCGCGCCACGCCCGTGTCCATCGCGGCTTGGGCCACATAAGGCGGAATGGAGGAGATCAGGCGCGGATCAAAGGGGGTGGGGATGATGTAGTCACGCCCGAAAGCCAAGCGCCGGCCATGATAAGCGGCCGCGACTTCATCGGGCACGTCCTCCCGCGCGAGATCAGCCAGCGCGCGGGCGGCGGCCAGTTTCATCTCCTCATTAATCGTTTTGGCGCGGACATCGAGGGCGCCGCGGAAAATGTAGGGAAAGCCCAGCACGTTGTTGACTTGGTTGGGATAATCGGAACGCCCCGTGGCCATGATCGCATCCCCGCGCACAGCCTTGACGTGCTCGGGCGTGATTTCCGGATCGGGGTTGGCCATGGCGAAAATGATCGGGTCGCGCGCCATGGAGCGGACCATGTCTTGGGTCACCGCGCCGGCGACGGAGAGGCCTAACAAGCAATCGCGCCCGGCCACAGCCTCATCCAGCGTGCGCACATCAGTATCGGTGGCGTGGCGCGCGAGACGCGCATGCATATTGCCCGGACGGTCTTTGTAAACCACGCCTTTGCGGTCGATCACGACGGCGTTTTCATCCCGCACGCCCAGGCGCTTAATCAATTCAAGCACTGACAATCCCGCCGCGCCCGCGCCGACCATGACGACTTTCAGGTCCTCCATCGCGCGGTCCGTGAGGGCGCACGCATTGATCAGACCCGCCGCGGCGATGATGGCGGTGCCGTGCTGATCGTCGTGAAACACGGGAACATCAAGGGCCTCGCGCAAGCGCTCTTCGATTTCAAAGCAGGCCGGCGCGGAGATGTCCTCCAGATTTATGCCGCCGAAACTCGCGCCGAAGCCGCGCACGCACTCCACAAAACGGTCGACGTCGCGCTCGTCGACTTCGATGTCGATGGAATCCACGTCCGCAAAGCGTTTAAACAGGACCGACTTGCCTTCCATCACCGGCTTCGAGGCCATGGCGCCCAAATCGCCGAGCCCCAAAATCGCGGTGCCGTTGGAGACGACCGCGACCATGTTGCCCTTGGAGGTGTAATCGTAAGCGAGATCGGGATCCGCGGCGATCGCCTTCACGGGCCAGGCGACGCCCGGGCTGTAGGCGAGGGACAAATCCCGCTGCGTGCCCATCGGCTTGGTCGCGCGCACGCCCAATTTGCCGGGGGTCGGGAATTTGTGGAAGGCGAGCGCTTCGGCCTCGCTGAAGGCCCCATCAGATTTCGTGCTCACCGCCACCTCCTTCGCCGGGCCCGCGCGGCTCGGCCTCGCCAACCATCATTATGGGGCGCTTGAGCGATTCCCAAGCGCGTGTCTTCCTCGCGCGGCGGGCGAGATCGCGCAAGGCCGCCGGCAACGCGTCCGGCAGATCTTCCGCAATCAGACCACCGCCGCAGCGCCGCCCCGCCTCGCCGTGCAGCCACACGCCCGCGCAGGCCGCCGCCGACGCCGCCGCCGCGTCGCTGCAAGCGCGCGCGGTCTGCGCCAAAAGCGCGGCGATCACGCCCGCCAAGACATCCCCTGAACCCGCGGTCGCGAGGGCCGGCGTCGCGTGGACGTTGATCACCGGAACGTGTCCCGGCGCGGCGATGATCGTGGCGGGACCTTTCAGCACCATCACCGCGCCGCACCGATCCGCGGCGTGTCGCGCGGCGCTCAACGCGTCGCGGTCGGCGAGGTCGCGAAAGAGGCGGCGAAACTCTCCCGCATGGGGCGTCAGCACGTCGCTGGGGCGCAGCTGGTTCAACAACGTGGCCGGGTCATCCTCAAACGCCGTAAGGGCGTCGGCGTCAAGCACCGCCGGCGGCCCCGCCGCCAGCAGCTGCGGCGTCGCCGCGCGCGCACGCTCAACGCCAAAGCCCGGCCCCACGACCACCGCATGGGCCTCCGCAGCGGCGGCGGCTAAGGCCTCCGGCGTCGCGACGCTGCGGGTCATGACGGCCGTGCTTTGGGCGGCGACCTCCGCCATAGCGTCCGGCGGCGCGAGCAGCGTCGCCAGGCCTGCGCCCGCACGCAGTCCCGCCCGGGCCGCAAGCCGCGCCGCGCCCGTGCGCCCAGCCGGGCCCGTCGCCACGGCGACGCGCCCGCGGGCGTGTTTGTGCGTCTCCCGCGCCAGATCCGGGGGAAGCTGCGGCCACAGCACAGGCGCATTCTCCCATGCGACAGGCGCTGCAGCCGCGTTCACAACGGCGGGATGGCCAATGTCAGCAACCACCACCTCGCCGCACAGGCTGCGTCCCGGCGCCAGAAGATGGACGGGTTTTTTCCGCCAGAACGTGACGGTGAGGTCGGCGGCGACCACGGGCCCGTCATGGCCGCCGTCATCACCGCGCACGCCGCTGGGCGCATCCACCGCAATGACGACGCCGCCGGCGGCGCGCAGCGATGTCGCGGCGCGCGCGAACGCCGCCGCCGGCCCTGACAAAGGGCGCGACAATCCCGCGCCGAACACGGCGTCCACACACAGTGTCTCGGGCCCGCACGGGCTGTCGACGCACGCCGCAAGGTCCTCCACCGGGCCCGCCCAGGCGGCGCGCGCGGCACGGGCCGCGGGGCTTGCGCCGGAAGCGGGCGCCGTCGCGGCGACGCGCACCGGCCAGCCCCCCGCGCGCAAGCGCGCAGCGGCGCGATAGCCGTCGCCGCCATTGTCGCCAGGACCGCACGCCACCCAGGTCGGCCGCGGGGCCCAGCGGCGCGCGATTGCATCCGCGACCGCGTGACCGGCCGCGCGCATTAAGGCGTCGCGGGCGACGCCGGCGTTCGCCGCGGCGGCGTCGGCCGTGCGGTGCCCAGCTGTGTCATAAACGCGCCACTCCACAGGCTGGGACATTGCGACATCACCCCGCACTTGCGTCATGGTGCAAAGCGTCATGAAACTGTTGTGCATCGCCACCAAGCGGCCCCGCCTCTGCGGAGCGGGCGCGCGCCGTGTGTGGCGACGCCGTGGTTCTGTCATCCCGCCTGAGGCCAATCCGGCCGTGTCGACAACGCTGTTGAGGAGACCGTCTGATGTCCGACGCTGACGCCGTTTTGAAGAAGATTGCGGACGAAGACGTCAAATACGTGGATCTCCGGTTCACCGATCCCCGGGGAAAGATGCAGCATGTCACGTTCGACGTCTCCATGGTCGATGCCGATTTCCTCCACGAAGGCGCGATGTTTGACGGCTCCTCCATCGCGGGATGGAAAGCCATTAATGAATCGGACATGAAGCTTACGCCGGATGTGGCCACCGCCGCCATCGATCCCTTCTTCCAGCAGACCACTCTGGCGCTTTTTTGCGACATCTACGAGCCCGCCACTGACACGCCCTATGAGCGTTGCCCACGGTCCGCGGCTAAGCGCGCGTTAGCCCACCTCAACGCCACCGGCGTGGCGGACACGGCCTATTTCGGCCCTGAAGCGGAATTCTTCGTGTTCGACGACGTGCGCTTTAAGACGGACCAGCAACACACGGGCTATGAAATCGACTCCATGGAGGGGCCCTACAACTCCGATGCGGAGTATGACGGCGGCAATCAGGCCCACCGACCCGGCCCCAAGGGCGGCTATTTCCCCGTGCCGCCGGTAGACGCCGGCCAGGACTTGCGCTCAGAAATGCTCTCGGTGATGACGGAGCTTGGCCTGCAGCCAGAAAAGCATCACCACGAAGTCGCGCCGTCTCAGCATGAATTGGGCATGCGGTTCGCGCCGCTAGTCCAAATGGCTGACAATATGCAGCTTTATAAATACATCGTTCACATGGTCGCGGCGGCTTATGGCAAGACCGCCACCTTCATGCCGAAGCCCGTGTGGAATGACAACGGCACGGGCATGCACGTACATCAGTCCCTATGGAAAGGCGACACGCCTCTGTTCGCGGGCGACGCCTATGCCGGGCTGTCTCAAACTTGTTTGCATTACATTGGCGGTGTGTTGAAACACGCGCGCGCCATCAACGCGTTCTCAAATTCGACGACGAATTCTTACAAGCGCCTGATCCCAGGCTTTGAAGCGCCCACAATCCTCACTTATTCCGCGCGCAACCGCTCGGCCTCCATCCGCGTGCCCCATTCCGCCAGCCCCAAAGGCAAGCGCATTGAAGCGCGCTTCCCGGACCCGGCGGGCAACCCTTATCTCACCTTCACGGCGTTGTTGATGGCTGGCCTTGACGGCGTCGAGAACCGCATTGAACCCGGCGCGCCGATGGATCGGGATTTGTATGAAGCGACCCCTGATGATCTGAAAGACGCGCCGACGGTGTGTGCGTCCCTGCGCGAGGCGTGCCAGGCGCTCGACGCCGATCGCGGCTTCCTCACCCGTGGCGGCGTGATGACGGATGATCAAATCGACGGCTATCTCGATTTGAAGATGGAAGAAGTGAAGCGCTTCGAAACTCATCCACACCCGGTCGAATTTGCGATGTATTACAGCGCCTAAGGCGGGCGCAGCGCTGATCGCGCTCCACGGGCCGGGGCCTTGGCGTGACGGCGGGCGTGGACCGGCTCGCCACGTTTCGTTTAGACATACTCGTGAGACCTCCGCGCGTGGGAATCGCCTGCGCGCCGCGTGTCGGCCGCGGGCGTCGGTCGTTGGATGAGGGCCGCATAATGGCGCAGTCTCTGGTGGTGGGGGGTCGTGTTCGGGCCTCTGTGGTTCAGCGGTCTCGTGTTCGCGCGTGGTTGGCCGCCGCGGCGATGGCGGCGGTCGCGGCCGACGCCGCGACGGCGCAGGATGAGGAGGAGGAGGAGGCGTTTGACGGCGTCGTCATTTCCGACGATCTCACGGCGCCGATCGACACCGCGACCGCGGATCAAACCGATCCCGACAACCCGCTTCCGGCGAACGTCCTTTTGGAATCTGGCGGCTCCGTGATTTTGGACGCCAGCGTTGAGGACGGCGAGGCCCGCAATCCCGCGTTTGACGGGCTGACGGCGGTCACGATCAACTCATCGAACACGTTCACGAATGAAGGCGTGGTGCGCATCATCGACGCCTTGCCCGACGCCGATGGGACTGAGGTGGTGGGCCTGCGCGCGGACACCGACGCCATTGGGGGGCCGAGCTTCATCTTCAACAGCGGCACGATCGAGGTGTTGGAGACGTTTGTTCGCGAAGACTTGGATGACGACGGCGATGTTGACGGCCCCCTAGCGGAAGGGTTCGGCCGCGTGGGCGTGCTCGTGGAGGGCGCGGCGGCGTTTGAGGGCGACGTTATTGGCGATTCCTCAAGCGCCGTGCGGGTGGAGGGCGATGACTCCACGGCCGTGCGCCTCGCTGCGCCGATTAACGGCGACGTCATTCTGGAAGGGACGACGAGCGCAGTCGGCGACCGGTCCATCGCGCTGGACATTCAACAAGCCGTCTCAGGCGATGTGTTCACCCGCGGCGCCGTGACCGCCAACGGCGAGGACGCGGGCGCTGTGCGGGTGCGTGGCGATGTGGGCGGCAATGTCAATCTTTCGGGGACTGTCACCACCACGGGGTTTGAGTCGACGTTCATCACGAACGCGACGGATCCCGACAGCCTTGATGACGGCGAAGAGCCGTTCACCTTAGATGACGACGCCCTCGACCTTGGCGCGGAGGCCGTTTTAGTCGAGGCGAGCGTCGGCGACGGCGTGCTGGTGAGCGGGCCCATCAGCGGGTTTGATTCCGACAATGTGGAGGACGACCCCGACACGCCGGAGGACGAAAGCGACGTTGAGGATCCGCTCGATCTGAATGTCGAGTTTAACATCAACCGCCGCACGGGTCAGATCGTCAGCACCGGCAGCGCGCCGGCCCTGCGGGTGCAGCCCGCCGACGGCGGCGGCGACATCACGCTGGGCGTCGTGCGTGAAGAGATCCGCGACGTGTCCGACCAGGATGAGGATCTCAACACCGATGAGATCGTTGCGGTCGTGACGGCGGACGCCGCCTTCACGATTCCCGTGGGCGACACCACGTTCGATGAAAACGCCATCATCATTCTCCTCACCGAGGATGAAGCCTATGGCTTAATCAATCGCGGCTCGATCATCGCCAACGGCTTGAACGCCGGCTTCACGGCCACGGCCGTCGACATCCGCGGCTCCAATGACGGCGCGAGCGGCGTGGTGGTGGAGGGCGGGTTCCTAAACGACAGCGGATCAGCGGCCTCAGGCACGATCTCGGCCAGCGCGTTTGAAGCCGACGCCACCGCGATCGTCATCGGGGCAAACGCCGACGTCGCGCGCATCGACAATCTCGGCACAATCACCGCGACTGTGTCGGCGGAAGCGCCGGCGGCGGTCGATGATCCCGCGACGCTGTTTGACGACACCGCCATTGAAGAGGCTGTGGGGGTGGACATTGAAGCCGGCGCGGCGGTCGCCTCGATCACGAATGACGGCGTGATCACCGCTCAAGTGCGCGGCGATCACGCTGTCGCGGTCGCGTTGCGCGACGCGTCCGGCTCTGTGGAGACCATCACCAACACCAATCGCATCCAAGCGCTGTTCCTGTCGGACGGCGATGATGACGATGGCGACGGCGATGAGACGGACTCAAACACGGATCCCGATCCCGACACCGGCCTGGCGGAGCGCACAGGCCAAGCCATCGCCGTTGATCTGCGCGGCCCCGATGACGGCGTCGGCGTCGCTTTCACGCAAGATTATCGCGCGTTGTTCGATGAAAACGGCGAGCAATTGGTCGCGGATTCCAACAATGACGACCAAATCGATCTTGACGACGTCGCCGAGCCGCTGATTATCGGCGATGTGTTCTTCGGCGACGCGGACGACACGTTCAACCTCTTAGCGGGTTCGGTGGTCGGCGACATTGATTTCGGTCTTGGCGACGACATCTTCGCGCTCATCGGCCGCCCGGAATTGGACGAAGAGGACCAGCCGCAATTCGTCGGCCGCATCGCTGATCCGGACGGCAGCTTAGTCCTGATTGTGGAAAACAGCACGTTGGAGGCGACCAACGCGACGTCCGCGGATCCTGTGCGCTTGGCGTCGTTGGATTTGCGCGATGGCGCGCGGGTGCGGGTGTCGGTGGAGTTCTCCGACGACGCGGTGGAAACCAACGCCACCCGCTTCACGGTGTCCGGCGCGGCGCGCATCGCCTCGGGCGCGCAAATCACGCCGGAGTTCACGGGCCTGACGCGCGAAAGCCAGGCTGTGATCATTGAGGCGGCTTCGTTGGAGGACGAAAACGGCCAGCCGCTCTCGGCGGAAGACGTCAACGCCCTGCTCGGCGCGGACGCGCCGTTCGTCTACAACGTCGCGCTGACCACAGATGATGGCCAAACCATCACCCTCGACGCCACGTTGCGCACCGCTGAGGAGTTGGGGCTCAACGCGAACCAGACGGCGGCGTATGATCCAGTGATTGCGGCCGCGATCGCTGATGAAGAGGTCGGCGCGGCCTTGGCCAACATTGGAGACGCCGACCCGGTCGAAGCGCGCGCGGCGTTTTTGAGCGCCTACAACCAGCTCTTGCCGGATTTCAGCGGTGCGTCTCTTGAGCTCTCCGTGGCGGCGGTGGATGGCGCGTTCGGCGCCGTGGCCAACCGCTTGTCGGCCTTGCGCGGCGATCAGGGAGCGCTCGGCGGCGTGTGGGCGCAAGAGTATTTTGTGTATTTGGACCGTGCGGAAAGCGCGGACAATCCGGGTTTCCGCGGGCAAGGCTTTGCCGTCGCGGCGGGGGTCGATCGGCCGTTGGGGCCGTTTTACGCCGCTGGCTTGAGTTTCTCCTTCGGCGCGAGCGAGTTTGAAGACCACACCAGCTTCGATGACGAAACCACGCTGACGACGTTCCAGCTTGGCGCGTACGCATCCTCACGACGGGGGCCGTTCATCGCGGACGTCTATGGCGGCGTGGGGCTCAACAATTTTGAATCGTCGCGCAACATCATCTTTGGCTCCGAGGGCACCGCCGAACTTGACCGCCAAGCCACCGCCGATTGGCGGTCCTATTTCGGCAACGCGACCGCGCGCCTGGGCGCAGAGTTCGACATGGGCTGGATCGTGCTGACGCCGCTGCTGAGCGGCACGTATCTCTACATCGAGGAAGAGGGGTACAAAGAAGAAGGCGGCGGCGCCCTTAACATCGCCGTGGACCCGCGGACGTTAGAGGCCGGCTCAGCGTCGGCTGTGTTGTCCGTCGGGCGGCGTTTCGGACGCAATCGCGCAACCTGGTGGGCGCCGCAGCTGCGCTTTGGCTATCGGGAAGAATTGGGTTTCGACACGCCGGAGACGCTGATCCGGTTCGTGAACGACGACGGCGCGCCGGTGCTGGATCCCGACACGGGCTTGCCCTTGGACGCGGTGGCGTTGCGGGCCGCGGATCTGCCGGAATCCGCCGGTATTGTGGGCTTCAGCTTCGCAGCGGGCACGGATTATTCATCCTTCGCCTTCGATGTGGATGCCGATGTGCGCGATGGCTTTGGCCGCTACACCTCGCGCTTTACGTTCCGCTTCTTGTTCTAGGAGAGGCTATGACCGCGTCTCGGCGCGGGGGGGCAGGGACGACGGCGCAGCCGCGTCCGACAGACCGCCAAGGCCGGCGTGCGCGGGCGCTGCGCCGCGCGCGCACGGTGGCGTTGGCGCTTGTCGTCGTGGCGCTGACGGCGTGCGCGATCGGTCCGCCGCGAAACCCCAACAATGCGTGCGCGATTTTTGCGGAGCGCCGAGGCTGGTGGGACGCGGTGCGCGATTCCGAGCGGCGTTGGGGCGTGCCGCCCCACATTCAGCTGGCCATTATTCAGCGGGAATCCTCCTTCGTGGCGGACGCACGGCCTGATCGGCGCAAGATCTTGTTCGTCATTCCGTGGCGGCGGCCTTCCAGCGCGTATGGCTACGCTCAAGCCGTCGATCCCACGTGGGACCGCTATAAACGCGCCGCCAACCGCCCGCGCGCCGACCGCGACAGCTTCCGCGACGCGGCCGACTTTGTCGGCTGGTACGGCCGCCAAAGCGCGCGCCAATCGGGGATCGCGGTCACGGACGCGTACAACCAGTATCTCGCGTATCACGAGGGCTGGGGCGGCTTTAACCGCGGCGGCTATCGCGGCGACGGCCGGCTGCAGCGCGCCGCCCGCGGCGTGGCGAACCAGGCCGCGCGCTATGAGCGTCAAATCGCCGGCTGTCGGCGGGACCTGCGACGTTTCTGGCCCTTCTTCTAAGGCGCGAGTCACCTAGCGTCGGCCGGCGGATCGCGTTAGCGCTGACGGTTCGTGGAGGTGCTCCCATGGCCACATATCCTGAGACCCGCTTGCGGCGTTTGCGTCGGACGTCCTGGCTGCGCCGGCTGGCGGCGGAGACGCGTCCGAGTGTCGATGATCTTGTGTGGGCGTTGGTGGTCTCTGACAGCGCCTCGCCGCGCGAGCCGGTGGCCGCGATGCCGGGGGTGGAGCGGTTGTCAGTGGACGCCGCCGGCGAGGCCGCGCGGGAGGCGCAACGGCTCGGCATTCCGGCCGTCGCGCTCTTTCCTCACATCAATCCGGCCCTTAAAAGCAATGACGGCGCGGAGGCGCTGAACCCCCAAGGCCTTGTTCCCCAATGCGTGTGGGCGATTAAGGCGGCCGCGCCCGAGCTTGGGGTGATTTGCGACGCCGCCCTTGATCCCTACACCGATCATGGCCACGACGGGATCCTGCGCGACGGCGTGATCGCGAACGATGAAAGCGTCGATCAACTGGCGCATGCGGCCGTCGTGTTGGCGGAAGCCGGCGCGGATGTCGTCGCGCCGTCGGATATGATGGACGGCCGCATCAGCGCGATCCGCACCGCCCTTGACGCCGCCGGCCGCCAGGACACCGCCGTTTTGTCTTACGCCGCGAAGTACGCCAGCGGGTTTTACGGGCCTTACCGCGAAGCGATCGGAACGGCCGCGGCGCTGCAAGGCGACAAACGCACGTACCAGATGGATCCCGCCAACCGCGCGGAGGCGCTGCGGGAAGTGGCGATGGATCTGGAGGAGGGCGCGGATATGGTGATGGTCAAGCCGGGCCTGCCTTATCTCGACATTGTGCGCGAGATCGTCTCTGCCTTTGAGGTGCCCACTTTCGCGTTCCAAGTCTCAGGCGAGTACGCGATGATCCGCGCCGCCGGCGCGGCTGGATGGCTGGATGAAGAGCGGGTGATGCGCGAAACGCTCAGTTGCTTTAAGCGGGCGGGCTGTGCGGGCGTGGTGACGTATTTCGCGCCGCGCCTGGCGGAGGCGCTGGCCACAGCCTAGGGCGCGCCGTGATCAGCGGCGGTCCGACGGCGTCGCTGGCTCGGAGGCGTCCAGCGCGCTGGGTTCAGCGTCGCGCTCGCGCGCGGCGTCGGCGGCGATCGCCTCCGCATAGCCCTTCGGCGGCGGCGTCCAGCCGCGTTCGCTGGCGTCATGCACGCGGGTGCGCGCGCCGCGCATGGCTTCCGCCTCCAGGGCGTTGCGCTCCTTCGCGATGGCGACGTAAGCCGCGTTGTCGGTGATTTTGACTTTGGGATCCCACACCTCGGCCATGCGCGCGAGCGTTTCACGATCGTGGTCGACGAAGGCCCGCGCGCGCTTCTCCACCTCATAGGGGTGCATGCCGAGCGCGGTCAGGGCGTGCTTGCCCGCGCGCACTGAGCTCTCAAACAACTCGCGCACCACGGTGTCCGCGCCCGCTTGGGAGAGGATGTAAACGTGCTGGCGTTCGGCCGCGCGCGCGATGATGGTGAGGTCCGGCCGTTCGCGGCGCGCGTAGCGCACCATCGCCTCCGCGCGGTCCATGTCGTCAATGGCGATGACGAGCACGGATGCATCCGCCAAGCCCGCGGCGTGCAACAAGTCGGGTTGGGAGGCGTCGCCGTAAAAGCCGCGCACGCCGAAGCGGCGGAGATTCTCCACGAGATCGGCGCGATGATCGAGGACGACGGTGCGGTGGCCCGCGCCCAGCAGCATGCGGTTCACGATCTGGCCGAAGCGGCCGAGACCCGCAATGATGACCGCGCCGGGCTCATCAATGACGTCGGCCGAGCGGGCGTCCGCGCGCGCGGGCTTCCAGATCACTAAGCGGTCATACAGAATGAAAAGCGCCGGCGTCAGCAGCATGGAGAGCGCCACCACCAAGGACAGACGCTCGCCGAGCGCGGCTGGGAAGACGTTGTTCTGCAGGCTGAAACTGATCAGCACAAAGCCGAACTCACCCGCTTGGGCCAGGCCAAGGGCGAACAACCACCCGTCGCGCTCCGGCAGCCGGTAAAGCTTGGCGAGGCCGAACAACACCGCCCCCTTCAGCGCGATCACTCCGACGGTGAGGCCAAGGATCCCAGCCCAGTCCTCACTCAACAATGTCACGTTCACGCCCGCGCCCACGGTGATGAAGAACAGGCCGAGCAACAGGCCCTTAAACGGCGCGATGTCGGCCTCAAGCTCGTGGCGGAACTCGCTGTTGGCGAGGACCACGCCGGCGAGAAACGCGCCCAAGGCCGGCGACAACCCCACCAGCGTCATTAAGAGCGCGATGCCCACGACGAGCAACAGCGCGGCCGTCGTGAACACTTCGCGCAAGCGCGCTTGGGCGATGTAGCGAAACAGCGGCCGCGACAAGTAATGACCGCCGAGCACCACCGCCGCGACGGCCGCCGGCACCGCCAGCGCTTGCGCCCAGCCCGGCAGGGCCGACAGCGGCGTCTCGCCATGGACGGCGCCGCCGCCATGGTCGCCGGCCTCTGCGCCATGGCCGACCTCAGCCCCCAGCTCCGCGAGCTCCGGCAGCGCGAGCAACGGAAAGATCGCCAGCATCGGAATGACAGCGATGTCCTGGAAGAGCAGGACGGAAAAGGCCCCGCGTCCGCCTTCCGTGTTGGCGAGCCCTTTCTCGCTCAGCGTCTGCAGCACAATGGCGGTGGAGGACAGCGCGAGGATCATGCCCACCGCCACCGCGACGCTCAGCGGCTGGCCGAGCGCCATAGCCGCTGCTGTTATCAGCGCGCCAGTGAGGAGCAGCTGCAAGCCGCCGAGGCCAAGCAACCGCCAGCGCATGCTCCACAACAGCTGGGGCTCCAACTCCAGCCCCACGACGAAGAGCATCATGACGACGCCGAATTCCGCAAAGTGCTGGACGTCCCTCATTTCCCCGCCGACAAGGCCCAGGGCGGGGCCGATGATGATGCCGGCGAACAAATAGCCCAGCACTGAGCCCAGACCGCACCGCACCGCCAGCGGCACCGCGATGGCTGCCGCGCACAAATAAAGAAACCCGTCGACGAAAAACGCACTCATCCCGGCGGTCGTCCCCTTCAGCGTCGCACGTCCAGATCCGCGCCTATCGCGCCGCGGACGCCGGCGTGAGCGCCTCCGCAGCGGTGTTCAACAAGGCGTCGCGTCGCGCCGCGGCGATATCGAGGCGCTCGTCGCGCACCGCTTCTAAGAGCCCCCGCCACCGCGCCTGATGGAGACGCGCGCGACCGTCATCAGCCGCCGTGCGCGCGCCGAACAGGGCCAGCGGCGGCAAATACGTCATGCCGCACAAGGACGCGGTCTGCTCAAGCGGCGTCATCAGCGTGCGCAACGGGAAGTGATTGTACCCGCTTGCGGCGTACGCGGTCTGCGGACCGCCGGCGCTGACGGCGCAGAAAAAGAGTTTGCCATGCAGCGCCACGCCGCCATGACCATAAGCGAACCCGTACTCCAGCACCAAATCTTGCCATTCCTTCAAAATCGCCGGTGTCGAGTACCAATAGAGCGGATGCAAAAACGCAAGCACGTCATGGTCGCGCAGGCGCGCCTGCTCGGCGTCGACGTCGATGTCGAAGGTCGGGTAACGCGCGTAGAGATCCACGACCGTCACGCCGGCCACGCCGCGCGCGATCTCCGCCAGCGCCCGATTGACTTGCGAGCGCTCCGGCGCCGGGTGGGCGAACAACACGAGAATTTTGCGCGCCATCGCTGCGTTCTCCACACCGGCGTCCGACACGGGTTGAGGTCCAAGGCCGCCCCACAGGTCGCCCCACAGGTCGCCCCACAGGTCGCCCAAGGTCGCGCTGACGCCGCGTCCGCGCGCCGTGCGACCGATCACGCAGCCATGAGGCCGCAGCGCGTTGCCACGCGTCAAGCAGCGGTCTAAGACCGCAAGACCGTTGCGCTCGCCGCGAGCGCCGTCGGCCGCGCCCGCGCGAGGATGCTGATGCGCTTATCCCGCTATTTTCTTCCCGTGATGAAAGAAACGCCCGCTGAGGCGTCGATTGTGTCCCACCAGCTGATGCTGCGCGCGGGGATGATCCGCCAAGAAGCGGCCGGCATTTACGCCTGGCTGCCGCTCGGCTTGCGGGTCTTGCGCAAGATCGAACAGATCGTGCGCGAAGAGCAAGACCGCGCCGGCGCTATTGAAGTGCTGATGCCGACGCTGCAGCCGGCGGAGCTCTGGCGTGAAAGCGGGCGCTATGACGATTATGGCAAAGAAATGCTGCGCATTGTCGACCGCCACGAGCGGGACTTGCTTTACGGGCCGACGAATGAAGAGATGATCACGGAGATTTTCCGAGCGTCGTGCCGCAGTTACAAAGACGTGCCGAAAATTCTGTACCACATTCAATGGAAGTTCCGCGACGAGATCCGTCCCCGTTTCGGCGTGATGCGCGGGCGCGAATTTTTGATGAAAGACGCCTATTCGTTTGATCTTGATCATGACGGCGCCGTGCGCGCCTACAACAAAATGTTCGTGGCGTATCTCAACACTTTTGCGCGCATGGGGCTTAAAGCCGTCCCGATGCGCGCGGACACCGGCCCGATCGGCGGGGATTTGTCTCACGAATTCATTGTGCTGGCCGACACGGGCGAGAGCGCGGTCTTTTGCGATGCGGACTTGGTGGACATGCCCGCGCCCGGGCCGGACCTGGATTGGGACGGCGATCTGCAGCCGCTCGTGGATGCGCGCACTGCGCTTTACGCCGCGACCGAGGAGATGCACGACGCCGACGCCTTCGCGCAAGTGCCCGCCGCGCGTCGCTTAGAAGCGCGCGGCATTGAGGTCGGCCACATCTTCAATTTCGGCCTCAAATACTCTGAGCCGATGAACGCCGCGGTCACGGGCCCTGACGGCGCGGATGTGTTTGTGCATATGGGCTCATATGGCGTGGGCGTGTCGCGGCTGATGGGCGCGATTATTGAGGCGAACCATGATGAGGCCGGCGTGATTTGGCCGGCGGCCGTGGCGCCCTTTGGCGTCGGCGTGATTAATCTGAAGCCTGGGGACGCTGAGGCCGACGCGGCGTGCGAGACGGCCTACGCCGCGCTGACCGCCGCGGGTCGCGAACCGCTTTATGACGACACCAAAGAGCGTCCGGGTGCAAAGTTCTCCACCATGGATCTGATCGGTGTGCCGCAGCAGCTCATCATCGGCCCGCGCGGGCTCAAAGAGGGCGTGGTGGAGGTGAAGGACCGCGCCAGCGGGGCGCGCGACACCCGCCCGCTTGAGGCGGCGCTGACAGCGCTGACGACGGCGGCGGCCCGCGACGAGGTGTTGGCGTGACCGGCATGGAGGCGGGGCCTGTGGAAGCGGGGATGGCTGGCGAGACCGCGCCGCCGGCGCCGCAGCAGTCTCTGTTTGCGTCCGGCGCGTCGCCTTTCGGGCTCTATGAGCGCATGCTGGCGGGCCGGTACTTACGCGCGAAGCGCGCCCATGGGGGCGTGGCGCTCATCGCGATTATTTCGTTTGTGGGCATCATGCTGGCGGTGTTCGGCCTGATCGCGACGATGTCGGTGATGAACGGCTACCGCCATGTCCTGATCTCAAAGATCATCGGCGTCGAGCCGCATATGTATGTCTACGCGCCCCGCGGCGGAACGCCGGAGGAGATCGCCGCCGCCGCCGAGCGGTTTGCGGCGATTCCCGGCGTGATCAATGTCGCGCCGGCGGTGAACCAGTTCGCGCTCGGCGCTACGGAGGAGAGCGCCGACGCCGTGCAAGTGCGCGGGCTCGCGCGGGCGGATCTTGAGCGTTTGGAGCTCATCACCGACAGCTTTGTTGACGGCGGCTTGGGCCGGTATGGCGAGGGCCTCAACGGCGGAGACGAGGTGATCATTGGCGCAGGGCTGTCGCGCAAGCTTGGCGTGTTCGCCGGCGACCGCATCAGCCTGATCGCGCCGCGCGGCTCGGCGACGCCGTTCGGCATGACGCCGCGGCGGAAAGTCTACACCATTGCGGGCGTGTTCGACACGGGCAACACCTTAGTGGACGATGTTTATGCGTTCATGCCGCTCGCCCAAGCGCGGGTGTTTTTCGGCCTCGGGGATCGCACGGATTTCCTGGCTTTGCGCGTCGAGGACGCCGAGCGGGTGGAGGAGATTGAGCCCCTCATCCGCGCGCAGGCGCCGGTGTTTGCGTTTGTCCAGACGTGGCGCCAACGGTCGTCAAGCTTTGACACGGCGCTGCGGGTGGAGCGCACGGCGATGCGGATCATCTTAGCGATCGTGGTGGCGATCACGGCGCTCAACATCATTTCCGGCCTCGTGATGCTGTCGAAGAATAAAGCGCGCGACATCGCGGTCTTGCGCACCATGGGCGCCACGCGCGGCGGCGTGTTGCGCGTCTTTCTCATGATCGGCGCGACCATTGGGATACTCGGCACGGTGGCGGGGCTGATTTTGGGGATCTTGTTCGTCACCAACATTGGCGCGATCCAGGGCTTTGTGGAGTTCATCACAGGCACGCGGGTGTTTGATCCTGACGTTTATCTGTTGTCGCGCATTCCTGCGCGGTTGCAGTGGGGCGAGGTGGCCTTCGTGACGGTGTGGGGCTTCTTGATGTCGTGTTTGGCCTCCTTGCCGCCGGCATGGAACGCCGCGCGTCTGGACCCGGTGGAGGCCTTGCGCAATGAGTAAACGCGTCTGGGAGACGGCTCATGGCTGACGCGGCGGCGCGCGATGCGGCCGTTTCAGGCCTTGTGATCCGTGGGCTTGTGCGGACATACGCCACGGCCGCCCATGAGCTTGAGGTTCTGCGCGGCGTGGATCTCACAGTCCAGCCGGGGGAGATCGTCGCCCTGGTCGGCCCTTCGGGCTCGGGCAAGTCCTCGCTCTTGCACGCCTCGGGCTTGCTGGAGAAGCCGAACGCCGGGGAAGTGTGGATCGACGGGCGCGAGTGCTTGCGGCTGTCGGACCGCGACCGCACCCACATTCGCCGGCACAAAATCGGCTTCATTTACCAGTTCCATCATCTGCTTCCGGAATTCACCGCCATCGATAATGTCGCCATGCCGCAATTGATCGCGGGCGGCGGCATGCGCGAGGCGCGCGAGCGGGCGGCCTATTTGCTGGAGCTTTTGGGCCTGGCGGAGCGCCTGGATCACCACCCGCCGCAGCTGTCGGGCGGCGAGCAGCAGCGGGTGGCTTTCGCGCGGGCGGTGGCGAACGGGCCGTCGGTGCTGCTGGCGGATGAGCCGACGGGCAATCTCGATCCCGCCACGACCCGGTCTGTCTTCGCGCGGCTCGGGGCTTTGGTGCGGGCGGAGGGGGTGGCGGCCCTGGTTGCGACCCACAATTTCGATCTCGCGCGGGAGATGGACCGCGCGTTCGCCCTGCGCGACGGCCGCGTCATTCCCACCAGCTTTTAACGTCGTCGTCTGGGACTCGGCGTCCGGCGGCGCGACAGCGGCGCAGGGGTGCGAATCGTCTTGTCATGCGTGGAAAGGCGCGCTAGAACAAACGTGGAACGCGTCGACGGGACGGAGGGGGCCATGGCTGAGCCGGCGTTTGTGCATTTGCGGTGCCGTTCCGATTACTCCGTCTTAGAAAGCGCTTTGAAGGTGAAGGAGATTGCGCGTCTGTGCGTCGCGGACGGCCAGCCGGCGGCGGCGTTGACGGACACCAACAATCTCTTCGGCGCGTTGGAGTTTTCAGAGACGCTGGCCGCTGCGGGGGTTCAGCCGATCGCTGGGCTCACTCTGGCGGTGCGGTGGCGGCCTTCGGAGCCGGGCGCGGTGCGGCGGGCGCCGGATGGCGGCCTTGCGGTGTTGGCGCAGTCAGAGGCCGGCTATCGCCGGCTGATGGCGCTCTCCTCAGCGGCGTATTTGGAGGTGGAGGGGGCTGAGGAGCCCCACCTCGATCTTGAGCGGGTGCTGGAGGACACGCAGGGGCTGATTGCGCTCACGGGCGGCCCTGACGGTGTGGTGGAGCAGGCGCTGAGCCCCGATGATGACGCTGCGGCCCGCGCGTTGGTGGAGCGTCTGGCCGCGGCGTTTCCGGACCGCCTTTATCTTGAGCTGCAACGCCATGGGGCGGAGGCGGAGCGGTGGTCGGAGCCGTTTTTGCTCGATTGCGCCGGCGCGCTCGGGCTGCCGGTGGTGGCCGCGAATGAGCCGGTCTTCGCCACCCCCGCCATGCACGAAGCCCATGATGTGCTCAGCTGCATTGCGCAAGGCTCGTTTTTGTCAGTGCAGAACCGCCGGCGCACGCCGGCGACCCGTTATTTCGCCAGCGCAGCGGAGATGGCGGAGCGATTTGCTGATCTGCCGGACGCCCTGGCCAACACCCTCGACATTGCCCGGCGGTGCGCGTTTCGCGCGCCCCCGCGCAAGCCGATCTTGCCGCGTTTTACAACGGAAGCCGGCCGCGATGAGGCGGCCGAACTCACCGCCCAAGCCGAGCACGGCTTGCGCGAGCGCTTAGCGGCGACGCCGCTGTCCCAACCGGAGGAGGCGTATTGGGCGCGGCTGCGTCACGAGCTTGGCGTGATCATCGAGATGGGGTTTCCGGGGTACTTCCTGATTGTGGCGGACTTCATCCAATGGGCGCGACGCGAAGGCGTGCCTGTGGGGCCGGGGCGGGGCTCGGGGGCCGGCTCGATTGTGGCCTGGGCGCTGACGATCACGGATCTCGATCCCTTGCGCTTTAATCTGGTGTTTGAGCGGTTTTTGAATCCCGAACGCGTCTCCATGCCGGATTTCGACATCGATTTCTGCCAGGAGCGGCGTGAAGAGGTGATCGCTTATGTGGCCGACCGCTATGGCGCGGATCGGGTGGCCCAGATCATCACCTTCGGCACGCTGCAAGCGCGCGCGGTGTTGCGCGATGTCGGCCGCGTGATGCAGTTGCCGCTGGGTCAAGTCGATCGCTTAGCGAAGCTTGTGCCCAACAACCCCGCTCATCCCGTGACCTTGGCCCAAGCGGTGGAGAGCGAGGAACGCCTGCAGGCCGAACGCGACCGCGAGCCGGAGGTCGCAAAGCTTCTCGACACCGCGCTGAAGCTTGAAGGGCTTTACCGCAACGCCTCCACTCACGCCGCGGGCGTGGTGATCGGGGATCGTCCGCTGCCGGAGCTTGCGCCGCTTTATCGCGATCCCCGCGCGCCTTTGCCCGTGACGCAGTTCAACATGAAATGGGTTGAGCTTGCGGGGCTGGTGAAGTTCGACTTTCTCGGCTTGAAGACGCTGACTGTGCTTGCACGCGCTGTGGGTTTTCTGGAGCAGGCGGGCGTGACGCTCGACCTCGACGCTGTGCCGCTCGATGATGAGAAAACTTACCAGATGCTCGCCGCCGGCGAGACCGTGGGCGTGTTCCAATTTGAAAGCACGGGCATGCGAGATCTTTTGCGCCGCGCGGAGCCCACGCATATTGAAGACTTAATCGCCCTAGTCGCGCTCTACCGACCTGGCCCGATGGAAAACATTCCCAAATACCTCGCCTGCAAGCATGGTGAGGAAAAGCCGGAGGCGCTCCATGAAAGCCTTTGGCCCATTGTGCAAGACACGTATGGGGTCATTATTTATCAAGAACAAGTGATGCAAATCGCCCAGAAATTGGCCGGCTACTCCCTTGGGGAGGCGGATTTGTTACGCCGCGCCATGGGCAAAAAGAAAAAGGAGGAGATGGACAAACAACGCGTGCGGTTTGTCGAGGGGGCAGAACGCAATGGCGTGGAGCGTGCGCGCGCGGACATGATTTTTGACGTGCTTGCGCGCTTCGCCGGTTATGGGTTCAACAAGGCCCACTCGGCCGCTTACGCCTATGTCGCGTATCAAACTGCGTATTTAAAAGCCAATTATCCGGTCGCGTTTTTGGCCGCCTCCATGAGTTTGGACATCCACAACACAGACAAGCTGGCGAGCTTCGTGCACGAGGCCCGCCGTCTTCAGACGCCGATCGCGCCGCCGGACCTTAACGCCTCCAACGCCGATTTCGCGGTGGAGGGGGGGGCGGTGCGCTACGCCCTCGGCGCAGTGCGCAATGTCGGCCTGGCGGCTATGGAGCACGTGGTCGCGGAGCGCGACGCCGGCGGCCCGTTCGCGGATCTGCATGACGTGGCGCGCCGCCTCGACCCGCGCCAGGTCGGCAAACGCACATTGGAGAATTTAGCGCGCGCGGGCGCGTTTGATTCCCTCGGAGTCGAACGGGCTCACGCCATGGCTGCGGCGGAAACGCTCTTAGCGATCGCCAACACCGCGTGCATGGAGCGCGACAGCGCGCAAACCAGCTTATTCGGCGAGGCTGAGCCGCTCGCGCCGCCGCCCTTGCCGGACGCAACGGCGTGGACGGATGAAGAGCGCTTGCGCGAAGAACTCGCCGCGATCGGGTTTTATCTCAGCGGCCATCCCCTGGACGAGGCCCGCGCGGATTTGGAGCGGCGGCGGGTCGTGTTCGCGGCGGATGTGGCGGCGTGCGCGGATCAAGGCCGCCAAACCGTGCGCATGGCGGGGCTGGTGGCGCGCCGCCAAGAGCGGATCGGCGCGAAATCCGGCGAGCGTTTTGCGTTTGTGTCGCTCTCGGATCCCACGGGCGCGTATGAAGTCTTAGTGCCGCCGGAGGCCTTAGCGCGGCTGCGGGAGCTGTTGGAGCCCGGCGCGCGGCTTCTCGCCCATGTGCGCCTGGCCGATCGCGAGGGCGAAACGCGCTTGATGTTGGATGACGCCGAGCCGCTTGTCACGGCGACGCGGGGGGTGGGCGTGCGCATCCACGCGCGCGACCGGGCGGCGGTGGCGGCGGTGGCGGCGCGGCTGAAGGCCCTGCCGCGGCGCGACGGCGCGCCGTGTGG
>CAZMSO010000008.1:19681-56640 GCA_964568975.1 uncultured Caulobacterales bacterium | reverse complement strand
CGGCGGTGGCGGCGCGGCTGAAGGCCCTGCCGCGGCGCGACGGCGCGCCGTGTGGACCCGTGCGCTTAGTTGTGACGACGGGGGGAACGTCGCCGAGCGTGGTGGAGCTGGCGCTTGGGCGCGCGCCAGTGGACGCGGCCGCGCGCGCGGCGTTGAAAACCGCTTGCGGCGTGGATCATGTGGAGCTTTTAGAGGAGGCGTGACGGCGCACGCCCTGTGCGCGCCCTGTGACACGCCCAGTAACACGCTCAGCGACCGGCCCTGCGACACGTTTTGCGACGCGCCGGTGACCCGCGCTCAGCAGCGCGAACGGCGGGCCCTTGCGGGGCGCGGCGCCGGCGCCTATAACGCGCCCATTCCTCACGCGGGGTTTGGGCGCGCGCGTCCTTCCGGTCCGGCGATCCGCCGGCTCTCCCGCGGCGGCGAACCGGAAAAAGGAGCACGGCCAATGGCCTTACCGGACTTCAACATGCGCCAGCTTCTGGAGGCTGGCGTCCACTTCGGGCATCAAACGCACCGGTGGAACCCCAAAATGGGGCCGTTCATTTTTGGCGAGCGGTCCAACATCCACATCCTTGATTTGTCGCAAACCGTGCCGCTGTTGCACCAAGCCTTGCTGAAGGTGCGCGAAGTCGCGGCCAGCGGGGGGCGTATTTTGTTTGTCGGCACAAAGCGCCAAGCCTCTGAGGCGGTCGCGGCGGCCGCGGCGCGCTGCGCGCAGTATTACGTCAATCACCGCTGGCTTGGCGGCTCGATGACCAATTGGCGCACGATTTCCCAGTCCATCCAACGCTTGCGCGAGCTGCAAGGCGTGCTGGATCAGGAAGGACCGACCGGTCTGACCAAAAAGGAGCTGCTGAAGCTCACGCGCGAGCGCGAAAAGCTTGAGAGATCCTTAGGCGGTATTAAGGAGATGGGTGGCGTTCCTGATCTGATGTTCGTGATCGACACCAACAAAGAAGTCATTGCGATCCAAGAAGCGCGCAAGCTGAACATCCCCGTGGTCGCGATTGTCGACTCCAATTGCGATCCTGACGACGCCGACTTTCCAATTCCTGGCAATGACGACGCCGCGCGCGCCATCGCGCTCTATTGCGATTTGATCGCTGACGCCGTGCTGGATGGGATCACGGAAAGCCAAGCCGCGTTGGGCGTGGATTTGGGCGAAATGGAAAACCCCGCCGAGCTCGCCTTGTCGGACGCGCCGGAGGGCGAGGCCGCAACGGATGCGCCGGCCGCGGACGACGGCCCTGGCGATGGGGCGGCGGGCGACGCCGCACCGGCAGACGCGCCGGCTGCGGACGCTCCTGGCGCCGACGTTCCCGCGAACGGCGCCGCCGGCGAGCACGCCGCGGCTGCGGAGGCCGACAGTCAAGAAACGGAACCGACACCGCCCCAATGACGCCGCGAACACCGCGTCGAGTTTCCCCGCAACGCCGTACGGATACGGAGGACTGAGATCCATGGCCCAAATCACCGCCGGCCTCGTCAAAGAGCTCCGGGACAAAACCGGCGCTGGCATGATGGATTGCAAAAAGGCGCTGTCAGAATCTGAAGGCGACCTCGAAGCGGCCGTCGATTGGCTGCGCAAAAAGGGCCTTTCGAAAGCCGCGAAGAAAGCCGGACGCGTCGCTGCGGACGGCTTGGTCGGCGTGGCGGTGCGCGAGAACGCGGGCGCTGTGGTGGAGGTCAACAGCGAAACGGATTTCGTCGCCCGCAACGCGTCGTTCCAAGCGTTTGTGCGCGAAGTGGCGGACCTGGCGCTTGATGTCGATGGCGATGTCGACCAGCTGGCGGCGGCCACCGCCGCCTCCAGCGGCAAATCCGTGGCCGACACGCTGACGGATTTGATCGCCACGATCGGGGAGAACATGACGGTGCGGCGCGCGGCGGCCCTGAAGGCGACGCCGGGGGTTGTGGCGGCGTATGTCCACGCGCCCGTTGCTGAGGGGCTTGGCCGCATTGGCGTGCTGACGGCGCTTGAATCCGAGGGCGACGCCACGGCCTTAGCCGATTTGGGCCGCAAAATTTGCATGCATGTGGCCGCGACCGCGCCCGCGGCCGCGCGCATTGAAGACCTCGATCCCGCCCTTGTGGAGCGCGAGCGTGGCGTGCTGAGCGAACAAGCGCGCGCCTCCGGCAAGCCGGAGGAGGTGATTGCGAAAATGGTCGAGGGCCGGCTGCGTAAATTCTACGAAGAATCAGTGCTTCTTGAGCAAGTCTTCGTGGTCGACGGTGAAACGAAAGTGAAAGACGTCATTAAAAACGCTGAGGCCGACGTCGGCGCGCCGATTGCGCTGACCGGGTTTGTCCGCATGGCTTTGGGTGAGGGTCTGGAGAAAAAAGAAGAAGACTTCGCCGCGGAAGTGGCCGCGGCTGCGGCGGCCAAGGCGTGACGGGGGCGCCGTCCGCGGCGGCGTCGACGGTGGGCTCTGCGTCACACCCGGCGGGCGAGGAGGCGAGGCGCGGCGGGCGGCCTTACCGACGCGTGTTGCTCAAAATCTCCGGCGAAGCGCTCATGGGCGGTGAGGCCTATGGGATCGACTTGGCGACCGCCGACCGCATCGCTGCGGAGGTGGCTGACGCGGTGCGCGACGGCACGCAAGTGTGCCTTGTGATTGGCGGCGGCAATATTTTTCGCGGGTTGTCGGGCGCAGCGCGCGGCATGGAGCGCGCGTCGGCCGATTACATGGGCATGCTGGCGACGGTGCTGAACGCGCTGGCGATGCAAAACGCCCTTGAGCGGCGCGACCTCGACACCCGGGTTCTGTCGGCGATCCCCATGGAGACCGTGTGTGAGCCCTATATCCGCCGCCGCGCGATCCGCCATATGGAAAAGGGCCGGATCGTGATTTTCGCCGCCGGCACGGGCAATCCGTTCTTCACCACTGACACCGCCGCAGCCTTGCGGGCGGCGGAGATGGGGTGTGACGCGCTCTTTAAGGGAACGCAGGTGGATGGCGTGTACACCGCTGATCCCAAGAGCGATCCGAAGGCGACGCGGTTTGACCGCCTCACCTACATGGAAGTGCTGTCGAAGGATTTGCGGGTCATGGACGCAACGGCTGTGAGCCTGATGCGCGAAAGCGAGATCCCGATCGTGGTGTTTTCCATTCATGATCGCGGCGGGCTGGCGCGCGTGCTTGACGGGACGGGCGTGTGCACGGTCATCACGTCCACGCCCGCCCCCGCGGCGGCGTCGGCTGATGGCGTGGGCGCGCCCAGAGGAGACGATGCGCGATGAGTGACGAGGCGACGGAGTTCGACTTGGATGATTTGACCCGGCGCATGGATGGCGCGCTGGCGGCGTTGCGGTCGGATTTTGGCGGTTTGCGCACGGGGCGCGCGTCTGCGAGCCTGTTGGAGCCCGTGACGGTGGAGGCGTATGGCGCGCCCACGCCGCTTAACCAAGTGGCCACGATCAATGTGCCGGAACCGCGCATGCTGTCAGTGCAAGTGTGGGACAAATCCATGGTTGGCGCGACAGACAAAGCGATCCGCAACGCCGGCCTCGGCCTTAACCCGGTGATGGACGGCCAGACCCTGCGCATTCCGATTCCGCCTTTGAATGAAGAGCGGCGCGCGGAGCTGGCGAAACTCGCCGGCCAGTACGCTGAGCGCGCGCGGGTGGCGGCGCGCAATGTGCGCCGTGATGGCATGGACCAGCTGAAACGCATGGAGAAAGCCGGCGCGCTGAGCGAAGATGATCACAAAGCGCTGGCCGACGACGTGCAGAAAGCCACGGACTCCATCATCGCGAAAATCGACGCCCAATTGAAAGCTAAAGAAGAGGAGATCATGCAGGTTTAGGGGCTCGCGCCCTTCGCCTCATGACTGGACGCCGTGCGATCCACCCCCGAACATGTGGCCATTATTATGGACGGCAACGGGCGATGGGCGCAGGCGCGCAATCGTCCGCGGGTGTTTGGCCATCGCGAGGGCGTGGAGGCCGTGCGCCGGACCGTGCGCGCGGCCCGCGACCTGGGGGTGCAGTGTCTGACCTTGTTTAGTTTCTCTACGGAGAATTGGCGCCGGCCCGCCGATGAGGTGGATTATTTGCTGGAGTTGCTGCGCCAGTATGTGGAGTCCGACTTAGCGACGTTCGTGGCCGAGGGCGTGAAAGTGCAGGTGATCGGCGATCGCGACGCGCTGCCGCGGCACTTGCTGGCGTTAGTCGACCGGGTGGAGACGGCCACGGCCCACAACCGCCGCTTCCACCTCCAGATTGCGTTCAATTATGGCGGGCGCAACGAACTCGTGCGCGCCGCGCGCCGCGCCGCCCAAGCGGTGTTGGACGGCGAACTGAGCCTCGATCAGCTCGATGAAGCGGGCATGGCGGGGTTTCTTGACACCGCCGACGTGCCCGATCCCGATCTCGTGATCCGCACCAGCGGCGAGCGGCGGATCTCCAATTTCTTGCTGTGGCAAAGCGCGTATGCGGAGTTTGTGTTCCTCGACGTGTTGTGGCCGGACTTTGATCACGCCCAGTTTGAAGCGGCGTTGAGTGAGTATCGCGGACGCGAGCGGCGGTTTGGGGGGCTGGCGCGTGTCAATGCAAGCTGAACCCGTCGCGCGCCCACGCGCTTCGGAGGGGGCTGAGAACGCGCATGGCGCGCCGCCGCGCGCCGCCCGCGCGGAGCTTCAGGCGCGGGTGGTGTCGTCGTTGGTGCTGGCGCCGGCGGCGCTTTGGGTGACGTGGCTTGGCGGTCCGGTTTTCGCCGGCGTGATGGCGGCCGCGGGGGTGGTGCTGGCGCGCGAATGGACGCGCATGGCTGATCCGCAGGGCTCTGACCTTGCGTTCGCGTTGGCCGCCAGCGGCGCCGCCGGGGCGGTGATTGCCGCCTCCGCCTCGCCCGCGGCGGGATCAGGATCGGCGACGTATATAGCGGGCGCTTTGGGCTGGATTGCTTTAGCGAGCGTGCTGGCGGGCGTGGAGGCGCGCGGTCGCGGGCGCGGCGTCGACGCCGCGCTGGGCGTCGCTTATGTCGGCGCGCCATGCGCGGCGATGGTGTGGGTGCGCTTGCAGGGCGACGGCCGCGGCTCGGAATTGATTTGGTTTTTGTTCGCCGCTGTCTGGGGCGCCGACATCGGCGCCTACGCAGCGGGCAAACTCATGCGGGGCCCGCGTCTCGCGCCGCGCATCAGCGTCAACAAGACGTGGGCGGGCATTGGCGGCGGCGTGATGTTGGCGGCGGCTCTTGCGGCCTTGGCGGCCTCGATCACGGGCTGGCCCGCGGCCTTGGGCGCGGCGATCCTCGGGGGCATGGCGCTGGGCGCGGTCGGTCTTGCGGGGGATTTGTGGGAATCGGCGTTGAAGCGCCGCTATGGCGTGAAGGACGCTGGGGCGTTGATCCCCGGCCATGGCGGCCTGTTGGACCGGGTTGACGGATTGATGGCCGGCGCGCTGGCTTTAGCGGTGTGGGTCGCCGTCCGCGCGCTGGCGACGGGCTAAGCGGGGCCGCAACGGGCGAGGCCGTAACCGGGCGAGGCCGTAACAGGCGGGGACGCGCCGTCCTCAGCCGTCATGGAAGAATGATGAGGGGACGCCATGATCAGCGACACGCCGGCGGGCACAGCGCCTGAGGCCGCCGCCACGCGGCCGCGCGCCCGTTCGGGCCCGGGCAAAAGCGTCACCATTTTGGGCGCCACAGGCTCAGTGGGGCGATCGACTTTGAGCCTCATTGCGGACGCGCGGGCGCGCGCGGGCGGCGATGGCGCGGGCGTCTATCCGATTGAGGCGCTGACGGCGGGCGCGAATGTGGAGGAGCTTGCGCGTCTCGCCCGCATCTTCCGCCCCCGCTTCGCCGCCATCGCCGATCAGACTCAGGGCGCTGCGTTGCGCGACGCGCTCGCTGACCTGCCCATAGAGACAGCGGCGGGGCCTGAAGCGATCCGCGAGGCCGCCCAACGGCCCGCCGACTGGGTGATGGCCGCGATTGTCGGGGCCGCGGGCCTAGCGCCGACGCTGGAGGCCGCGCGTCGCGGCGCTGTGATCGCGTTCGCCAATAAGGAGGCGCTGGTCTGCGCCGGGCGGCTGCTTACCCAGGCGGTGGCCGACAGCGGCGGCGCGCTCTTGCCGGTGGACAGCGAGCACAACGCCATCTTTCAAGTGCTCGAGCCGCACAATCGCGACCACATTGAACAGCTGATCCTCACCGCCTCCGGGGGTCCGTTCCGCACCTGGACCCTCGACGCCATGGCCGCCGTGACGCCTGAGCAAGCCGTCAAGCATCCCAACTGGTCTATGGGCGCGAAAATCTCTGTGGATTCCGCGACCATGATGAACAAAGGGCTTGAGCTGATTGAGGCCCATCATTTGTTCGATATGGAGTCCGCGCGGCTGGACGTGGTCGTGCACCCCCAATCGGTGGTGCATTCTTTGGTCGCATACGCGGACGGCTCGGTGCTGACTCAAATGGGCGCGCCGGACATGGTCATCCCCATCGCCAGCACGCTGGCGTGGCCGGAACGCATGATGACGCCCGCGGCGCGGCTGGACCTTGCGGCGGTGAGCCCGCTGATGTTCGAGCCGCCGGACATGACGCGGTTTCCGTGTTTGCAGGTCGCGCGCGCGGCGATGGAGGCCGGCGGCGCGGCGGCGGCGGCGGTGAACGCGGCCAATGAGGTGGCGGTGGCGTGCTTCCTTGACCGTCGCTTAGGCTTTCTGGATATTCATCGCGTCACCGCCGACGCATTGGACGCATACCTCAAGGGAGCTGCGTCCGGTCGTGAATCGACCTTGGATGACGTCATGGCGGTGGATCAGGATGCGCGCGGTCGCGCTGCAGAAGTCGCCGCGGCGTCGAGCCGCTGACACCAGGGCGCGCGCACGCCAGAACACGGGACGGATATCATGCTTTCAGCCGGAACGAATGTCGCCATTGCGATCGCCTCCGGTCTTTTTGTCTTTTCCATCATCGTGTTCATTCACGAAATGGGGCATTTCCTCGCCGCACGCAGCTTCGGCGTCAAAATTGACGCGTTTTCCATTGGCTTTGGGCCCACCCTCGTGAGTTGGCGCGACCGTCATGACACGGTGTGGCGGGTCGCGGCGGTGCCCTTAGGCGGTTATGTGAAGTTTTTCGGCGACGCCTCCGCGGCCAGCGCGCCGGACCGCACGCATTTGGCGGCGCTGCAGGCGGACATGGCCGCGGAACACGGGCGCGACGCCGCTGAGGGGTGTTTTCACTTTAAGCCGGTGTGGCAACGCGCGGTGGTGGTGGCGGCGGGTCCTGCGGCGAACTTTGTCTTGTCCATTGTGATTTTTGCGGGACTGGCGCTGGCGCTGGGCGGCCAGCCTCAGCTCGGTCTGACCTTAGAGGAGGTGCGCGCGGAAAGCCCGGCCGCCGCCGCGGGTCTGGAGCCGGGCGACACAGTGTTGGCGGCGGACGCGCGCCCGCTTCTGACCTTCCAGGATTTGCAGCAATATGTGGTGGTGCGCGGCGGCGAGACTGTGGTGTTCACGCTTGAGCGCGACGGCGCGCAGATCGATCTCCCCGCAACCCTCGGCCGGGCTGAGCGGGAAGGGCCCCTGGATCGTCCGGTGGAGGTCGGCTATCTCGGCGTGACGCCCGTGACGGCGCAGAGCAATTGGGTGCGGTTTCCCGTCGGGCCCTTCGGCGCGGTGCGCGAGGGCGTGGCCCAGACCTGGGGCGTGGTGGAGACCACGGGTCTTTACGTGGCGCGGATGGTGTCCGGCAAAGAGAGCTTTGATCAACTCGGCGGCGTGCCGCGAATCGCTGCGATCGCCGGCGACACCGCCCAAAAGTCCTATGCAAGCAGCAGCGCTGGCGGCGGGCCGCTGGCCGGCCTTGGCGCGGTGGTGGTCAACCTCATTCATTTAGCGGCGCTTTTGTCGGTCGGCGTCGGCCTCCTTAATCTTTTGCCAGTGCCCGTACTCGACGGCGGCCATCTCGTGTACTACGCCTATGAAGCGGTCGCCGGGCGTCCTTTGGGGGAAGCGACGCAGGAATGGGGGTTTCGGGTCGGACTGGCGCTTGTGCTCGGCTTGATGCTCTTCGTGACGTTGAACGACTTGCGCTTCTTCGCACGCGCTTAGGGACGGGCGCCGCGCCGGGGTTGGCGGCGCGGATCGGTAGGGACGCCGGTGATGAACCAGTGCATCTGGCGGCTTGTGTGCGTGGCCGTCCTGGCGACGGCCGCCATGGCGGCGGCGACGATCGGGGGCCTGTCGGCGACGGCGCAGGTCCGCGGCCTCGATCTCATTCGCGGCATTCAAATCGAAGGCAACCAGCGGGTCGAGGCGGCCACGATTGAGTCCTACCTCGTGGTCGCTCCGGGCGATCCCTTTGACCCGGCCTTGATCGACACCTCCCTGAAAGTGCTGTTCGCCACCGGGCTTTTTGCGGATGTGGCGTTTGAGCGGCGCGGCGATGTGCTGGTGGTGCGGCTGATTGAAAACCCGATCATCAACCGCGTCATTTTCGAGGGCAATCGCGCGCTCAATGACGACAAGCTGCGTGAAGAGATCCAGGCCCAGCCGCGCGCGATTTTCACCCGCGCGCGGGTGCAGGCGGATGTGCAGCGCCTGATTGAGATTTATCGCCAATCCGGTCGCTTCGCCGCGACCTTGGCGCCGAAAGTGGTGGAGCAGCCGCAAAACCGCGTTGATCTGATTTTTGAGATCTCCGAAGGGCCTGTGACGGATGTGCGCCGGATCAATTTCATCGGCAACCGCCATTTCTCGGACCGGCGGCTGCGCCGTGAAGTCCTGACTGGGGAATCCCGGTTCTGGAAAGTCTTCTCCAGCAACGACAATTACGATCCAGACCGGCTCGAGTTCGACCGTGAATTGCTGCGTCAGTTTTATGCGGATCGCGGCTATGCCGACTTCCGCGTGGTGTCCGCTGTTGCTGAACTCACGCCCGATCAGGAAGATTTTTTCATCACCTTCACGCTGGATGAAGGCGAGCGGTATGAGTTCGGCGAAATCACCGTCAGCACGCAGCTCGACAAGCTTGACGGCGATCGTTTGCGCCGGGTGGTGCCGATCCGCTCAGGCACGGAGTTCCAAGCCAGCCGCATTGAAGACAGCGTCGACTCCTTGACTTTCGCCGCCGGGGCGGCCGGCTACGCTTTTGTGGATGTGCGTCCGCAAATCGAACGCGACCGCGAGGCGCGGCTTATTAATCTGAATTTCGAACTGCGCGAAGGCCCGCGCGTCTACATTGAACGGATTGATGTCGTCGGCAACTCCCGCACGCTTGACCGCGTTATTCGTCGCGAAATGGCGCTGGTGGAGGGCGATGCCTTCAACCGAGTGCTGTTGAACCGCTCGCGCAACCGCATTCGCGCGCTCGGTTTCTTTGGCGAAGTGACGGTGTCGGAGGTCGCAGGCTCCGCGCCTGACCGCGCGATTGTTCAAGTGGATGTGGAAGAGCAGCCGACGGGCGAGCTCTCCTTCGCCGCGGGCTTTTCGTCGATTGACCAGTTCCTGTTTGATTTGTCGATTACCGAGCGGAATTTGCGCGGCCGCGGCCAGTTTCTGCGCTTGCGCTTCCAGCTCAGCGAGCGGACGCAAGTCTATGATTTGCGTTTCACCGAGCCCCGCTTCTTGGGCCGCAATGTCGCGGCCGGGTTTGAGCTCTTCAACACGGTGCAGGATTTTGCGAACGAGGCCGGCTTCACCACGCGGTCCTTCGGCGGCAGCTTGCGCCTGGGCTTTCCCGTGACGGAGAACGCGTCCCTTGGCTTGCGTTACACCATCCGCGCGGACGCCATCGACACCTCGTCCAACGCCACCTCCGCCATCGCCGCCCAGGACGGCACGTTCGTCACGTCCCAGCTGGGCTACACGCTGCGGTGGGATAAGCGCAACGATCCCATCCAACCCACCCGCGGCTTTGAGGTCGGGTTGAGCCAGGATTTGGCCGGCGTCGGCGGTGAGACGCGCTTTTTGCGCAGCCAGTTCAATGGCGAGTTTTATCGCGGCTTCACGAAGGACTTCATCTTCAGCTTGGCCTTGAGCGGCGGGTATGTGCAGCCCTGGGGCGGCCAGGAGCTTCGGGTCGTGGACCGGTTCTTCCGCGGCGGCGCGACCTTCCGCGGCTTTGAAGTCGCTGGCATCGGACCGCGCCAAATCACCTTCGACGCGTTAGGCGAGGACGGCGTGGCGGGAACTGAAGATGACTTCGGCCGCATCGCCGTGCGCGGCAACGCGCTGGGCGGTCAAGTTTTCGCCATAGGCAGCGCCGAATTAGCTATCCCGCTTGGGCTGCCGGAGCAGTACGGCATTCGCGGCAGCTTGTTCTACGACTTTGGGACGCTGGGCTTGGTGGACGAGAATTTGGTGCAAGACAGCATTGTGCGCGTCGACCCGAACACAGGCGCGGCGGTGGACCCCACGGACACCGACTTCCCGATTTTGTCTGTGATTGAAGACGACTTGTCCCTGCGGTCCTCCGCGGGGGTCAGCATCTTCTGGCGCTCGCCGATCGGGCCGATCCGGTTTGACTTCTCCGACCCCATGGCGCGAGAAGATTATGACCGCACGGAGGTCTTCCGCTTCAGCACCAGCACGCAGTTTTAAGGCACACGCACACGCAGTTCAGGCGGCGCGGGGACGCCGCGCCGGAACGTCGCGCAGCAGGGGAGAAACAGGGATGCGCACACTGATCATGATGGTTTGGGCGGCCGCGGCCGTGGCGTTGACGGCGGCCGGAGCGGCCTCCGCGCAAACGACGGTGTTGGTGATGAACTCCAACCAAGTGCTGAATGAAGCCAAGGTTGGCCAGCATGTGAAAGAACGGCTGCAAGCGATCAGCGAAGAAATGGTCGCGGAGCTGCAAGCCGAGGGCAACCCGCTCGACAGTGAGTTCTCCGCGTTCCAAGCGGAAGTCGCGGCTCTCAGCCAAGAAGCGCTGCAAGAACGCGACGACTTGCGTCAACGCTTCCAAGATCTCCAGCAAAAAGGCGTCCAATTCCGGGTGAGCGAGCAATTGCGCGCCCGCGAGCTGGTGGCCACGCGCGTGCAGGCGTTGCGTCCGGTGCGCGAGGCGCTTGATGAGATTTTGGAGAAATTGGTCGCCGATCGCGGTGCGGACATTCTTGTGGAGCGCGAAGTGCTCATCTTCGCCTCCGAGGCGGTCAACGTCACGCAAGACGTGATTGACTTGCTGGACGCGCGCATGACCGAGACGCCGGTCGAGCGCGTGCGCATTGAACGTCCGACGGCGGAAGAGTAAGCGCTGACGGGCGGTTGGAGGCGGCGCGCCCCGGTCATGGTCGATCACCGATTTTACGACGTGCTGGGGCCGGCGCCTTTGGCCGAACTCGCGGCGGTTGCGGGCGCGGAGCTCGATGCGGACGCCGACGCCGCGGGGGCGGCGCGCATTGCGGATGTCGCGCCGATTGATCGCGCCGGCGCGAGCGACTTGTCTTACATCGACGACGCTCGCGCGCTTGGCGCGGAGGCCGTGGCGGCGGTCGCGGCCGGGGCGTGCTTCGCGAAGCCGGCCGACAAAGCCGTGCTAGAGGGGCTCAACGCCGCCATTCTTTGGTCAGATCGCCCCCAAGCGGCCTTCGCGCGTGCAGCGCGCGCGTTCGTGCGTCCGCGCGGTTGGGCGGGCCAACAGGCGCTGATCAGCACCACCGCAGTGATTGCGGAGGACGCCATCGTGGCGCCTGGCGTCGTCATTGGCGACGGCGCCGACATTGGTCCCGGCGCGTGCGTGGAGCCGAACGCCGTCATTGGGCCCGGAGTGACGCTTGGCGCGCGCGCGCGGGTGGGGGCCGGCGCGGCGGTGAGCTTCGCCATCGTTGGCGACGACACCGCCATCCACGCCGGCGCGGTCATCGGCGACACAGGCTTCGGCGTGACGGTCGACGCCCAAGGCCTTCTTGATGCGCCGCATTTCGGGCGCGTGGTGATTGGCGAGCGCGTCACCATTGGCGCCAACACCACAGTGGACCGCGGCCGCTTTGACGACACCGTCATCATGGACGACGCAAAGCTCGATAATCTTGTGCAGATCGCGCACAATGTCCGCGTCGGACGCGCGGCTGTGATTGCCGGGTGTTGCGGCGTCGCTGGAAGCTCAACCATAGGCCATGGCGCGGTGCTGGGCGGCTCCGTCGGCGTGAAGGATCATTTGAGCATTGGCGACGGCGCTCAGGTCGCAGCCGCGACAGTCTTAATGCACAATGTGCCGGCCGGGGAGATTTGGGCGGGCATGCCGGGCAAACCCATCAAAACCTTCTTCCGCGAGGTGGCGCTGCTGTCGAAACTCGCGCGAGACAAAAGAGCAAGAACAAAGGCGCATCATGAGTGAGGACACGGTCACCGACCGACAGGGACTGGAGATTGGACCAAGCGAAGTCCTCAAATTGCTGCCGCACCGCTTCCCGTTTTTACTCGTGGATCGCGCCCACAATTACGTTGCGATGAAGTCGATCCGCGGCGCGAAATGCGTGACTTTTAATGAAGCCTATTTCCAAGGGCATTTTCCGAATTATCCGATTATGCCGGGTGTCTTGATTATTGAAGCCTTGGCGCAAACGGGCGCATTGTTGATGTCAAAATCCTTAAATGTGGATGTCGCGCGTCACACCGTGTTCTTCACGTCCGTGGACAAGGCCCGCTTCCGCCATCCGGTGCGGCCGGGCGACGTGTTGGACATGCCGGTGGAGGTGCGCGCCGCGCGCAGCGGCTTGTTCAAATTTCGCGGCCAGGCCTTTGTCGGGCCGCACCGCGCTGCAGAGGCGGAGTTCGCCGCCAAAGTCGTGGAGGTGGAGCAATGAGCGAGACCGCCGCCGTCACCATCCACCCCACGGCGGTGGTCGACCCCGCCGCGCGGCTTGGCGTGGATGTGGAGATCGGCCCCTTTTGCGTGGTCGGCCCGCGCGCGACCCTCGGCGACGGCGTGCGCTTGATCGCCAATGTCACTGTGATGGGGCGCACGAGCCTCGGCGCGGGCACGGTGGTGTATCCGTTCGCGGCGCTCGGCTCGCCGCCCCAGGATCTGAAGTATGATGACGAGGACACCGCCCTCATCATCGGCGACGGCGCCACCATTCGCGAACATGTCACCATGCATTTGGGAACCGCCGCCGGCCGCGGGGAAACGCGGGTGGGCGACAAGGGCCTTTTCATGGTGGGCTGCCACGTCGCCCATGATTGCGTGATCGGCGACGGCGTGGTGTTCGCCAACAACGCCACGATGGGCGGGCATGTGGTGATCGGCGATCACGTCTATTTAGGCGGCTTGTGCGCGATCCATCAGCACTGCCGCGTTGGCCGCTACGCGTTTATTGGCGGCTGCGCGCCTCTGACCGGCGACGTCATTCCCTATGGCCTTGTGGACAAAGTCGGCTGCCTGAACGGGTTGAACTTAGTCGGGCTGAAGCGGCGCGGCTTTGAGCGCGAGCGCATCCACGACATGCGCACAGCCTATCGGCTGCTGTTTTCCTCAGAAGGCGCGTTTCAAGAACGCGTGGAGGACGTCGCCCGCTTGTTCTCCGGTTCGAGTGAAGTGATGGAGATGGTGGAGTTCATCCGCTCGCCCTCGCCGCGCCATTTGTGCACCCCTGAGCTGCGATGACCACCGACGCCACGCCTGAGCGCCCGCCGCGCGCGACCGCCGACCCCGGGCGCGGTTCACAGGGCGCGGCCGCGGCGGATTGGACGTGTTTAGGCATTCTCGCGGGCGGCGGCGCGTTGCCGATCACCATCGCAGACGGCGCGCGGGCGGCCGGAAAAGGCGTCTTTATCTTGGGGCTGAAAGGCTGGGCGGAGCCAGCGGCGTTGACGCGGTTCGACCATGACTGGGTCGGGATCGGCGAAGTGGGAAAGATGCTGAAGGGCCTGCGCGACCATGGCTGCGACGCGGTGGCCTTTGCGGGCGTGGTGCGTCGGCCGGACTTCGCCAGCTTGAAGGTGGATTGGCGCGGCGCGCGGGTGCTGCCGCAACTGATCGCCGCCGCCGGCCAAGGCGATGACGCGCTGTTGCGCTTCGTGGTGCGGTTCTTTGAGGCGGAGGGGCTGGTGGTGTTGGGGGCGGGGGACGTCGCGCGGCGGCTCACGGCGCCGCAAGGGCCGATCGGCGCGCATGCCGCGGGCGAGGCCCATCGCGCGGACATCGCGCGCGCCTTTGAGGTGGCGCGGGCCCTGGGCGTCTTCGATGTCGGACAAGGCGCGGTCGTGTGTAACGGGCTGGTGTTGGCGGTCGAAGCCCAAGAGGGCACGGACGCCATGCTGCGCCGGGTGGCGGATTTGCCTGAGGCCATCCGCGGGACGTCCACGGCGCGTCGCGGCGTGCTGGTGAAAACGACGAAGCCCAGCCAAGAGCGGCGCGTTGACTTGCCGACCGTGGGCGTGGCGACGGTCCACGGCGCGGCGGCGGCGGGTCTGGCTGGCATTGTGGTGGAGGCGGGCGGCGCCTTGATCGTCGATCGCGACGCCGTCGCGGCCGCGGCGGACGCTGCGGGTCTGTTCGTCGAAGGCGCGGGCGCGACGGCTGCGTCCAGCGACCCCGCCGCCGGGGCGTGAGGGGGAGACTATGGCCGGGCCGCACATCCATCTCATCGCCGCAGAGGCGTCCGGCGACGCGCTGGGCGCGGGACTGATCAAGGCCCTGCGCGAGCGCACGGGCGGTCAGGCCGTGTTTTCCGGGCTCGGCGGCGCGCTGATGGCGGAGCAAGGAATTGAGAGCCCGTTCGACATCAGCGAGCTGTCGATTGTGGGGCTGATGGAGGGCGTGCTCGCGTATCGGCGTGTGCTCAAACGCGTCGAGGAAACCGTGAGCGCCACCCTCGCGGCGGCGCCGGACGCTGTGGTGCTCATTGATTCTTGGGGGTTCACGATCCGTGTGGCCGAGCGCTTGCGCCGCCGCGCGCCGCACCTCACGCAAATCAAATATGTCGGGCCCCAAGTGTGGGCGTGGCGTCCCAAACGCGCAGCAAGCCTGGCGCGGGTCGCTGATCATGTGCTGACGCTGCAACCCTTTGAGCCGCCATACTTTGAAGCCTACGGCCTGCCGGCGACTTTTGTCGGTCATCCCGTCTTCGACACCCCGCCGGCGACGGATCCCATGGGCTTTCGCGCCCGCCACGCCATATCGCCGGACCAGAAGCTGGTGGCGCTGCTTTACGGCTCGCGCCGGACGGAAGCGCAACGGTTGGCGACGCCGTTCGCTGAGGCTGTGCGTCTGTTAGAGGCGCGGTTCGGCCATCAGCTGGCGATCGTGACCCCCGTTGCGCGGCCGATCGAGGATCAGATCCGCACCTTAGTGCGCCTGGACGACCGCCTAAAGCGCGTGCGCCCCGTGCGTGCGGAGGAAAAACACGATGCGTTCGCCGCCGCGGACGCGGCTCTCGCCTGCTCAGGCACAGTGGTCACCGAGCTCGCTATGGCTCACACGCCCACGGTGGTCGCCTACCGTTTGGACACACTCACATTCGAAATCGCAAAACGGCTTGTCAAAGCCGACACCATCTCCCTCGTGAACATGGCCGCCGGCGAGCATGTGATCCCGGAGTTCATCCAAGACGACGCCGAAGGCACGGCCTTGGCGGAAGCGGTGCGCCGGTATTTGGAGGACGACATCTTGGCCGCGCACACGCGCGCAAAACTCCGCGACGCCGTCGCGGCAATGCGCGGCCAGGGCGCTCCAGCGAGCACGCGCGCGGCGGACGCCGTGCTGTTGACGCTCAGCGAGACCCAGCTTCAAAGGGTGAACGCGTAAGGCCTCGCGCGATCAGTCGGCGGCGCGGCCAGCCCCGACGGCGCTGTTTTAACCGCGCCGCGTTAATCACGCTTCCGGAAGCCTGAGCGTCAAGCCGCCGCAAGGCGGCTTGACGTCCGAGCGGCTCAGCCTCGCGCTGAGCTCACGGCTTAATGGGACGGGACGCGGCGTCGGCGGAAGACCGCGGTCGTGAAACCCGTTGGGGTCGCGCCCGCTAACGATCGAACGGCGCGACGGCCGCCGCCGGGACCCGCTCTATGCGGCCGTCGGGATGGATGTGAATGCCGCATTCCGCCTTCGCCCGGCCGCGCCAACGACCCGCGCGATGGTCCTCGCCGTCGGCGACGGGCGTGGTGCACGGCGCACATCCGATGGAGCGGAAACCCTGAGCCGTCAACGGATGGCGCGGCAGCGCGTGGGCGTCCAGATACGCGTCGATCATGCCCGGCGTCCAATTCGCGAGCGGGTTGACCTTAATACGGCCGTCGGCGTCCGTCTCAAAAGCCGGCAAGCTCAACCGCTCCGTCGTTTGGAACCGCTTGCGTCCCGTCACCCAGGCGTCAAACCCGGCGAGGGCGCGCTCCAGCGGCCGCGTCTTGCGCAACGCGCAGCAGGCGTCGGGGTCGAAGCTGTAGAGGTCGCCGCTTGGATCCTCCACCCGCATTTCCTCGGCATTCGGCGCGATCAGGCGCACATCGCGAAGCCCAAGCTGCGCCGTCAAACGCGCGCGGTGATCTAAGGTCTTATCGAAATGCTTGCCGGTGTCTAAGAACAGGACCGGTACATCGCGATCAATCTCTGCGGCAAGGTGCAGCAGCACTGCGGACTCCGCCCCGAAAGACGACACAAGCGCGATGCGTCCGCGGAACGCCGCGATCGCCGCAGCCAAGACGGCCGTCGCGGACGCGCCGCGCCACCGCCGGTTGAGTGCGGCGGCGTCGCCAACATCCCAGTGCTCGTGATCAAGACGGGTCATTCTGACCAGGCCTCACTGTCTCGCGCGCCGCGGCACGCCCTCTCCGCGCCGCCGCACACCCTCACTCCGCCGCGACACGCAAATCCTGCGCCGGCTGCGCCGCCTGCGTGCGGGCCAAACGCCGCGCGCGCCAGGCCGGCGTCGCGCCGTCGGCGGCGGTTTGATACACAACGCCGATCTCGCTCAGCGCCAGCGCCGCCTCATCCGCTTGCGCGTTGCGCAGATCCACCGCATCAATGCCGCAACGCATCATAAACCCGATCTGATCGCGCAAAACGTCGCCCACCGCGCGAATTTCTCCCGCAAACGCATATCGCATCCGCAGCAAAGACGCCAGGGAGTAGCCGCGCCCGTCCGCGAAGCGGGGAAAGGCGACCGCGACCAGATCAAGGTTTGCGAGATGCGGCGCTAAAGTGTCGAGATCCGCATCCGGCGCAAGCGCCACGCCCAAGCGGCCAGGCCGCGCGGTCAACGCCGCAGTCTCTGCGAGAAGCCGATCAAGCGAGACAATCACATCGCGCGTCGCGGGAACCGCCGCGTCATCGCTGACGCGCGTCCAGGTGTCCGCGACCGGGCGTCCGTTCTTAAGCAGCGGCATAAAGGGCCTCCTTGAAGGGTTCTGCGCCCACGCGCGCATAGACATCGATGAAGCGGTCGGTCTCGTCGGCGCGCAGGGTGAGATAGCGCGCAACCAAGCGCTCGATGGCGTCGGGAATGTCGTCAGCTTCGAGGCCTTTGCCGACAATCTCGCCAATAGCGGCGTGCTCGTCCGCGCGCCCGCCGAGCGTGATTTGGTAAAACTCCGCGCCCCGCTTATCGACGCCCAAAATGCCAATGTGGCCGACATGGTGATGACCGCAGGCGTTGATGCAGCCGGAGATTTTGATCTTCAGCTCGCCAATCGTTTCTTGAGCGTCGAGATCAGCGAAGCGCTCCGCAATCGCTTGGGCCACGGGGATCGAGCGGGTGTTGGCCAAGTTGCAATAGTCGAGGCCGGGACACGCGATGATGTCGGAAATCAGACCCGCGTTCGGCGTGGCGAGGCCCGCGGCGTCTAACGCAGCATAGACCGCCGGCAAGTCGTCGCGCCGCACATGGGCCAGCACGAGATTCTGCTCGTGCGTGACGCGGATGTCGTCGAGACCATAGCGTTCGCCGACCGCCGCGACTGCGTCCATCTGATCCGCCGTCGCATCCCCCGGCGCGCCGCCAACGGGTTTGAGACTGATGGTGACGCTCGCATAGCCGGGCATACGATGGGGGTGGGTGTTGATGCGCGCCCAGCGCGCGAAGGCGCGGCTGTCGGCCTTGGCTTGCTCAAAGCCTTCAGAGCGTTCCGGCAGGACCGCGAACGCCGGCGGCTCGAAATAAGCGGCGATGCGCGCGATCTCCTCTTGCGGCGCGTCGATCTCCAAGCCGTCGCGCAGGATCGCGTCGTGCTCCGTCTCCACCTGGTCAGTGAACGCGTCGCGGCCGATCTCGTTCACGAGGATTTTGATGCGGGCTTTGTACTTGTTGTCGCGCCGGCCATAGCGATTGTAGACGCGCAAAATCGCGGTGAGATAGCCGAGGAGTTCATCCTTCGCGAGCCAGTCGCGCACCGTCACGCCGACATAAGGCGTGCGCCCCTGGCCGCCGCCGACAATCACCTCAAAGCCGATCAAGCCGTCGGCGTTGCGTTTCATGTGCAAGCCAATGTCGTGGACGCGCACCGCAGCCCGGTCCGTTTCCGCGGCCGTGACGGCGATTTTGAATTTGCGCGGCAGAAAGCTGAACTCCGGATGCAGCGTCGACCATTGCCGGATCAGCTCGCACCACGGCCGCGGGTCTTCGATCTCATCGGCGGCCGCGCCCGCGAAATGGTCCGCAGTGACGTTGCGGATGGTGTTGCCGGAGGTCTGGATGGCGTGCATCTCCACCTCCGCCAGCTGGTCAAGGATGTCGGGGATGTCCACCAGCGCCGGCCAGTTGAACTGGATGTTCTGGCGCGTCGTGAAGTGGCCATACCCTTTGTCATAGGTGCGCGCGATGTGGGCGAGGCGGCGCAGTTGCCGGCCCGACAGCTGGCCATAGGGGATGGCGACACGCAGCATGTAAGCGTGAAGCTGGAGGTAGACGCCGTTCATCAGCCTCAACGGCTTGAACTGATCCTCCGTGATCGCGCCCGACAGCCGCCGCGCCACTTGGCCGCGGAACTGCGCGGCGCGCTCGCGCACAAGCTGGGCGTCGAACTCGTCATAACGGTACATCACGCGTTCTCCGCCTGCTTGCCGAGGTCGGGGCGCGTGGTGGGGCCGCGGGTGCGGATCGTCTCGCGCAACGCTTCACGCCCGGCGATCGCGCCCTCAGCGGTGGCTTCCATGAAATACGGGTCGAGGATGACGGCCTCGTCGGCTTGAGCGGCCGCAAGGGCGGCCTCTGCGGCGTCGCCGGTCAGCACCGCCGCGCCGGCGGGCTGCGGCAGCCATCCGCCGTCCGGGCCCCGATAAACGGTGCGGCCTGTGCGGGCGTCCCAGGCGGTGACGAGTTTCGGCGTCTCAGGCTTCAGCGCGGGGCGGACAGAACTCATGCGGCGGCCTCCTCCAACAGCGCAAGGTGGAGCGTGCGCGGCGTCAATGCCCGCGGCGCGTGTGGCGAGGAAGGAGCGCCGGCAGCGTCCTGGGGCGGCGCCACGGCGACGCCGGCCACCTCGCCAATGATGAGAAGCGCGGGACCGACCACGCCGGCCTCCGCCATCGCGGCTGCGACACCGCCTAAGGGGGCGCGCACGACTTTCTGCTGGGGCAAGCTTGCGTTTTCCACGACCGCCACGGGCGTGGCCGCGTCCCGGCCCGCGGCGACCAGGCGTTGGGCGATGACGGGCGCGGCGTTGACGCCCATGAACACCACCACCGTCTGGTTTGAGCGCGCGAGCGCGAACCAATCCAAATCCGGCGTCTCGCCATTCTTGGCGTGACCTGTGACGAAGGTGACGGCTTGGGCGTGATCGCGGTGGGTCAGCGGGGCGGCCGCCGCGGCTGAGGCCGCCAACGCCGAGGAGACGCCCGCAACCACATGGGCCTCCACGCCGGCGGCGCGCAGGGCCTCCAGCTCCTCACCGCCGCGGCCGAACACAAAAGGATCGCCGCCCTTCAAGCGCACGACCCGCTGGCCGGCGCGCGCGGCCGCCACAAGACGCCCGTGGATCTCAGCTTGGGGAACGGCGTGGCGCGCGCGGCGCTTGCCGACAAAGACGCGCTCCGCGTCACGGCGGATCCGGTCCAGCACGCCCGGCCCGACCAGGGAATCGTAAAACACGATGTCAGCGTCTTGAAGAATGCGCAGCGCTTTCAGCGTCAAGAGTTCGGGATCGCCCGGCCCAGCGCCGACAATATGGACCACGCCCGCCGAGGCGTCCGGTTCGGCGAGGGCGGCGTCCAGTGCGGCCGCAGCCCCGGCGGCGTCCCCGGCTAAGGCGCGCTCCGCCGCCGGCCCGCGCAACGCCCGCTCCCAAAAGGCGCGGCGCGCCGTCTCGGACGGCAACGCATCCTTCACCCGGGCGCGAAAGCCCTGGGCGAGGCGGGCGAGATCGCCCAAGCGCGCCGGCAGCAGCGCCTCAAGCGTCGCGCGCACATCGCGCGCAATCACCGGAGCTGCGCCGCCCGTCGCGATGGCCGCGACCACTTGGCCCCGGTCAATGACCGCCGGCATCGTCCAATCGCTCAGCTCCGGCCGATCGACCACATTGACGGGCGCGCCGGCTTGGCGCGCGAGGCAGGCGGCGACCGTCGCGCGATCGTGATCATCCTCGGCGACAATCGCCAACGCCGCGCCGGCGAAATCCGCGCGGCGCGGCGCTCGGCGCACAAACTCCGCGCGGTCGGCGAACTCCGTTTCATACTCATCCGCGAAGGCGGGCGCGATCAGCGTGAGCGCCGCCGGCGTCGTCGCCGCCAAGCGCGCTTTGCGGCGCGCCAGCTCGCCGCCGCCCACAATCACCAAGCGCCGGCCGGCTGCGGAAAACATGGCGGGAAACACGTGCATCCTGGCGCCCTTTAGCTATGCTAACGCTGCCCTGCAGCGCTCCTTCCCAAATACGGACGCCGGCTGCGCGGGTTTACCCCGTCTACGCCCCGCCGTGATCACGATGTGGGGTGACGCGCGGCCGCGACAAACGAAATGGTCTAAGCAGCGATGGTAGAAAAACTAAACACGTCCAGCCCCCGCCGCCTGCCGCCCCTCAACGCGTTGCGGGCGTTTGAGGCGGCGGCGCGCCATGGCAGCTTGTCGAAAGCCGCTGATGAGCTGGGCGTCACGCCCGGCGCGGTCAGCCAGCAAATCCGACAGCTTGAAGACGTGCTCGGCCTCGCCCTTTTTCGCCGACACGCGCGCGGCGTCGCCCTGACGGAGGACGCCGCGGCCGCGCTGCCGGCGTTGTCGGACGCATTTGAGCGCATGCGCCAAGCGATTGAATCCTTTGCCGGCGTCGGCGATCAGACGCGCGTGCGGCTGGGCGCGCCGGCGGCGTTTGCGCGCAAATGGCTGACGCCGCGCCTGATGCGCTTTGAGGCCGAAAGCGCCGGGCCTGAGGGCGTGACCACGCGGGTGGTGTTGGCGACAGACGCCGCGCCTGGGGACCTCGACCGGTTGCAGCTCGATGTCGACATCCGGTTCGGGCCGGGCGGCCATGGCGGCTTGGAAGCGCGCCGGCTGCTGACGGAGACGGTGTCGCCGGCGGCGGCGCCGGCCCTCTTGGCGTCGTATGGCGATGGCCGTGAGGCGTTGGCGCGCGCGCCGCTGCTCCATGATGTGGCCGCTGAGACCGACCCGGGCGCGCCGGACTGGCCGCGTTGGCTGGCTGAGGCGGGCGTGGAGCGCGACACAGACGGTCCCGCCGCGAGCTTGGGCGACCGGCTGACGCAATCGGATCACATCGTTGATGCGGCTGTGGCCGGCCGCGGGATCGGACTGGTGCGCCGCGTTCTGGCGGCCGATGACATCGCCGCCGGCCGGCTGGACACGATTTTGGTGGGCGGCGTGACCGAATTAGCGTGGGCTTATGACATCGTCTGGCCCAAGGGACGTCGGCTTGGGGCCGCGGCGCGCAATCTGATTGATTTCGTGCTCGCGGAGGCCGCGCCCTTTGAGCATATGGGCGTGTGACGCGCACGCGTCGCCGCCCGTCCAGAAAGAGAGACGCTTATGCCCACCGCCGCCATCACCGAGCGCGTGTTCGAGGATCGCCCGACGCTGGTCGCGGCGTTGCGCGACCATGTCGCGAAGGGCTTGCGCGACGCCGTCGCCAATCAGGGACGCGCGCGTTTGGGCGTCTCCGGCGGCTCGACGCCGCGCCCGCTTTATGAGGCGCTGCGTGACGCGGAGGTGGATTGGAGCCGCGTGACCGTGGTCTTGGTCGATGAGCGATGGGTGGAGGCTGATCATCCCGCGTCTAATGAAGCGATGGTGCGCGCGGCGTTGCTTCACGGGGCGGCGGCCTCGGCGCGGTTTGTGGCGCTGAAATCCCCTGGCGACACGCCGGAAGCCGGTCTGGCGGCGACCGCCGCGGAGGTGTTCTCCGCGCTCGGCGGCCCGCTTGATGTGGCGGTGCTGGGCATGGGCGCGGACGGCCACACGCTGTCGTGGTTTCCCGGCGCGGCGAACCTCGCCGCCGCCCTCGATCCCGGCCCGGGCGGTCTTGTGACGTGGGTGCGCGCCTTGCCGAGCGCCGTCACCGGCGACTACGTGGAGCGCATCACCCTGACTTGCGGCGCCGTGAAGCCGGCGCGCCTTGCGCTGATGATCACGGGCGCGGAGAAACGCGAGGCGTTTGACGCCGCTTTGGCGGACGGTCCCGTGGAGGCGATGCCGATTCGCGCGTTGCTGCGCGACCCCGACGTGACGCTTGACGTGTTTTGGGCGCCATGACGCGCCCACGCGCCGTTGCGGCTCCATCGCGGCTGCGGGACGTTTTGCGCCGCACACGGCCAAGGACGATCGCGGGCTTGACGCAGCGGGTGTCGGAGAAATCTTGCGTCGGGGGCCGAGATCGGGAAGGGTTGCAGTCGTGTGGACGTCGCAAAGCGTGACGCGTGGGTATGACCTGCTCAGCCGTGACGCCGCACTGCAGCAGCGCGCTCGAAGCAGCGCGCGACCCACACAGCGCGCGCCCAGCCAAAACACGCCGGGCGCACAGCGCGTGCGTCCGCCGCTGGGCGGCGCGACGTGATGAACCGGGCGGGCCTATGCTGAACTTTGTCTCCACTGACCCGAAGCGGCCGTCCTTGCGCTCCGTGGCCGAGCGCACCGGCGACTTCGATGAGATTTACCGGGGCTTCGCGGCGGAGGCCGGGGCGGCGCAGGCGGCGCGCTGCTCTCAATGCGGCGTGCCGTTTTGTCAGTCGGGCTGTCCGCTGGGCAATGACATCCCCGATTGGCTGATGCTCGCAGCGGAAGGCCGCATGCAAGAAGCGTATGCGGTGTCGGCGCGCACGAACGCGATGCCGGAAGTATGTGGGCGCATCTGTCCCCAGGACCGCTTGTGCGAGCAGGCCTGCGTCATTGAGCAATCGGGCCATGGCGCGGTGACCATTGGCGCGGTGGAGACGTGGATCACTGAAACCGCTTGGGCGAATGACTGGGTGGCGCCGCTTACGGTGGGCTCCGACGGCGCAGGCTCCATGGGCGTGGTCGGCGCGGGGCCTGCGGGTCTTGCGGCGGCGGAGCGGCTGCGCGAGCGCGGGTATGAGGTGACGGTCTATGACCGGCATGACCGCGCCGGCGGTCTCCTGACCTATGGCATTCCCAGCTTCAAGCTTGAAAAGTCGGTCGTTGAGCGGCGGGTGGCGCGCCTCGCCGCGGCGGGGGTCGTGTTCCGGCTGAATTTCGAAGTGGGGCGCGACGCGGACCTGGCCTGGCTGCAAGCGCGCCACGATGCGGTGCTGATTGCGACGGGCGCCTACGCCGCGCGCGCGCTGACGTGCCCGGTGGATGCAGGCGAGCGCGCGATCGCGGCCCTCGATTTTCTGACGGCCTCGAACCGGCGCAGCTTCGGCGATGTTTTAGATCCCGCTCTCGACGCCCGTTTGTCGGCGCGCGACCAGCGCGTCATCGTCATTGGCGGCGGCGACACGGCTATGGATTGCGTGCGCACCGCCGTGCGCCAAGGCGCGGCGTCTGTGACGTGTCTGTATCGCCGGGACCGGGAGAACATGCCGGGATCGCGCCGGGAGGTCGGGCACGCCGAAGCTGAAGGCGTCGCGTTTGAATGGCTTGCTCAGCCCAAAGCGATCGCGCACACGCCTGACGCCCTGGCTGTGCGCGCGGCGCGCATGCGCCTGGGCGCGCCGGACGCCAGCGGCCGCCAAGCGCCGGAAGAAGCGCCAGGCGGGGATTTCGCGATGGAGGCGGATTTGGTCATCCAGGCCCTGGGCTTTGAGCCCGAGGACGCCGCCGCCACCTTCAACGCCCCGGGCCTTGCGCGCTCGCGCCGCGGCGGCGTGCGCGTCACGGGCGGCGATCTGATGACGGACATTCCCGGCGTGTTCGCGGCGGGCGACGCTGTGCGCGGCGCGTCCCTTGTGGTGTGGGCGATCCGCGACGGCCAAGACGCCGCGGCGGCCATGCACGCTTATGTCCGCGCCCGCGCGGGCGATGCGGCCCGCGCGCCGCGTTTAGCGCCGGCGGCGGCCGAGTGAGAGGCCGCGTCGCGTCACCGCCCGCTGCGCCTTGGAAGGCGGAGGAGGGCCGTCACGCCGCGCGCCGCGCTTTAGCGCGCGACGGGCTTTATCGTGGTGAGTTTGAGCGCGACGCCTGCGGCGTCGGCTTGCTGGCGCGCATTGACGCGGAGCCGACGCGCGCGCTCGTCGATATGGCGTTGGCGGCCTTGCGGGCGGTGTGGCACCGCGGCGCAGTCGCGGATGACGGCAAGACGGGCGACGGCGCGGGCTTGCGGCTGAGCCTGCCCCAAGAGCTTTTTCGCGCGTTTGTAGAAAAGACGGGCCATGACCATCACGGGCGCGATGTGGCGGTGGGCCAGCTGTTTCTGCCGCGCGCGGATTTGGCCGCCCAAGACGCGTCCCGCGCCATTGTCGAAGCGGAGGTGCTGCGCGCTGGGTTTTACCTCTATGGCTGGCGGCAAGTCCCGGTGGACCCGGGCGTCATCGGCGCGCGGGCCGAGGCGGCGCGCCCTCAAATTGAGCAAGTGCTTTTCACTGACGCCGCTGATCGCGATCGCGAGACGGTCGAGCGCGATCTTTATCTCGTGCGCCGCCGGATCGAGCAGCGGATCCTCACCGCCGGCGTGCCGGGCTTTTACGCCTGTTCGTTGAGCGCGCGCGACATTGTCTACAAGGGCATGTTTCTCGCCGAACAAATCGGCGACTTTTATCCTGACCTGGTGCGCCCGGAATTCGTGTCGTCATTTGCGATTTTCCATCAGCGGTATTCGACGAACACCTTTCCGGAGTGGCGGTTAGCCCAACCGTTCCGCACGCTCGCCCACAATGGTGAAATCAACACCTTGCGCGGCAATGTGAATTGGATGCGCGCCCATGAGGAGCGGTGGGATTTCTCCGCCCTCGGCGAGGAGGGGAACGATGCGCGCCCGGTGATCCAGCCGGGCTCCTCAGACTCCTCAGCGCTTGATCACGTGTTTGAGCTGCTGGTGCGCGCAGGCCGTGACGCGCCCATGGCCAAAACGCTGTTGATGCCGGAGGCGTGGTCCAAGCGCCAAGGCCTGATCCCTCAGGATTGGCGCGACCTCTACGCATATTGCACAGCGATGATGGAGCCCTGGGACGGGCCGGCGGCCATTGCGGCGTGCGACGGACGCTGGGCGGTGGCGGGCCTCGACCGCAATGGCCTGCGCCCGCTGCGGTGGGCGCTCACCCGCGACGGCGTCGTGGCGGTGGGCTCTGAGACGGGCATGTGTCCGCTGGATCCTAACACGGTGATTGAGCGCGGCGCGGTCGAAGCGGGCCGCATGATCGCGGTCGACTTGCAGGAGAAGCGTTTTTACCGTTCAGCGGAGGTGATGGAGCGGCTGGTGGCGGAGACCGCGCCGGCCGACGTTCTCGCCCATGCGCGCGCGCTGGATGCAGACATCGCTCAGGACGTGGAGACGCGCCGCTTTAGCGACGCCGAGCTCACGCGCCGTCAGACAGCCGCCGGGTTCACCTTAGAGGATGTGGAGCTTATTCTGCGCCCCATGGCTGAGGGCGGCCGCGAGGCGGTGGGCTCTATGGGCGACGACACGCCCTTGGCCGTGTTGTCGCACTTCAAGCGGCCAATGGCGCATTTCTTCCGCCAGAATTTCTCCCAAGTGACCAATCCGCCGATCGACCCGCTGCGCGAAGACCGGGTGATGAGCTTAAAGACGCGCTTGGGCTTTGTCGGCGACGTGCTCAACCCTGACGGGCCCAAGCGCGACGCGCCGACGCTTGAGGGCCCAATCTTGACAGTGGGTATGGCCGACGCTTTGGCCGCACGGTTCAAGGACGAGACAGTCACCCTTGACGCCACCTTCGCCGCCGCAGAGGCCGACGCGTCCGGCGCGACGCTCACCGCAGCCCTTGATCGCTTGCGCACTGAAGCCGCCGCGGCGGTGCGGCAAGGCTTGGGGCATCTCGTCATTACGGACGAGGGGGTTGGACCTGACCGCGCGCCGATCCCCGTGATCTTGGCGGTCGGCAGCCTCCACCGGCATCTGACGGATTGTGGGCTGAGGGGCTTTTGCGCGCTGCACGCGCGCGCGGCGGAGTGTTTGGATCCCCACTACGCGGCCGTGCTGCTCGGCGTCGGCGCCACGACCGTCACGCCTTATCTCGCCCAGGACACCATCGCGGCCCATGTCGAGCAGCGCGGCGGCGATCCGCGGGCGGTGACGGAGGCGGTGACGCGTTTTGCCGGCGCGTTAGAGGCCGGTCTTCTGAAAATCATGGCCAAGCTCGGCATTTCCGTGCTCTCGGCGTATCGCGGCGGCTGCAATTTCGAAGCGCTCGGCCTCTCGCGCACGCTTGTGGCGGAGCATTTTCTCGGTGTCACCAGCCGGCTGTCGGGCATCGGCATGGCGGGCTTGGAGGAAAAAGCCCTCGAGATCCACAGCGAAACGTGGCGCGACGGCGTCACAATCTTGCCCACGGGCGGCTTTTACCGCCAGCGCCGGCGTGGTGAGCGCCACGCGTTTGAGGCCGAGATTGTCGCGCATCTGCAACAAGCCGTGCGTGATGATGATTGGGAGGCGTTCGCGCGCTTCATCGCCGCCTGTGATTCCGCCAGTGAGCACGACGCGCCGCTGCAATTGCGCGATCTCATGGGGATCAGCCCTGTGGCTGCGCCCAAGCCGCTGGAGGCGGTGGAGAACGCCAACGCCATCCGCACGCGCTTTCTCACCCAAGGCATGTCTTTGGGGGCGTTGTCGCCGGAGGCCCATGAAGCGCTCAACATCGCCATGAACCGCATTGGCGCGCGGTCGGTGTCGGGCGAAGGCGGCGAAGATCCCGCCCGCTATGCGCCCCGCGCCGATGGCGACGACGCCAATTCCGCTGTCAAGCAAGTCGCCTCCGGCCGGTTCGGCGTCACCGCGCAATACCTCAACCAATGCCGCGAAATTGAGATTAAGATCGCCCAAGGCGCCAAGCCGGGCGAGGGCGGCCAGCTGCCGGGCTTTAAAGTCGACGGCTATATTGCGCGGCTGCGCCACGCGACGCCGGGGGTGACGCTGATTTCACCGCCGCCCCACCACGACATTTACTCCATCGAGGATCTCGCCCAGCTCATTTACGACCTCAAGCAGGCCAATCCCGACGCACGCGTCGGGGTTAAGCTCGTCGCCGGCGCGGGCGTCGGCACCATCGCTGCGGGCGTCGCGAAGGCTCAAGCTGACACGATCCTGATCTCGGGCCACAATGGCGGCACAGGCGCAAGCCCTCAGACCTCGATCAAGTTCGCAGGGCTGCCGTGGGAAATGGGTCTCGCGGAGGCTCACCAGACCCTCACGCTCAATGGGCTGCGCGGGCGGGTGACGCTGCGCGTGGATGGGGGGTTGCGCACGGGCCGCGACGTGATCATTGCAGCCATGCTTGGCGCGGAGGAGTTCGGCGTCGGCACCATGGCGCTGGTGGCGATGGGCTGCCTGGTCGTGCGCCAATGCCATTCCAACACCTGTCCGGTCGGCGTGTGCACCCAAGATCCGGCGTTGCGCGCGCGCTTTGGCGGCGATCCGACCCATGTGGTGCGGCTGATGACGTTTTTGGCGGAGGATGTGCGCCGTCACCTCGCGGCGCTTGGCGTCGCGCGGTTGGACGACATTATCGGGCGTGCGGATTTGCTGGAGCAAGTGCGCCGGGGCGCGGCCCATCTCGACGACCTCGACCTCAACCCCATCCTTGTGCAAGCCGGCCCATACGGCCAGCCCGTCGCGCGCCCGGCGCAACCGCCGCGCAATCCCGTCGCCGACACCTTGGACGCGGCCATGCTGGAGGACGCGCCGGGGTTTTTCGCCCGGGGCGCGAAGGCGGATTTGTCCTACACTGTGCGCAACTCCCATCGCGCCGTCGGCGCGCGGGCGTCGTCAGCGATTGTGCGCCGTTTCGGACCCGATGGCGCGCCGGAGGGGCGTTTGACAGTGCGCCTGCGCGGCTCAGCGGGCCAGTCTTTGGGCGCGTTTTCCGCGCGCGGCCTGACGTTAGACGTTACCGGCGACGCGAATGACTATGTCGGCAAAGGCCTCTCCGGCGCCACGATCATTGTGCGCCCGCCGCCCGGGGCCGGCGGTCAGGACGCCATCATCGGCAACACCGCCCTTTATGGCGCGACGGCGGGCCGGCTCTTCGCGGCGGGCCGCGCGGGCGAGCGCTTCGCGGTGCGCAATTCCGGCGCGTGTGCGGTGGTGGAGGGCTGCGGCGCGAATGGGTGCGAATACATGACTGGCGGCGAGGCGTTGATCCTCGGCCCCGTCGGCGACAATTTCGCGGCGGGCATGACGGGGGGGGTTGCGTATGTCTATGATCCCCACGGCCAGCTCGCCCAAGCGATCAATCCCGGGTCCGTCAGTGCGGCGCCGCTTGCCTCCGACGCGTGGGCCGAGCGGGTGTTGGCGCTTCTGCACGCCCACGCCGAAGCCACAGGCTCCCCGCGCGCGGCGGCGTTGGCGGCGGAGTGGGCGAGTGAGCGCGCGCACATCACGCAGGTTATCCCCGATGAGCGCGCCGCTGACGCCCATGATCCGCGCACGTATTTCGCACCAAGTCCCGACGATCCCAGCGCCGCACCCCGCGCGGCTGCAGAGTGATGTGACGTCGCGGCGGGCTATGCGTTGGACGCGCCGCCGGGCGTGGGATCTGGGCGCATCATCCACGTGAGCACCGGCTTCAGCGGCGCCACCCACGCCACGCCGGCGACGACGAAATAGGCCAGCTGGGCCAAGGGCGTGAACGGCACACGGTCAGCCAGGGTCACCGCCGCCATAATGTAAGCGAGCAAATACGCCACAAGGCCCGCGCCCCCGATCGCTTTGCGTGTTCGCGCGGTCATCGCCATCTCCCTGCGTCACCATCAGCATCATCGACGACACATGGCGCGTCGCCCGCGCGCGCCAAGGGCGGGCCTCGCGGCGGCCCGCGCGCGTCTTAGAAAAAACCGCTGTCGGCGATCGCTTGGGGCTCGCGGGGGAAATCCACCGTGAGACGGCTGACGGGACCGTCGCCATCCTCGCTCTCCACGAATTGCGTGGCGATGTCGGCCAGCGGAAACAGCGGCTCTAACCGGCGACCGCGGTGATCAAACACCGTCATTTGCAGACACCACAACGCGTCGAACGCCGCCGGCGGCTCGGCGTGATTGAGATCCGCCTCCACAGTGTCGAGGTTGAAGCCGAAATTGACCATTTGCACCGTGTCATCAGCGATGATGGTCATGTCCGGCGCGCTGTAGGGTTGGTAGACGGCCTCGCTCGCCACGCACCGCTCAGCCTCGCTCGACTTCACCAGCCGTGCGCCGGTGTAAATCAGCGAGCGCGTGCCGCGGTTGGAAAGGATCAGCCTCGGCTCCACAAAATAGCGAAAGGTGCGCGTCGCGACATCGCCGGAGCGATAGCTGCCCGTGCTGACGCTCGCGTTGACGTCGGCCACGGCGGCGCTGAGCGTGTAGCGTTCATTGAGGAACTGGATGTAGGTCGTGAAGCCCGAAACCGCGATCGCCACGGTGGACAGCACCATGCTGATAAGGCCCTGCATTGTCATCCCCACTGCTTGCGTGACCCGCGCGCGACCGATCGCGGTGCGAGGATCGCGCGGCCGCCGCCTTGAGCCGGACGCGGCGGCGTCTACGTGTCTAAGCGCAGCGTCGTCCTGCGCGAAGACGTGAATGCAGTGAGGCCGCGACAATGACGATGACGCGTAACGCCAACGCCCCGTGCGACACCCGAAACGCCCTTGCGGCGTGGCTTGTGGTCGTGGCCGCGCTCGTGTGCGTGATGATTGTGGTCGGCGGGCTGACGCGGTTAACGGATTCTGGGCTCTCCATTACGGAGTGGAAGCCGATTACGGGCGCTGCGCCGCCCATGAGCGAGGCGGCCTGGCGGGAGGCCTTTGCGAAATACCAAGCGATCCCGGAGTATCAGCTGCAAAATCGCGGCATGGCGCTGGCCGACTTCAAAGTGATTTATTGGTGGGAGTGGGGGCACCGCCAGCTTGGACGCGTGATCGGCTTGGTCTACGCCGCGCCTTTAGTGGGGTTTTGGCTCGCAGGGCGGCTGCCGAGGCGTTTGCGTGGCCGATTTGTCGGATTGCTCGTCTTCGGCGGGCTGCAAGGCGCGATCGGCTGGTGGATGGTCGCCAGCGGCCTGACTGAGCGCGTGGATGTGAGCCATTACCGGCTCGCGGTGCATTTGGGCATGGCGTTCTTGCTGTTGGCGGCGTTGGTGTGGACGCTGCTGGACGTCGTGGATGATCGCCCCCAGCGCCGCGGCTGGGGAGGCGACGCGATCGCCATCGCCGCCACGGCGCTGGGGGCGGGCGTTTTCCTCCAAATCATTCTGGGCGCCTTCGTCGCGGGCCTCGACGCCGGGCGGATTTATACGGATTGGCCGCTGATGGATGGTGCGATCATCCCCGCCGATTACGGCGCGCTTGAGCCGTGGTGGCGTGACGCGTTGGAAAACCGGGCGAGCGTCCAGCTCCATCACCGATTTGGCGGCTACCTTGTCGCGCTTGGCGCGGTGAGCTTCGCCGCCGCGGCGTGGCGCGCAGGCATTGCGTCGCGCGTGAGCATCGCGCTAGGGGCGGTCACACTCGCGCAAGCGGCCCTCGGTGTAGCGACGCTTATGCACGCCGCGCCGCTCAGCCTCAGCGCGGCGCATCAGGCCATGGCGGTCGCGTTGTTCATCCTCGCCGTCGCAGCCGCACGCCAAAGCCGCGTCGCGGCGCGTTATGGCGCAGCCGCTAAGGCGTCCACCACGGTGTCGAGCGCGATGACGCTCAACGCGGGACCTTCCGCCACCACCAGCGCGCCTTGATTGTAGCTGCCGCCGAAATTCGCGGTCGACGCCGCGAGGACATCCGCGGCGCCGACCGCCGCCGTGTTGAGCTGCGCCTCGATGCGCGCCAGCGCCAACACATCCGCGCTGTCAGGGTCCAACGCGATTAAATCCCCGCTCGGCGTCGCGCGCGCGCCAAGCACCGCCTCACCGCCAAAGCCGTCGTTCAACGGCGTCACAGCGAGCGCGGCCAGGCTCGGGCCGTCGTTTAACTGGCCATTGGCGTCCAAAGTCACCGCGCGCCCGCCGCTGCGGGGCGCGCACGCCGCCGCGCCCGCCGCCTCCGGCGCGTCGCGCACTTTCTCAGCCCCCAGCGCATCGCCGCCAACATCGCGCAGCCGCCACACCTCCGCATAGGCCGGATCAACGACAATGAACTCCACTAAAGCGTTGGTGGCGCGCAGCGGACAAATCCGCTCTATGTCGAGGTCCGGGGCGATCGGCTCCGTCGGCACTGGCGCGAGCCGCGCCGTCGACACCCCCGGCTGCTCCGGCGCGCCAGGCTCAGCGTCGACCAGCGCCGCCAAATCCGGCGCTTGCTCAATGTAAAGCGACACAGTGACCTGCTCCAGCGCGCCGCCGGCCGCCAGCACCAGCGGTGCAGGCGAGCCGCGCAGCTCAAACGCCGGCGCCGTCACCAGCGCCTCCGCGCGCGCAAAGGGCGCTAACGCAACGTCACCCGCGGCCACATTGATCAGCGCAAGAGCGCCGCCGCCCTCGGTCGCGAACGCCGCCAAAACCCGTCCGCGCCAGGGCGTTGGGTGAGGCAAAAACGCGAGCGCGCGGACATCCCCGCCGACATTAGGAAAGTAATCCGACGCCCCAAGCGTGATCACCCGCTGGGCGCTATCCTCAGCGACCTCCGTCGGCGCATCGGCGTCTTCGCCCGCGCCGCAGCCCGCCGCCATCGCGGCCATCGCGGCCATCGCGCCGATCATGGCGACGCGGCGTCTGCGTCTTGTGTGTCGCGTCATGCGCGCCCCCACATCTGTGCGCGTCCCGTGGCGCTCTCACCGCAAGTCTTGGGGGCGTATGGGCCGTGACGCAAGCCCTCACGCCAGGACCGCTGGGAGAGGACGGCATTCCGATACCGTCTCCGAATCGGTTGCTGGATAAGGCTTTCCGAAGACGGCGCGCTTGACATGGCGTGAAAGCCGCCTTACGACCCCGCGCTCAAGGACACACTTGCGCTGGCGCGCCGACTGGGGTCGGCGCAAGCGCGCTTCAATCCATGGGAACAGACGCGATGAGCGGCGACACGGCGACCGCGCCGGACGATCATGATGAGGCGGCGTCCGCGCCGTCGGGCCCGGCGCAGCGCTGGCGCAGCTATGTGCTGAAGCCGGCTGATCTGGACAGCGATGACAAAGCCAAGAAATGGATCGTCATTGACGCGGACGGACTGGTGGTCGGCCGCCTGGCGGCGTTCATCGCCACCCGCTTGCGCGGCAAGCACCGTGCTGATTACACGCCCCATGTCGATTGCGGCGACCACGTCGTGGTGATCAACGCCGAAAAGGTCGTGTTCACCGGCCGCAAACGCACACGCAAGACGTATTACTGGCACACAGGCTATCCCGGCGGGATCAAATCGCGCACGGCCGATAAGATCCTGGATGGCCGGTTTCCTGAGCGCGTGTTGATGAAAGCGGTCCAACGCATGCTGCCGAAAGAAAGCCCGCTTGCGCGCCGTCAATTGAAGCATTTGCGCGTCTACGCCGGCGCGGAACATCCCCATGACGCGCAACAGCCAGAGCGGATTGATGTCGGCGCGCTCCACCGCATGAACCTTCGCGAGGGCTGATCATGGCCGAGGACACCACTCTCGACACTTTAAAAGACGCCCTTACCGGCGCGGCTGGCGGCGACATCACGGCGCTTGCGCCTGAAGAATTGCCCGAGCCGCAAATCGACGGCCTCGGCCGGTCCTATGCGACGGGCAAGCGCAAAGATGCGGTGGCTCGTGTGTGGATTAAGCGCGGCCACGGCAAAATCACCGTCAACGGACGCGACCAAGAGATTTATTTTGCGCGCCCGGTGCTGCGGATGATGTTGCAGCAACCGTTTGAGGTTTCTGATCGCAAGGACCAGTTCGACGTGATCGCCACGGTGCGCGGCGGCGGGCTCTCCGGCCAAGCCGGCGCAGTGCGTCACGGCATCTCTAAAGCGCTCACGCTGTTTGAGCCGGAATTGCGCAAGGCCTTAAAGTCCCACGGCTTCTTGACCCGCGACAGCCGCGTCGTCGAGCGCAAGAAATACGGCCGTCGCAAAGCGCGCCGCAGCTTCCAATTCTCGAAACGTTAACGCGCTCCGCCACCGGCGCTGCGCCGGGCTCAGCCCACCAATTCGCGCGTCAACAGGGCGAGCCCATGGCGCACGCTTTCAAGGCGCACGCTGGCGCGGCCAATATCGCCAAAGCGTTTGGTCTCCGTCACGGTGGCGTGGGAGACCACGGCGACGCCGAAGCACACCATGCCCACAGGCTTTTGCGCGGATCCCCCGCCTGGGCCCGCGACGCCCGTGATGGCGATCGCAAGCTCCACATCCGCCAAGGCGCGCGCGCCTTCCGCCATCGCCGCGGCCACATCTTCGCTGACCGCGCCATACGCGTTGAGCGCGCCCGCCGGCACCGACAAGTCCTGGGTTTTCGCGGTGTTGGAGTACGTCACCCAACCGCGCTCGAACACGGTCGAGGAGCCCGCGACCTCTGTGAGCGCGCCGGCGAGGAGCCCGCCGGTGCAGCTTTCCGCCGTGACAATCCGCGCGCCGCGGGCGTTGGCGGTTTGGATCAGCGCCTCGGCGGCGCGGGCGATGTCGTCGGGAAACACGCTCACCTCATCGCGCCTGGGGGTCACTGCGCCGCGATTGTGACGTCGCTGGACGCGGGGAACCGGACGGTCGCGGTCGCCATCGCGGCCAAACCCTCGCGCCGACCCGTGAAGCCAAGCTTTTCCGTGGTCGTCGCCTTCACCGAGACGCGATCGACATGAAGCCCGAGAATCGCCGCGATCCGCGCGCGGATAGTCTCGCGATGGGGCCCGATCTTCGGACGCTCGCCAATCACCGTGAGATCCACATGCACGACGCGGGCGCCGCGTTCGGTCGCGAGAGCGCCGGCGTGGGCGAGAAAAGCCGCGGAGTCCGCGCCCGCCCAGCGCGGATCGCTGGGGGGAAAGTGCTGACCGATGTCGCCTGCGCCGATCGCGCCCAGCACCGCGTCAGTGATTGCGTGCAGGCCCACATCCGCGTCGGAATGACCCGCAAGGCCCGCGTCGTGGGGGATGCGCACGCCGCCCACCATCACATGATCGCCGGCCTCAAACGCGTGCACGTCAAAGCCCTGACCCGTCCGGTACTCCGCCGTCATGGGCGTCTCCCCATCATGGCGCTGGCGGATAAGCGTCTCCGCCAAGCCAAAATCCTCCGCCTGGGTGATTTTCATATTGTCCGGCGCGCCAAGCACCAAGGCCGGCGCCACGCCGAACGCCTCCGCGACGGCGGCGTCGTCGGTGAGGGTGCGCCCGACGGCCGCGCGATGGGCTTCCACAATCATGGCGTAGTCAAAGCCCTGGGGCGTTTGAGCGCGCCACATCTGCTCGCGCGGCAAGGTCGCCTCCACCCGCGGATCGTCGGCGGGACCCGTGGCGCGCTTCAGCGTGTCGGCGATGGGCAAGGCCGCCAAAGCCGCGGAGTGGGCGGTGAGGGCCTCAATGACGCGGGTGATGACATCATCGGTGATGAAGGGCCGCGCGGCGTCGTGGATCAGCACCTGATCCGGCGCCGCCTCAGTGAGGCTGTCGAGGCCAAGACGCACGGAATCCTGCCGCTCGCCGCCGCCCGGACACGGCGACAACAGCTTGGGGTGGCCGCTCAACGGCCCAAGCGCGGCTGCGTAAGCGTCTTCGAAATCGGGATGAATCACCACCCGCACCGCATGGATTCGCGGGTTGTGGAGAAAGGCCTCCAACGTCCACGCCAGCACCGCCCGTCCCGCCAAGGGCCGATATTGTTTCGGCGCGCCGGGACCGGCGCGCGAGCCGCGGCCTGCGGCCACGATCAGCGCCGCGACGCGGGGGCGACCGGGTTCAGAGATCGTGGTGAGGGTGGTCATACAATTGACTTAGGACACGTTGCGAGGTCACGTCCAGGCGGTGCAGGGGGTTTGCGCGTATGACGCATCGGTATGAATTGTTGCATCGCCCGCCGCATCCGCCGCGGCGGCCGGTGGATCTTTTGTTTGTCCACGGCGCGTGGACAGGCGCGTGGGTGTGGGAGCGGTGGCTCGATATGTTCGCCGCGCGCGGGTATGGCGTGCGCGCGGTGAGCTTGCGCGGCTATGGCGCGAGCCCGCCATCGCCGGACGGCGTCTCGGCGTCTTTGTCCGATTACGCCGACGATGTGGGCTGGGCGCTGAACCAAGGCGCGCGGCCGACCGTGGTGATCGGCCATTCCCTCGGCGGCGCAGCCGCCCAGCGCCGCGCGCGACGCACGCGTCTCGCCGGCATGGTGCTGTTGGCGTCCGCGCCGCCCTTTGGACTGACGCGGGCGTCTCTGGCGATGCTCGCCACGCGACCGAAGCTCTGGACAGCGCTGCTCAACGCCGCCGCAGGCCCGCCGAGCGACGCCGACGCCCACCACATTATCGACGCGCTCTTCGCCACGCCGCCGGCGCCGGCCCTGCGCCGGCGGTTGATGCAGACGTATGGCGCGGTCTCCCCACGCGCAGCGGCGGAGCTGATGCACAGCCACCGGCTCTCGGGACGGCCTTGGGCGCCGCACCCCTGGGCCGCGCCGCCGACATTGATTGTCGGCGGCGACGAGGATGTGTTCGTGCCGCCGACGGACGTGGTGGGCACCGCGCTTTACTACAATGCGCGCGCGCACCTTCTGAAGAATGTCGGCCACGCCATTATGCTGGAGAAGGCCGGCGACGCCGCCGTCGATGTGATCGACGCCTGGCTGCGCGAAACCTTTGCTGTGGCGGCGCAGTCCGCGCCGGCGGTGGCCGCGGACGCATGAGCGCGCAGCGTTCACCTGTGCGCGTGGGCGACCACGCGCTGGCGACGCCGGCGATCCTTGCGCCCATGTCGGGCGTGACGGATCGGCCGTTTCGTCGCATCGCCCGCCGCTGGGGCGCGGGGCTTGTGGTGTCGGAAATGGTGGCCAGCGAAGAGCTCGTGAAAGGCCGCGCTGATGTGATGCGCCGCACCGCCGGCGGTGCGTACGTCGCGCCCGTGGTGATCCAGCTCGCCGGGCGCGAGGCCCGCTGGATGAGCGAAGGCGCGCGGATGGCCGCAGCCGCGGGCGCCGCCATCATCGACATCAATATGGGCTGCCCCGCGAAACAAGTGACGAAAGGGCTCTCGGGCTCGGCGTTGATGCGCGATCTCGACCATGCGTTGACACTCATTGAAGCGACGGTCGAGGCGGTGGACGTTCCAGTGACTCTTAAGATGCGGCTGGGCTGGGACCATGACAGCCTCAACGCGCCGGACCTCGCTGCGCGCGCGGAGGCGGCGGGCGTGCAAGCGGTCACGGTTCATGGCCGCACGCGCTGTCAGTTTTACGACGGCGTGGCGGACTGGGCCGCCGTGGGGGCCGTCAAAGCGGCGGTGCGCATTCCTGTCATCGTCAATGGCGACATTACGAGCTTAAGCGATGCGCGCGCCGCCCTGGCCGCCAGCGGCGCGGACGCCGTCATGATCGGGCGCGGCGCGTATGGCCGGCCGTGGCGCGTGGGCCAGATCGGACGCGCGTTGGCCCAGGGCGC
>CAZMSO010000008.1:6028-19581 GCA_964568975.1 uncultured Caulobacterales bacterium | reverse complement strand
CGTATGGCCGGCCGTGGCGCGTGGGCCAGATCGGACGCGCGTTGGCCCAGGGCGCATTGGCCCAGGGCGCATTGGCCCACGGCGCGACAGAAGCTCACGACGCCCACTTGGACCCGCCGGCCGCGACCATCGCGGCCATCGCCGCCGAGCAGCTGGAGGAGTCCCTCAGTCTCTATGGCGTGCATGTGGGGCTGCGGGTCTATCGCAAGCACTTGGCGTGGTATCTGCGCGCCGCGCCGTTGGCCGCCGCGCCGGCCGCGCTGAAGGCGGAAAGCCGCCGCTTGTGCCAAGCTGATGATCCGCGCGTCGTCTTTGCGGGTTTGGCCGCCGCGTTCGGCGCCCGCAAGGCCGCCTAAAGCGGGGACGACGCCGCGGCCCCGCCTGTCACGGTTCTGCAACAGGGTGTTGATCGTCAGTCACAGGCCATGCCATTGAGCAGGTCCTGCTGCTGTGGAGGCCGTGCTGTGACTTCGTCGGGCGTCGACACCGCATCGCCTCCGCGTTGGGGCGCCCCGCGTCCGGGAGGCTGGCAAAGCGGGCTCAGTTACGGCGCGTTCGCGTTAGCGGCGCTGACGACGGTGGTGGCGGCGGCGTCGATTTTCAGCGGCCTCGCCTTGTCGGATGACGCCCGGCGCGCGTGGAGCTGGGTGCTCGGGATCAATTCCGCGCTCATTCTGGCGTTGTGCGTGACGGTGGCGGTGCGCGTGGCGCGCTTAGCGCGCGCGCGGGCCCGCGATGAAGCGACGCTGCGCCTGCATTTGCGCTTTGCGGGTTTTTTGTCGCTGGCGGCGATTTTGCCCGCGGTGATTGTGGCGGCGTTTTTCGGCGCCGTGTTCTTGCGGCTCTTCGACACATGGTTTTCCGAGCGCATGGGCGGGGTGCTGGAGAATGTCGCGGACGTGGCGCGCGATTATGTCGAGGACCGCGCCCGCGACATGGGCGAGCCCATGCGCTTGATGGCGTTTGACCTCAACAACCCCGAGGCCGCGGCCGCCCTGCGCACGGAGCCGATCACCTACAAAGAGTATCTGCGCGACCAAACCCGGGTGCGCGGCTTTGAAGCGGCTTATGTCATCGACCGCACGGGCGCGGTGTTGGCGTTTGCGGAATTCACCGCCGCTGCGGGCGGGTATCTGGTGCCGTCGGCCAAAGACTATGACAACGCCGACACGGGCGCGCTCGATGTGAAGCTCGGCGGCGTGACGGACCCGCGCATTCGCGCGCTGATGCGTTTGGAATCCTATGAGAATGCGTATCTTTACGCGATCCAGCGCTTGCCGGAGGAGGTGGTCGCGAAGCTCGCCTCTGCGAATCAGGCGCTGGCGGATTTCCGCGACGCCTCCGGCGATCAAGGCCGCCTGCAAGTCTTCATCGGCCTGATTTATGCGCAAATGACGTTGCTTGTGGTGGCCGGGGCCGCAAGCCTCGGCCTTGCGGGCGCGACGCGTCTTGTCGCGCCGATCGGCCGGCTCGTGCGGGCGGCCGAACGCGTGGGCGCCGGCGATCTCACCGCACGCGTGCCGTTGGATGACCGGCGTGACGAGGTGTCGGCGCTCGCCCACACCTTCAACGACATGACCGCCCAGCTGGCGCGCCAGCGCGATGAGCTCGTCTCCGCCCGCGAAGTGGCGGAAACGCGCCAAGAGTTGACGGAGGCCGTGCTGGCGGGCGTCAGCGCGGGGGTCATCAGCGTCGACGCGGGCGACCGGGTGGCGATGGTCAACGCCTCCGCAGTGACGCTCCTCGACGTCGACGGCCCCCATGCGCTCACCGGACGCAACATCGCCGCGGCCGCACCGGAATTCGCCGCGCTCAGCCGCGCCGCCAAGGGCATGCGCGACCCTTTGGAGGCTCAGATTCAACTCGAGCGCAAAGGCCGGGTGCGCCACCTGAACGTCCGCGCGGGCATCGCCGGCGACGGCTCGGGCTCTGTCGTGATCACCTTCGACGACACCACGCGGCTTGTCTCCGCCCAGCGCAACGCCGCCTGGCGCGACGTGGCCCGGCGCATTGCTCATGAAATCAAAAACCCGCTCACGCCGATTCAGCTGTCGGCCGAACGCCTTGCGCGCAAATACCGCGCGCGGGTGGGCGAGGACGTCGATGTGTTTGATCGCTGTACGGAAACAATCCTTTCAAAGGTCGGCGACATTGGCCGCATGGTCGATGAGTTCTCCGCCTTCGCGCGCATGCCCGCCCCCCGCGTCGCGGCCGTCGCGCTGGCGCCGTTAGTGCGCGACGCCGTGTTCGCCCAGCGGGTCGCGACGCCGAGCATCCGCTTTGAGTTTCTCGCTGAAGAGCGTGAGATCGTGGCCGCATGCGATGAACGGCTGTTCAGCCAGGCGCTTGCGAATGTGCTGAAGAACGCCGCGGAATCCGTTAGCGCGCGCGCCGCCCACAATCCCGGCGGCAAAGCCTATCAGGGCGATGTGGTGGTGCGCTTAGACGCCGATGACCTCCACGCGGCCGTGGAGGTGCGCGACAATGGCTTGGGCTGGCCGACGCCCGAGCTCGAGCGGGTGATGGAGCCCTATTTCACGACCCGCGAAAAAGGCACCGGACTTGGGTTGGCGATCGTCAAGCGCGTCATGGAGGACCATGCCGGACGCTTGGAGCTGCAAGACCGTCTGGACGGCGAACGCGGCGCGGTGGTGCGGCTCGTGCTGCCGTTGCACGCACGCGACGGCGCGGCGCAGGACGCCCTGGCGGTTCGCGAGGCGCGCCGCTGACGGGCGCTGATCGGCGCTGACTGGCGCGCGGCGCACACAGGACGGGTGGCCGGCGCGCGGACATCGCGCGGCGGGGGTGAGTGGGAGCGCTGGGAGGATTGCGTCGCGGCGCGGCGCGCAACAAGGGACAAGCCGGCATGGCCTATGACATTTTGATTGTGGATGATGAGATCGCCATTTGCGAGCTCATCGGCGGCATCCTGGAAGATGAAGGCCATGAGGTCCGAACGGCGCGCAACAGCGACGGCGCGCTGGAGGCGGTGCGCCAACGCAAGCCCGCGCTGGTGGTGTTGGATGTTTGGCTCCAGGACAGCCGCCTTGATGGGATTGAGCTGCTGGAGCGCTTGAAATCCACGGACCCGGAATTGCCAGTGATTGTGATTTCCGGCCATGGCACCGTCGAGACGGCCGTGGCGGCCATCCGCAAGGGCGCGTATGATTTCATCGAAAAGCCGTTTAAGAGCGATCGCTTGTTGCACACGGTCGAACGCGCGGTCGAGGCCAGCCGTTTGCGGCGCGAAAACGCAGAGCTCGGGGGCGGCGATCCTCATGGCGCGCAAATGGTCGGTCGCTCGGGCGCCATACAGGGCGTGCGGCACGCCATCGACAAAGTCGCCGCCACCAACAGCCGCGTGCTGATTACGGGCGACGCCGGCGCGGGCAAAGAAGTGATCGCGCGCGCCATCCACGCCAAATCCGCGCGAGCGCGCGCACGCTTTGTGGCTGTCAACGCCGCCAGCATGGCGCCCGAGCGCATGGAGCGCGAACTCTTCGGCGAAGAGCGGCCCGACGGCTCAGTGAGCAAGCCAGGCCTTTTTGAGCAAGCCCATCTCGGGACGCTCTTTTTGGACGAAGTCGCGGACATGCCGTACGAAACCCAGGGCAAAATCCTGCGCACCCTGGTGGATCAACGGTTTCGCCGTCTCGGCGGTCATGCGGATGTGCAAGTGGATGTGCGCGTGATCTCAGCCTCCGCGCGCGACCTCGAAGACGCTATGGCGGAGGGCCGGTTTCGTCCCGACCTTTATCACCGCTTGAATGTGGTGCCGATCCGCGCGCCAAGCCTTGATGAACGCCGCGAAGACATTCCCGACCTCGTCAATCACTTCATCCAACGCTTGGCGAGCACATCCGGTCTTCACGCGCGCCCCGTCGCGGAGGACGCCATGGCCGTGCTGCAAGCCCAGGACTGGGCCGGCAATGTCCGCCAATTGCGCAATTATGTGGAGCGGCTGTTGATCCTGGCCGGCGGCGAACCCCATGAGCCCATCACCCTCGATCATTTGCCAGCCAATGTGATCGGTGGAGAAGACAATGACCGCGGCTCAGAACGCCTGATCGCGATGACGCTGCGCGATGCGCGCGAGCAATTCGAGCGTGAGTATCTGACGGCCCAGATTAACCGGTTCGGAGGCAACATCTCGCGCACGGCCGCGTTCATCGGCATGGAGCGGTCAGCGCTGCATCGCAAGCTCAAATCGCTGGGCGTGGCGGGCGGATCGCGCCCTTCAGACGTGCCGGCCTAACCGGATCGCCTCAGCGCGGGCGCCGGCGGTCGCGAGCGCGCCGCGCGAAAGGACGGCTATGAAAGTCATTGTGTGCGGCGGCGGCCGCGTGGGTTTTGGGATCGCGCGCGAACTCGCCGCCGAAAACAACGCAGTCACCGTCGTCGACAAATCCGCGGAGAATGTGGAGCGCATCGTCAACGCGGTGGATGTGCGCGGCGTCATCGGCCATGGCGGCCATCCCGACATCCTCGACCGCGCCGGCGCGGCCGACGCCGACATGATCATCGCCGTCACCTATTCCGACGAAGTGAACATGGTGGCCTGCCAAGTCGCTCACTCCATTTTCGACGTGCCGATGAAAATCGCGCGCGTGCGGGCGCAATCCTATTTGGATCCGGCGTGGAGCGATCTGTTCAGCCGCGCCAACATGCCCATCGACGTCGTGATCTCGCCGGAGGTGGAGGTCGGGCGCGCAGTGCTGCGCCGGCTCGAGACGCCCGGCACGTTCGATACGCTCTCTTTCATGGAAGGCCGCGTGCGGGTGCTGGGCGTGCGGGTGGACGCTGAATGCCAAGTGAAGAACACGCCGTTGAACCAATTGCGCGAGCTCTTCCCGCATTTGAAGGCCGTCGTGGCGGGCGTGCGCCGCGAGGGGCGGATCTTTGTCCCCAGCGCCAATGATCAATTGCTGGAGAACGACGACATTTACCTCATCGCCGACGCCGTCGACGTCGGGCGCGCGCTCGACGTCTTTGCCCATGAAGAGGATCGCGCGCGCCGGGTCGTGATTGTCGGCGCCGGCAATATCGGGGTGTTCGTCGCCCAAGCGCTTGAACAAGCCTCCGGGCTGCGCGTGCGTGTGGTGGAATCCGACAAAACTCGCGCCGAGCACGCCGCAGCGGCGCTGCGGCGCACCGTGGTGCTGAACGGGGATGGCCTTGATCCCGCGCTGCTGCGCGAGGCCGGCGCCAGCGACAGCGAAGTGGTGATTTGTCTCACCAATGACGACAAGGTCAATGTCCTGGCCGCGGCTCTGGCGAAGGAGCAAGGCGCGCGGCGCGCGGTGTGCCTGATTAATGACCGCGCCTATGTCGGCTTGAAGACGGCGCTGGGCGTGGATGTCTTCGTGGACCCGCGCACGACGACGGTCTCCACCATTTTGCAGCACGTGCGCAAGGGCCGGATCACGGGCCTGCAATTCATCGAAGAGGGCGCGGCCGAAATTGTCGAGGGCGTGGCGCTCGAAACCTCGCCGCTGATCGGCCGCCCCCTGGCGGATGTGGATTTGGGCGACGGGATTATGATCGGGGCGCTGATGCAGGATGGGCGCGTGATTGTGGGGGACTCCGACGTGACGATCCGCACCGGCGACCGGCTCGTCATTTTCGCGGAACGCGACCGCGTGGCGCGCGTGGAGAAGCTCTTCCGCGTCTCGCTTGAGTATTTTTAGCCGCTATGGACGGCGTAGGCGTCGCGCGAGCTCTTGCGGGGGTGGTGCTGATCATCGCGGCCGCCGCGGGGCTGTTTGCGCTCGCTGCGGCCATGGCCGACGTTATGCCGCTGGCGGGCAGTTTCGCCGTGACGGCGGCGGTGGGCGGGTTCTTCGGCGGCGCGATCCTTGTCGGCGCTCGCGGCGGCGCGCGCCGGGGCGGGCCGCGCGAGGCGGTGTTGTTTTTGATCCTCGCCTGGATCGTGACGCCCGCGCTCGCAGCGCCGGGCCTTTTCATCGACGAGGGCGGATGGGCGCGCAGTTATTTCGACGCGCTTTCCGCGCTGACCACGACGGGGTTTCCGCCAGTGTTCAGCGACATGATGGGCGGCGGCGGCGGGCCGGCGGAGCCTGAGGATCTGCTGCGCGCTCTGTGGTGGAACGCGCTGCAATGGCTGGGCGGGGCGGGCTCGATCGTGGCGATTGTGTGCGTGCTCGCCGCCTTCCAAGCCGTCAGCGCGGCGCCGCGCGGTCGCGCGCGTGGTGCGTTGTTTGTCGGGGCGCGTGGCGCGGCGTTGGACGCTGATGACGTGCTGGCGCGGTTTGCGCCGGCGGCGCGCGCGGTTGCGGGGCCTTATGGAGGCGCGACGCTGCTTGTGTTCCTCATCGCCTTAGCCGGCGGCGAGAACGCGGGAGACAGCGCCTGCATCGCCATGGCCGCGGTGTCGACGGGGGGCTTGGTGTTGACGGACGGCGGCGGGTCGCTCGCCGGCGCATCGCTGATGGCGCTCGCAGCCGCGGCCCTGGGCTTGGCGGTGGGGGCGCTGAGTTTTCCCGCGCTGTGGGAGACGGTGCGCTCTGGCCTCGGCCGGGGCGTCGCCCGCGATCCCGAGACAGTGGCTTTGGCGGCGCTGATTGTGCTGTGGCTCGTCGTTGCACTGGCGATTGATTCCCCGCGCACGGGCATGGAGGCTGGGCGCGTGGCGTTTGAGGTCTTGGCGCTGGCGACGACGGCGGGCTGGGAAGCTGGCGCTCTGGGTGTTAACGCCTTCGGCGCGCCGCTGGTGTTTGCTGCGGTGTTGTTCGGCGGCGCGGCGGCGTCGACGACGGGCGGGCTGAAGCTGCGCCGCGTGATCCTTCTGATCTCCGAGATTGGCGATGAGTTGCGGGCCTTAGCGCATCCGTCAAGCGTGTCCCATCATCCCGGCGGCGCGCGGCGGTCGGCGGAGATTGCGGGCCTTGGCGCGTATGCCGTGGGCTTTGCAGCGGCGGTGGGCGGCTTAATGATAGCGCTCGGGGCCGCCCGCGCGCCGTATGAGGTCGCCGCGGCGGGGGCGGTGGCGGCGGTGGCCAACGCGGGTCCGGCACTCCACATCACCGTGGGCGCGCGCGACGCGGAGGCGTTGTTGAATTCGCCCTCGGCGCGCGCGGCGTTGTCGGGCGGCATGATTTTGGGACGCGTCGAGGTCTTGGCCGCGTTTACGCTGCTTCTGCGCGCGTTTTGGCGAGGGTGAGGGCATGTTGCGGATCGCTTATGTGAACGGGCGCTATGTGAACCACGCAGACGCCCAGATCCCCGTGGAGGATCGGGGCCTGCAATTTGCCGACGCCGTCTACGAGGTCTGGGCGCTGCGCGACGGCGCGCTGTTGGATGTGGAGGGTCATTTCACGCGCCTCGCGCGATCTTTGGGCGAGTTGGCGATCGCGCCGCCCATGTCGATGGCCGCGCTTGAGGCCGTAATCCGCGAGACTGTGCGCCGCAATCGCGCGCGCAATGGGCTTGTCTATCTGCAGATCACGCGCGGCGTCGCGCCCCGCGACCACGCGTTTCCGCACCCAGCGACCCGCCCGTGCGTGATCGTGACCGTCAAGCCGGTGGATTGGGCGGCGTGGGACGCGCGCGCGCGCGCCGGAGCGGCCGTGATCACGACGCCGGATCAGCGCTGGGCCCGCTGCGACATCAAATCGACGTCGTTGTTGCCCAATGTTCTCGCCAAACAAGCCGCCCGCGAGGCCGGCGCGGCGGAGGCTTGGATGGTGGACGCTGAAGGTCGCGTCACGGAGGGCTCCTCCACCAATGCGTGGATTGTCGACGCCGAGGGCCGCCTCATCACGCGCGACGCCCACGCCAACATTCTCAACGGCATCACCCGGCGCGCCGTCATGGCGTTGGCGCACGAGCGCCAGATGCGCGTCCTTGAGCGGCCGTTTCATGTCGAGGAGGCCAAAGCCGCCCGCGAAGCCTTCATCACCGCGGCCTCGACCCTGGTCACGCCAGTCATCGCCATAGACGGCGCGCCCGTGGGCGATGGACGCCCGGGACCCGTCGCCCAAGCGCTGCGCGACGCCTATCTGGGGCGCGGGGGGTAACCCTTTGCGCATGCATGGGATTGAGCCGGCGCCCCTCAAGGGTATATCACCGCAACACTCTATTGTGTGTGTGTTGGGAGCAAGCCCATGGCGGCGGACAAGAAACAGAATCTGCAGGACACATTTTTAAACGCGGTGCGCAAGAGCCGCACGCCTTTGACGGTGTTTCTCGTCAATGGCGTGAAGCTTCAAGGGGTCGTCACCTGGTTCGACAATTTTTGCGTTCTCCTGCGGCGCGACGGCCAGGTGCAGCTGGTGTACAAGCACGCCATATCCACGATCATGCCGACCCAGCCCGTCCAATTGTTTGAACGCGGCGAAGACGAAGACGAACGCCAAGACGCCGAGGCCACATGAGCGTTGACCGCCTTTGACGGCGCTGACGGACACCGCCGCGCCGCGCACGCGCGCCGTCGTGATCCACCCCGTGGTGGAGGCCCACGCCGGCCGTGATCCCGAGCTGCGGCTCGCTGAAGCGCGCGGTCTGGCCGAGGCGCTGGATCTTGATGTGCGCGCGGCCATGGTCACGCCTGTGCGTGAAGTGCGTCCCGCGGCCTTCTTCGGCAGCGGCCGTGTCGCCGCCTTAGGCGCAGACATCACGGGCCGTCATGCGGAGGTCGCCGTCATTGACGCGGCTGTCACGCCCGCCCAGCAACGCAATCTCGAGCGCGCCTGGGGCGTGAAAGTGCTCGATCGCACGGGCTTGATCCTGGAGATTTTCGGGCTGCGCGCACGCACCAAAGAGGGGCGGCTGCAAGTGGAGCTCGCCCGTCTGGGCTATGAGAAATCGCGGCTTGTGCGCACGTGGACGCACTTAGAGCGTCAAAGGGGCGGGCGCGGCTTTCTCGCTGGGCCGGGCGAAAGCCAAATCGAAGCCGACCGCCGCATTATCGGCGAGCGCATGGCGAAGCTGCGCCGGGAGCTCGCGGAAGTGCGCCGCACCCGGGGGCTGCACCGCGCCCAGCGCAAGAAAGCGCCGTTCCCGCTTATCGCGCTTGTCGGCTACACCAACGCCGGCAAGTCGTCCTTGTTCAACCGGCTCACGCAAGCCGACGTTTTGGCGAAGGACATGCCCTTCGCAACGCTCGACCCCACTTTGCGCGGACTGAAGCTGCCCTCCGGCGTGAAGGCGATGTTCGCCGACACGGTGGGGTTCATCTCCGACTTACCCCACGATCTCGTGGAGGCGTTTCAAGCGACGCTGGAGGAGGTGCGCGAGGCGGATCTGCTTGTCCATGTGCGCGACGTCGCCCATCCGGAAACGGATGGCCAGCGCGCGGATGTCGAGGCCATTCTGGAGGGGCTTGGCGCTGGGGAGGACGGCGGCCAGCGGGTGATGGAAGTTTGGAACAAGGCGGATTTGCTCGACGCAGAAGACCGCGACATCGCCGCCTTGCGCGCCCGCCGGCGCGCCGCTGACAACGGCGCGGGCTATGGGCCGGTCTTAGTCTCTGCAAAAACAGGCGACGGCCTGGACGCGTTGTTGGACGCGGTCGACGCCGCCGTGACGGAGGGCGCGGCGGTTTATCAATTCGCACTCCCGCCCACGGCCGGGCGCGCGCTCGCCTGGCTGCATGAACACGGCGATGTCTTAGAGGAGCGCGCCGGCGAAGACGGCGTTCTCACAGTGGCCGCGCGCCTGAGCGCCATGGCCCATGGCCGGTTCACGCGCATGTTTGCGGAGGTGGAGCGTCGCGACCCGCTGGGTCGCGCGGCGCAATGACGCGGGCGCCGGCGGGGGCTCGCAGCGGACGCGGTGCGCGCTAAAGTGGTGTTGACCGCTCATTTGGGGGGGCGCCGCCATGCGTTTTGTCACAATCCTGATCGGCGTGGTTTTGCTCACAAGCTGCGCGGCGGTGAAGTCGCGCACGCTTTACGCCGAGGGCCACCGCGGCGCCGCGATTACGGGACCGATTGCGGTGTTTCCGGTGTCCACGGAATTGTCGCTTGCGAATTCCGGCGGTGCGCTGGAGACCCGCGCGGATTGGAGCGAAGACGCGTCGGTGCGCTTCACCCGCGCTATGTTTGAACGCTTGGAAGCCAATGGCGTCGCGATCCGGCCGGTGGACACCTCAATCGGCGTCACGGAGGAGGCGATCCTCGGCATCACGAACGCGTGGGAGCTGCTGTTTAAAGCGTTCCAGGTGGGGGAGAAACACGCCATTCGCGATGATTTCGCGCTGCCCCCGGCCCAGGCCGCGGCCGTGGGCGAGGCGGTTGATGCGGATTATCTGCTGTTGTCGTTTATCGGCGGATCCTACGCCAGCGCTGGGCGGCGGGGCCGTCAGGCGGCGGTGAACACCCTTGGCGTGGTGACGTCGGCTGTGCTCGGCGTGGGCTATTTTGAGGGCGGCGGCGGTGGTCAAGGCGGGGTCGCGGGCCTTTACGACTTGTTCTCCGGCCGGTTGATTTGGGCGCGCCGCGACGGGCTTACGGCGCTTGATTTGCGCGACGACGCCGACGCCGAGGCTGTGATCGACCTCATTTTGGAGGGTGCGCCGCTGGATTGAGCGTGGCGGGGCCTGCGTTTGCGCTTGGAGGGCGTGCCGCCGCGATCAGCGCACGGACTCTGATGAAAACCACGCGGCCCAAGCGTCCCTGCAAGCGAGCAAGCAAGCGAGCAAGCACCCGAGGCTGCATCGCACGGACAGCCGGCGGCCGGATCTCTGGCATCTCAGACACACCGCCTTAGCGAGATGAGCTGGGTGTCCGCTCTTGCGCTTTCACCGCCGTCCACGCCGCCTCCATGCGCGCAAGGGTGTCGCGGGCCTCGCCGCCGCCTGCGTCATCCGCCGCAAGCAGGGCCTCCATGGCGCGGAAGCGGCGTTCAAACTTGAGATTCGCCGCCCGCAAGCTCTCTTCAGCGTCAATTGCGAGCTTCATCGCCACACACACCGCCGAAAACAGCACATCGCCCATCTCCTCCACAGCGTGATCCTGATCGCCGGAGGCGGCGGCCTCAAACAACTCGTCAATCTCCTCATGGAGCTTAGCGCGCGCGCTCTCAGCATCAGGGTAATCGAAGCCTGCGCGGGCGGCGCGCTTGGCGAGCTTTTGGGCGCGCATAAGCGCGGGCAGGGCGAGCGCGACGTCGTCAAGCGCGCTCGGTCGGCGGCCCTCGGCCTCGGCCTTGGCGGCGCGTTCGCGCGCCTTCAGCGCCTCCCAGGCTTTCTCCTGAGCCGCGGCTTCCGCCACTGTGGCGTCGCCAAACACATGCGGGTGGCGGGCGTGCATCTTGTCCGCGATCGCCGCCGCAACGTCGGCGAAGGCGAAGGCCCCAGCCTCCTCGGCAATGCGGGCGTGAAACACCACTTGCAGCAGCAAATCGCCCAACTCGGCCTTGAGGTCGTCCAGCGCGCCGCGATCGATGGCGTCAGCGACTTCATACGCCTCTTCAATGGTGTAGGGCGCGATGGTCGCAAAGGTTTGGGCGAGGTCCCACGGACAGCCGCCCTTAGGGTCGCGCAGTTGCGCCATAATCGCGAGCAAGCGCGTCATGGGACCGGTATCATCGGCGCTGTTCGCGTCAGCAGGGATTGCGACACGGCTCTGTGGATCAGGCGGCGAAGTCATGCGCATCGTCCTCAAAGTTTGGCGACCAATAAGGTAAGCCGCTCGCAAGGTCGACCGCACGCGGGGGAGGATCCCACGCCCGGCGCGATCGCGTCATCGGTGTGTCGGCTGCGCTGCGTTGGCGCAGTCCGCCGTCCAGGAGGTCGTTATGAGACGTTCCCGCCGCGCGCGCATTGTCGCGACCCTCGGACCCGCCAGTCGCGCGCCGCACATGGTGCGCGCGCTCGCAGAGGCGGGCGTCGACGTGTTCCGCCTCAATTTCAGCCATGGCGTCGCGGAAGACCATGCAGCGGCGATGGACGCCATCCGCGACGCCGAGCAGGCGCTTGATCGGCCGCTTGCGGCGCTGGCTGACTTGCAGGGACCCAAGCTGCGCGTGGGCGTGTTCGCGGAGGGCGGCGCGACCCTCCGCGCGGGCGAAGCGTTCCGCTTTGACATGGACGACCGCCCGGGCGACGCGCGGCGCGCGCCCTTGCCGCATCCGGAGATCTTCGCGGCCTTGCGGCCTGACGCCACGCTCTTGGTCGATGACGGGCGGCTGCGCTTTCGGGTGCTGGAATGCGGCGAGACCCACGCGGTGACGCGGGTGGAGGTCGGCGGCCCCATCTCCGACCGCAAGGGCGTCAACGCGCCGGATGTGGTGTTGCCGTTGCCGGCGCTCACCACGAAGGATCACCAGGATTTGGAGGTGGCGCTCGCCCTCGGCGCGGATTGGATCGCTCAGTCCTTCGTGCAAGGGCCTGAGGACGTCGCCATGCTCTGCAAGCTCGTGCAAGCGCGCGCCGGCGTGGTCGCGAAGCTCGAAAAGCCAAGCGCGGTCCAGCCGCAAACTCTGGAAGCGATCCTCGATTATGTCGACGCCGTCATGGTCGCGCGCGGGGATCTTGGCGTCGAGCTGCCGCCAGAGGATGTGCCGGTGCTTCAAAAGCATATTGTCCGGGCCGCGCGCGCCCGCGGCAAACCCGTGATCGTCGCCACGCAAATGCTGGATTCCATGGTGGCGTCGCCGACGCCCACCCGCGCGGAGGCCTCCGACGTCGCCACGGCCGTCTATGACGGGGCCGATGCCGTGATGCTGTCGGCGGAATCCGCAGTCGGCCACTATCCGCGCGAGACCGTCACAATGATGGATCGCATCATTTCGCGGGTGGAGCAGGCCGGCAATTACGAGACCATTATGAACGCCGACCGACCGGAGCCGGAAGCAACGGGACCCGACGCCCTGGTCGCCGCCGCGCGGCTGGTCGTCCACACCTTAGGCGCGGCCGCCTTAGTGACGTACACAAGCACCGGCCGCTCCGCGCTGCGCGCCGCCCGCGAGCGGCCCGAGGCGCCGATCCTCGCGGTGACGCCCTCGCGCGCGGCCGCCCGCCGCTTAGCCCTCTGCTGGGGCGTGCACGCCGTGGTGACGGACGACGCCAAAGACGTGGAGGACATGGTCGCGCGCGCTTGCGCCACGGCGCAGGCTGAAGGCTTCGCCCAACGCGGCGAACGCATCGCGATTGTCGCGGGCATGCCGTTTGGGCGCTCCGGCGGCACCAATCTCTTACGACTCGCTTTCGTGACGTAGAACGTCACGTCCGTAAGGCGTACGTGCTGACATTGAGCCACGCGCGTCAGGCCTCTGTGCTGACCGCCAGGCTGGGCGTGAGACCTACGTGCTTTCAAAGACGCGCGCCCATAAGCCCGTGCGTCGCCGCCAAAACGCGCCACCCGTCTCAGCTGGTGACCGCGCGCTGCGCGCATGAGTGCTGCGCCTGCATGGGCAGGACACACGAGGCGCATAAGATATATTATGAGACCAAACGCTCGAGCGGGATAAGCCCGCGGCGGCCTGTCGCGTCCGTGCGGCCTGGCCCGACCAGCCTGCTTCGACCCGGGGTCACGCAGACGGCGTCATGCGGACGGCGTCACACGAACGGGGTCACACGGGCGCGGTCATGC
>CAZMSO010000008.1:0-5928 GCA_964568975.1 uncultured Caulobacterales bacterium | reverse complement strand
GACGGCGTCATGCGGACGGCGTCACACGAACGGGGTCACACGGGCGCGGTCATGCGGGCGCGGTGGCTGGGAGCGTGGCCATGGCCTCCACAGCCAAGCCGTCATAGGCTGGACGCACATGGTCGGGGGTTTCCGCGTCGAGAGCCTGGTAATCCAAATCCGGGTGCATGTTGGTGAGGATCGCTTGGCGGGGCCGCACGCGGTCGATCCACGCCAAAGCGGTCGCGACATTCGCATGCGTGCGATGCGGCGTGTGCTTCAGCGCATCGACGATCCACACATCAACGCCCGTGAGGGCCTCCAGCGTCGCGTCCGGCAACATCACGCAATCATTGGAGTACGCGATCGGCCCAAACCGAAACCCGAGGGAGTCAATCGGGCCATGATTTTGCGCCAGCGCCAGCACGTGGAGCGGACCGCCGGGCCCATCGATCGCAAGGCGCGCGCCCGGCGCCAAATCAAGAAACGGCTCCAACACCGCTGGATACAAACTCCCTGGCGCTTGACGAAACGCATAAGCAAAGCGCGCCATCAGCGTCTCCGCCGTCGCGTTGTCCATGTGCACCGGCACGCGCTTGCGCATCAGCCCCGCAATGATGCGCAAATCATCTAAGCCATTGACCTGATCGGCGTGATCATGGGTGTACAGCACCGCGTCGACACGCCGTACGCGCGCCGCCAAGAGCTGCGTGCGCAAATCCGGCGACGTGTCGATGAGGACGCGCGTGACGTATGCATCTTGCCAAGGATCGTCCGCGCGCTTTTGCTCCACCATCACGCCGCAGCGCGTGCGGCGATTGCGCGGATCAGTGGGATCGCACGCGCCCCAATCGCCAGCGCCGTCGGGTCCGCCGAGACGCGGCACGCCGCTTGAGCAGCCGCAGCCCAAAATCGTCAGGCGCAGGCTCACCCGCATGACGCCTCCTTCGCGTCTGCGACGGCATCTGAACGCGCGCGCGCGAACAAGCGATCAAACGCCGCGGTGGTGCGCGCGGCGGTCTCCGCGCGCGTCCAGCCTTTCAGCGCCGCGAGCGCGTCTGCGACATGGGGCAGATACGCCGGCTCGTTGCGCCGCCCGCGATAAGGAACCGGCGCAAGATAGGGCGCGTCGGTCTCCAAAATAATGCGATCATCCGGCATCTCCGCGACGATCACATCGCGCACCGCTTGAGCGTTTTTGAACGTCATAATGCCGTTGACGCTGAAATAGCCGCCCAAGGCCGCGCCGCGCCGCGCGAGCTCAACGCCGCCGGTGTAGCAATGCAGCAAGAACGGAAAAGCGCCCTTCGCCGTTTCCTCCTCCAAAATTGCGGCCATCGCGTCATCGGCCTCGCGGCAATGGATGATCAGCGGCCGCTGGAGCGCGCGGGCCGCCGCTGCATGGGCGCGAAAGCTGCGTTCCTGATCCTCAATGGGGCTGTAGCCATAATGATTGTCGAGCCCGGTCTCGCCGATCGCCACACACCGCGGGTGATCCGCGCGCGCAATAATGGCCTCGGCCGTGACCTGCGGTTCGTCCTTGGCGTGATGAGGGTGAGCCCCGGCGGTGCCCCAAACATCGTCATGGGCTTCGCTCAACGCGCGCACGACGTCGAGGTCGCGCCAGCGGGCGCAAATGGCGATGAACCGCGACACCCCCGCGGCGCGCGCACGGTCAAGCACCGCCTCGCGGTCTTCATCAAACGCGTCCGCGTGCAGATTGACGTGGCTGTCGACCCACATCGCTACCGGCTCCCCAGCCTTTCCTGCGTCCGCGCGGCCTCCATCACCGCCAGCGCTCGGGCGATGGTTTGGCGAGGATCCATCCGCAGGGTCGTCATGTCCTGCTCCAGCCGATTCAGCGTGTCCCACGCCGCGCCCCACGCCGGCGTCGCGGCAGGCGTTCCCGCGCCGCCGCCGCGCGCGCGCATCAGTACATGGTCGCGGGCGAAGTCAAAAAACAGATCCCGCAACGTGTCCGCACCGCGCGCGGCCAACGCCTCAGCAAGGCTCGCTCCAGCGCCCGCCGGCGCAGCGCGCGGGCCAGCCTCCCACAGACGCTGCAAGCGCGCGTGCAGCGCCGCGCCGTCCGCCGCCGCGATCCGCAACGCCCGCCCGGGGCGACCGTGGGCCAGACGCGCCGCGTCCTCCGCTGGCCCCGCGGCGATTCCCAGCCGCCGCATCACCACATCTGCGGCCGCAGCGTCCCCCGGCGCGGCGAGGCCGAGCTGACGACACCGCGAGCGCACGGTGACCGGCACGCGCCCGCGGCTGTGGGCGATGAGAAAAAAGACACACCGCGCCGGCGGCTCCTCCAGAGTTTTCAACAGTGCGTTGGCCGCCTGCAGCGTCAAATCATCCGCGGCGTCCACCAGGCACGCGCGCCATCCGCCGCCGTTGGCGGTGGTGGCGAAGAAGCGCCCCGCCGCACGCGCCGCCGCGACGGGAATGTCGGTCTTGCGTCCGCCGCGCTCGTCATGCGGGCGCTCCAGCACAAGCAGGTCGCCATGGGCGCCCGCCTCCAAGCGCCGGCATACGGGATCCTCCGGCTCAGCGCCTAAGGGCGCTCCCGACGCGTCGGGGGCCGCGCCCAACAGCCGGCGGATCGCGCGCCAGGCCAAGGTCGCTTTGCCCACGCCTTGCGGTCCCCACAGCATCCACGCATGGTGCATGCGCCCGGACGCGATCGCCTCCGCCAAGACACGCTCGCCCGCGCCATGCCCGCTAAGGTCATAGGTTTCGCGGGGATCCGGCGGGCTCGGCGCGTCATCCGCCATCGCGTGCTCGCTCAGCCGCCAGTTTTTGGCCGCGGGCGGCCGCGGCGTACGGGCTCACCACCGCCCACACCGCCGCCGCGACGGCGTCCTGATCGGCTGTGGCGTCGATCACCGTCACGCGCTGCGGGTCCGCCGCCGCAATCGTTAAGAACGCCTCGCGCACAGCCTGGTGAAATGCGGGCGCGCGCGTCTCAAACGCGTCCATCGCGCCCGTGGGCGATTGGCTGCGCGCTTGAGCGCGGGCGAGGCCAACCTCCACCGGCGCGTCCAGCACCAACGTCACGTCCGGGCGGGCGTCGGGCGCGACAAGGGCGTGGAGCGCGGCGATCCGCTCCGCGCCCAGCCCGCCCGCCGCGCCTTGATACGCAACAGTGGAATCAGCGAACCGGTCTGCAATCACCCACTGGCCAGCCTCCAACGCTGGCGCGATCACCCGCGTCCACAGGTCGACGCGCGCGGCGTAAAACAACAGCGCCTCACTCATGGGCGGCCAGCTGGCGGACGTCTCGCCATCCCCGAGGAGCAAACGGCGGATCGCTTCAGCCCCGGGCGTTCCGCCAGGCTCACGCACCCGCAGCGCCTCCACACCGGCGTCCGCAAGAGCCGCGACTAAGCGCGCGATTTGCGTTGTCTTGCCCGCGCCCTCGCCGCCTTCAAGGGTGATGAACAGGCCGCGGCGCGTCGCCGGCGACCCCGGCGGTTCACACGCCGCGGGCGCCGGCCCCGTCACTCCTCGCGCCCGACCGTGCGCACGAGGTGGACCAGCGCCGCCAGCGCCCGGTCGCGCCACTCCAAAGGCGCGACATCCGCGCCGGCGCGCACGGGCACGCGTTGGGGGTCCGCACCCGGGATCTCGACAATCAGTTCGCCCAACACATCGCCTTGGCGCACGGGCGCCAGGATCGGATCCTCATACGCCACTCGCACCTGGGCGTTGCGCGCCGCGCGCCGGTGGTAGCCGACCACGACAGGCGCGTCGACATAGACAGGCACGGCGTTTTCTTGCGCCAAGAACACCGGCAACTCCGCCACGGGCGCGTTGGTCTCAAACACGGTGTGCACGCGAAACTCCGCAAACGCCGCGCGCATCAGGCGCTCCGCTTCACGCACCCGCGCTGTCTCGCTCGCCAAGCCGTTGAAGGCTACGATCCGACGCACGCCGTCGCGCGCCACTGACGCGACAAGGCCATAGCCGGATTCGTTCGTGTGGCCGGTTTTCAATCCATCCGCGCCGTCAAAGACGCCCAACAGCGGGTTGCGGTTGTAGCGATTCGACGGCGCAGCCGTGCAATAGTCGAACGTCTCTTCGGCGTAGATTGGGTAGAAATCGGGGTGATCACGGATCGTGATTTGGGCGATGCGCGTCAGATCCCGCACGCTGATGCGGTGTTCAGGATGCGGCCAGCCCGTGGCGTTGGCGAAGCGCGCGCTCGCCAGCCCCAGCTCCTCCGCGCGGGCGGTCATGCGTTGCGCAAACGCCGCCTCTGAGCCGGCGATCCCCTCCGCGAAGGTGATGCTCGCATCATTGCCGGAGAGGATGATGACGCCGCGAATGAGATCCTCCACCGTCACCCGCTCACCCGGGATCAAGCACATTGCAGAGGACCCCGAGGGCAGTCCGCCGCGCCGCCAGGCGTCCTCGCTGACGGTGAATTCCGTGTCGAGCGCCAGTCCGCCGGCTTCAATCTCCTCAAACACCATGAGCATCGTCATCAGCTTGCTCATGGAGGCCGGCGGGATCGGCGCATCCGCGTTCTTGCCGTAGAGCAACAGGCCGGTCTCATAATCCAAGATCGCCACATTAGGCGCGGCGGTGTTGAGCGGATCATCCACCCCGACGGCCGTCTGCGCGAGAGCCGGCGCGCCAGCGCTCGCAAGGCCCGCAGCGCCCGCGGCCAGGACGAGCGCCGCCACCATCCTTCGGGCATGGGCCGTCGCAGACGCCCGAAGGATGGTGGCGGCGCGGCGGACGGCGTGATTCATGGGGCGTCTCCTCTGATGCGCTCCTGTGGATCTAAGGGATGCGCGCCGCGAACACCACCCGGCGACCGCCTCAGCGGCGCCCCGACGCGGCTTCCGCGAACCCGGTATGGGCGGCGTCGCGCCGCGCCGCCTCCGCCGCTAAGAACTCGCGCCAGGGTCTCATCACGACCCGCTGGAGCGCGTCGCTTTTTCGGCGCACCGTCTCCAGCGGCGCAGGCCCTCCATCCGCAAGCGCCGTCGCCACTGGGCGCGCCGCGACGGGCCGCCGGCGCGCGGCGCGCGCCAGGCGCTGCGGCGCGTCGTCGACCGCCGCCGGTCCGAGATAACGCACCCGCACCCGCGCCGTGCCCGCCTGTTCAAACCCAAGCGCGCGCGCGGCGGCGCGGCTGAGGTCGATGATCCGCCCGTCTACGAACGGCCCACGGTCATTCACCCGCACCGTTAGCGAGCGGCCGTTCTCCAGATTGGTGACGCGCACAATGCTGGGCAGCGGCAAGGTCGTGTGGGCTGCGGAGATGGCGTTCATGTCGAACACTTCGCCATTGGCGGTGGAGCGTCCGTGGAATTTCGCGCCATACCAGCTGGCGACGCCTGTTTTGTGGTAATTGTCTTGACGGGCTGGGACATACCACACGCCGTTGATTTGATACGGGCGCCCGATTTTTTGGCGGCTGGCGTCGCCGGCGACCACCGCGCCGCCCGGTCCTGCGCTGCGCCGATCGAAGCTCGCGGCCCCCGCGCGCGTGCTGGAGCCGTGCGCGCGGTCCTCGCTGGGCCAGCGCCACGATGGCGCGGCGTGCGTCGAGGTCTGACGCGCAAGCTGTGCGCGCCATGATGCGCCGTGAGCGCCTTGGGCGCGATCCACAGGCGGCGTGGCGCACGCCGCCGCACACATCGCCGCCAGCACGCTGAGCGCGTGCGCGCGCAACCGCGGAACTGTCATTCGGGGCCGTCCTTCTCGGGCCGCGGGCCTTATGCCGCGCGGGCGGCCGTTCGAGCCGCGAAAAGGACGGTGCCCCAGCGCCTTTCAGGGCGCGCTAAAGAGCCAAATCATTGAAAATTGACGGCGACGCCGCCCTGCCTAGGCCCGCCGCGGGCCGTGTGTTGAAAAGCGTGGCGCGTCTTATAGGGTGGCGGCGACCGGGCGGGTGGCAGAGTGGTCGATTGCGGCGGTCTTGAAAACCGTTGA
>CAZMSO010000007.1:59250-97230 GCA_964568975.1 uncultured Caulobacterales bacterium | reverse complement strand
ACGCTGTTTGAGAAGATCTGGGACGCCCACGTCGTCACGCCGGAAACGGCCGACGCCCCCGCGCTTCTTTACATCGACCTCCACCTCATCCACGAGGTGACGAGCCCGCAAGCCTTCGCTGAACTCAATCAGCGCGGGCTCAGCGTGCGCCGGCCGGACCGCACCGTGGCCACCTGCGATCATTCCACTCCCACGTCACCGCCCGGCCCTGACGGAGCGCGGGCTTACGCCCGGCCGGAGAACAAAATCCAAGTGGAGGCGCTGGAGGCCAATTGCGCCAAGCACGGGATCACGCTCCATGGCTGGGGGTCGGATCACCGCGGCGTCGTGCATGTCATGGGCCCGGAACTCGGCCTCACGCAACCGGGCATGACCATCGTGTGCGGCGACAGCCACACCGCCACCCACGGCGCGTTCGGCGCGCTCGCCTTCGGCATCGGCACCACGGAGGTGGGCCATGTGCTGGCGAGCCAATGCTTGCTTCAGCGCAAACCGAAAACCATGGCGGTGACCGTCACTGGCGCGCTCGCCGAGGACGTAACGGCGAAAGACCTCATCCTCGCCATCATTGCAGACATCGGCGTCGGCGGCGGAACCGGTCATGTGATTGAGTATCGCGGCCCCGCAATCGAGGCGCTCTCCATGGAAGGGCGCATGACGGTGTGCAATATGTCGATCGAAGCCGGCGCGCGGGCGGGCCTGATCGCGCCCGATCAAACAACGTGTGATTGGCTGCGCGGGCGGCTCCATGCGCCGGACGACGCGGCTTTCGACGCCGCCGCAGAGCGCTGGCGCGCGCTTGCCACTGATGACGACGCCACGTTCGACAAAGAGGTGGTGATTGATGCGTCGGCCGTGCGCCCGATGATCAGCTGGGGCGTCAATCCCGGCCAAGGCGCGCCGATCGCAGCCCATATCCCCGACAGGCCGAACACCGACGACGAAAACGCCCTCGCGTATATGGGCCTTGAGGCCGGCCAAGCGCTGGAGGGCGCGCCCATCGACCTCGTTTTTGTCGGCAGCTGCACGAACGGCCGCCTGCCGGATTTGGAGTCCGCCGCTGCGGTGCTCCGTGGGCGGAAAGTCGCTTCCCATGTGCGCATGCTGGTCGTGCCGGGGTCAGAAGCTGTAAAGCGCCAGGCCGAGGCTGAAGGCCTCCATCATGTGTTCACTGAGGCTGGGGCGGAGTGGCGCGAACCGGGCTGTTCGATGTGTCTTGGCATGAATGGCGACATCGCCCAGCCGGGCCAGCGGGTGGTCTCGACCTCTAACCGCAATTTTCCCGGCCGCCAGGGCCCTGGCGCGCGCACGATGCTCGCCAGCCCCGCCACCGCTGCGGCCTGCGCCGTTGCAGGCCGTGTGGTGGAGGCGGCCGCGCTTTCCGCCCCTGAAGGAGCTGACGCATGACCGGCTCGCCGCCTGGCATGGTCCCATACCTTGGCTATGAGGACGCAAACCGCGCCATTGCGTTTTTGACGTCGGCCTTCGGGTTCGATGAGTCGGTGGTTTATCGGGATGACGGGGGCGCGGTGGTCCACGCGGAGCTGACCTTCAATGGCGGGGTGGTTATGATCGGGACCGGCGCGGACACGCAGCGCGTGGACACCCGCGACCATCCGCCGGCGGGGCGCGGCGTCTACTGCGTGGTCGAGGATGTGGAGGCTTTGTTCGCGCGTGCGGAAGCGGCTGGCGCGCGGGTCGTGTGGGCTCCCCACGACACGGAGTTCGGGACGCGCCGGTGTCGCGTGATGGATCCCGAAGGCTATGAATGGTCCTTTGGGACCTACGCTCCAAAGACCACGCCATGACAGAACCACGCGCTATTCTCTCCTCCCGCACGCTCGTGCTGAAGGAGCCCAACATCGACACCGACCAGATCATTCCGGCGCGCTTTCTCACCACGACGGAGCGCGCGGGCCTGGGCGCGGGCTGCTTTGCCGACGCCCGGGCCGCTGATCCCGCCCACCCGCTTAACGCGCCGGATGCGCCGGAGCACGAAATCCTCGTCGCCGGCGCCAATTTCGGCTGCGGCAGTTCGCGCGAGCACGCGCCTTGGGCGCTTTATGACTTCGGTTTCCGGGCGGTGTTGAGCTCCAAACTGGCGGACATCTTCAAAGCCAACGCGCTGAAGAACGGCCTGGTCGCGCTTGAAATCGACGCTGATCTGCACCGCCAACTCATGGCGACGCCGGGCATGCCCGTGACCATAAATCTCAAAGCCCAAACGCTCATTGTCGGCAATGAGCCGCCACGGCCCTTCACCGTCGATCCGTTTGCGCGCCGTTGCTTGATCGACGGCGTGGACCAGCTGGGTTTCATCCTCGCGCAGGACAGCGCCATCGCGGCGTTCGAAGCCGCCACGGACGACGCTTAGCGCCTACTCGCCAACGCCGTCAGGACGCTCAAGGGTTGGAAGCGCGGCGGCGCCTTCCGCCGCGCGCACCAGCTGCACAAACTCCGCGCGATAGCCGAAGGGATCCTCGCCGCGGGCGCTTTGAGCCAAGGCGAGCACGTCGCCATAACTGTAAGCGCCGAGATAAGGCTCCTTGCGCAACAGCTGCGCGAAGGCCGCGGCGGCCACGGCAAAGCGCGTGGGCGCGGGCGCGGCGTCGAGGGAGGCCGTCGCATCAGCGTCCGTGATCGGACGCTCGATCAGCATACTGTCGTCCGCGCCCGGCAGTTTGTAGCGTAGACGCAGAAAGGCGATCTCCTCCGAGGCCCCGCCATCCGTCGCCAGCGCGTCGCCATACCGGCTCTCATCAATCAAGCGGCCGGCGCTTCCCGGCGCGGCGATCTCATAGATCGCTGTGACTTCATGACCGGCGCCGATCTCACCGGCATCCACGGCGTCATTGTTGAAATCCTCGCGGTTCAACAGCCGCGTTTCATAACCGATCAGGCGATACTCCGCGACGCGGGCGGGGTTGAACTCCACCTGGATCTTCACGTCCTGGGCGATGGGAAAGAGCGCGCCGTCGAGATCATCGACCAGGGCTTTGCGCGCCTCGTTCAGCGTGTCGATATAGGCGGCCTGACCGTTGCCGGCCTGGGCGATGGTCTGCATCAGGCGGTCATTGTAATTGCCGCGCCCGAAGCCAAGGACAGAGAGATACACGCCGCTTTCGCGCTTGCGCGCGACGAAGTCCTCCAAGCGCTCGTCAGACGTCACGCCGACATTGAAATCACCATCCGTGGCGAGGATCACCCGGTTCAACGCGTCCGCGTCGGCGTTTTGCTCCGCCAGCGCGTACGCCAAGCGCAAGCCCTCGCCGCCGGCGGTGGAGCCGCCCGCGTTCAACTGCTCCAGCGCCGCACGGATCTTACTCTTCTGGGCCGCCGGGGTGGGCTCCAACACCGTCCCCGCGGCGCCGGCGTAGACCGCGATGGCGATGGTGTCCTCAGGCTCAAGCTCCTCCACCAGCAGCGCGAGGGAGCGTTTCAAAAGCGGCAGCTTATTCGGCTCGCCCATGGAGCCGGAGACATCCAACAAGAACACGAGGTTCGCGCGCGGACGCTCTTGCGGCTCGAGGTCAAACCCCTTCAGCCCGATATGGAGAAGCTGGCGCTCCGCGGCCCAGGGGCTGGGGACCACGCTTGCGGAGACGGCGAAGGGCGCGTCGCGTTGCTCCGGAAGCGGATAATCGTAGTCGAAGTAATTGACCACTTCCTCCACGCGCACGGCGTCGCGGGCGGGCAAGACGCCGTCATGGAGGTTGGCGCGGATGAAGGCGTAGGAGGCGGTGTCGACGTCCACGGAGAAGGTGGAGACCGCGTCTTCCGTGACGAGCTTGACGGGATTGGGAGCGGCGTCGGGAAAACGCTCGCGGTCGAGGTCCGGGCGGCCCAGATCCAGGCGGCCCAGATCCGGGCGGCCAAGATCCGGACGGTCGAGCCCGCCGACGCCCAGCCTTTGACCCGCGGGCCGGGGCGGCGGCGCCGCGGCGACATCCATCAGACCGACGTCTCGCGCCCTGCGCGTGGGGTCGGTCGTCTCAAGAGCGGGACTGCTTTCGCCCGCGGCGCTGTCCATCTCTGGGAGCTCTTCGCCAGCGTCAGCCGTTTCCGGCTCGTCCGGTTCTTCAGGCGCGCGTCCGCAGGCGGTGAGCGTCATCACTGTGAGCCCAGAGCACACAGCCATCGTCGTCCAGAGGCGCGCCGGCATTATTCATCCTTTCGCAGGTCTTCATCCTTGCGCGCTTCGACAATGCGGATCTCCTCCGGCCCCCGGCTGGGCGAGCCTTTCGTCGCCGCCGGCGCACCGAAGCCGGCTTGCGCCAAAATGACCGCCGCCGCGAACGCGGCGCTGGTGCTGGCGCACACAAAGCACTGCTTGGGCTTCACCATCGGATCGTCTCAACACGCGTTTGATTGAAGACCGTCGCCGGCCAAACCGTCAGCCGGCGGGCGGTTCTGCGACGCTTTTGGGGCTTACCACAATTTCATGTCGTCTGCGCGTCAAGGTTGATCTGATGCGCCGCCGACGCCGTCGCACGCACGTGCGGCCTTTCGCCGCACCTACGATACGGATTCGGCAACGCGCTCAGGCTCAATGCCGCAGGACCGCACAAGCGCCTCTAACGCCGCAGCGACGGCTTCCAGCGCCGCGGCGTCGCGGCCGCGCGCCACCAGCTGAACCCCGAAATCCGCTGTGGCGCGGTAATAAGGATAGCTGCCCACGGCCACGTCCGAATGAGCGTCCTGAAGCGCGCTGAGCGCGTCGCCGACATCGCCTTCGCGCAGGCCCGCGGCTTGGATGGTGCAGCTCAACGTCACCGCCCCGCCCTCAAGGCGCTGCGCGACCCCGGCGAGCATGGCGCGCATAATCGCGGGCACGCCCGCCAGGATGAACACATTGTCGATCTGAAACCCCGGCGCGCCGGAGGTGGGGTTGTCCACGAGCACCGCGCCCACAGGCGCGCGCGCCATGCGCCGGCGTGCGGGCGTGAGCGTCTCGGGACGATCGCGGTAATGGGCCTCAAGCGCCGCCAGCGCGTCGGGATGTTCATGGCATGCGACGCCGAAGGCGGCCGCGACCGCCTCGGCTGTGATGTCGTCATGGGTCGGGCCGATGCCGCCGGTGGTGAACACGTAATCGGCGCGCGCGCGCAGGGCGTTCAGCGCCTCGACAATGGCGGCCTGGTCGTCGCTCACCACCCGCGCCTCAACGACATTGACGCCGAGGGGGTTTAAGAAGCGCGCAATCGCCTGCAGATTGGCGTCTTGCGTGCGCCCCGACAGAAGCTCGTCGCCGATCAAAAGAACCGCTGCAGTGACCTCGCGCGCGTGCGCCATCATCTGTCGTCCTTCAAAGCCGGCCGCGCAGGGAAGACCGCCCAACGCGCCACACCACCCCCTGCACATTTCGCCTCATCTGCGCCACACAGCGCGCTCCGACCCGGCCGCCGACCCACGGAGCCCGCCGCGCCTGTGATCTTCGACCCACCGCTCACCGAAGGCGTCTTGCTGCGGCGTTATCAGCGCTTTTTAGCGGACGTGCGCCTGGATGGCGCGGCTGGGCCGGTCACCGTCCATTGCCCTAATCCCGGGGCGATGATGGGCGTAGCGCCGGCGGGCGCGCGCTGCTGGGCGTCTCCTGCGGCGAACCCAAAGCGTAAGCTGCGCTGGACGTTGGAGATCGTGGAGGCGGACGGCGCCTGCGTCGGCGTCAACACTCAAACGCCCAATCGCCTGGTGGAGGAGGCGTTGGCCGGCGACGCCATCGCTGAGCTTCGCGGCTACGCGCGCCGCCGCCGGGAAGTGCGCTATGGCGCGGCGAGCCGCATCGACTTCGTGCTGCAGGACGACGCCCGTCCGCCCGCTTATGTCGAAGTGAAGAACGTGCATTTGCGCCGCACCGCCGCCCTTGCGGAGTTCCCAGATTGCGTGACGACCCGCGGCGCGAAGCATTTGCAGGAGCTGGCGGCCATGGCGCGCCAGGGCGCGCGTGCGGTCCAGCTGTTCATCGTCCAGCGCACAGATTGTGCGTCTGTGGCGTTGGCCGCCGACCTTGACCCCGGCTATGCGGCGGCTTTTGAAGAGGCGGTCGCAGCGGGGGTGGAGCCCCTCGCTTATGCGTGCGCGGTGAGCCCGCACGGGATCGAGATCACCCGACGCATTCCCGTCGAGCCGGCGGCGAACGGGTCGCGCTGACGGATCAAACGCGCGCTGGGCGTCTTACCCCATTGCGGGACGCGCGCCGCCACCCCAGCTCTCGATTGACGGCTGGCCGAGTAAGGGCTCAGTTTGAGCCGCGTGATGTGAGTTAGGTGTTTCATGAACTTGGCCGAAGTCGCGGCGCGGCCGCGCGATCAACGCACGATCAAAATTCATACGGCGGAGGATTTTGAGGGCATGCGCCGCGCCGGCCAGCTGGCGGCGGCGTGCCTGGACATGCTCGCGCCCCAAGCGCGCCCGGGCGTGACCACCAAAGCCCTCGACGATATGGCGCGGGAGTTTGCGTTCGATCATGGGGCGGAGCCGGCGTGTCTGTTTTATCGCGGCTATGGCCACACGATTTGCACCTCGATTAACCGTGTCGTCTGCCACGGCATCCCCGATGAGAAGCCCTTGCGCGACGGCGACATCGTCAACATTGACGTGACGCTGATCGTCGACGGCTGGCATGGCGACACCAGCCGGATGTTTCCCATCGGCGTGGTGAAACGCGTCGCCCAGCGCCTGATCGACACCACCTATGAGGCCATGATGGCCGGCATCGCGGAGATCCGGCCTGGCGCTCATCTGGGCGACATCGGCGCAGCCATTGAAGACGTCGCCCATGGGGCGCGCTTTTCGGTGGTTGAGGATTTTTGCGGCCATGGCGTCGGCCGGGTGTTCCACGACGCGCCCAATGTCGTGCATCTCGGCCCGCGCGGCTCCGGCGTCGAACTGCGCGAGGGCATGTTTTTCACTGTGGAGCCGATGATCAACGCCGGGCGCCACGAAACCAAAATCCTCAGCGATGGGTGGACGGCCGTCACCCGCGACCGGTCGTTGTCAGCGCAGTATGAGCATTCCGTGGGCGTGACGGCCGATGGCGTGGAGATTTTCACGCTGTCGCCGGCTGGGCTGCACAAACCGGGCGGCGCTGCGAGCTAGCGCGGCGCGCCGCGCACGCGCCGCGGATCGGCGGCGCCGCGCCGGGTCGACGCGCGCGAAGCGGGGGGAGCGGTCATGGCCGCCAAGAACGAGCCCCATTATCACGGCCATCGCGAGCGTCTGCGCGGGCGCTTTCGCACCGCCGGCGAAGACGCTCTTGCGGATTATGAACTTCTTGAGCTTGTGCTGTTCCGCACCATTCCGCGGCGCGACGTCAAACCGATCGCGAAAGAGTTGATCACGCGCTTCGGCGGTTTCGCGGAGGCGATTGCTGCGCCCATTGACCGGCTCGTAGAGACGCCCGGCGTCTCGAACGCAACGGCGACGGACCTCAAGCTGATCCAAGCCGCCGCACGCCGCGTCGCCCGCGAACGCGTGATGGGCCAGCCCATTCTCAGCAACATGAACGCCGTCGTCGCCCATTGCCGGGCCGCCATGGCGGACGAAACGCGTGAACAGTTTCGCGTGCTTTTTCTCGATCGGAAGAACCGCCTCATCGCCGATGAAGTGCTGGGTCGCGGCACCGTCGATCATGCGCCGGTTTATGTGCGCGAGGTGGTCGCGCGCGCCCTGGAGCTCAGCGCCACCGCGCTTATCCTCGCCCACAACCACCCCTCCGGCGATCCCACCCCATCGCGCGCGGACATCGCCATGACCCGCGAGATCGTGGAAGCCGCGAAGGCGATGGACATCGTCGTCCATGATCATTTGATCATCGGGCGCGAACTGACGGCGAGCTTCCGCGACTTGCAGCTTTTGTGACGCCGCGCGCCGCGGCGCGATCGGTCGCATCGCCGAAATCCGGTGCGTCAATAACCTTCGGTAAGGAATTGCGGGTCTTGTGTGCTTCCTGAGCGATCGGGCTGACGCGCGATCGCCCTGACGGAGGACGCCCATGATCGCCACCCCTGAGCACCTGACCCGCGCGGCCCGCGCCGCCGGCTACGCCCCTGGCGGCATGGATGCAGCCTTTGATGGGCGCAGCGCGCCCCTTCGCGATCGCGAACCGCGCGCCGCGGCCTCATGGTCGCTCGCCGCGTTCGCCCGCGTGGTGCGGCGGCGCGCGAGCTGAGGCCCCCGCCAACGGCCGTGAGTGCGCGCGCGTGCGCGGCGCCTATGACATCCACCCTGGCGCAGGCTGCGTACGCTGCGTCACGAAGGGGGAGACGTCATGTCCATGGTTTACACACCGCTTTACGCCGCTGTGCTGTCCGTCATGTTTGTGTATCTGAGCCTGCGGGTCGTTGAGGCGCGCCGCGGCGGTTATGGCCGGCCCGAGCACCCGGAGGGCTGGCGGCTGGAGCGCGCCGTGCGCGGGCACGGCAATTTCGCCGAGTACACGCCGCTGGCGCTGATCTTGGTGTTGCTCCTTGAGCTGAACACCGCCCCTGGGTGGATGATTCACCTCGTGGGCGCGACGTTTCTGGTCGGGCGCGTTTTGCACGCGGCGGCGTTCAGCACCGAGCGCGGCATGCTCATGTTTCGCCAAATCGGGACGGGCGCGACGTTCACCGCGCTCCTTATGGGGGCGGGGCTCAACGGGTGGATTGCGCTGACTTAGTCACCGAAGGCGACCACCATCGCGCGTCACCCTCAGACTCGCCCCGCGGGTCGAAGATGATTGTCCACGCCGCGGATCCCCGGGTCTGGCTCCGCGTGACCGAGGATGACGGACACGCGTGTTACGCCGTCGCCATCAGCCGCGGCAGCCAGCCCTCATGCGCCGCGCGCAGGGTGGAGAGCGGAAGGTTGACCCGGCTGTAGGACAAACCAGAAAACCCGCCCTCGACGACGATGCGGTCGCCGTGCAGCCCCCCCAGCTCGATCAGCTGCAAACCGGTTTGGCTGATGCGGTCCAAGAACGCCTCACGCGGCGCTTTGGACACCGAAAGAATGTATGCTGCGTTATACTCCCCGAACGCCGCATGGTCGGCGCGATCGAACTCGACTTCGTCGCTATCGTCTTTCATGGTGTCGAAGCTGATTTGGATTTCGTCCATGTATATTCCGACATTGCTGGCGAGCAGTAGCTCCGTCGCCGCCACGGCCGCGCCGCCATCACTCACGTCATGAACGGCGTTGACTAATCCTTCGCCGATCACCGCGCGAACACACTCCCCGGCTCGCTTTTCCGCCTCAAGATCAACCGGAGGCGGCGGGCCGGCGCGGTCCCCCTCAAGGCCATGGACTTCCCGCAGATAAAGCGACTGGCCGAGGGGCCATGCGCCGCGCACCCCTTTGAGGAGGTAAAGTATGTCCCCCGCCTGGGCCCCGCCCACGCGCCCGATCTTGGTGATGTCCTCAATCAGGCCCACCGCGCCTACGGCGGGCGTCGGCGGAATGCCCACACCGTCGGTGGCGTTGTAAAGGCTCACATTCCCCGACACGACCGGCAGATCAAGGGCGCGGCACGCCTCAGCCATGCCCTCGATGCAGCCGACGAACTGGCCCATGGTTTCGCGATTGGTCGGGTCGCCGAAATTCAAGCAATCCGTGATCGCCAAGGGTTTCGCGCCCACTGCGCACAGATTGCGATAGGCCTCCGCCACCGCCTGCTTGCCGCCTTCATAGGGGTCCGCCAGGCAATAGCGGGGCGTGCAATCGGTGGTGATGGCGAGCGCCTTGTTGGTCCCATGGATGCGCACGATCGCCGCGTTTCCTCCGGACTCAGAACTCTCCACCGTGTCGGCCATGACGTGGCGGTCATACTGCTCCCAAATCCAACGCTTGGAGGCGATGTCGGGCGACGCCATGAGCGTCAGAAGCGCCGCGCCATAATCCTGAGGCGCTGGAATTGTCGAGGGATCGAGGTCGGCGGGAGGCTTCGGCCGGACATATGGGCGATTATAGTTCGGCGCATCATCCGCCAACGGACTGACGGGGATGTCGCAGACGGTCTCCCCGTGGTGGAGGAGCACGAAACGCGTGTCCTCTGTCGTTTCCCCGATGACGGCGACATCAAGCTCCCATTTGCGGAAGATCGCTTCGGCCTCGGCCTCGCGGCCGGGCTTGAGGATCATCAGCATCCGCTCTTGGGATTCTGAGAGCATGATGTCATACGCGCTCATGCCGGTTTCGCGCTGGGGGACGCGGTCGAGATCAAGGCGCACGCCGATCCCGCCCTTCTCCGCCATCTCCACAGAAGATGACGTGAGGCCCGCCGCGCCCATGTCCTGGATGGCGGCGATGGCGTCGGTGGCCATCAGCTCCAGGCACGCCTCGATCAGGAGTTTTTCTTTGAACGGATCGCCCACCTGCACGGTCGGGCGTTTTTCCTCCGAGGCCTCATCAAACTCCGCGCTCGCCATCGTCGCGCCATGGATGCCGTCGCGGCCGGTCTTTGCGCCCACATAGACGATGGGGTGGCCGGGCGCGGCCCCGCGAGCGTAAAACACCTTGTCGGCGTCCGCGATCCCCACCGCCATCGCGTTGACGAGGATGTTGCCGTTATAGCCCTTGTGGAAATTAGTCTCGCCACCGACTGTCGGCACGCCCACGCAATTGCCGTAGCCGCCAATGCCCGCGACCACGCCCGCCACCAGGCTCTTGGTCTTGGGGTGGCTCGGATCGCCGAAGCGCAGCGCGTTCATCAGCGCCACCGGCCGCGCGCCCATGGTGAACACGTCGCGCAGAATGCCGCCCACGCCCGTGGCCGCGCCGTGAAAAGGCTCGATGAAACTTGGATGGTTGTGGCTCTCCATCTTGAAGATCGCCACTTGCGGCTGGCCGTTCGGCCCTCGGCCGATATCGACGACGCCGGCGTTCTCGCCAGGCCCTTGAACGACCTGGGGACCGTCGGTGGGGAGCTTTTTCAGATGGCGGCGGCTCGATTTGTAGCTGCAATGCTCCGACCACATCACCGAGAACACGCCGAGCTCCACGACATTGGGGGCACGGTTCAGCCGCTGGACGATGAGCGCGTATTCCTCAGCCGAGAGCCCGTGGTCAAGCGCGGCGGCTTCGTCGGCGGGATCGGTGAGGCGGGGGCCGGCGGCGTTAGTAGCATCAGTCATGACGCCGTTGTGCCGTCACGCCGCGCGTTGTGTCAAAATCAGCGTGCGCACGCCAAGAACGGCTCCATTGGGAGGAGGATGACATGACTTATGTGGACGGGTTTGTGATCGCAGTCCCCACCGCCAATCGCGACGCCTATATCAAACACGCAGAGCTGTCGGCGGTCGTCTTTAAAGACAACGGCGCGCTTAAAGTCGTGGAGTGCTGGGGCGAGGACGTGCCCGATGGCGAGGTGACCTCGTTTCCCATGGCCGTGAACTGTCAAGACGACGAAACGGTGGTTTTTTCCTGGATCCTCTGGCCAGACAAGGCAACCCGTGACGCCGGCATACAGAAAATGATGGAGGACCCGCGCATGCAGCCTGACGTCAATCCGATGCCGTTTGACGGCAAGCGCATGATCTTCGGCGGCTTTGAGATGGTGATGGAGCGCTGACCAGCGCGCGGCGGCGCTGGCGCCCCCGTCCCGCGCGTCCAAGCGCGCCTGACGCCGTCGCGCGCGGGGGCTTCAGCGCGCCGCCGCCGCGAGCGACAGTCACCCCTCGGCGTCGGCCTCCACGTCAAGCTCATAGGCGGGCAAGCCCGTCTTCAGCGCGTCATAGACCAGTCCCGCAAAATCAGCGGCCTCCGCCGCGGGTTCAATATCGGGGAAGTACTCATCATCCTCAGACTCAAAGGAAAAGCCGCTTTCATCGACGAAAATGAAGCCCAGCTCATCGCTGGTCGCCACATGCACTAAAACGATGTTGGGCTCCTCGTCAGTCTCTTCCTCCGTTTCCAGACGAAACGCGACCCGTCGGCTGGCGATCCGTTGCTCCAACACACCGAGCAATTCCCGCAAACGCTCAATGCGGCTCGCGCGGGCCAACGCGCCGCCCCGCTCTTCCGCCAAGGCGCGCTTGAGGGTGTCGACCTCGTCATCAAATTTCATGGGCGAGCCTCCATCACGCTTTCAAAGAGCTTAACACCGTCCACCCCGCCGTGCAGCGCATCGACGGCGCGTTCCGGGTGCGGCATCAAGCCCAGAACGCGACCATCAGCGCTTGTGATCCCCGCAATCCGCCGGGCCGAACCATTCGGATCGCCGGTCGCGCCGCCAGCGTAGCGGAACGCCACCCGCCCCTCGCCCTCCAGCCGATCGAGGGTCTCGTCATCAGCGACGTAATTGCCGTCATGATGGGCGATGGGAAAGGTCACCCGCTCACCGGCGGCATAGCGCCACGTGAAGGGCGTGTCCGCATTCGCGACGGTCAAGGCCTGGGGCCGGCACACAAATGTCAGCCCCGCATTGCGCAACAGCGCCCCCGGCAGCAGACCCAATTCGCACAAGATCTGAAAGCCGTTGCACACACCAAGCACGCGCACGCCCCGGTCCGCAGCGGCTTTGACGGCCGGCGCGACAGCCGCGCGCGCGGCCATCGCGCCGGCGCGCAGATAATCGCCATACGAAAAGCCGCCTGGAATGACGATGAGATCAAGGCCGGTCGGCAGCGCCGTCTCGCCATGCCAAATCATCGCCGGCGCGCGCCCGGTCACGGCCGCCAGGGCCGTCTGGGCGTCGCGATCGCAATTAGAGCCGGGAAAAACGATGACGGCGCTGTTCATGCCGTCACCTGTAGCAAAGGCCTCGTCCGTGTGGAAAGCGCCGCGGCGGCCTGAGCGCGCGGTGTGTGCTAGCGCCCGCGGGCGGCATGGGCGCGGCGCGGGGCGGGCGGTTCGCGATCGCCCCCGGGCGGTGCGCTGAACAAGGGCTCCGCCGGCGTCTCCATGCTGCGTTCCAGACGACGCACCCGACGCCCAAGCGCATCCGCCGCCGCGTTGAGGTCTTCGACCTCGACCTGCGCGGCGCGCTCTTGTTCGCGCAGGGCCACACACTCCGCGCGCAGCTCGTTCACATCCCCGCGCAACGCCGCCAGTTCGCCCTGGAACCGGCGCAGAATGTCGTAGATCGCATCATCGTCGTGCATGTTCATAAGCGCAGTCTCGCCGCGATTCGCATCAGATCCGAAGCCAGAGCATGGCGACGGCCGCGCTGCGGACGCAAGGCTGCGGCCGTTCGTGTTTGTGGAGAAGACGCACACCATGCTCGCGCCGCGCGGGCAGGACTACGCCGGCGCGTCCGTCTCCGCGACAAGGTCGATCGCAAACCGCTCAATCACGGGATTGGCGAGCAAGCGCTGGCACATGGCCTCCACCCGCTCGCGCGCGCGGCTGGGGTCGCGCTCGTCGAGATCAAGCTCAATAATCTTGCCTTGACGGGCGTCGGCGACCTCATCAAAGCCGAGGCCCCGCAACGCCTGGGCGACGGCCTGACCCTGGGGGTCGAGCACGCCGGGCTTCAGATCCACACGGATGATCGCCTTCATAGCGCAGCCTCTGTTCCACCGGGCGCAGCGGTCGCCTAATCCACAGCGCTGGTTTCCGACACGACCTGTAAATGCGCCGGCGGCTCGCGCATAATGCCCAAGCGCCGCGCCACCTCCGCATAGGCCTCCGTAACGCCGCCGAGATCGCGACGAAAGCGGTCTTTGTCGAGCTTTTCGCCGCTTTCCATGTCCCACAGCCGGCAGGAATCCGGACTGATTTCGTCCGCGACGACAATGCGCACCAAATCGCCATCGAACTGGCGGCCGAATTCGAGCTTGAAATCCACAAGCTTAATGCCGGCGCCGGCGAACAGGCCCGAGACAAAATCGTTCACGCGTAGAGTGAGCGCCATCATGTCGTCGATCTCTTGCGCGCTGGCCCAATTGAACGCCGTAATGTGCTCTTCCGCGACCATCGGATCCTGCAGTTCATCAGACTTATAATAGAACTCCATAATCGAGCGCGGGAGCGGTTTACCCTCCTCCAGGCCCAATCGCGACGCGATCGAGCCTGCGGCGACGTTGCGGCACACCACCTCGATCGGAATCATCTCAAGTTCGCGAATCAATTGCTCGCGCATATTGAGGCGGCGAATAAAGTGCGTCGGCACGCCGATTTCATTCAACCGCGCCATAATGAATTCAGAAATGCGGTTGTTCAGCACGCCTTTGCCGTCGAGGCGGCCGTGCTTTTGATTGTTGTAGGCCGTCGCGTCGTCTTTGAAATAGGCCACGAGCGTCCCGGGCTCCGGACCCTCATAAAGGATCTTCGCTTTGCCTTCGTAGACTTTTTTGCGGCGCGACATCCGTTTGCTCCTCCAGCGCACGCGACGAGACCGCCCGGACCCGTCGCGCGACCGACATAAGCTTCTCATATGGGGAGTGATGCGCAGCGCGCACGCTTTCTCTCGCGCGATGATCACACCGCCACGGCCCAGCGCGTCAAGCCTTGAGCGCGCCCCTATCCCCGGCCCGGCGGCCGGCCTCGTCCGGCGCGCCGCCCGGGTCGACAGGGGTTCTGCGCCGACGTCTGCGCGGCGCGCTCAGCTTGAGCGGGCGAGGGCGGCGTCAAGCAAGGCCCGGATATCGCGCTCGGAATGGCGGATGGTGACCATCGCCAGCACTTCCTGGGCCCCGGGATCCACCAGCAGCATAAAGCCTTGACCGCCCTTATGACGCTCCCAGATCTCCGCCATGCCGTGGTCTTGAGCGAGCGCGGCGCGCCGATCGCCGCCGCCCAGCGCCGACCAGGTCTTGTCGAAGCGGATAAACGTCACGGGCTGGTCCGCGTAATCGTCGCGCACCGCCTCGATCCGCGGCTCCAACACGCGGCAGCTGGCGCAAAAGCCGGAATAAAACATCGCCGCCACAACTGGCTGCGCGTCGTCGGACCGCGCTGGCGACGGCTCCGCGCCCGCCAACCCAAACGTCACAATGGCGGCGATAAAGCCCGTGAACAGCATGCGGATCATGAACGCCTCCTCCAGGTGTCGACGCACCATAAAGCGCGCGGGGCGCACGCGGGCCTCACAATTGCGCGACGGGGCGCCTCGCCATTTTCCATCGCAAACGCCGCGGCGCGGCGCCATAACGTGCCGTAGAGTCGACCCGCGACGGCGCAGGAGGGGCGGATGAACAGTGTGCGGTGCGTAATCCTGGCGGCGGCGTGTTGGGGCGTGGCGGGCTGCCAAGCGCTTGTGGACAATGCGACGTTGGAGCAAGAACTCACGGCGGCGCGGTTGCAGCGCGAGCAATTGGAAGCTGAGCTTGCAGAAACGCGCGAAGAACTCGCCGCCGCCCAGACCGCGCGCGAAGACTTGCAGCGCGAGGTTGAGCGCCTTCAGGCGGAACTCGACCGCGCGCGCGGCGTGCGCCGCTGATCGCGCGCCGGCTACGGGGGTCACGCGACGCCCGGGCCCTCAGCCGGCTTCCTGCGCGGCGCCCGCTGCGCGGCTCGCGCCGTCAAGGACGCGCATCGCATTGAGCTTGTCGAGGAGATAGGTCACCGCCTCCTCCGGCAAGGCGTGGCGGCGCGTCAACACGCGTTCAATCATCAACTCCGTCAACCGCGCCCGATCGCTTGGACCGCCCTCCAGTTCGATCTCATGGTAGGCGTCGATGGCCGCGCGCGCCGCGCCATAAAGCTGGTGGGGCATGCGCGCGCGCTCAAAAATGGCGCGCAGCCCGAGAGGCCCCGCGTCGTGAATCAACAGCCACGCCTTTGCGTGGGCGAGGCCAGCCATCTCCGCCAAGGCGTATTCGAAGAACCGCACATGCCCAAGGCACAGCCCGCGAATTACAAGGGACGGCGTGAGTCGCCCATTGAGCTGCAATTGCTGGACGAAGCGCGTCATGTCTTGGGCGCAGCCCGCTTGATCGAGGAGATCAATCGTCGCGCGCTCGCGCGCGCCCTCAGCCAAGTCCACCGCCAGCTGCGGCGGCAATGCGTGGCGGCGGGTGAGCCGTTCAAGCGCGGCGTCAGAAATCGCCGACACTAAGGCCTCAGCCACCGAGGGCGGCAAAAAGCTGCGCTCCACAAAGGCTTCCGCCACATCCGCGCCGGGATACTCCCGCAAAGCGCGCAAGCTGCGCTGGGTGTCGAAATCAGCGCCGTCATTGGCGACCGCGCGTGCGACGGCCTCACGCGCGCCGGTGTCGAGAATGGCGTCCACCACATCCGCGGAGATGTGGGCGCGCGCGGCGATCGCGACACGCTTCGCCACGCCGCCGCTCGCCAGCACCGCCACCAAGTCGTCATCGCTCAGGACAGGCGAACGCTCCAGAACCGGCGTGGCGATGGCGTCAATATCGTCCGCCAAACGCCGCGCGACGGCGGCCGGCAAGTCCGGCGAATTGCCGAGCGTCGTTGCGAGCGCGTGGCGCACAGCCACCGCGGCGTCCACCGCCAAAAGCTGCAGAATCTCCTCCGCCGCCTCACGCTCGGCCGGCGCAAGACCATCCACGCCGATGCGCCGGCAAAGTTTCGCGGCGGCCTGCGCGCGGTCAGCGTCGCAGCGGCCACGCATCAACGCGTGCAAGTCCTCTTCGCTGAGGTGAGAGCGCAGCGTGACTACCGACACAAGAGATCCCCTTTACCGTGCATGCTGATAGAGAGATTCGCGACCGCCACCCATCACGACTTACACCGACCGACGCGCTGCGGCGTCCTTCGCGCGGCCCGGCTCACGTTCCTGGGAGTCGCCGCCCACGTCGCCATCCGCGTCGGCGCGCTCAGGCGCGGGCAAGGCCGCGAGAATCGCGGCCACCGCCGGCGTCACGCGCAAAGCCGGCCCCACGCCCGCCGCCGGCGCATCGGGGTAAGACGACGCCGCCGTCGATGGAGCGGCTGGACGGACGGCGGCGGGAGACGCTGTCGTGGGATCGGTGTCCATCATCCGCGCGAACCGCGCCGCCAGCGCCTCAGCCGACACCGGCGCGCCGTCAGGGCTATAGAACAAGTTGCGATTGGCCGCCGCCGCGCGCGGGAAAAGCTCCGCCGCCGGCGTCTGCGGCGCGTCGGCGGCGGCCTTGAGAAGCCGGGTGGCGTCGCCCGCGCCCAGGACATGGGCGGCGTAAAGCTCTCCAGCATCCGGCTCGCGGCCAAGGGCGCCGGCCAACGCGTCCGCGTTCTCGCGCGTCAGTGCGCCGGCCATCAGCGCCGCCGCTTGGGGGTCGAACCGCAACTGAAGCAGGCTTTCGCGATCGGGCGCGCCGTCGGGGCTGGCGTCGCTCAACCCATAACGCGCGCCGTGACGCTCCAGCGTCTGCAGCCATGTGCTTTCGATGAATTGATAAAGGCCCGCGGCGGAGGATGTCGCGGCTTTCGCGGTGACGTCAAAGCCGCTTTCGCGTTGCGCGGCGGCCTGGAGGTAGTCGAGGCTGACGCCGGTGCGGCGCGACGCCTCGGCGATGGCCGCCGTCACGGACAAGGCGCTGCTTGGCACCGTTTACTCCTTCGGTCCGCGGCGTGAGACGCCGGAGCCGGATCGCGCGCCGGCGGGCGCGCGGGGCTGAAGACCGGTCAAAGCATGGGCGCTCGGGCCTAAGGACGGGTAAAGCGCAACGTGCGCCGTTGATCAGTCGTCGGCGCGCAGCTGCGGCGCAGTGCGCGACAGCAAGGCGCGGAAACGCCGCGCCGCCTCTGGGCGTTCGAACACGACCGTTTTGACCATGCCCTCAGCGGCCATTTCCGTCTTGATGATGTAGGCGCACGCCTCTTCAGCGTCGTCGTCAGCGAACGCGCTCTCGGCCGCCGCTTGGTGGACGAGCGCGCTTTCATCGCTTGCGCTGTCAGGGCGGAGGGACCGCACAGTGATGGTGACGCCGGCGCTCATGGCCTGCCTCCTGTGTGCCGCAAGGGGCGACGAAAGCGCGTATGCTAACCGCCCGCAATTGCACGCGACGCAAACGCGCCGACGCGCCCAGGGAACGCGGTCACACCGGCGCTGTGGCGCCGCGCATTCCCTCGACGTCCGCGCACAGATGCAAAGACCGCGCCGAGGACACGGGCGCCGCGCGCGGCCTCGCCTGAGAAAGATCGCGTCAGGTGGGTCGTCTCAGAACGAACGCAGCGCCAGATCCGCCGCCGCGTGGGACGCCGCCGCCGGCGTCTCGCGCGTCGCGTCCCCGGCGGCGGGCTCTTCGTCATAAATGCTGTGGGAGACGTCGGGCGTCGCGCTGCCCACTAACGCCGCCAAAGTGCGCGCCATCACCGCGCGCGCCTCCGGCGCGGACAAACCCAGCTCCTCGCGCATCGTCTCCCATGTCAACGGATCGAGCGCCAGACTGATGGCGTTGCGCACATGCACATCGTCCGGCGGCGCATAATCGGCTAAGCAATCGGAAAACACCGACCCCACGAAATGGCGCAACGCGGCGATATCGGCCTCCCACCGGCGTTGGAGAAGCTCGTTTTGGGACCGGTGGAGCCGAAACACGCGGATCATCGCGCCGCAGCGCTCATAAATGGCGCCAAGCTGGACCGCCATTTGACGAATCCGCTCCTCCAGCGGCGCATGGCCAAGCTCCGGGCCGGGAAAGAGTTCACTCACATCGTCGCGCTGGAGCACGATCGCGGTGGCGTAGAGCTCGGTCATGTCGCCGAAATGGCGAAACACGGACCGGCGCGACACCCCCGCGCGCTGGGCGATTTCATCGACGGTCGGCGGCAAGCCGGTGTCGCGCACCGCATCCAGCAGCGCGCGCGCAATGGCTAAGCGGCTGCGTTCGCTGCGCCGGCGGCGCCCGTCCACGAGCGCTGCGTCCTCGTCGAAGGCCGACATCGCCTCATCCGCGGGCGCGGCCGCGCCCTCTTCACCGTCGCGTTTGCTCACGCCACCGTCCTTCGCGCTCTCGATCAACGCCGCACGCCCCTTCGGCCGGCCGCGCGCGTCGCCGCTGCGTCGCCAACACGTCGCCAACGCATCGCCAACACGTCGCCTTGGGGCCGCCGCGCCATCGCTATCGACGCCGGGGCTGCGGATCGCTGGTTGTACGAGGCGCGCGCGCGGTCTGGCAAGGGCGCACACGCCGCAGGGCCCGGCGCGTCAGCTCCGCAGCGCTTGCACGCGCGCAGCGCACGCGCGATGTCTGTCGCGCGGGACGATCGCGCCCGCGTCACGGGAGGCTTCGCCATGATCCACCTCTATACCGCTGCGACGCCGAATGGCTGGAAAGCCTCCGTCACGCTTGAAGAACTGGGCGCCGCTTATGAGGTCCACGCCATCGATTTGATGAAGGGCGACCAAAAAACCCCGGAGTATCGCGCAATCAATCCCAATGGCCGCATCCCCGCAATCCGCGACGCCGACGCCAATGATCTGACGATTTTTGAATCCGGCGCGATCATGATTTACCTTGCAGAAAAATATGGCCGTCTGTTGCCGACAGACGCCGCTGGTCGCGCCCACACCCTGCAATGGTTGATGTTTCAAATCGGCGGCGTCGGCCCGATGATGGGCCAAGCGAATGTGTTTTACCGGTATTTCCCAGAAAAAATCCAACCTGCGATCGACCGTTACCAGACTGAAGTCAAACGCCTCTTCGGCGTTCTCGACGACCATTTGGCCAACCACGAGTATCTCGCGGGCGACTATTCCATCGCCGACATCGCCAATTGGTGCTGGGTGCGCACGGGCCGCTGGTCCGGCGTCGATTATCGGCCGTTTGAGCACCTCGCGCGCTGGGCGAAGGCCATCGCCGCACGCCCGGCGGCGGACCGGGGGATCAAAGTCCCCACTGACGTCGGCTCACTCTTGGAAGGCGGCGAGGACAGCGAGGCGGCTCAGAAATTCGCGCAAGGCGCTCGCGGCCTGCTCGACACCGCCAACCGCTCATAGCCCGCCGCACCCCAGGAGAAACGCCATGGTCGCCGTCATGACGCCCGATCAATTGCGCGCCGCCGTCGGATCCGACTTAGGCCCGTCAGACTGGATCCTCATTGACCAGGCCCGCGTCGATCAGTTCGCGGACGTGACGGAGGATCATCAATTCATCCATGTCGATCCCGAGGCCGCCGCGAAGACGCCGCTGGGCGGCGCAGTCGCCCACGGCTTTTTGACATTGTCGCTGTTGTCGCGCCTGACGCCGCCCGAACCGCCCATGCTGGAGGGGGTCGTGATGGCGCTCAATTACGGCTTCGACAAAGTGCGGTTCTTGACCCCGGTGCGCGTGGGCAAACGCGTGCGCGCCCGCACGACGTTGCTGGATGTCACCGAGAAGGGCCCTGGCCGGTATCTCCTGCGCAATGAGGTCACGGTGGAGATCGAAGGCGAGACGAACCCTGCGCTGGTGGCGGAGTGGCTGCATATGCAGTTCCTCGCCCCCACGGGCGCTTAGGCCGCATGGAAGGCGCACTGTGGGGGAGCATGCCGCCAAGACCGCCTGTCGCGCGCTAAGTTGAGGCGGGCGATCTGGCGCGGCGGGACTGATGGCTCAGGCTCTGCTCGCGTGCGGGCCGGCGGCTCAGCAGGGCCGTTGAGGGCGGCCCAGGCCTGCTTAGGGCGGGCGTCGTCGTCATCTGTTGATCCGCACGTGCGACGGCGTATGCTCTTCGTTGATGAACGCTTTGATTTTCGTCTTAGCCGCAATCGCGGCCGCGGTCGCTCCGGGCCAAGCGTGCCCCCACGCCTTCAACGGCATTGCGGGCGGCGCTGCTGCGTCTCAGCAGGCGTCGGAGGAAGCCGTCAGGCCGCACGAGCACGCGCATGACCAGGATCACGGGCACGCGCAGCCGGATCGCTCTCGCGCGCAAGCAAAGACACACGCGCGGAAACACGACGCGACTCACGCCGGCGCGTCCGCGGAGACCCACGACCCACAACACCATCACGGCTGCGCGGATGCATGCGACGGCGGCGTCGATTGCTCAGGCTGCGCGTTCGCGCACGCCTTGCCGGTGACGCTGGACCGCGCGCCGCCGGCGCCGCCCGCGGCGTCGCGTCCGGTCGTCAATGAACTCAGGCGGGGCGCAAAGCCCGCATTCGACCCGCCGCCACCGCGCGCCTAGGGCCTTAAGGCGGAGTCTGTCCGCCGTTTCGCCTTTGATGTCATCTCAGTTGGATAGGCCAGGTTATGGCGCGCACTGTTTGCGCTGTCGTCGCCCTGGGCGTCACCGCATCGCTTGCAGCGCCCGCTGCATCCGCAAGGCCGGTGTCGTATCAGGGAGGGTGGACAGCCATTGAAGAGACGGACCGACAAAGCACCGCGCTGTGGGTCCACTACACCGTCAATCCCCAACTCTCGCTCGGATACCGGGGTGAGTGGGACCGCCGCCAGGACGTGCTCTTCCAGGGCGGTCAGGCGACGTATCTCGTCAATCGGTGGTTTGGCGACAACCACCAAGCCAATCTCTACGCCATCGCCGGCGCCGGCGTCGCCGCCGGGGTGGATGACAACACCGCCGACGCAAGCCCCGCCGGGTTTCTCGGCGTGCTCGCCGATTGGGAGACGCGGCGGCTGTTCGCCTCCTATCGCGCGCGCGCGTTCGAAGCCGGAGCCGTGGACGCCAGCGCGTTCCAAGCGGCGCGCCTCGGCGTGGCGCCTTATGAGGGCGATACCGGCGACCTCCACACCTGGCTGATGCTGGAGGTCGACCACCGTCCTGACAGCGCCGATCCCGTAGGCGTTACGCCTCTACTGCGTTTCTTCAAAGGCTCAGCGTTGTTCGAATTAGGGTGGAGCGTCACGGACGACCAACCCCTTATCAACCTTCAATACAGATTCTAATTCACTGGAGACGTCAATGACTCGATGCTTCGCACTCCTTGCAACAACCACGGTATTATTGGCCACGCCAGCGTTCGCCCAACACCAGGGGCATGACCATCATCACGCTCATCACGAAGCCCATGACCACGGCCTGCCCGTCAATGAGGACATACGCGCGGCCGTCGCCGCCGGCGGCGCTCTGATCACGGTCGATGTGCTGGGCGTGGTGTGCGATTTCTGCGCGACGGCTATGACTAAAGTGTTCGGTCGCCGCGATGACGTGGCGGCCGTTTATGTCGATCTCGACGACAAGCTGCTGAGCCTTGTGGTTAAGGAGGGCGCAGCTCTCGACGACGCAACAATCGAACGCTTAGTGACGAAGGCCGGATACAAAACGGCGGCGATCCATCGGGACGCGGGAGGCGCGGATGCGTCCTAGCGTTGCGTTTCGTGAAACCGCGGGCCCGACGCTGGCGTTGTTCGCCAGCCTCTCCACGCTTGTGTGTTGCGCCTTGCCGGCGCTGCTGATCACGCTTGGGGCCGGCGCGGTGATGGCGGGTTTGGCGGCGAACGCTCCGGGGCTGATTTGGCTTTCTGCGCATAAAGAGTGGGCGTTCGCGGCGGCGGCGGTGTTGTTGGTCGCGGCGACATACGCCAAATGGCGCGGTCGCAACGCCCCGTGTCCGGCCGATCCTGCGCAAGCTCGCGCGTGCCAGCGCCTGCGGCGGTGGGGACGTGTGATCCTGAGTGTGGCGGTCGCCGCTTATGCGGTGGGCGGGTTCTTCGCCTTTTTCGCCGCGGACCTGCTGCTTTAGGCATGGATCGGGCGTGGGGGGCGGCGTGGGCGTCGTCGCGCCGCGCCGCCCGTCATCACAAGGCCAGGCGCGCGTGTCCGCGTGACGCAAGCCGGCGCCGTCGCCACTGCAGCGCGTGTGCGCTATATCGCGAGGGATGTCTGCGCCTGCGTCCTCTCCCGACACACCGCCGAGCGCGAGCGGCGCGCTGACGGCGCGGGTGGTCGATGCGTTGGCGTCCGTGGACAAAGCCGCTTGGGACGCCATCGCCAATCCCGCGGGTGCGCCTTACAACCCCTTTGTCTCTTGGGATTTTCTGGAGGCGCTGGAGCAGGCGGGCTGCGCCGTCCCGCGCCAGGGCTGGGGCCCGCGCCATGTGCTTGTCGAAGACGCGGCCGGAACGCTGATCGGCGCCGCGCCAACCTATTTGAAGAGCCACTCCCAGGGGGAGTTTGTGTTCGATCACGCCTGGGCCAACGCCTATGAGCGCGCTGGCGGGCGCTATTATCCCAAGCTGCAAGTGTGCAGCCCCTTCACGCCCGTCACAGGTCCGCGCCTGCTCGCCGCGACGCCTGAGGCGCGCGACGCGGCCTTAGCCGGCCTGGTGGAGATCGCGGAACATATGGGCGTCTCCTCGCTGCATGTGACGTTTCCCGGGGAGGCGGAGTGGCGCTTCGCCGGGGAGCACGGATTGTTGTTGCGCCAGGACTCCCAATTTCACTGGCGCAATCGCGGCTATCAAACGTTTGATGATTTCCTTAGCGACCTCGCGTCGCGCAAACGCAAGAATTTGCGCAAAGAGCGCGAGGCCGCCCAAGCCGGCATTGAGATCGTGCGCCTGCACGGGCCGGAATTGACCGAGGAACACTGGGACGCGTTCTATCGGTTTTATCTCGACACCGGCGACCGCAAATGGGGCAGTCCGTATCTCAACCGGCTGTGCTTCGCCCTGCTGCAGGAGCGGATGGCTGAGGACATTTTGATGATCCTCGCGCGTTGCGACGGGGAATGGATCGCCGGCGCGCTGAACTTCATTGGCGGCGACGCCCTCTATGGCCGGTATTGGGGACGCCTTGAGGAGCGCCCGTTTCTGCATTTTGAGCTGTGTTATTATCAAGCGATCGACGCCGCGCTTGAGCTTGGACTTGAGCGCGTGGAAGCCGGCGCCCAGGGCGGGCACAAAATGGCGCGCGGCTATGCGCCTGAACCGGTCTATTCTTACCACTGGATCGCGGATCCCGGCTTTCGCGCGGCGGTGGCCGATTATCTCGAGCGCGAACGCCGCGCCGTCGAGCACGAGATTGACGCCCTCACAGAGATGACCCCCTTCAAACGCGGCGGGTGAGCCGCCGCGCGCCGCCAGCACTCACCCCAAACCATCAAGCCACAATCCAAGCGCCGCGCGTCCCGCCGCCGCCACGGCGGCGCCGCGCGCCTCGGCCTGGGCGCGCAGGCTCTGGGGATCCACGCCGGGTGTGGCGGCGATCTCGACGGCGTGGCCCACCACCCAGGCCGCCAGGGCCTCCGGCGGCGTCTCGATGTGGAATTGCAAAGCAAGCTGGCGCGGCCCGCGGGCGAACGCTTGCACCGGCGTGGCTTCCGTTGCAGCGAGGGTGTCGCAGCCGGCCGGCGCCTCCATCTGATCGCCATGCCAATGCAGGACGTGATGATCCGCCGCCGCCAGCGCCGCCAACGGCGAGGCGCGCCCCCTCTCCGTCAGCGTTATGGGGGCGTATCCGATTTCTTTGCGCGGGCCAGGCCGCACGGCGGCCCCGAGCGCGCGCGCCATGAGCTGCGCGCCGAGGCACACGCCGAGCGTCGGGCGATCAGCGTCGAGCCGCCGGCGGATGGCGGCGATCTCCGGCTCGAGGAACGGATAGGCGGCGGTCTCATAAACCCCGATCGGCCCACCCAAGACGACCACCAAATCTGGTTCGAGGGGATCGAACGCCGTCAAATCCGCACACGGCGCCTCCCGATAACACAGCCGCGCGCCGCGCTCAGCCAACAGCGGTGCGAGAAGCCCCGCGTCCTCAAACGCCACATGGCGGATTGCGACGGCGGATGTGATCATGGGCGGCTCCCGTCGAGCCCCGTCGGGCGCGGGCGTGGATGCGTCCATAGCCGAGCGAGAACCCGCCTTCCATACGTGATCCCCTTGCTCGCAATCGCGGTGTCGGCCTATGGCCTGCGCATCCGCAACCGCATGCGCAGGGAGCACGATCATGAGCCTTGAAGGCGCCTACGATCCCGACAACATCTTCGCGAAAATCCTGCGCGGCGACGCGCCCAGCCACACCGTCTTCGAGGATGAGGCGGCGCTGGCCTTCCTCGACATCTTCCCGCAATCGTACGGCCACACGCTCGTTTTGCCGAAGACCGCCGCGCGCACTGTGTTCGACATCTCAGCCGACGCCCTCGCAGGCGTGATCACACGCGTGCAGACCATCGCCGCCGCGGTGCGCGACGAACTCCAGCCCGACGGTGTCGTGTTGACGCAGTTTAACGGCGCGCCGGCGGGACAGACCGTGTTTCATCTTCATTTTCACATCATCCCGCGTTGGGAGGCCGTGGCGCTGGCGGGGCACGGCCAGGCCGGGCGCGCTGATGACGGCGAGCTCGCCGCCCTCGCCCAGCGGATCAAGGCGCGCCTCGCGCGCTGACGCTGCGGCGCGAAACGCCTCCCCCGCGGCGCGTTGGTGGGCTACAACAGGCGAGCGAAGGTGGGGACGCGCATGAGTGCACCGTTGTCACAAGACGCTCTTGGGTTGTTGCAGCGCCGGGCCGACCAAGCCGGCGCGCCGCCTCCCGCGAGCGCCGACGCCATTCGCGAAAGCGAACACGCATTCGGCTTCGCGTTGCCGGCGGCTCTTCGCCAAGTCTACGGCCTGGTGGCTAATGGCGGCTTCGGCCCGGGTTATGGCTTGCTGGGTCTTGTCGGCGGCGCGACGGACGAGTTCGGCGACACCGCCGTCAGCCGCTATGTGGCGGACCGGGGGTCGCCTGACCTGATCTGGCCGGAAGGCTTGGTGACGCTGTGTTCGTGGGGCGATGAGATCGCCTCCTGCGTTGAAGCGCGGAGCGAGGCTGGGCCCGTGTCTGTGTTCGACCCTGGCGCGCTGGCTTATGGCGCAGAGATGGAAGTGCTCGACGCTCGCGCGTGCTTGTTTTTTCACCGGCCAAGCGTGGCGGAGTGGCTGCTGGCGTGGGCGCGCGGAGCGGATCTGTGGCGCACGGAAATGTTTCCCGACCCCGACAGCGGCGTGCCCGGCGTGTCACGACTGCGGCCCTGGTCGGACGCGACGTTGCGCCGCACCGGACGCAGCGGACCCAGCTGGGGCTAAGCCGGTCGGCGCAGCCGCAAAGTCGCCTAACGCGCGCAAATTATGTCTCTCATCTCGCAGTGCGCGAAAAGTCTTGCCGCACCGCCACAATCGGGCCGCATCCGCGGCGGAATCGCCGCACCGAAGAGCCCACAATCGACACAGTTGACCGCATGGTGTGAGCGCTGGTCGTCGAAACCGGGGGTGGTCGACGCCGCGATGAAACCGCGGGAAGGCTCCTCATTATGAACCATGTCTGTCGATCCCAACGCCTGTTAGCGCGCGCAGCCGGCGCAGCGGCGCTCTTGGCTTTAAGCGCCTGTGCAATCGAAAGCAGCGACGACGACCCGTCCCTCGATGAGGGTGAGTTCATCGCCGCGCCGGTCAGCGCTTCGGCCACTCACAATTGGGGCGCTGTCGATCCTAACATGTATCGGGGCGATTACGCTGGACGCCGCCGTGCGCCGGGGGATGACCCCAACACCGCGATCACATTGGTGGCGAACCCCGACATGAGCACGCGCGAGTTGGAGGCGCTGATCAACGACGCTCCGCCGCGCGCGCAAATCAGCTTCACACCCGGGCGTTTCGTGCTGACTGAGCCGCTCGATATCCTGCGCGGGGACGTGACGATCCGCGGCTCTGGCCCTGATGAGACGGTGCTTGATGTCTCCGCGCGCGTGTTTGAGGACTTCAACGCCGTGAAAGTCCGCCCGCCCGCCGTGGACGGATTTGGCTCTTTTTCGGTGCGTCGCGGCGAATCAAAAGCCGTGATCCGCACCACCGGCGCAGTGCGTCCGGACGCCACGCGCGCCACCTTCCAAGACGCGCGCGCGGTTGAACCAGGGGACTTTTTGTTTTTTCTGATTGTGCGGTCTTCGCCCAATGTCCGCATTCAAGCGGATCGGTTTTACAACGCCATGGTCGAAGTCGCGGCGGTGGATGGGAACTCTGTCACATTCCGCCACAAAGTTGGGATCGACTACAATCCGCGCGCCGCGGGCGTGCAATTGGCGGAAGTCCACGTGCTGGACCGCGACACTCACATGCTGTCGAACGTCATATTCGCGGACATGACCATTGACTACGGTACGCCTCGCGAAACCCCCAATCTTCATCGCCATTACAATCACAATGATCGGTACTTCGACAATGAGTTGTCGGGCGACGGCGTGCGCGGTCTGGTGTTCACGAACACGTATGAATCCGACATTGAACGCGTGACGGTTCGCAACGCCGGTGCGAACGGCATTCTCGTCGCCAATTCGATGGACGCGTATGTCACTGATTTCGTGTTCGACGGCGCGCAGAACCTGGGCGGCGGCGGCGCCGGCTATGGGCTGCAGCTGTTTAACAGCTATTATGGCACGTTTGAGAACTTGCGCACGACAGAAGCGCCGGTACGCCATTTTGTGACGTACCACGCCGCGGGCACGGGCGCCTTCAACAATGTGCACGTGACTTACACGAACGCGAACATCGACTTCCATGGCGGGCCGGACCACAGCAACATTTATTATGTTGAAACCGCCGAATTGCCCCAGAAGGATGATTTTGCGTTCCCGATTATTGAGTATCGCGACCCTGTCAATGAACCAACCAACACAGTCGTGTTCGACGTGGCTGTGGCGGCCGGCGACGGCTTGATCGACTACAACCCGATCCGTTATGGCCCGTCCTTCGCCTTTGACGGCGAAAACAATGGCCACCGTTACGCCGTGGACGGCCGCGCCGCGCCCCGCAAAAACCGCGTCTACGCCAGCAACAACGGCGCACAGATTGTGGTCTCCAGCGAAGATGACGCTGTCCACAGCGGCGAAGGCGATGATGTGTTCGTCCTCGGCGGCGGCGCGGATGTCGCGCACTTCTACCCGCGCAGCGGCGTCGATGTGATCCGCGATTTTGATGTCTACGCTGACAAGCTCGCCTTCCAGCGCAACATCAACGGCCTGTCAGCCGATAATCCGGGCGCGTTTCTGGAACGCGCCAGCCAAGAGGGCGACACCGTGCGCTTCGACCTGGGCGGCGGGGCGAGCGTGGTGTTGGAGCGCGCGCAACTCACCAACATCTCCGCCAAAAACATCATCGTGTTTTAGGACGCCCTAGCGCTTAGCCCACGCCGCCCGCAGGCGCGCACGAAAAAGCCCAGCCCACGAGGACGCTCGTCCTTGTGGGCTGGGTGCCTATGGGCGCCGTGGGAAACGCGCGTCGCCCGTCAGGTCACCATTTCCGGCTCATTGGGGCTGTCTTCATCATCGCCGGCGCCAGCGTCGTCATCGCCCCGGCTGCGGCCGCGCGCGGCGTCGCTGCGGATGACGAAAGTCAGCGCGTCGGGATCCTTGGGATCGACATCGACCTTCACCAGGCCGCCTTTGCGCAAATCTCCGAACAAGATCTCGTCCGCCAAAGGCTTTTTCACGTGCTCTTGGATCACGCGCGCCAAGGGCCGCGCGCCGTTCAGCTCGTCATAGCCCCGCTCGCCCAACCAGTTGCGCGCCGCGGGCGTGAGCTCGAACGTGACATTGCGGTCCGTCAGCTGGGCCTCCAGCTGCAGAATGAACTTGTCGACCACGCGCCCGATCACCTCTTTGCCGAGGGGCGCGAAGGCCACTGTGGCGTCGAGGCGATTGCGGAACTCCGGTGTGAACAAGCGCTTAATCGCCTCTTCATCCTCGCCGGACTTACGACCGCGGCCGAAGCCGATGGAGTTTTTCTGATTCTCCGACGCCCCGGCGTTGGTGGTCATGATCAACACGACATTACGGAAATCAATTTTCTTACCATTGGTGTCCGTCAAGAAGCCGTTATCCATCACCTGCAACAAAATGTTGAAGATGTCCGGGTGGGCTTTCTCAATCTCGTCGAGCAACAAAACACAGTGTGGGTGTTGATCGACTTGATCCGACAGCAAACCGCCTTGGTCGTAGCCGACATAACCGGGAGGCGCGCCGATCAAGCGCGACACGCTGTGGCGCTCCATGTATTCTGACATGTCGAAGCGCAACAACTCCACGCCCATAATGTTGGCGAGCGAGCGCGCGACTTCCGTTTTACCCACGCCTGTGGGGCCGGAGAACAAATAGCACCCGATCGGCTTTTGCGGCTCGCGCAAGCCCGCGCGCGCCAATTTGATCGCCGCCGCCAATTGCTCGATGGCGTCGTCCTGGCCGAAGACCACGCGGCGCAAATCATCAGCGAGCGATTTCAGAGCTTGGGCGTCGGTTTTGTTGACGGATTTCGGGGGGATCCGCGCCATCTTCGCAATGATCGCCTCCACGTCGCGCGCGCCGATTTGCTTGCGACGCTTGGACGCCGGCACCAGCATTTGGCTTGCGCCGACTTCGTCGATGACATCGATGGCTTTGTCGGGCAACTTGCGATCATTGATGTAGCGCGCCGCCAGCTCCACCGCCGCGCGCACGGCCTCATTCGTGTACTTCACACCGTGGAAGTCCTCAAAATACGGCTTAAGGCCCTGCACGATCTTGATTGCGTCGGGAATCGTCGGCTCCACCACATCCACTTTCTGGAAGCGGCGCACCAACGCCCTGTCTTTCTCAAAGTGCTGGCGAAACTCTTTGTAGGTTGTGGAACCCATGCAGCGCAAAGAGCCCGATTGAAGGGCGGGTTTCAGCAAATTCGACGCATCCATCGCGCCGCCGGAGGTCGCGCCCGCGCCAATGACGGTGTGGATTTCGTCAATAAACAACACAGCCTTCGGGTGGCTTTCCAGTTCCTTCACCACCGCCTTCACGCGTTCCTCGAAGTCGCCGCGATAGCGCGTGCCCGCGAGCAGCGCGCCCATATCGAGGGAGAAAATCACGGCGTCTTCCAACACCTCCGGCACTTCGCCGTCGATGATTTTGCGCGCGATGCCCTCCGCAATCGCGGTTTTGCCGACGCCGGGATCGCCCACCAGCAGCGGGTTGTTCTTGCGCCGGCGGCAGAGCACTTGGATGCAGCGCTCCACCTCCTGCTCGCGGCCGATCAGCGGGTCGATGTCGCCTTTGCGCGCTTTGTCGTTGAGGTTGACGCAGTACGCGCGCAACGCCTCAGCGCCGCCCTTGCCGCGCTCTTCGTCATTATCGACAGAGCCGCGCACTGGCCGCGTCTCGGACGCGCCGGCGCGTTTCGCGATCCCATGGGCGATGTAATTGACCGCATCATAGCGGGTCATATCCTGCTCTTGCAGGAAGTAAGCGGCGTGGCTCTCCCGCTCGGAGAACAACGCCACGAGCACATTCGCGCCCGTGACCTCATCGCGGTTCGATGACTGGACGTGGATGACGGCCCGCTGGATTACGCGCTGAAAGCCCGCCGTCGGCTTGGCGTCGTCGTCGGAATCAGACACAACGTCATCGAGCTCATCGTCAATGAATTGGATCAGCGTCCGCCGGAGTTCCTCCAGATCCACATTACACGCGCGCATCACGCCCGCGGCTTCATTGTCGTCGATCAAAGATAAGAGTAAATGCTCCAACGTCGCGTATTCATGACGACGTTCATTCGCGTAGGCGATGGCGCGGTGGAGTGTTTCTTCAAGATTTCGCGAAAACGACGGCACGCGCTACTCCTTTTCCATCGTACATTGGAGAGGGTGCTGATTGCGCTTAGCGTGATCAAGCACTTGGGCGACTTTCGTCTCAGCCACTTCATACGTGTACACGCCGCACAGGCCGACGCCGTTTTGGTGCACATGCAGCATGATTTGCACCGCCTCCTGATGTGTCTTGTTAAAAATGCGCTCCAAGATTTCGACAACAAACTCCATCGGCGTGTAGTCGTCGTTAAGCAGCAACACACGATAGCGCGACGGGCGCTTGGTCTTCGGGCGCTCCTGGGTCAGGACGCCATAGTCGGTCTCAAGATCCGGCAAATTCGGTCGGGACGGGTTCATGATGCTCGTTGACTGGTTGGCCGCCGCGTGGCGGTGAACCGCCGCGATCGGCGAACGGACTGGTGGTTTCACGGCGCGCAGGCCACGACCGAGTCACCTGCGAGACGGACGCGCCTTGGGTCTGTGCTCTAAGATAAGCGTCCTGTCGCCGGTGAGAAGCCCCGAGGCGCGCAGTCGCGCGATCCGAACGACGCAAGTCGGGCGACGCACGCCAGTTCGCGGCGGGGCGGAGTCCCGCAGCGCCCATGAAAAAGGGCCTGGCGACAACGCCAAGCCCTTCTCCATCATCGCTCGCCGCGCCATCGGCGCTGCAGCGGCCCGCTTAGCGCTGAGCTTGAAGCATTTCGACCGTGGCGGTCACGCGCGCATTAATCGGTTTCAGAGCGCTTTTGACCGAACCCGCCATCAGATCCGTGATTTTATTGATTTCACCGAGGTAATTGTCCATGGTGCTCTTGGCGAAATCAGTTTGCGCCTCGATCATTTCTTGAACGCTTTTGGCGCCGGCGACGCGCTTCGCGTTCGACATCGTGTCTTCCATGGTTTGCTTGGTGAACGCGACGACATGGGCGTTCAGCTGCTCCACGCCTTTGCCGGCGGTGGTCATGCTTTCGACCAACGCTTCGACATTTTCTTTTGAATAGGTGTTGAAGTCGCCAAACGCATTCACTGCGCGTTCGACGCCATCTTTCATGGCTTGGTTGCTCGCAGACGCGAAGGCTTCGTAAGATGGGGCGGTTTGTGCTTTCGCCGGCATGGGAAGCTCCTTTCGGACCGTTAGGGCGCATCGCGCCGAGACCGGCGCGGTTTCCTGATAATACTGACGTGTTTACGCAATATGCTGCAGTGCGTCAAGAGATTTTTGTGCGGTGCAACATAACCGACCCTTGGGCGCTCGGGCGACAGAGCGTCGCCACAGCCCACAGCCTTTGTATACTTTCGTTATGAGCGTGATTCGAAGCCTAGCGTCGAAGGTGTTGACGCGCCGTGTGCAGCATCGGGCCACCGCGCTGGCCGCGATGGTCGCGGCGGCGCTGGCGACCAGCCCTGCGAGCGCCCGCGCCGGGGGCGGCTACGCCTCGATCGTGATGCACGCGCGCACAGGCGAGGTGCTGCACGCCCACCAGGCGGACGCCCGTCGCGATCCCGCGGGGCTTGTCAAGATCATGACGGTCTATCTGGCGCTGCATCACGTGGCCTTGGGCGAGATCGGCCTGGCTGACCGCGTGCGCGCCTCCGCCGCCCACACCGGGCGCACCACGCGCCGGCTTGACGCCCTCATCAGCGACATGTTGGCGCGCGACGATGATGAGGCGGCGCGTGCGGTCGCAGTGCGCCTGGCGCATGGCGTCGGCCGCTTCGCTGATCGCATGCACGCCCAGGCGCTGCGGCTTGATCTTGAACACACCGCGTTCACCGACCCCGCCGGCGATGAGCGCGACCACGCGACCGCACGGGATCTGGCGCGCCTGGTGCGCGCGCTGTTGTTTGACTTTCCTGAGCACGCGACGACGTGGAGCGCGGCCGCCTTTGCGGACGCACGCGACTATCCCCGCGGGGGCATCGGCGTCATGCGCGTGCGCGACGGCGCGGGCCGGGGCCATGGCGCTCTGGCTGTGCGCCGCGACGGCGACACTCTGGTAGTGATCGTGTTGGGCGCACCGACGCCGGCGGCGCGCGACGCCCACGCCGCGGAGCTGCTTGCACGCGCGTTTGAGGTGCTGGCGCAGCACGCGCGGTCGGAGCAAATCCTCGCTGAGCGTCCGCCGCGGCCGCTCGCCATGGCCGCGCTCGGCCCTCTCGGCCCGCGCAACGGGCTGCGCCGCACCCGCGACGCCGCAAAGCCGGCCGCCGCGCCCGCAGCCTTCCGCGAGCCTCAAGACGCCCCGCCCGACACAGAAGACGACGCGGCCCACGACGACGCCGAAGAAGAGCAAGAACGCATCCGCATCATTCTCGAAGGTGAGGCCGAGGCGCCGCCGGCGGCCCCCGCGACGGCCGCGGCCCCGTCTGAGCCTGTCGCCGGCCCCGCCGCGGCGGCTCGTCCCCCAGCGGAGGGCGTGAGTTATGGCGTGCAAGTGGGCGCTTATGCGGATCGCGCGCGCGCAGAGGTGCGGTTGAGCGTCGTCCAAGATGTCTGGCCGAAGCTGTTCCAAGCCGCTGAAGCCCGCGCAATTCCCGCGCAAGTGGACGGCGCGTTGGTTTGGCGCGCGCGGTTTTATGATTTGTCGAAGGCCGAAGCGAACGCCGCGTGCGCCGCGTTGCGCGACGAAGGACAGGGGTGCCTGTTGTTGACCGTCAGCCGCGAGGACCGAGCAGCACTTGGCGCGCCCGATTGACTTTCGCGGCTAAGGCCGAGGACCCGCCGCCATCGGGATGCAGGCGCTTAATCAATCGCTTATGGGCCTCGCGGATCGCGCCATCCCCGGCGCTCGGCTCAAGCCCAAGCACGGCAAACGCCTCCTCGCGCGTCATGTCCGCGCCAGGGCGCGCCGCGCCATACTCCGCACGTCCCTCGTGGCGGCCATCGCGTCCGCCGCCGTCAGAGCCGGCGCCGCCCTCCTGATCAGCCCGGCGGCTGGGACGCCGCTGGGACGCCAGCGCGCTCACGCCGAAGCCAATCAGCGGGGCCGCGATCAGGAATGCGCCGCGCGCGAGAAAGACCAGCCCCGCGGCGATGGCCGCGATCGCCGCACCAGCCCGCACCCGCTGCGCCAGACGTGCTGGATCCGCCGCCGCGGCCGACCGCCCCAACGCAATCAATCCCAATAGGCCCGCAAGGCCGATCAACACCCAGATCATCGGTTCGCCGCCGTTGAAGCGCGCTGTGCGCGTCTGGTGTGCAGCTAGCCGGCGGCGGCGGTCGCTTCAAGGCTGTCGAGGCCCACCGCGTCCAAGATGCGCGCGACCGCTGTCGCCACACCGCCATCCGCGGCCGTCGCAAAGGGCGGATCAAGCGCCGTCAGCCCGCCTGACGCGCCGCAGCGCCACGCCACGTCTTCACGGACAATCGGTCCCGCCCGTGCGCCCATCATCCGCGCGGCGACCGTGAAGGCGTGGTCCACCCGCGCGGCGTAAGCGGGCGGTCCATCGAGCGCGCGGGTGCGCACCAACAGCCAGGTCGGGCCCGCACGCCCGGCTGCGGCGCGTTTGCGCAGCTCATTCCAGATCATAGCGCCATAAGGCCCGGGCCGGGCGCGCTCGCCCGGCGTCGGGCCGTCGGCGAGCAGCGCATCCGCTTCCGTGTCGTGGTCAATCACTAAGCTGACAATCACATCCGCGCGCGCCGCGAGGGCGGCCATCACCACGCCAGCCCCGGCCGGCGCGTCCACAATGAGCACGTCGCACGCCGGGGCGAGCGTCGCCAGCGCCGTCGGCCACCAGGTGAGCGTGTCCCGCCACGGCGTCGCTGCGCCGGCGGCGTCCTGGTCCAGGGGCGCGCGCAAGGCGGCGTCATGCGTCAACGCGGCCGGCATAACCAGAGCCTCAGCGTCCGCGCGCGCCCGCCGGCGATCGAGCCAGGCCTCAAGGTCCGGCTGGGCTGTGTTGAGATCGAGGACCGCTGTGGAAACGCCTGCCTGCAACGCGGCAACGGCGAGATGGGCGGCCAGCGTCGTGCGTCCCGCCCCGCCCTTTGGGCTGCTGACGACGATGACGCGGCGCGGCGCGGCCGGGGCGCGCGCCGCCGGCGGCGGCGGTTTCGGGACCGACGGCAAACGCGGCGGCCGCGCGCGCGGTTTCACTAACCAATGGAAGGGCCGGCGTGTCCACACATCCTCGGCGGCCCGCGCCCAAGCGTCGTCGGGCGAGGCCGGGGCGGCGGCGGCGCCGGCGCCCAGCTCAGGATCAGCGTCATCCGGCGGAGCAGGCGAGACAGACGGGGCGGGCGGGGCGGGCGCGCGAGCCGACCGGGTCATCCGGTGAGCCCCTCGCCATGAAAATCCGTAAGTTGGCAGTAAAGCCCAAGCGCCTTCAGGCGCGCACAGCGGGCGCGCGCGGCCGCCGGGTTCGGCAGGGGGCCTGCTTTCAACCGTACATAAATCCCTTGCGCGCCCAAATCCGCGGCTTCCACCCGCGGCGCTAAGTCCGCGAGCGCGGGGCCCGCTTGCGCGCGCAAGCGCCGCCAGCCGGCGCTCGCCTCGGCGTCTTCGCGATAGGACGCCAAGTGCACGGCGTAGAGCACGCTGCGCGTCGGCGCTGGCGGCGGCGGCGGCGACGGGACTGCCGAGGCCGCAGCCGGCAGCCTGACGGCGTCAGCGCGGGCGACGCGCGGCGGACCATCCGGGCTCAGCGGCGCAAGGGCGCGATCAATCACCGGGGTCGTCGCCGCGGCGACGGGACGCCCGTCACGGGTGGCTTGGGGCGTGATCGCCTCGGCCTCCTGGCGCGCGGCCTCGAGCGCGGCGACGGGATCACCGGGCGCTGTGGGTTCCGACGCGCCGCCATGCAGCCAGCCCAAGGGCGTCGCGCAGCCGGCCGTCCACAGCGACACAGCGACCGCCATCGCCGCCCCGCGCCGGGCGTTCCAAACGTCTGACCACACAGCCATGGCTGGAGTGTTCGCCCGCTGCGGTTAACGCCACGCCAACACGCGCGCTCAAACCGCGTGGGCGTCGCCTGCGCGGGCGGCTTTTTTGATCGGGCCGCACCCCTTATGTGCACGCTCATGACCGCCGTGAGCCCGCCTCGTGAGACCGACCACGCGCCTGTGCGTCAGCGCCTCGCCGGCCTCGCGGCGGCCGCGGATCGCGCCGCGTTGCGCGCTGCGCTCGCGGACTGGCGGCGCGCGGGCCTGCGGATCGGCCTCGTCCCCACAATGGGCGCGCTGCATGAAGGACATTTGTCGCTGATCGACCACGCCCGCGCCCATGCTGATCGCGTGGTCGCCAGCGTGTTCGTCAATCCCGCCCAGTTCGCGCCGGGAGAGGATTTCGACGCCTATCCGCGCCAGCTTGAAACGGACGCGGCTGCGCTCAAAGCTCGCGGTTGTGATCTCCTCTACGCACCAAGCAAAGACGTGATGTATCCTGAGGGCTTCGCGACGCAGGTGCGCGTGAGCGGCGTGTCGCAGGACTTGGAAAGCGCGGCGCGGCCACATTTTTTCCATGGCGTGGCGACAGTCGTCACTAAGCTCTTACTCCAAGCCCGGCCCGATGTGGCCGTGTTCGGCGAGAAGGATTATCAGCAGCTGTTGGTCATCAAGCGCCTCGCTGCGGATCTCGACCTTGAGACGACCATTCTCAGCGGTGCGACGGTGCGCGAGCCTGATGGCCTCGCCTTGTCGTCGCGCAACGCCTATTTGAGCGCCGCGGCTCGCGCCCATGCGCCGGCTTTAGCGCGCGCGCTGTTTGCGGCCGCTGAGGCCCTCGCGGCCGGCGCCTGCCGGAAAACCGCGGAGGCGGAGGTGGCCGCCACGTTGCGGGGCGCGGGCTTTGAGGCCGTCGATTATGTGGCGGTGCGCGACGCTGAGACGCTCTCAGGCCTGCCTGACGGGCCCGTGCGCCGCCCGGCGCGGCTCCTTGCGGCGGCGCGCCTTGATGGCGTGCGTTTGCTCGACAACGTCCCCGTCACGCCGGCGCCTTAGCGCCATAAGCGACCCCAGGCCGTCACCAGGCGCCAGCCTCACACAGCGCCCGCCGTACGCTTTCGGGAAGATCATGCCCCCCGCCGCCTGCGCCGGCGTCGGGCGGCGCATCGGCTGGGTCGAGATAGCGCCATCCCTGGAACGCCCGTCGCGGCCGCGGCTCCGTCGCCACCAGCGCGCGATCGAGAATCAACGAACACCGCCGCACCCCGTCGCGCCCGACCGCCTCGTCGACGCCGATGATGCGTTGGCGCACGGCGATGACGCCGCGAATGACCCAGTACAGCGAGCCGCCCGTGAGCACGTCGTCGCGGCGCTTCGGCGCATGGCGCGTCGTGCACACCGGTTGCGCGCTCAAGCCTGCACGCCGGCGTTCCGCGACGGTGTGGTCTTGCCAGGCTTTGAGGTCGTCCACGCCGTCGGCGCCGACCGCCAATTTGATCAGATGCGCCACCATCACGCGTCAAACGTAGACCGCTTCGGGCGCGGGACGAACACCGCGCGCGGACTTATCCCAAGAGCGTGAGGATGTTGCCAGCCGGATCGCGAAAATGCGCCAGCGCGCCGCCCCATTCCTGCTCCTGCGGCGGTCCGAGAAACGGCACGCCCGCCTCCGCCAGCGCGCGATGGCGCGCGCCGATGTCCTCCACCGCCAACGAGACGCCGACAAATCGGCCGATGTCGGCATGATGCTCATGGCCGGGACCAGCCTCCTCGACAATGAGTTCGCCGTCGCCGACAGCAAAGCCCGCCGCTTTGGCGTCCGGCATCGCCCAGTTTTCCGCCAGTGCGAGGATGTCGCCATAAAACGCCCGCGCGCGCTCGAAATCGTCGACAAAGATGCGCACGCCATAAAGACGCATCACGATGTCTCCCCGCGCACCCAGGCCGGCGGACGTTTCTCGAGAAACGCCGCTAAGCCTTCGCGGCCTTCATCGCTGGCGCGGCGCTCGGCGATGCGTTTGGCGGTCATGTGATGAAGCTCGTGATCAATCGGACGGCCTGCAACGTCGCGCACCAAGGCTTTCGACGCCGCCACCGCGGCTGGCGCGGCGTCAAAGGCGAGTTTCGACAGGTGTTCGGCCAAGGCTTCAAGGCCGTTCTCATCATCTGCGAGGTGGTGCACTAGGCCTAAGCGATGCGCGGTCTCCGCGTCGAAGCTTTCGCCCGTGGCGAACAACGCGCGCGCCCAGCGCGGGCCAATCGCGCCGATGACATAAGGGCTAATCGCGGCTGGCGTCAGCCCAAGGCGCACCTCTGAAAAGCGGAACACCGCGCTGCGCAGGGCAATCGCCACGTCACACGCGGCGGCCATGCCGGCGCCGCCGCCCATCGCCGCGCCCTGGATCATGGCCACGGTGAGCTGGGGCAAGTGATAAAGCTTGTCGAGCATGCGCGCGAGGGCGAGGGCGTCCTGCTCGTTCTCGTGGGGCTCATAATGGGCGGCCGCGCGCATCCACTCCACATCCGCCCCGGCGGAGAAACTGGGACCGCGACCGCGCAGCAAGACGACGCGCACATGATCAGCTGCGCGCAGGGTCTCAAACACGTCGTCCAGGGCGGCGATGACATCAGCGTTGAAGGCGTTGCGCTTTTGCGGACGGTTGAGGATCACCGCGGCCACGCCGCCGGGGCTCGCATCGAGGATGACATGCTCATTCGACATGGCTCAGGCGCTTTCCTTATGCGTTGGCGT
>CAZMSO010000007.1:58033-59150 GCA_964568975.1 uncultured Caulobacterales bacterium | reverse complement strand
GGCGTCGGCGTCGGCGGGCCGCCATACGCGGCGACGCGTTAGAGAACGGCGTCGATCTTCGTTTTCGGGCGCGCGATCACAGCGCCCTTCTGCGTGATGACGATAGGACGCTGGATCAGCCACGCGTTCTCGGCCATGGCGTCCAGCACCGCATCCTCCTCCACGGCGTCGGCGTAAAGGCCGAGGCTTTCCGCCGCCGCTTCCTTCGGACGCAGGAGATCGGACGGCTTCATGTCCAGCTGCGTCAGCACGGCTTCGATCGTGGCGCGATCCGGTTTTTCTTTCACGTAATTGTAGACGACTGGATCCACGCCCTTTTCTTTAAGATACGCCAGGGCGTTCTTTGAGGACCCGCAGGACGTGTTGTGCCAAATCGTAACGGTCATCGCGTGTTCTCCTGTCTGAGCGAGAGACGGTCACCCGCGGTCGCATGCAAACAGCGCCCGCTGACGGCGGCGCACCGCGGCGAATGCGGGCCCGCCGTCTTCACGCGCCGCCCAAGCCGCAAGCGCTCCGTCGCGGTCATCAGCATTCACCTTCGCCATCACGATCGAGCCGCGAAACGCATCCTCGCCGATCTCATGAGCCAAGGTCGCCAGCGCAGCGACCTCGTTTTGGTGGAGGGCGACGGCCCCCAACGCACCGACCAACGCAGCCGCTTGGCGCAAATCCTCCGCTAAGAACGCTTCCGCCTCGGCCTCAGTGATCCGCACGCTGGCGTCCTCGACGCGCCGGCCATAGCCCACGCGCCACGCGCCGTCCACATCGCGAAACGCCGCCAAGGGCGCGCGCCCCTCCACGGCGAAGCGCGCGCGGGTGATCGCGAGCGCCTCTGGCGGCGGCGCCACTCCGGCATAAGGCGGCGGGACGCGCCGCAGCGGCGCGCCGGCGCACAGAGCGTCCCCCTCGCCGCCGGGCGGCGCAGCATCGCGAGCTTCGCCGGCCGGGGCGTCGCCGGCGCTTGGGGCTGTTAAGGACGCGGGCGGTTCTGTCGCGGATTGCGCGCGGATCGCGCCGGAGTCGGCGTCGGGCGCGCCGTCGGAGGCGGACACAGCGCGGTCGCCGCGCGCCGCCGGCGCCGCGTCACCGGCCGCGTCACGGGCTGCGTCACGGGCTG
>CAZMSO010000007.1:49426-57933 GCA_964568975.1 uncultured Caulobacterales bacterium | reverse complement strand
GGGCTGGGGGCGGCGTCTCGCGCGCGCCATCGACCGGCGGGCTGACTAACCACGCGAACCCGACGGCCAAGACAATTCCCGTCGCGAGATTGGCGGTCCATTGAGTCATGTGGCCTCCGGCCGGCGTGCGCGCCCGCGGCCTTGTCCTAGCGCATGCGCCGCGGCGTGGCGCGCCGGCTGGGCGCAGCCTCCGCCCCGTGGTTCCAAGTGAGGCGGCGTCCTCATGGCGGCGCGTCAGATCCCGGCGGCGCCGTCGGCGTCCACAGTGCTTGGGGACGCCATGCGAAGTAAACGCTCGCCACGGCCACTAAGGCGCCAGCGGCCGCGATGGCCGGCCAGGCGCCCGCCTCCCCGCCCGCGCTGGCGGTTTCGTAAACGCCGCCGAGCATCAACACGCCGCCAATCCCGGCAAGCGCCCACGTCCAGCGTGTCGTCTCCCGCTCGCGGCCCGCCTGCAAGCGCGCGCGCAGGGCGGCTTCCGCCCCATCGGCGTCCACAGCGCCGGGGGCGCCCGTCGCCGCAGCGGTCCAGGCGCGCGGCCGTTCGCCGACGCCGCGGCCCCGGCTCTGCGGCGTCCTCGCCCACAGATCCTCCGGGCGCGCGAACGGGTCCGGCGCAACCGCGCGATCAAAGCGCAGCGCTGCAGCGACATTCCCGGCGTCGTCAGGACCTGGCGAACCGACGCCGGGCGACGGGATCACAGCGGAGGCGGGAGCAGGTGCGGGAGCAGGTGCGGAAGTCAGGGCCGGCGCCGCCGCGGAGGCGGCGTATTCCCCATGCCGCGCGTCCGGATACGCCTCGCGGTGGGCGGATGTCGCGCACACATCCCCGCCAGCGGTCGCGGGCGCGTTCGCGAAATGGACAGCGCTTGGCTGCGGACGCGCCGCCGCGCCGCCTTCCATCGGACGCCGTCGCGCCGTGGAGGCGGCGGCCACCGGCGCTTCCGGCGTCAAAAAAAGCGCCTTCTCCGCCGCGCGCCGCCGCACAAATGCGTCCAACACGCCGACGCGACCGTCAATCTCGCCCCAGCGCCAGACGTCAAATCCATCCGCGGCCTCCAGCGGACGCCCTTCATTGAGACACGCCACCACCGTCGATCGCCGAAACGCCTCCACCCCAATGTTGAAGGCCAAGCACGCCAGGGCGTCGAACTGGCTTTGAGTCAGAGGCGCAAACACAGTTTCATCGATCGCGGCCTCGACTGGCGCAAGGTCGTCCCGCAATAAGCGCTCGGCCGTCGCGGCGTCGACGGGATCAGGACGCGGGCCAGCCACGACATGGCTCACGCCCACGACCCAATGGTCCTCGTCTAAGCGCTGCGGCTCCACACACACGCCCTCAAACGCCCGGATCAACGCCAATCCGGCCGGCGAGACGCGCCGGCGCGGCGCGATCGCGTCATGATCAGGCGATGCGGACACGAGCCCTCGTCCTCCTCCCCCCAACGGAAACGAAGAGACCGCGATGGGGTCAATCGCGCCGCGCAGCGCCGCAGCGCACCCGAGCCGACGGACCCAACGCCCGCCCACGCCGGGGGCCCCCAGACGAGCCCACCCACGCTGGGGCGCGGCCCGAGGCGGCCAGAACCCTGCGCCGCCGGGCGCTTAGCGCCGGAACACATCCACGGCGTCGACGGCTGTGAACGGGCCGAGAAACCCGCCGCCGGCGCCGCCGCCAAGCACGACAATCGCGCCATCGACCGCCGCGACGCCGAAATCCGTCCGCGGCGACAGCAACGCGTCCGCGTCGCGCCACGACTGGCCGTCCGCGGCGAGCACAAAATGGGCGGCCGACACGCCGCGCCCATCCAAATCCGCCCCGCCAAACACGTGCAGGGCGCCGCCCAACACCGCCGCGCCCAGACCCGCCCGCGGACCAGGCAAGTCCGGTCCGCGCGTCCAGGCGTCCGCCGCCGGGTCATAGACATCGACCCGCGGCGACACCGCGCCATCCGCGCCACGCCCGCCCAGGACGTAAATGCGTCCATCCAAAGCAGCCGCCGCTGCGCCGCGCCGGGCCGTCGCCGCCGGCGCCGCGCGGGTGGTCCAGGCGTTCGTCTCCGGCGCATAAATGGTCACCGCCGGCGCCGCGCCGACGACATAAAGCGTGTTGTCGACGGCCACCATTGCGTGGCCGGCGCGGGCGTCGGGCATGTCCGGCATCGGCGTCCATTCATCAAGAGCCGGATCATAAGCGAGGAACGCCGAGGTCGCCGCAGACGTCTGGGTGACGCCGCCGGCGGCGTAGAGCCGGTCGCCGGCCGCCGCCATCGCAAAGCGCGCGCGCCCTTCCGGCAGCGGTGTCAGCGCGCGCCAATCGCCGGTCTTGGGATCAAACGAGTCCACAGACGCCGAGGGCTCCAACAGCCCCGCCCCACCTGCGGCGTAAACCCGTCCGCCGAACACCGCCGCCGCCAAGCCCGGGCGAGGGTCCTGGAACGTCGCCTCCGTGTTCCAATCCGCTGACGCCACGCCCGCTGCGCCGCACAACGCCGCAAGCGCTCCCGCGCCCAGAGCGACGCCGACGCGCCCCGTCGACGCCCTCACCCAGCGCCAGCGGGTCCAAACTCGCGGCCAATCCATCATCGCGTGACGTCCTACACCAAGACCGCTGTGGCCAAGCCCAAGAAAATGCAGAACCCCACCACATCCGTGAGGGTGCTCACAAACACTGACGAGGCCACCGCTGGGTCCGCCCCAATGCGTCTCAAACCGAGCGGGACGAGAATTCCGGCGAGGCCGCCACACACAAAATTCGCAAGCAGAGCCAAGCCGATCACGTATGCGATTTCAAGACTGGAGAACCAGATCCCCGCCACCACCGCCAGCACGGTTGCAAACCCAACCCCGTTGATGAGCGCCGCCAGCGCCTCGCGCGCGACCATCCGCCGCGCGTTGCCGTCTCCCAGCTCCCGCGACGCCAAGGCGCGCACCGCCACCGCCAACGCTTGGCCCCCGACATTGCCGCCGAGCGCGGCCACGATCGGCATCAAAATCGCGAGAGCGACCACCTGCTCCAGCGTCTCCTCAAAAAGCGAAATCACCAGCGACGCCGCCAACGCCGTCACCAGATTGACCGCCAGCCATGGCGCGCGCGCGCGCACTTGCCCCAGCGCGGAGGAACCGACGCCGCCCTCATTGACTCCCGCCAAGGCCAGCAAATCCTCCTCGCTTTCCTCCTGAATGACTTCGACCACGTCATCGAGGGTGATCATGCCTTTCAGCCGGCCCGAGCCATCGACCACCGGCGCTTGGGCGAGGTGATATTTGTTGATGAGATACGCGGCGTCTTCTTGGTCTGTTTCCGGCGTCACCAGGATCTGGGGCGCGCGCATGATGTCGGTTAACCGCGCGCTGCGCGGGTGGCGCAGAAAATCCGACAGCGGGATCGCCCCCACCGGCCGAAACGACGGATCCACGACATAGACTTCGAAAAACGCCTCCGGCAGGTCGGACGCGCCCGCCTGGCGCATGTGATCAATCGCTTGGCCGGCGGTCCAAAACTCCGGCAGCGCCACGACTTCGCGCTGGGTGAGGCGTCCAGCCGTCTCCTCATCGAAGGCGAGGGCCTCCTCCACCGCGCGCCGTTCGCGCTCGGGGATGGCGGCGAGCACGGCCGCGCGTTGCATAGCATCCAGATTGCTCACCAAATATGTGATGTCGTCTGTGTCGAGGTCACGCACCGCCGCCGCCAAGGCGTCCGCCTCCAGGGGCGCGACGGCCGCCGTCAGCGCGTCCGGGGCGAGCTCCACCAGGATGGGCCCTGTGAACGCGCCCGGCGCATGCAGCGCCGCTTCCGTGATCTGCTCGGTCGCCAGCTGCTCAACGAGATCAGCAGCGTCGGCGGGGTGGGCTGCAGTGAGCTGGGCGACAAGCGCCGGGCCGTCGCGCGCTGCGACGGCGTCCGCTAACGCCGCGACGTCTTCCGGCGCCGGGGCCATCGGGGCGGGGCCGCGTTCCGCCTCGCCCGCATCCGCGGCAAGCTCGGGGGCCGTGTCGTGCTCACGATCATCCATATCAAGCCCCGCATCGTGTTCGTGTTGGATCCGTTCGACCGCCCCGCGGGACGCCATGGCGCTGAACCGCGCCGTCGGCGGACGGCTCAGGCCGCCCCGCCAGCGCCTCCGCGCTGGAGGCCGCAGCCGGCGTCGCCGGCTCGCGGGTCTAGCGCATCACGGCGGCGCGCGACAGCCCTCACTCTCGCGCCAGGAAGGATTGGTGCGGGCGGCCGGACTTGAACCGGCACGGGCTAAAGCCCGAGGGATTTTAAGTCCCTTGCGTCTACCACTTCCGCCACGCCCGCCGCGCCGAGAGCCGTCGCCGCCGCTTGGTGTTACAATGACCCCGCTGGGCGCCGTCAAGGATGCGGCCCGTGGAAGCTGGGATCAGACGGCGACGACGGCCGGATCGCGCCTAGGGCGCGCTCATGGCCCGGATGGAGTGAAAACTCACCTCGCCATTGCGATGGGTGACGCGCACCAACACCGGCGCGCCGCTTTCGGCTTCGTCAAGCGCAGCGGCGGCCGCCTCTTCCGGCGTGGCGACGGGCGTCCACCCCACTTGCTCAATGACATCGCCCGGCGAGAGCACGGCCGAGGCCGCGCTCTCGGGCTCGACAAAGGTGATCACAACGCCCTCAGCCTCCGGCGCGACGCGGTACTGGCGCACAATGTCGGGCGTCATCGGGGCGACGGTCACGCCGATCACTAAGGCCGCGCCGCCGCTTTCCAGAGGCGCGTCCGGCGTGACGAAGCGCGGGCCGCCGTCATCATCCCGCTCGCGCTCGCCCACCGTCAGCGTGAGGCTGCGCGGCGCGCCTTCCCGCAACACGTCCAACACAAGCTCCGCGCCTGGCTCTGTCTGGGCGATGAGGAGAGAAAACGCGCGATCATCGCGCACGGCCCCGCCGCCGACGCCGACGATCAGATCGCCCACCGCAAGGCCCGCCGCCTCAGCGGGGCCGTCCTGCGTGACGCCGCTGACGAGCGCGCCGCGCGGCCGACCGAGCCCAAACTTCCGCGCAATGCCGGCGTCCACCGGCTGGATGCGCACGCCGATCCAGCCGCGCCGGACGGAGCCCGCGTCCAACAGCTGGTCAGTGACGTTTTGCACCAGATCCGCCGGGATCGCGAAGCCGATGCCCACAGAGCCGCCGCTGGGGGAGAAAATTGCGGTGTTCACCCCGATTACGCGCCCTTGCATATCAAACAACGGACCGCCGGAATTGCCTTGATTGATGGCCGCATCGGTTTGGATGAAGGCGTCGAAATCGCCTTGATTAATGTCGCGATCTTGAGCCGACACCACGCCCACAGTGACCGTATTGCCCAGCCCGAACGGGTTGCCGATCGCCATCACCCAATCGCCCACGCGCACCGCCGCGGGATCGCCGAACGGCACCTCCGGCAGCGGCTCCTCCGGCGACACGCGAATGACGGCGAGGTCGGTTTCTTCGTCACGCCCCGCGACATCGCCGGGCAGCACGCGCCCGTCGGGCAAGACGACCTCGATAATGTCAGCGGCTTCATCAAAGGGCGCGATGACATGATTGTTCGTGATCACCACGCCGTCGGCGTCGATAATGAAGCCCGAGCCCGCCGCTGACGCCGATCCTTGCGGCCCTTCGAAGTACTCATTGAATTTTTCGAGGGGCGAGCCCTCCGCAAAGCGCGGGATCGCGCCGCTGACGGATTGGCGCGCGCGGATGTTCACCACCGCTGGGCCCACTCGCTCAACAAGATCGGCGAACCCCTCGGGCGCGGCGCGCGGCTGCCCCAGCGCCGGCGTGGTCAAACCGACCAAGCTCGCCAAAGCCAGTCCCGCCGCCCAAGCGGCGCGTCGAAGGTGGGCGCTGTCGATCATCATGAGCCGCCTCTGTGACGTGAGCCGCGAGCATCCGCCCGGCGCCGGCTCAAATCAAGCGCGCGAACGGCGAGCCCGCCCGCGCACGCGGAGCCGTCCCCCAGGCCGCCGCCTCAATTGCGATCGCCGCGACCGTCTTGATCGCGGAAATAGCGGAAGAAATCGCTATTCGGCGACAAAATGACGGTCGTGCCGTCCTCAATCGAGTTTTCGTACGCCTCCATCGAGCGATAAAAGGCGAAGAACTCCGGATCGAGATTATAAGCCTCTGCATAAATCTCGTTGCGCCGGGCGTCGCCTGCGCCTCGAATCCGCTGATCTTGCTCATTGGCTTGGGCTTGGATCACGCGCGCTTCGCGATCGGCTTCCGCGCGGATGCGCGCGGCCGCCTCATTGCCCTCCGCGCGAATGCCGGTGGCTTGCTGTTGGCGCTCAGAGACCATGCGCGCAAACACTTGCTCGCGGTTTTGCGCCGGCAACTCCACGCGCTTAATGCGCACATCCACGATCTCCACGCCGAGCTGCGCGCCGGACACGTCTTCAGCGACCCTTTGGCGGATGCGGTCCATCAGCGCGGCGCGTTGGCCGGAAATGATTTCTTGAGACGGCACCGTGCCCAGCACTTCGCGGGTGGAGCCGACGAGAATGTCGCTGATGCGCTGGCGGCCGGCGTCTTCGGTGCGCACGCGCTGGAAGAAGAGTAGCGGATCGGAAATGCGCCAGCGCGCGAAGGAATCCACGGTCAGCCGCTGGCTGTCGCCGGCGGTGATTTCATCCTCCGGCACGTCGAGAAAGAGGTTCCGTTTGTCCAGAAACACCACCTGATCGACGAGGGGGACTTTGAACTTCAATCCCGGATCATCGACACCGGTTGGATTATAGACATGAATGGGGTTGCCGACCCGCACCACCAGCGCTTGCTGGCGTTGATCGACCATAAAGACGGAGTTGAGCGCCACCAGGACGGCGAGACCCAACAGAATGATGACAAACGTCGACAGCGCGCGCATGGCCGCCCCTATCGGTTCGAGCCGCCGGCGGGGCGGCGATTGAGTTCATTAAGCGGCAGGTAAGGCACCACGCCCTGCCCGCCTTGGTCGTCCAGGATCACTTTTTCGGAGCGGCCGAGAACTTTTTCCAAGGTTTCCAGGAACATCCGCTGGCGCGTCACTTCCGGCGCCAGGCGGTACTGCTCATAGACGAGGCGGAAACGCTCCGCTTGACCGGCGGCCTCTGCAATCACGGAGTCGCGATAAGCGTTCGCGCGCTGAATAATCTGCTCGGCCTCCCCGCGGGCCACCGGCACGACCCGGTTGGCGTAGGCGCGGGCGTCCTCAATGGAGCGCTGGCGTTCTTGCTCGGCGTTTTCAACGTCGCGGAACGCCGCCAGCGGATCGCGCTCGACATTGCCGCGATCAGCCTGGTTTTCCGCACTGGGCAAGGTCGGGCGTTCAATAATCACGTTGCGGATCTGAATGCCGGATTTGTATTCATCAAGCGTGTCTTGGATCAACGCCTGGACTTGACGACGGATGTCGCCAATTTCATTCGCCAAGATCGGCTGAAGCGGCGTTTGGCCGATGACTTCGCGCATGGCGCTTTCCGACACCGAAATCAGCGCCTGCTCCGGCTCATCGATCTCAAAGAGGTAATTCGCAACGTCGCCCGGGCGGTCGCCGATCTCCCACTGCACAGTGAATTGCAAATCGACGATGTTGCCGTCGCCCGTGAGCATCAGCGTGTCCGGCGACGACGGTCCCGTGCGCCCGCGGCGCACCGCGCTGGAGCCGTCAATGGGGGTCGAGCGGCTTTCTTGGGCGGTCGGCGTCTCCGCCCGCTCAATCGGATAAGGCAGCTTCAGATGCAAGCCGTTGGGATCTTCACGGTGGAACTTCCCGAAGCGCAACACCACGCCCACTTGGTTCGGCTGCACGACATACCAGCCCGAACCCGGCCACATCACCCAGGCGATCAACGCCAAAGCGATCACAAGCGCCACGGGCGCAAACCCGCCGCCGCCGCCCTTGCCGCCGCCAAACATCCCGCGCATGCGGTTTTGCACTTGACGGATCACATCCTCCAGGTCCGGCGGCTGCTGACCGGGACCGCGCGGACCACCGCCGCGCTGACCTTGGCCCCACGGGCCGCCGCGCCCGCCTTGACCGCCCCAAGGACCGCCGTTTGATTGATCATTCCAAGGCATGCGCGTCTCTCAACCTCATGCGTGTGTCGTCGTGGAGAGTGTGTGGGCGGCGTCGTCGCGCTCACAAGGGTGAAGTCCGATGCGGGCTGAGCCTCTAATGTGGGTGTCGTTGAAGTGCGATCAACTGGCCCAAGAACCGTGAGAAATCTATGCCCAACCTCACAGAAAACGCGGTGCGCGACGCCCTGGCCCAAGTGCGCGACCCCATAACGGGCCGTTCCGCGACGGATCTTGGGGTGGTGCGCGGGCTGACAGTGCGCGGCGATCATGTGGGCTTTGTCGTGGAGGCGCCCGATGACGGCGCCCCCCGCGACGCCGCCTCCCTGGAGCCGTTGCGCGCAGCGTGCGAGGCGGCTGTGCGCGCGCTGCCGGGCGTCGCGCGCGTGACCGCCGTGCTCACCGCCCACGCTCAGTCGGCCGCTGCCGAGGCGCCGCGCGCGCCC
>CAZMSO010000007.1:24831-49326 GCA_964568975.1 uncultured Caulobacterales bacterium | reverse complement strand
GCGCGCGCCCCGCGGCGTGCGGCTGTCGCCTGCGGCGGCGGCTCAATCCGCGCCGCCCGCGCCGGGAGCCGCGCGCGCGCTCGCTTTGCCGGGCGTGACGCACATGCTGGCCGTCGCCAGCGGCAAGGGCGGCGTAGGCAAGTCCACCGTCGCGGCCAATCTCGCCTGCGCGCTGGCGGTCCAGGGTCGGCGCGTCGGCCTGATTGATGCTGATATCTACGGGCCGTCGGCTCCGATTCTGATGGGGCTCACGGACGCTGACCCCAAGGCCGGTGCGGATGGCAAGCTCGTTCCGCCGGAAGCCTTCGGGGTCAAAGTCATGTCCATGGGTTTTTTGGTGGAGGCGGACGCGCCCATGATCTGGCGCGGCCCGATCGTGATGAGCGCGCTGTCCCAATTGCTTGCCGACGTCGCTTGGGCTCCCTTGGACGTGTTGGTCGCCGACCTCCCGCCCGGCACAGGCGACGCCCAGCTGACGCTGGTGCAGCGCGCGCCGCTCTCAGCGGCCCTGATTGTGTCCACCCCCCAGGAGCTTGCGCTCGCCGACGTCCGGCGCGGCGCTGCGATGTTCGCCCGCACGCACGTGCCTCTGCTGGGCGTGGTGGAGAACATGTCTGCGTTCACTGACCCGCAGAGCGGCGCGCGCTTCGCGCCCTTCGGCGAAGGCGGCGCCAAAGATGCTGCGGCGGCGTTGAACGCCCCGTTCCTCGGCGCCATTCCACTTGATCCCACGCTTGCGTCTCTGTCCGACGCGGGCACGCCGCCGGCGGCGACGGCGCCAGAGTCCACTCTTGGGCGCGCGTTTGCGGGGCTCGCCCAGGCGGTGTGGGCGGGCCTGGCGGCGGGGCCGGCGCGCACGCCGCCGCGTGTGCGCTTCACTGGGTGAGCCTCCGCGACTGAGGGTGAGCCTCCGCGACTGAGCCATGGGGCGCGCGCGCGGCGCTGTCTGCGGCCGATCACGCGCCTGCGCCATTCGGCGGCTTGCGGTCAGGGCCGATCACGCGCACCCTTGACCGCGTCGTCTTTGGCGGCGGGGCGTGGTTGTTAGCGTCAGCGTGCGGGGGTGTCGACGACCGTAGGGAAAGGACGGTCCGTGATGAAACGACAAGACGTCAATCCCAGCGCGCCGCGTGGCGAACTCTGGCCGCTTGATCGGTACGGGCGCGCACAAAACGCGGGCGACCTGAACCGGGTGAGCGCGGCGGCGCGCGACGCCGCTTTGTGGACCGCCCAGGTGTGCAGCACCCAGCTCGGCGTGGATTTACACAGCGTCTACATTGTCGGCTCCGCGGCGCGGGGGCGGCCCGGCCCCTTTGAAATGACCGCGCTGTTGCGCATGACCGCCAAAGAACACGCCCGCGGCCTTGTGCTCGCCAGCGGCGACCATGATCGCGAGGCCGCCCCGCCGCTGTGGCTCGCAGCGGCGGCGGATGCGCTCGAGGCGCGCTTTGGCGATCAGGAGCCGGTGACGCTTGGCCTTAAGCCGTGGCGGGATGTGTTTCCCGCCGGCCAAGTGTTTTCCGCCGACCGCTTTCGGCTCGGCGTCAGCTCCGCGTGCGTTTATGGCCGCGATTTAACGCGCCACATCGCGCCCCAGCGTCTGTCGGCGGCGGTCTCGAACCACGCGATTTTCCCCGCCCGCCGGCGGATTGCGGAGGCGGCGGGGCGCTTGGCTTTGTCTGACGAAGAAACCCATGTGCGCCGCGAAGCGCGCATGATCAGCCGCTTTATGCTGTCGGCGGCGTTTGCGCTCGTGATGCCGTTTGAGGGCGTCTACACAGAAGATCTTGATCTCCAGCGTGATTTGTTTGCGCTGAGCTACCCCGCCCGGGCCGCCGATGCGGCGACGGCCGCCGCTTTTGCGCGCTGTCCGCCAGGCTCAGCCTTTGAGCTGTTACAGTTGCTGGACGGTTTCGGCCGCTGGCTGACGGCGGAAGCCGACCGCTGGCTCGACGCCCACAACCCCCAGCGGCGCGCGGTGTTGCCGCTCTGACGCCGCGTGCGATAGACCGCTCTCGGGCGCGTCGTCGCGAAGGCCGGGGCCCGCGGTCAAAACGCCAACGCAGGGCCGACGCGCTCCAGAGTGCGGATGACATAGGGATACTCATCGCGCGGTCCGGCCTCGCGGGGGTCACGGGCGACCTCGCGCCAAGCGCTCTCATCAAGCGGCGGAAACACCACGTCGCCCGCCACATCCGCATCAATCTCAGTCAAATAAAGCCGGCCCGCATAAGGCGCGGCGGCGCGATACACCACCCCGCCGCCGATAATCATAATCTCGTCAGCACCCGACGCCTCAGCGAGCGCCCGCCCCCGCCGCAGCGCCGCCTCAAGGCTTGTGAAGGTTTCTGCGCCTTCCGCGCGAAACGCGCGATCTGTGCTCAACACAAGGTTCACGCGGCCCGGCAAAGCCCGCGGCAAAGAGCGCCATTGCTTGCGGCCCATGATGATCGGCTTGCCGAGCGTCGCGCGCTTAAACCACGCAAGATCCGACGCCAACCGCCAAGGCAAGCCGCCATCGCGCCCAATGACGCCGTTGCGGGCGCGCGCAGCAATCATCGCAACGGTGACGCCGTCAGTGCTCACAACAACCGCTCCCCGCCATGTCTCTGCGCCGCCGGTTCCGCTAACGTCTGTCGCACGCAACACAAGGAGACGATGGCATGGCGACAGTGATCGGCCTGGGCGGCGTGTTCATAAAGACCAAAGACCCCAAAGCGCTCGCACATTGGTACCAAGAGGCGCTGGGCGTCACGTTGGATGACAGCGGTGTGGCCCATTTTATTCACTCAGAAACCGACGCCGCGTTTGGCCCGGGCGCGCGCACGATTTGGTCGGCGTTCCAGGCCGACACGGATTACTTCGCGCCCTCGGGTTTCGATGTCATGATCAACTTCATCGTCGATGACGTGGAGGCCGGGCGCGTGCGGCCGGCGCTGAGACTGTCGGGGACATCCAGCGCTTGGAGTATGGCGACTTTGGCTGGGTGATGGATCCCGACGGCCGCAAAATTGAATTGTGGCGGCCGGCCTCGATGGGCGCAGGGGAGGCTGGGGGCGCTCAGGGCGACGACGCCTAAACGCCGGCGGACGCGGGCGCGCGCGCCGCGTCGACCTTAAGGCCCGCGCGGACCGCTTTCACCATGACGCTGGGCAACCCCGCCTCCTCCAGCCGGTCCGTCGCCGCCCACCAACCGCCTGCGCCGTCAAAATCAGCAGGCGCTGCGCCGCGCCAGACGGGCAACGTCAACGCGAAATGGCTGAACACATGGCGCACGGCGCCCGCCTCGCGCCAAGGCGTCGCGCAAGGGGCGTGGGCGCGCGCCTCTTCCAGCGTCCACGGCGTCTCGCGCCAGGGCGCGCCCGGCGGCTCGGCCATCGCGCCTAAGAGACCCTCCGTTGGGCGACGGCGCAGCCAGACCGCCCCGCCGCGCACCAGCACAAACGCTGCGCCATGGCGCGCGGGCTTCGGCTTTTTCGGCGTCTTGCGCGGGTATGTCGCCTCCGCCCCCTGGGCGTGGGCGGCGCACGCCTCCGTCCACGGGCAGTCGCCACATCGCGGCGTGCGCGGCGTGCACACCGTCGCGCCCAAATCCATAAGGGCTTGGGCGTAATCGCCGGGGCGCTCGGGGTCGGCCAAAGGCGCGGCCAGATCCCGCAACAGCGGCTTGGCCCCCGGCAACGGCGCCTCCACTGCGTGCACGCGCGCCATCACGCGCTCGACATTGCCGTCCACGACATTCGTGGGCCGGTCAAAGCACACCGCCGCCACGGCCGCGGCTGTGTAAGCGCCGACGCCCGGCAGCGCGCGCAACCCGTCTTCGGTGTCGGGAAACTGGCCGCCCGCGGCCGCGACAGCCTGGGCGCAGGCGTGGAGGTTCCGCGCGCGCGCGTAATAGCCGAGCCCCGCCCACGCTTCGAGCACCGCCTCTAACGGCGCGGCCGCAAGGGCGTGGACTGTCGGAAAGCGGTCTAAGAATTTGTGGAAATAGGGCGTCGCGGCGGCCACGGTGGTTTGCTGGAGCATGATCTCCGACAGCCACACCCGATAGGGGTCCGCCGCGACTCCCGCGGCCCGATCTTCCGGGCGTATGCGCCAGGGCAAAGCGCGGCCTCCCGCGTCATACCACGCGAGCAAACGCGCGCGCATCCGACGGACAGCGCGGGAGGGCCGCCGCGCGGTGGGCGGACGATCAGTGTCGGCGGGGGGCGACATGGCGTCGGTTCATACGATTTGCACGCGCGTGTCCAGACGTGCGATGCCAACGCTGTGAGCAGGGCGCGACGGTCGCGTCCTTTGCTGATTCCCGTGTGCTGAGGACAAGACGCGCCATGGCCCGCCCGACGTCACCAGAACCACCGCTGCGGGCGCGGCGAGCGCGACGACCGGCGCCGACCGCCGGCTTCGCGCTCAAGGCGTTGATGGCCGCTCACCATAAGCGTTTCGCTCAATCACCGGACGCGGCATCGGGTCAAGGGGCGATGGCGCGTCACATCGCCCGCCATTGGGCCGAGATTGTGGGACCGCGGCTGGCCGCGCTCTCCCACGCTGAGCGGCTCAGCGGGCGCGGACGCGACGGCGTGCTGCATGTGGCGGCCGTTGGTGCGGCGGCGGTGTTGATTGAGGCCGACAGCGCGCGCGTGCTTGAGCGCGTCAACGCCTCCTGCGGGCGCGTGGTGGCGGGGCGCGTGGCGCTGCGTCCCTTGGCGGCGACGCAAACCGCGCGCGCAGAGCGGGCTGCGGCGGTCGTTGCGCCGTTGCGCGCTGTTCGAAAATTGGAGCGCGCCCTTGAGCCGGTGCGCGATCCGGAGTTGAAGTCAGCGTTGAGGGAGCTGGGCCGCGCCAGCGTCGCGGCCGAGGTCGCAAGGAGATGAGATTATGGCCGACATGCTTAACGCCGCCGCCGACGGCGTAACGGTCGCCCGCTTTGAGGCGCGTTGGCGCGCCAGCCGGCGTCGCGCGCTGACGCTGGCGGGAGCAGGCGCGCTCGCGGGCCTTGCGGCCGCTTGCGGGCGCGGCGGCGGCGCCTCAGCCCGCGACGGCGGCGAGGAGCCCGGCGATTTCGCCATTGGCGACCCCAATGCGCCTGTGACGATTGTCGAATACGCCTCCGTCACGTGCAGCCATTGCGCGACCTTCCACCGCACGACATTTAAAGAGCTGAAAAGTCGCTATATCGAGACCGGCAAAGTCCGATTCATTTTTCGCGAGCTGCCGACGCCGCCGGCTAACCTCGCCGTCGCCGGCTTCGTGCTGGCCCGGTGCGCGGGACGAGACCGCTATTTCGATGTGATCGACGTGCTGTTCGACCGCCAAGAAGCCATCTTCCGCGCCCTTCAGGCCGGCACGCAGCGGGATTTGTATGTCAGCATCGCGCGCAACGCCGGGCTCAGCGAAGACCAATTCAACGCGTGTTTGGGCGACGAGGCGATGATTAACGCCGTTTATGACAGCGCTGAACGCGCCAGCGCTGAACACAACATCACCGGCACGCCGAGCTTTTTGATCAACGGCCAATTGACGCCGGGCCTGCGCACGATCGAGCAGTTTGAAGACGCGATGGCGGCGTATCTCGACGCGCCCGCGCCCCCGCCCGCGCCCGATAATGCGTCCACGCCCGCCGCTGAGACGACTCCGGCGGCCGCACCGGGCGACGCTGCAGCGGACGCCAGCGCCGATGGAGCGCCGCCCGCCGGCGACGCGCCTGAGGCTGCTGAGGCGGCGGGCGAGAATTAGGAGACTGTTAAGACCACCATGGCGACAACCCCCCAGTCGACGGTAGGTGAAAGGCCTCGGGGCCGCGCCGTCGGCGGTGTATCACCCCCGCTTGACTTTGCTGCAGGGCGTCATTAGCACCGCGATGTCTGACGTGCGGGGGTCGTTCGACCGCCGATGACCCGTCCCGAGCCTGAGTTGAGCGCGTTGGAGCGCCGCCGCGCCGCCCTTCAGGGCAAGCTGGAGGCGAAGCTTGCTGCGCGCACTGCGGCGCAGACCGCACGCGCGCCCGCGGCGGCGGGTGTGGGCGCGGCGCTGAAGCTCTCCGGCGAGCTGTTGGCGGCGGTGTTCGTGGGCGTGGGATTGGGCTACGGCCTGTCGCGTCTGGTGGGTGGGACGTTGTGGTTCATCCTCGGCGGTCTCGCTTTTGGTTTCGCCGCGGGCGTGCGCAGTGTGGTGCGGGCAGCGCGCGCTATGCAGGCCGATGCGGCGGTGGAGGCGTCGCCGCCGGCCGATGAAGAGCAGACGCAGTGAGTGTAAGCATGGGGCGCGAGTGTGGCTGAGAAGTCGTCAAGTCCGCTGAGCCAATTCGAGGTTCACGAGGTCGCCGCCATCGGGCCTGTTGGCGGTTTGGACCTGTCGTTGACGAATGTCGCGGCGTTCGCCCTGGCCGCATCCGGGCTGGTTATTTTGTTTTTGTCCCTCGCAACGCAACGCGCGACCTTAGTGCCGGGGCGCCTGCAAGTCGTGGCGGAAATGGCCTACGACTTTGTCTCGGGCATGATTAAGGACGTGATTGGACCTGAGGGCCTGCGGTTCTTGCCGTTTATCTTCACCCTGTTCATGTTCATTTTGACATGCAACTTGATGGGCATGTTCCCGATCTTTCCGACGGTCACAAGCCAACTCGCGGTGACGCTGACGCTTGGCCTGGTGTCGATTTCGGTGGTGATCATTTTCGGCATTTATAAGCAGGGGTTGGGGTTTTTGCGCCTTTTCGCGCCGGCGGGCGTGCCGTGGCCGATGTATGCGATCCTCACGCCGATTGAGATCATTTCCTTCCTTGCGCGACCTCTGACGCTTGGCTTTCGGTTGTTCGCCAACATGCTGGCGGGTCACATCTTGCTGAAATTGTTCGGTGGGTTTGTCGCCTCGCTTGGCGCGCTTGGCTTTGCCGGTATGTTGACAGCGATCTTGCCCTTCTTTGGGGCGTTCTTCGTGACGGGGCTGGAGTTTTTGGTCGCCTTTTTGCAGGCCTACGTCTTCGCGATCTTAACGGTGATATATCTTAACGACGTCGTGCACGGCCACCACTGACGCGCACGGTTCACGCATGCCGCCCGGTCGAGGGGATCGGGACGACGCTCAGACAACGAAGGAGTGAGTTATGGGCGAAGGTGAAGTTGCAACGCTCGGCAAAGCCATTGGCGCAGGCATCGCGGCGCTGGCGCTGTTCGGCGCGGGGCTGGGGATCGGGAACATCTTCTCGAACTTCTTGTCGGGCGCGCTGCGCAATCCTTCTGCGGCGCAAGGCCAGTTCCCGAATCTTCTTTTGGGCTTCGCGCTGACGGAAGCCACCGGCCTGTTCGGCCTTGCGGTGGCGATGATCATCATCTTCGTGCTGTGATCATGACGGCGGCGAGCGTCGCGGCGGCCGCCCTCTTGGCCAGGGCCGCTGAAGAGACCGGCCATGGCGCGGAGAGCTCGGGCGGCCTGCCCCAGTTCGAACTGGGCGTTTGGCCAGGACAGATCTTCTGGCTGCTGATCGCCTTCGGCGCGCTTTATGTGGTGTTGTCGCGGTCCTTGCTGCCCAAGCTCGCCAGCGTGATCGAAGACCGGCGCGACAAAATCGCTGATGACGTGGATGAGGCCAACCGCCTCAACCGCCAGGCGGAGGACGCCCAACGCGCTTATGAGCGCGCCTTAGCGGATGCGCGCGCGCGGGCCCAAGCGGTGCTCGGCGAAACGCGCGACGCCGTGAACGCGGAAATGGCGCGCGACATCGCCGCGGCGGAGGCGGAGCTGAATCAGCGCTTGGCCGACGCAGAAGCGCGCATTGACGCCGCCAAAGCCACCGCCCTCGCGAATGTCAAGGAGATCGCCGTCGACGCCGCGGGAGACATTGTCACGCGCTTGACCGGCGCAGCCGTGGAGGCTGACCGCGTGAAGCGCGCGGTGGAGGCCGCAGCGGGCCGCGCTTAGCTCAGCGGCCGCAGACGATACGCCGACCGCCGGGTGACGACGGTCGGTTTCTGGCGCGCAGGCAACGCCGGCGAGAAGGATGACCGCCATGGAGCACTTGCTGCACATCCCTTACGGGCCGAGCGACCCCACGACCTGGGTGCTTGTGGCGTTGCTCGCCTTTTTGGGCATGCTTGCTTATCTCGGCGTGCCGGCGTTGTTGACGAAAGCGCTTGATGATCGCTCCGCCGCAATCGCCAATGAGCTTGAAGAGGCGCGTCGGTTGCGGGAGGAGGCCCAGGAAGTTCTCGCCAGCTATCAACGCCGCCAGCGCGCGGCGGAGCAAGAGGCTCAAGCGATTCTCGAACGCGCACGCCGCGATGCTGAGGTCGTCGCCCAAACGATGCGCGCGGAGCTGGCGGAGCGGCTGGAGCGGCGCGCTCTCATGGCGGAGCGCAAAATTGCGCAGGCCGAAGCCGAAGCTGAAGCCCTCGTGCGCGATCAGGCGACGCGTCTGGCGGCGGGTGCGGCGGCGGCCATTTTCGAGGGCGATTTGGATCCCAACGTGCGTGACCAACTCATCGCCGACAGCGTCACGGATGTGGCCAATCGATTCGGCCCTGCGCGCTGAGAGGACGGCGCGGTCTTCCGCGCTCCGGGGGCGTGGCTCTCGGCGACGCAGCGATGCGGTCAATCCGCGGCCGAGGAAGAAGCGTGGGCCCCCGGCGCGCGCGGTTAAAGTGAGACTGTCTGAGGCTGCTTAAGGCGCTCGCTATGGTCTGAGGTCCGGCGTCTAGGTCTAGCGTCGAATCTGGCGTCCTAAGGTGGGCTCTCGCGTCGGGCCCGGCGTTTCCGAGGTCGCGACGCGCTCCACGCGCCGTTCTCCATCCCGCGGGGGCGCGCCGGCCAGCGACCTGGCGCCAGCCCTCAATCATCACAGTAAGTGGCTAAAGACGCTTATGACGCCGGCGCATAATCGAGCGCAAAGGCCTCGACGTGATCGGGTAACGCTTCACCCAGCGCAAAAACATCCGACGCGCCGTCTCCGAGGAGTTCACCAACAACACCAGCCCGAGAATTAACAGCGGCAAACCGACGGGCAAAACCGGCGTGACTAAGGCCACCGGCACGGAAATCAAAACCAAAAGTCCGCCAAGCACCGTCGCGAATTGGCGAACCGCCCAACGCATCATTTCACCGAGACCGTAGACGCCCGCGTCGGGGGCGATAAACACGCTAAACGCTCGAGCGACGTAACGCATTCCCGGGGCATCTCCTTCTCGCCCGTGCAGGCTTATCGAACGCCAATAAAAGAAGTCTAAACAGCGTTCCCATGATGGCACAACGATCTTCGGCGCCCCCGCGGCGCGCCCTCCGTTGCTCCGGGCCTTTCCATATTTAGGACGCGCGAGCGAGGGGCGCACCCCCCGCCGCACGGATCATGCACATCTGTGACCACACCGACGAGGTCGCCGCGCGCGCCACGCGCGGCCCGGACGGCCGATGGCCACAGCGCTCGTTAAGAGGCGTCGCGCCAGCGCAGAATCGGACGCCGCGCCGCGCGGGTTTCGTCCAAGCGTTTGAGGGGAGCCGACCGTGGCGCAGCATGAAAACGCGCCGTCTCGCCGCGGGCCGCGGCGATAGCCAAATCCCGCAGAACACGGACGAATTGATCCACGCTGTCCTTGGATTCCGTCTCCGTGGGCTCAATCAACATCGCCCCGTGCGCCACAAGCGGGAAATACATGGTCATCGGGTGGTAGCCCGCATCGATCATGGCTTTCGCAAAGTCGAGGGTGGAGACGCCAGTGTTTTTCAAGAAGCGATCATCAAACAAGGCCTCATGCATGCACGTCCCGTCAAAAGCAGGCGTCATCACATCTTTGAGACCGGCTTGCACGTAGTTGGCGTTCAACACGGCGTCTTCCGCCGCTTGACGCAGCCCGTCCGCGCCGTGACTGAGCATATAGCTCAGCGCGCGCACAAACATGCCCATCTGGCCATGGAACGCGGCCATGCGTCCAAACGCGCGCTCTTCCCCCTCTGCGTGTTCGACGAGGCGATAATTCTCCCCAGCCTTTTCAATCCGCGGCAAGGGCGCAAAGGGCGCCAGCGCCTGCGACAACACCGTCGGCCCCGAGCCCGGGCCGCCGCCGCCATGGGGGGTCGAGAAGGTCTTGTGGAGGTTGATGTGCATGGCGTCGACGCCGAGATCCCCCGGCCGCACGCGCCCGACAATGGCGTTAAAGTTTGCGCCGTCGCAGTAGAAGTACCCGCCGGCCTCATGAATGAGGTGCGCGATCTCGCGGATGTCGCGCTCAAACAGGCCGCAGGTGTTGGGGTTCGTGAGCATAATCCCCGCGAGATCGTCGCCGAGCTTTGCCTTCACCTCGTCCAGGTCAACTCGCCCGTCAGCTGTCGCCTTGATCTCGTCCACCCGGAATCCGCATTGGATCGCCGTGGCCGGATTGGTGCCGTGGGCGCTTTCGGGCACAAGCACCCGCCGCCGCCCCATGTCGCCGCGGGCGTCGAGGGCGGCGCGGATCGCCATCATGCCACAGAGCTCGCCATGGGCGCCGGCCTTAGGGCTCATCGCCACCGCGGGCATGCCGGTGAGCGTCGTCAGCCAATGGCCGAGTTCCTCAATCAGCGCGAGCGCACCCTGCACCGTCTCCTCGGGCTGGAGGGGGTGGAGGTCGGCGAAGCCAGGCAGCCGCGCGAGCTTTTCGTTGAGCCGCGGATTGTGCTTCATCGTGCACGAACCGAGCGGGTAGAGCCCCAGATCAATGGCGTAATTCCGCTGCGACAGGCGCACATAATGGCGCAACGTCTCCGGCTCAGAGAGGCCTGGCAGGCCGATGACCGCCGTCCGCTCAAGACCACCCAAGCGCGCGGCGCGGCCGGACGGTTCCGGCAAATCCACGCCGGTCTTCGCGCCATCGCCCACCTCAAACAGCAGCGGCTCGTCCTGGAGCAGGCCGCGTCCGGCGCGCGGCTCTGGCGCAGCCTGCGCTGGCGACGTGATCGGGCGATCTTCCACCAACACGTCGCCGTCAGCGGGGCGCGGCGTGGTGGGGCGGCCTTGGGTGTTCATGCTCATCGGGCGAACTCCTGACGCGGCGGGGCGCTACTCAATGTCCAAGGGCGAGGCGGGCTTCAGATTTTGCGGATCGTCGAGGCGCGCGACCTCATCGGTCGGCGCAAGGGGGCGGCCGTCGCGGGTTTCAAAGCGCTGCACGCCGTCGGGGCTGCGGCGGTAGAGCATGTCGAGGCCCGGATAATGGGCGGTCTCATCCAGACCTCGGGGACCGACTTCAAGCAGACGCGCGGGCGTGTCGGCGCGGTTCTCAAACGTGTGGCCCACCGCGACCCCGGCTTTGAAGGTCGCGCAGTCACCCGCGCGCATGATCGTCTCTGTGTCGCCTTCCACCATCACCACTTCGCCTTCCAGCACGTAGACGAGCTCATCGTCGGCTTCGTGCCAGTGGTAGAGGCCGGTCGACGACCCGGGCGCAAGCGTTACTTCGCCAAAGCCGAACTGGGTGAGCCCGCCGGCGTCACTGAGCTTGGTCTTCCAGCAGCCGTCCGTGCGGTGGAGCAACCGGCCGGGATAGGCTTGGCGGTGCACGCGCGGCGCTGTCTCGCGGTCGATCTTAGGCACCAACGACCTCCCTGAGGCCGTGTTCGAGGGCGTCGAAGTCGGCGGGCGTGTTCGTCTCGGTCACCGCGACAATCAGCCGATCGTCAAAGCCCTGGCCTGGTAAGAGCCGACTGGCGGGCACGCCCGCAATCACGCCCTTACTGAGCAGTTTTGACACAGTGTCCGCCGCGTTCGCCGGCAGTTTCAGCGTGAACTCGTTGAAAAAGCTCTCGGTCTCGAGGCTGACGCCCGGGATCGCCGCCAACCGCTCGGCGAGATCGCACGCCGCCTCGTGATTGAGCCGCGCGAGCCGGCGCAAGCCCGCCTCCCCCAACAGCGTCATGTGGATCGAGAAGGCGAGCGCGCAGAGCCCGGAGTTGGTGCAGATGTTGGACGTCGCTTTGTCGCGGCGAATGTGCTGCTCGCGTGTCGACAGCGTCAGCACGAAGCCCCGCGCGCCATCGGCGTCCACGGTCTCGCCAGCGAGGCGGCCCGGCATCTGGCGCAAGAAAGCGCGGTCGTCTTTGCACGCGAACAGGCCCACATAAGGTCCGCCGAAATTCAGCGCGTTGCCAATCGACTGGCCTTCCGCGACGGCGATGTCCGCGCCCATCTCGCCCGGGCTTTTGACGAGACCGAGCGACACCGCCTCCGTCGTCACCGCCACGAGCAACGCGCCAGCCTTGTGCGCAGCCTCCGCCAGAGGCGCGAGGTCGACGAGCGCACCAAACACGTTGGGCGTCTGCACGACCAGGCAGGCGGTGTCGGCGTCCACGAGATCGCCGGCGGCGGCGTCGCCAGCGACCGCGGCCGGCGCGTCCACGATGTTGATGTCGAGGTGTTTCGCCAGCGTTTTGGTCGCAGCGGCGTAATGGGGGTGGAGCCCCGGCGCGAGCACGGCCTTTGACCGCTTGGTGACCCGCGCAGCCATGAGCACGGCCTCCGCGCACGCGGTGGAGCCGTCATACATGGACGCGTTGGCGACGCCGAGGCCCAGGAGCTGGGCGACTTGCGTTTGGAACTCAAACAGATACTGCAGCGTGCCTTGAGAAATCTCGGGCTGATAGGGCGTGTAGGCGGTCAAGAATTCCGAGCGCTGAATGATGTGGTCCACGCTCGCGGGCACATGATGGCGATATGCGCCCGCGCCGCAGAAAAACGCCGTGGCGCCCGCCGCCGTGTTGCGCGCCGCCAGCTCTGAGAGATGGCGCGTCACCGCCAGTTCGCCCTGGACTAAGGGCAAGCCCGCAACGGGCCCCTCAAAGCGCGCGGCCTGCGGGACGTCGGCGAAGAGCTCATCAATGGAGGCGACGCCGACGGCCGCCAGCATGTCCGCCCGGTCGGCGTTGGTCAGGGGAAGATACCGCATACGCTCAACCTCGCTGTGTCGCGATCAATTCGTCCATGGCCTCAGCCGTCGCCTGGGGGCCGGGCGACGCCATCGCCCGCAGGCCCGAACGCACGCCGTCAAAGTCCGTCGCCGATCGGTTCTGGCTGAGTTTGCGCACGCCCATCACTGAAGTGAGGCGCACGCGCACGCCGACCAGGGCGGCGTGCAAGCGTTCAATGTAAGCGCTCGGCGCGTCCGTCGTGCGCCAAGGCGTCGGCCGGTCGCGTTCCATGGCGTCGGTCAGCGCCTCGACGATCGCGCCGATGGCGACGGCGTCGGTCTCCACCGTCAGGACGCCGCGCGCCTCGACGCGCTGATAGTTCCAAGTGGGTACGACCTTGCCGTGGCGGGCCTTGGACGGATACCACGATGGCGAGACATAGGCGTCGGCCCCCGAAAACACCGCGAGAGCGTGCGCGCCCTCGGCGGCGCGCCAAAACGGGTTCGCCCGGGCGAGATGGCCCACAAGGGCGGACCGCCCTTCGGCGTCGGTCTCGAGAAGCAGCGGCGCGTGCGCCGCCACCGGCCCGTGTTCGCCGTTCACCGCAACCATCGCGAACGGGTGCGCGCGCATGAACGCCGCCAGCGTCTGCGGATCGTGTTCGGCGAAGGCGGACGGAGCATACATGGGCGCTAGGCCGACTCCGCCACAAAGGCGGTGTAGGCGCTTTTGTCCATCAGGCCTTCAAGTTCTTTGGGGTCAGCGATTTTCAGCTTGAAGAACCAGCCGCTGTCTTCGGGGCTTTCATTAACCGTCTCGGGCTTGTCCGCGAGGGCTGGATTGACCTCCGTCACCTCGCCCGCGACCGGGGCGTAGACGTCGCTGGCGGCTTTGACGCTTTCAACGACAGCGATCTCGCCCTGTTGCGCGACGGCTTTGCCCACCTCCGGCAAATCGACAAACACCACGTCGCCCAGCTGCTCGGCGGCGTGGGCGGTGACGCCAACGACGCCGATGTCGCCGTCCACGCGGATCCATTCATGATCTTTGGTGTAATATTGAGCAGCCATACGCCCCTCCTTCGCTGGCCCTAGCCCCGCCAATAGCGGTGGGGCGTGAACGGCATCGGCGCGACGCGGCCCTCCAGCGCGCGCCCGCGCACGAGTATCTGCAGCGACTCTCCCACCGCCGCGAACGGTGTTGCGACATAACCCATCGCCACGGGCGCGCCGACAGTGGGGGCCGGCGCGCCGCTGGTGACGACGCCCACCGTCTCGCCGTCCTTTTGAATCTCAGCGCCCTCGCGCGCGGGCGCGCGCCCCGCAATCAACACGCCCACGCGTCGGCGCGCCGGGCCGTCCTCAAACTCGCGCAGCAGCCGCTCAACCCCGGGAAACGCGCCGGGCGCGCGGCGATGCTTCGGCACAGCCCAGCGCAAACCCGCCTCCACGGGCGAGGTGGTCTCGTCCATGTCGTGGCCATAGAGGCACAAGCCCGCCTCAAGCCGCAGCGTGTCGCGCGCCCCCAAGCCGATGGGCTTCACGTCTTCCTGCTCAAGGAGGGCGTCAGCCACCGCTTCCGCGTGATCGCCCAACACGGAGACCTCAAAACCATCCTCGCCGGTGTAGCCAGAACAGCTGATGTGGGCGGGATAGCCGGCAATGATGGTCGCCGTCGCTGTCATGAAGGTCAATTCGGCGGCCGCCGGCGCCATACGCTGCATCACGTCGCGCGCCTTGGGACCTTGAAGCGCCAGCAGCGCCAGCTCCGGCTTCGGCCGCAGCTCCACGCCCTCGGGCAGGTTGGCGGCGATGTGAGCGAAATCGGCCTCCTTGCAGGCGGCGTTCACCACGAGATGCAGCCAGCCATCGTGATCCGGATCGCGCGGACGGGTGACGATGAGATCGTCACGAATCCCGCCCTCGTCATTCATCAGAAGCGTGTAACGCCCTTGGCCCGGAGCGAGCCCCGCGGCGTCGATCGGTGTGAGCGCTTCCAGGGCGGCTGCGGTCGTGGCGTGATCTGGTCCCACCAAAAACGCTTGGCCCATGTGGGAGACGTCGAACAGGCCGGCGTGCTCGCGCGTCCAATGGTGCTCCGCGAGGACGCCCTCATACTGGACCGGCATGGAGTACCCGGCGAAGGGCACCATCCGCGCCTTCAACCGCTTGTGCAGCCGGCTAAGGGCGGTGTCGCGCACAGTGGTCGCGGTGGAAGAGGTGGCGGCGGCGTCAGCCATACATCCTCGACAGCCTGGGCGCGCCAACCCCCATGGTCGACGCCGGGCCCCCGCTGTCGTCGGCGCCTGAGAGATTCCGCGTGGGCTGCGGCGCGTCCCGCAACCTGCGCTTGCTCCGTCGGCGGATCGTCATGGCGGCCCCACGAGGCGTGCCTGGCGATCGCTTTCCAGCGTTTCGGGTCCCAGCGGTCCGTGGACCTGAGCGTTTCCGGGGCGGTTGCGCCTTCGGCGCCGGCGCAGCGCCGGTATGCGACGCGCCGAACTCTCCCGCTGGGCCGATATGGCGCGTCGGACGTCGATCCCACGCGTCATATAAAGCTATTGTTATATCCCTTGAATTGTCAATCGCGGAAGCGACCGATGCGAAACGATCTAGCCGCGCACGCGTCGGGGGGTGGATCGTTCCAGCACAAGCGCCGGCGAGCCATTCAGCTCCACGCGCGCCGTTTCGTGGTAGCCCAGCGTGGCGGCGATGCGCAGCGACGCCTCGTTGCCCGGGTCAATCAGACACGCCGTGCGCGGCGGCGCTAACGCCTGCTCGATCCAATCCAGCGCGGCGTGCGCGGCTTCTGTGGCGTAGCCGCGGCCTTGGGCGGCCGGCGCGATCAGCCAGCCGATCTCCGGCGCGTCATCAAGGCGCGGATCGACGCCGCGTTTGAAATCCGACAAGCCCACATCGCCAATGAACCGGCCTGACGCCTTCTCCACCACCGCCCAATAGCCAAAGCCCATCAACACCCAATGGCCGGCGTAAGCGAGCAGCCGCCGCCAGGCCTCCGGCCGCGTCGAGGGGCGGCCCGAGATGTGGCGAACCATGGCGGGATCGCCCCACATGGCCGCGCAGGCGTCGAGGTCCTCACGCCGGTGCGCGCGCAAAATTAGGCGGGGCGTTTCGAGGATGGGGGCGGCGGTGAGCTCAGGCGCGTTCACGCGTCACATCCGATCCGGCGTGTCGATGCCGAGGAGATCGAGCGTCAGCGTCAACTGCTTCAGCGTCAGTCCCGCCAGCGCCAAACGCGAGGCGCGCGTCGCCTCATCCTCGGCCCCAAGCACCGGACATGCGGCGTAGAATTTGGAAAACGCTTGGGCGAGGGCGAAGGCGTGCTCACAGATGTGGTGCGGCTGGCGCTTGTCATAGGCGGTGGTGAGCGCGGCGTCGAAATTGTCGAGTTCAATCACCAGCGCCTGCTCTTCCGGCGCGGCCACAGCAATCGGGCCCGGCCGCACGCCGTCCTCAGCGGCTTTGCGCAACAGCGATTTCACCCGCACCGCGGCATAGAGAAGGTAAGGCCCGGTCTTGCCCTCAAAGCTTGTAAAGCGGTCGAGATCAAAGACATAATTCGTCGTGCGGACATTCTGCAAATCCGCAAACCGCAACGCCGCGCGCGCCACCTGGACTGCAATGGCCGCGCGTTCCTCCTCAGGCAGATCGCCGGCGAGACCCGCCTCCTCCACCTTCGCGCGGGCGCGCGCTTGGGCTTCGCCAATCAAATCGGCGAGGCGAAACGCGCCGCCTTCGCGGGTGCGCAAGCGTTTGCCGTCCGGGCCGTTGACGGTGCCGAACTTCACATGCTCTAGGCGGTCCTCGCGGATCCAGTCGATTTGGGCCGCGGCGCGAAACACTTGCTCGAAATGGTCGGATTGGCCGAGATCGACCACATACAGCATGCGGTCGGGCCCGATTGTCCGCACGCGGTCAAGAATGGTGGCGAGATCCGTCGTGGCGTAAAGCGCCGAGCCTTCCGACGTCACTAAGATCAGCGGCGCAAGCTCCTTCTTGTCGCCGTCGCGGGCCACGCGCACGATTTGAGCACCCTCGCTCTCTTCAATCAGCCCCGCATCCCCAAACAGGCGCACCACGTCGCTCACCAGCGGGTCGACGTCGCTTTCGCCCTTCCACAGATCAAAACGCACATTCAGCTGAGCGTAATCGCCCTTCAGCCCCGCCACGGATACGTCGATGAAGTGTTTCAAGAGCGCGCGGTAGCCGGCGCGCCCGGCTTGCAGCTCCGCCGTCGCGCGCCGCGAGCGTTGGAGGCGCTCAGGATCGGCCTTCGCCGCCGCCGAGGCTTGGGGGTAAAGCCGCGCCAAATCCGCCAGCGTGACCGGCGGCTCGGTCGGAAACGGGCCAGCGTCGGCGGCGTTGAAGTACGGCAGCGCCGGCTGCTCGATCTCCAGCTCCGTAATCAAATGGCCCATTTGCAGGCCCCAATCGCCCAGATGCACATCGCTCGTGACGCGATCGCCGCGGAAGCGGAACAGCCGCTGGAGCGCGTCCCCAATGACGGCGGACCGCAAATGCCCGACATGCATGGGCTTTGCGACATTGGGCCCGCCAAAGTCGATCACCACCGCCTCAGGCTTGGGTCGCAGACGTGCGCCCGCGCGATCATCCGCGGCCAAGGCGTCCGCGCGCGCCGTCAGCATCGCGTCGGCGACCCGCAGATTAAGAAAGCCCGGCCCCGCCACCTGGACGTCCACGACGCCAGGGTCTTGCGCGACGCGATCCGCGACGGCTTGCGCGATCTCACGGGGATTGCGCTTGAGGGCCTTCGCGGCCGCCATCGCGCCATTGCACTGATACGGCGCAAGATCAGGGCGATCGGAGCGGATCACCCGCCCTAGCGCCGGATCCGCGCCGAGATCCGCGAACGCCGCGCCCACAAGCCGGCTCGCCCAGGCCGCGACGGTCTCAGTCGCGACCGCTTTGACCGGGGAAACGTCGCCCGGCGCGGCAGCCGGCGGCGCGGCGGGCGCAGGCGTGTCGGAGGCCTCCGCCATCGTCAATTGGCGGCGCTGATCGTGAACCGCTTGCCGGCGCGGTTAAAGGCGAGCTGCTCGTCGGTGAGTTCAAACCCCACAATGATCTCGAAATTTGTGCCGGACACGGAGTCCCCTGCACGCGGGATCACAATCTCCTCGATCCGCTCGCGCAGAAACACGCGGTCCTCGCCCTTGTCGAAGCGCACGGTGAGGGGAAAGAACTCCTTAGTAATGAGCGTGAGATTGCTGCGGGTAACCGCCACCCAATAGGTGTATTCCGCGCGATCGCCCTGGGCGGCCGGCCCGCGCCCAAAGCCGATGTCAATCTCCAGATCAGCTTTAATCGGTTTGTCTTCGACGTAACGGCAACTGCTTCTCACGGCTTGGATTTCAGCGGTGAAACCCACGCTGGAGAGGCGCTCCTGGCCGTCAGCGAATTCAACGACGCGCACAGCGTCGTAAAGCGCAAAGGCCGGCGGGCACGGGCCCGCATTCGGCTCCGCTGTCGCGCACGCGCTGGCGAGCAGCGCCAGCACCGGGCCGCATAAGCTCAAAGAAACACGCATGGGCGAGGCTCCGGATGAATGGCGGGCGCGCGACTGGCGGCGGTCGAAGGGAGGGGATACTCTGCATCCTCGACGGCGGCAATCCGCGGACGCGCAAGCCCGCTCCTTGGTCCTTGCGGCCGCTCTGGTGCACGAGACTGGGCCACGCGCGGCGGGCCGGAGGATGGACATGACCTTCACCCCCCCTGAGACCGCGTCCACCGTCGACGGCGCGGCCGCACCCGCAAAATCTGCGCTGACCATCGTTATGGCTGCGCCGCGGGGTTTTTGCGCGGGCGTGGAGCGCGCGATCCTCATTGTGGAGCAGGCGTTAGAACGCTGGGGCGCGCCGATTTATGTGCGCCACGAGATCGTCCACAACCGTCATGTGGTGGAGCGCTTGGAGCGCTTGGGCGCGGTGTTTGTGCGCGAGCTGGACGAATGCCCCAACGACCGTCCCGTGATTTTCTCCGCCCATGGCGTGCCGAAAGCCGTGCCGGCGGAAGCGCGCCGCCGGTCAATGGTCTATGTCGACGCCACCTGCCCCCTTGTGTCGAAAGTGCATGTGGAGGCCGAGCGTCATTACAAAGCGGGCCGCCACATCGTGCTGATCGGCCACGCCGGCCATCCCGAGGTGATCGGCACGCTTGGCCAATTGCCGAAGGGCGCCGCGACGCTTGTTGAGACCGTCGCGGATGTGGCGGCGCTGACGCCCGCGGATCCCGACCGGCTGGCGTTCGTCACCCAAACGACGTTGTCGGTGGACGACACCGCTGAAATCGTGGCGGCCTTGCAGCAGCGCTTCCCGAGCATCGCTGCGCCTCATAAAGAAGACATCTGCTACGCGACGACCAACCGCCAAGAGGCTGTTAAAGCCATCGCCGGGCGCTGCGATCTCGTGCTCGTGGTTGGAGCGCCGAACTCCTCCAACTCCAAACGGCTTGTCGAAGTGGCCGAGCGCGCAGGCGCGCGCGAGGCGCGTCTCGTGCAATCAGCGGCGGACGTGGATTGGTCCCTCGTTGCGCGCGCCGGCGCGATGGGGCTCACCGCCGGCGCCAGCGCTCCGGAAAACCTGGTGCAGGATATTGTCCGCGCCGCGAAGGACCGCTTCCAGGTGCGCATTGAGGATGTGGAGGTCACGCGCGAGGACGTGGTGTTCAGACTTCCGCGCGTTCTCGACCCTGACGCCTGAGCGCTGACACGACGCGTCGCAGCCCGCGCGCACATCCCGATCATCCACAGATTTCTCGCCCCCAAGGCGAATTTCGCGCTGCGCCCCTCTTTCGGCGTTCTGTCCGCCTGTGGGACAGTTTCACCACAACAGATCGTAACTCTAACGATCGCAAACGTTTATGTGGGGGTCGCCATGGGATGCAGAGACACTGGACCGATCCGCGCGCGGTGGTCGGCGCGCGGGCTGATGGCCATGCTTGGATTGGCGAGCGGGCTTGTCATCGGCCTGGCGGCGACAGCGACGCCGGCGCAGGCGCGCGAGGACGCCGGCGCGGCGTTCGGCGTGGTGGAGGTTGGCGCAAGCGGCGTGCGGGCGGTCGGCTACCGCATCACCGCCGACGATCTGCACGCCTTGAATGATGTTGCAGCGGTCGGCGCAGACGCGCGCTATGAACTGCTCGAACGTCGGCGCATCACGGATTACACCGAAGCCGACATCACGCCGCTGTTGGAGGAAAACAGCGAACGCACGGCGGATGCCGTGCGCGCTTTTGTCGATGATCTGCGCCAAAGCCACGCCATCGCCGCGGACGATATCTATGTCGTCATTGACAGCGGCTTAGGGCAGCGCGACCACGCCAACGCGCTGGCGGACATCATCCACCGGCGCAGCGGGCGCCAGCCGCATTTCATCACCGCCGCCGAGCAAGCCGCCCTCGCCTTTGAATGGGTCACGCCCGTGGGCCGTTTGGACCAGGCGGTGCTGGTGGACATCGGCAGCAGCAACATCACCATCGCTTATCGCGACGCTGAGGGCGAGGTGGTCGGGGCGGAGGCTTTGCCCCACGGAACCAAATCATTCTTAAACTTGATCGTTGACGCTTATGGCGGCGTCCCGCCGGCGGATCTCGACGCCGCGCTTGAGTCGGTGGCCTCATCGGCGCTTGCGCCACAAATGCGGGCCGCGGCGCGCCTCCATCGCGGCTTGGCGGAGCGGCCGCGGGTCTATTTGGCCGGCGGCGCGCCCTGGGCGCTGGCGACGATTGTGCGCCCCCAGGACGCCCAGGACGAGTGGGTGCGGCTGGCGCCGTCAAACTTCGCGACTTTTCCCCGGCGCGCGCGGGCGCAGACGGTCTATCGTCCGGATTTGTCGTGGATCGACAACCCTGACCTGCGAGCGGGCGCTGAAGCGGATGTCGAACGCGTGAGCCATGTGTTCACCCGCGATCAATTGCTGGCGGCGTCGCATCTCTTAATGTTGGTGTTCGACACTCTGGAGCTGCATCGCCGTGACGCGGTGTTTTTCGCGCGCCCCGCCCGCCATGGGTGGCAGTCGCAATTCCTCCTCAACAAGGCGCGCGACACTCTCGACGCGGGCGCGCCGCCGCAAATGGCGCGCGCGGGCGTCGTTGACCAGCCCGTAGGGCGACCGGTGTTGGTGTCCCAATAACCCGGCCGGCGTCGGCGGTCGCTGGCGGGAGAGCGCACGCGGCCGGCGCGCATGCGCGTCCCTTAGGCCCCGCCATCGCGCGGCGCGGGCGCGGCCTGGGCTAAGCGCCCCGCGCCGCGAAAGCCCTGGGCGATGAGATAAGTCTCAGGGCTTTCCGCGCGGCTCGCCGGCGGCTTGGCGTGGCGCACGCGCGTAAACGCGGACTTCACGCGCTCCAGCACGTCCGCGCTCGCCCCACCCTGGAACGTCTTCGCCACAAACGCGCCCCCCGGCCGCAAGACCTCGCCGGCGAAGACGAACGCCGCCTCCACCAGCGCCATTATGCGCAAATGATCGGTCTCACGGTGGCCGCTGGTGTTGGCGGCCATGTCCGACACCACAAGATCGGCCGGCCCGGCCAGAGCCTCGCGCACCGCCTCCGCGATCACGGGGTCTGTGAAATCGCCTTGGATCAGGGTCGCGCCGGGCAAGGGCGCAATCTCCAACAGATCCACGCCGACGACGGCGCGCGCGCCGCGCTCGAGCGCCACTTGGCACCAGCCGCCGGGCGCCGCGCCAAGATCCGCCACCCGCGCGCCGCGGCTGATGAGGCGAAACCGGTCGTCCAGCTCCATCAGCTTGTAAGCCGCGCGCGACCGGTAGCCATGCGCTTGGGCGCGGCGCACATAAGGGTCGTTGAGCTGGCGCTTGAGCCAGTTGGTCGAGGCGAGCTTGCGCCCCTTCGCGGTCTTCACCCGCACCGACAAGCCCGCGTCGCGGCCGCTGGCGGGGCTGGAGGACGTGGCGCGACGGCGCCGCCGCCGGGGGGGATCGGTTTCCTCGCCCATCGTCGGCCTCAGGCGGACGCGCCGCGCCGCCGGCGCCGCCGCCGTCGCGGGCGGTGCATCAGCGTCATCAACATGCCCTCGCGCAAGCCGCGATCCGCGACGCGCAAACGGTCCGTCGGCCACACTTGAATAATCGCCTCCAAAATCGCGCAGCCGGCCACCACAAGATCCGCGCGTTCAGGCCCAATACAGGGCTGCGCCGCGCGGGCTTTCTGATCCATCGACTGCAAGACCCGCGACGCCGCCAGGGCCTCGCCCGCCGTCACCCATAGCCCATCAACCTTCGACCGCTCATAGCGCGGCAATCCCAAATGCACGCCCGCCAAACTCGTCACTGCGCCCGACGCGCCGACCAGGTGCGCACGCCCGTCATGGAACCGCGGCGCCAGCGCAAGGGCGCCCTCGGGCCGCGGCACGCGCGGGCGCACATACGCCAGCATGTCGTCATACCATTGCACGCGGTCGGCCGGCTCAGGAAAGCGCTCCGCCAAGCTGACCACGCCAATGGGCGCTGAGGCCCACGCAACAATGGGCGGGCGCGACCACCGCGATCCGTTCATCCGCCGAAGCGCGGCCACATCCACCCAGCTCAGCTCCGTCGACCCGCCGCCAATGTCCACCACCAGAGCCGCGTCCGCTTCGCGATCAATCAGAGCGAGGCAGCCCATCACCGCCAAGCGCGCTTCTTCGTGGGGACTGATCACCTCAAGCGCGATCCCGGTCTCGGCCGCCACGCGCCCCACGAAATCCGCGCCATTGGCCGCGCCGCGGCAGGCCTGGGTCGCCACGCAGCGCAGCTGCGTCACGCGCCGGCGCCGCAGCTTCGCTGCGCACACGCTCAACGCATCAACGGCGCGATCCATGGCTTCCGGCGTCAACGACCCGTTTGCGGCCAAGCCTTCGCCCAAGCGCACAATCCGCGAGAACGCGTCGACGGCGCGAAAGCCCTCCGCCGTCGGCGTGGCGATCAACAGCCGACAATTGTTCGTGCCGAGATCAAGCGCGCCGAACAGCCGCGCCCGACTGCGGCCGCTCGCCATCCTCGCCTCGTCGGCCCCCGCCCTGTCGGCCCCCGCCCTGTCGGCGCCCGCCCTGTCGGCGCCCGCCGTGTCGGCCCTCGCTTCGTCGGTCCGCACCTGTCCCGCGCCGCCCTCGCGCGCGCGCGCGTGATCGCTAACGCCCGGCCCTGCCCGGCGGCGTCTGCGACGCCGGCGTGGCGGCGGGCCGGCGGAGGCGTCATCACACGCGTCGGCTGCGGCGCGCGCGACGGCGGCGTCGGGGGCCGGCGCGTCATGCGCCGGTGCGTCGCAGGGTCGCAGGGACGCGCTGTCTGAGGCGGAGCCGTCGGCACGTCCGCATGCCGCCGTCGCCGCCCCGGACGGGGCGTTTTGCTCGGCGTCATCACCCATTGTGACCCCTCAGGGACGCCTGGCGCGCGATCACGAGCCCCGGGCTGGAGGCCTCCGCGCGCGCTGTTCACATTCCCTGGGACGCTAGCGTGATCGGCCGCGAAAGGCCACCGAGGCCGCCATGGGGCGCCCGTCGCCCTTGGTTCTGCTATGATTGTGTGGACAGCTGCGCGGTCCCTGCGCCGCGCCGCCCCGGACCACCCGCGCCGCCTGTGGCGCGCAGATGGAGGACTGGCCATGGTCGCGATGCCCGTCACAGCCCATAACGTTGCTGAGGATTATGTCATTGATCAGGGCTGGAGCGCCTACACGCCGGAAGAGCACCAGGTGTGGGACGCGCTTTACGCCCGTCAGCTGGAGGTGCTGCCAGGCCGCGCGTCCGACGCCTTTATGGACGGGCTGAGGGCCCTCGACCTCGGGCGCGGCGGCATCCCGAATTTTGACGCGATGTCGGAGGAGCTGCGCGCGCTGACCGGCTGGACAGTCGTCGCGGTCCCGGGCCTGGTGCCGGATGCGGTGTTTTTTGAGCACCTTGCGAACCGGCGCTTTCCGGCCGGCAATTTCATTCGCAAGCGCGAACAGCTTGATTACATCCAAGAACCAGACGTCTTCCATGATGTGTTCGGCCACGTGCCGATGCTGACGAACCAAGCCTTCGCCGATTACATGCAGGCTTATGGCGAGGGCGGCATGCGCTCGCTGGGCTTTGACCGGCTTAAAGCGCTGGCGGCGTTGTATTGGTACACAGTCGAGTTCGGCCTCATCGACACCAAGGATGGGTTGCGGATTTATGGCGCAGGCATTGTCTCGTCAGCGACGGAGTGCGTGTTCGCGCTTGAATCGCCGTCGCCGAACCGCATCCGTTTTCATTTGGAGCGGTTGATGCGCACCGATTATCGTATTGACGACTTCCAACAAACGTATTGGGTGATCGACAGCTATGAAGCGCTGATGCATGTGACGGTCGATCGCGATTTCGGCCCGCTTTATGAGCGCTTGAACCCGCTCTTCGATTACACGCCGAGCGCGATTCTGCCGAGCGACGACGCCATTCACAGCGGCACCCAAGCCTATGCGCGCGCGGGCGGGCGCTTGGGCGGCGCCGTCAGCTGACGCCCGATTTGCGATCACTCGTCCGCCCGGCGCGCTGTGCGCAACGCATTGGGGCTCCGCGTGGAGACGCCCATGCGCCAACGCACGCCTGCGGACATGAACGCGGCGG
>CAZMSO010000007.1:0-24731 GCA_964568975.1 uncultured Caulobacterales bacterium | reverse complement strand
CTCCGCGTGGAGACGCCCATGCGCCAACGCACGCCTGCGGACATGAACGCGGCGGCGCGGCGGCGCGGCGGTGCGGCGGTGCGGCGGTGCGGCGGTGCGGCGGTGCGGCGGTGTCAGCGCACGGAGCGTGCGGGCGCACTGTCAATCCCCTGCGCGACAGCCCCTGCGGTCGACGCTCGCCATCTTGTCGCGGTGTCGGCCCCACGACCGGCTTTAGGAGGACGCACGCCTGCGCGCGACACCTGGCGGGGCCGTCGCGCGCGCCAAGACCAACCCCAAACGCCGACGCGGCGTCAGCCTGGATATGTTTGCACGCTGAGCGGCGGCTCTCGGCTTTACGCTTGACGTGGACTTGGCTGACGCGTTCAAACTTCGTTAGTCTGGACAAACCGCGCGCTGAACCCAGGACGCGCCGCGCTGCTCACTTCAACCTGGTCGTTGCGGAGCCGCCCCTGGAGCGTGAACACAGATGAGGATCTGATGCATCATCCCCACGCTTGGTTCGGCGCTGCCGCGCCGCATCCCGTCGCGCCTGATGTCTTGCGCTGTGTCGATGACGCGTAAAAGAACACGACCCGTTTGCGAGCATGATGATGCATGACGCCTCGATGTGGAAGACAACGACGAAACAATTCACCGGCGTTTTCTTGACGCCATGAGGGGCGTTGTTTCGACACTGGTGAGGTCCGCCGCCTGCCGCGCACGATCCATTGAAAAGGCCCCGTGCTTATGCTCATCAAGAAGTCCATCACGTTAAACCGCCACCGCACAAGCATCGCTTTGGAACCGGCCTTTTGGCGGGCCCTGGAACACATTGCCGAGCGTGACGGGCTGCCGATCGCCCACGTCATTTCAAAAATCGATGAGGCGCGAATCGGCGAGGAGGGGGCCGGCTCGCTCGCCAGCGCGGTGCGGGTGTGGCTGCTGCGCGCGGGCATGGAGGCGGCCAATGACGAGTGAGACGGTGTCGCGGCGCGGTCGGGCTACCGCGTGAGCCGATCCACAAAATGACTACGGCCATTGTCGGCGTATCGCTGATGGATGAGCTCAAGCGTCATGGCGCGATAAGCCTCCAGCTGTTTGCGCATTGCGGCGGTAAACACTGTCGGCTGGGCGTAGAGCACGCAGAACGCGCCGACATTCAGCTCCGGGCCGACCTCCAGCGCCGCGCCAGCATATGTGCGCGCGTATGGCGGGCCGACGACAAGCGGATTCGAGCAATACCGGTGGTCGCACGCCGCGTCGGGGACAATGTGAACGCCGCCGGCGCTCACTGTGTCATGGCAAAACGAAGTGTCCCGCGGCACGTGCGTCACGGGCGCGCCAACGCAGGCCTTAAACCACACACGCCGGTAATCCACGAACGCAATGGCCGTCATAGCCGCGCCCAACGCGTCTGAGGCGGCGCGCGCGACGTGCTCGAAGCTCGGCTCCGCCGGCGTGTCGAGAATGTCCAAATGACCAAGCGCGCACAAGCGCCGCAACTCGACATCGCTGTGCGTCAAGTCGAGGTCCACCCCGTCTCCAGGCGGGCCCTGCGCGCCGTCACGCGCTCTGTTTTGCTGCACCTTGTGAAATCTCGTCACCGGCTCCGTACCCGCTTTACTCAGCACGCCCCGCAGCGGACCCAGCAGCGCCACTCCGGCGCCGCCGTCGTCCCCACCACCGCTGCGGGGCGCCACACATTCCTATCAACCGCCCCGCGCCGCCAAGTACTGAGACAGCATCTCAGCTTGATCAGGACGCAACTCATCGACTGCGCCAAGGTATTCATCGGCTTCGCCGCGTAACAACACTGACGGGCATTGACCCTCATAGTTGCCGAGGTTAGGGCGGTGCTGTCGATAGCCGACCAAAGCCGCGAGGTCCTCTGGGAAATTGCGCGCAATCTCCGGCGGATACGCGAGCCATTGGTTCTCGTATGGCTTCAGCCATCCGAGGCAATAGCTGATAATCAGGCCCGTGCGCGGCGTCGGCGTGCGGTTCGCGCCCGCGCCGTGCAAAGTCGATCCTAAGAACAGCAACGCATCACCTGGCGCCATTTCCGCTGCGATCGCCTCATTGGGGTCGATCGCCGCCATGGCCTCCACGGGATCGGCGGGATCGTCATCGCCCGGCTTATGACTGTTGGGCCACACCAGCGTCGCGCCATTCGCGGCGGTGTAGGGGGTGAGAGGCCACATCACGTTGACCAAATACTCACATGCTCCCGGCGCGCCGCGCCACATGTCTTGGTCGCGATGGGGCACTTGCGCGGCTTGACCCGAATGTATTTGGACCGCTTGCGTCAAATTCAGCTGAATGTTGTCGCAATACGGCAGCAAGATGCGCTCAACGACGTCCACAATTAAGGGGTGCGCCACGAGCGCTGCGGCGTGGGGCGAGCGCTTGAGCAAACTGCCGAACCGTTTCGTGCGCGCGCCGTAAAAGTCGCCGACGCAAAACGGCGTTTTGTCAAACCGCGCATCGACGTCTTGTTTCAGCAAAGCCGCTTTCCAAGCGTCAACAGCGTGAGGGATGACACAGTACCCGGTGTCGCGCAGCTGCTGCTCCCACATATCGGCTGTGTCTTTGTGAGTATGGGTGTGATGTTCAAAAGATTGGACGACCGCTGCATGCGTCATTTAGAACGCTCCATCGATAGACGGTAAAATTAATCTCTAAGCCGCTGCTGGGAGCGGTACGGTGTCGAGTGCGATTTCTGTGCGGTACGAGCCCCATTGAGACCAGAACAGCCGTAGGGTTTCTGGAGAAATCTTGATCAACAGCGCGCCGATTTGAGTCGCCTCATGGCGCACTGGCGGGCCTAAGGGCTCACATTCCCACCCCACGGCTAGTATCTGCGACAACCACCCCAATTCTGCGACACAGGTGTATTGGGAGATGCCGAACAGCAAACCAAACTCAGCCAGCGCGATGCCAATACGGTGGCGAATGTCCGTGCGTCGTTTTGAGCCTTGCCGCGGCGCGCAGCACAACCGCGTAATCTCCCAGGTCGAGTCATTCGACGGGACAGAATGGCGACAGAGGTTTGGAAACAACGCGCCCAAAATGTGCGGGGCTGTTGTCGGCAACAATCGGACGGAGCCGATGTGGTCGCCGTTCGGTTTGTCCAAAATCAAAACATAAAGCGCGCTGTCCGTGTCGAATTGATCTTTTTCGTAGACATCACCAACAACCGGGACAGACCATTTCAGAGTGTCGACAAACAACACCTTCCGGTGGCGAAACATTTGCTCAAGCTGTGGCGCGAATGTCTCTGAATTTCCTCGAGTGACGACCGCGTGCATTGGGATCCCCCGCCGTTCCTACGCGAGAGACTGTGCCGAACCGCACCCCCGGCGACCATTCCCCTGATTAGGGGATAGCCGCCGGGGCCCAACACGCCGCGACCGCGGCGCGCCCCGGCGACGGCGTCAGACCGTGGCGTACGGTTGACGCGCCATAATGTCTTTAAAAGTGATTTGTTGATCAAACAGCGCGCGCACGACCAACTGGGTGCGGCTGGTCACATCGTAACGGTTTTTCGCGGCTTCGATGTGTTGGTGAACGGTGTTCTCGCTGATACCCAATATACGCGCCGCTTCCCAATTGCTTTTCCCCTGACCAATCAACGCTACACAATCCAATTGTCGATTCGTCAGTTGTATTTTCTTCCACAACGTCGAGCTCGTTCGTCGTGTCCGCAGAATACGGCGCGCGGCCTCGAACGCGAAGCATCCGAAATAGTGCAGATTGGGGAGTGCTTCATGATCGAACGAGCGACCATACTTCGTGCCAAATGAACACGAGCCAAAATACTCACCGGGTACATGGACGGGGATCGTGAAGCCGTCGCCAAGACCTTCACACCGTGCTTGCTCCAAAATTTTCTTCTGACGCGACGACATCTCAATCAATGTCGGCACGTCCGACCACAAAAAGCCGGACGCTACTTTTTGGCATGTGGCGTGGATCGGATCATCAATATAGTAACGGCGCTCCAAAAAGATTTCCACCCAACTGTCGGGATAATTACTAATCCCCACAGTTTCGGTCGGACGGGCCGTCAGGTCCACATGATGCAGAAGCGCGAAGTACTCAAAACCGCAAGACCGCGCTGCATCGTCAATCAGGCCTTCAAGATCGTGAAATCCCGACGCGCGGTTGAGTTCACGGATAAGAGACTGGACGTCAGAGAAGGTTCGCATGCCAGAAACACCCTGCCCTATGGTGGGACTGAAACTCGCATTATTTCAACACGCACAAAACGCATCCCGTCGACAGCGGCTGGGCCCGCCCACCGCGCGGCCCCACCCCGCCATCGCTCCTCAAAACCAATAGAGTCATCAGCGGTCGGATGGTCAACTGTGGCGGGCGCGCCGACCGTGTCTCGCCCACGACCGCCGCCGCGCGGAACTCCCACGACCTCAGCGCGGCAGCGTCGTAGAGCGCACATAAGCCGACGGCAGCACGCCGAAGCACTGACGAAACGCCATGCGAAAGCTGTGGCCGCCGGCATAGCCGACGCCGCGCGCGGCCTCCGCGACGCTTGCGCCCGCGAGCAGCGCGCCGCGCGCGCGCTCCATGCGCACCGCGCGCACGAAAGCATGGGGCCGCACGCCCGTCGTGCGCGCAAACATGCGCATGAAATGATACGGGCTTTGATGCGCGACCGCCGCAAGATCAGCGATCGTGACCGGCTCCGCGATCCGCGCTTCAACGCGTGCGCGCACTCGCGCCAATGTGGCTGTGGACAGGCGGTGGTCATTAACCCGCGGAGGCCGCCCGCCCAAGCGCGAGACCGCAAGACGCGCCACAAGCGTGCGGATCAAAGCCTCCGCCCCCAACGCGTCAATTGGGGCTCCGCCCGTCGCGTGGCCGCGAAACCGCGCCGCAACCGCCCACAACACCGCGTCCTCGACACCAGGGATTTCATCGAAAGCGCGAACGGCCGGCGCGCGAAAATGCTCAGCTGCGTCCGCGCGCACGGCCTCCGAGGGCGTCAGCTCCACATACTCCGACGGGCCGCACACCGCGACAAACTCCACCGCATCGCCGCCATGAAGGCCGCCCGTGCCCGGCGCGATCCGGCGCGGCTCAACGGGGCCGCCCGCGCGGCGGATCCATGTGCGTTCATGGCCGAGAAAAGCCAAATCAATGCTGTGGGGCTCTGAGATCGACGGCGCGTCGCGCAAAGAGGTCGAGGGCTGACGGCCATAGACCATCCGCACCGCGGCGAAATCCGTTTGATGACGAAAAGGCCTAAACACGTCCGAAAACTGCGCAGTTCCGACAGGGCGGTTTCCCCGAAGCGTATGAGCGAGTAGGTGACACGCCAGATTGCGCCCGTCGAGCGCGCCGCTTTGGACACGAGGTCGCCCCATGGCTGATGACACGCTTGAACACCCCAATACGCGTTTAATCCGCGACTTCTTCACCGCTTTCGGCGCGGCCGATCGCGACGCTCTGACGCGCATTCTCGCGCCCGACGCGGTGTGGACGTTCCCGGGCGCGAGTCCGATCGCAGGTGCATGGCGCGGCGTCGACGGGTTGCTGGACGGCATCCGCCGCGTGGCTATGACCTTAGGCGACGGCAAGCACGGCTTCGAATTGTTGGAGATTTTCGCCAGCGATGTCAGCGCCGTGAGCATCCACCGCGACTATTACACAGGTGATGATGACGATTTTGACTTACGTTATATGGTGCATTACACGATCGTTGACGGTCGCATTGTTAAAGCCGCCGAAATCCCCTTCGATCAATTCGAAAGCGACCGGTATTGGCATTGGCGCGCCGCGCAAGTCGCGGCCGCTTATGCGCCGCCGCTGTGAGGCGGCGCGGCTCCCCGCGAACCGGCCCCCAGCCCCCTCGAATCTGACCCCTCCAATCTGACCTTTCCCTCTATCCCTCCCAGGCCCTTCCTCCCTGGCCCCCTCCCAAGACAGAGTTGTGACGATGACCGGCGTTGCGCGCGAGATCCCCCTCGTCTTTCACAGCCATGGCGACGCCCTCGCCGGCCGGTTTCTGCGCCCCGTCGATGATGTGACCACGCCCACGCCCTGCGTCATCGTCACGGGATCCTGGCTGACGGTGAAAGAGCAGATGGCGAGCGTCTACGCCCGGCGGCTGACGGCGCTGGGATACACCGCCTTCATTTTCGACTTCGCCGGCTTCGGGCAAAGCCAGGGCGCGCCGCGCCAAGCCGAGCTGCCCGCCCGCAAGATCGCCAACATTATTGACGCCGCCGCCTCCGTTCACACCATGAGCTTCATCGACGCCGACCGCATCGGCCATCTCGGCGTGTGCGCAAGCGCTCAATACACCCTCGCCGCCCTGGCCCGCGGCGCGCCGATCGCGGCGTTCGCCAGCGTCGCGGGGTGGTATCATGACGCAGCGTCGGTGGCGGATTTTTATGGCGGCCCGCCGGGCGTGGCCATGCGCTTGGAGCGTGCGGGCGAGGCCACGGCTCGCTTTCTTGACAGCGGCGAGGTGATCACCGTCCCCGCTTACGATGACGGCAATGACCGCGCGGCGATGTTTTTCGAGGTCCCGTATTATGGCGAGGCGCGCCGCGGCGCCGTCCCGTCCTGGACAAACGCGATGGCGGAAATGTCGTGGACCTATTGGCTGACCTTCGACGGCCTCGCGGCGGCGCGGCGGGTTCACACGCCCACCTTGATTGTCCACTCCGATGACTGCGTTTTGCCGGATCACGCGCGCCGGGTGCATCAAGACCTCAAGGGAACCAAAGAGCTTGTGTGGAGCACCGGCGCCCAGATGGACTTCTACGACCAGCCCGATCATGTCGATCGCGCGATGGCGGCCGTCGGCCCGTGGTTCGCCACGACCCTGGGCCCGGGACTGCGCCCCGCTTAGAGCCCAGACGGGCGCTGCGGGTCCCCGGCCCGCGTCACGGCGCGCCTCAGGACCCGCCTCAGGGTTCGTGACCCGCCGAACCGTTGGCGTTACACTCCCGCTCCGCTGGACCTTGCGCCGACGCGGACGTATCGGGCGCGCAGAGTGTCGACGGGTGACAGGGCATGACGAACGATCTTGAAGAGCATCGCGAGCGCATTGAGGCTGCAACGTTTCGCCGGCTTTTGTCTCATCTCGACCGCCATCGCGATGTTCAAAACATCGAGCTGATGGTCGTTGCGGATTTTTGCCGCAACTGCCTGAGTGATTGGTACCAAGAGGCGGCCGCCGAACACGGCGTCACGCTGAGCACGGACGAAGCGCGCGAGCGGATTTACGGCATGTCCTACGCGCTGTGGAAGGCTGAGCATCAAACGCCCGCGACGCCGGAACAATTGGCTGCGTTTGAAGCGCGCAAAGCGCGCAAGCAGGCTCCATAGCCACGCGCGTCAGCGTTCCGACATCGCGTCGCCGGGGCGGGCTCACTGGCTGGCGAACGCCTCCAGCGCGTCAAGATCCGCCACGGAGTCCACATCCCAGGCCGCCGCGCGATCCAGACGGACGCCGCGCACATGCGACAGGCGCGCGATCACTGCGCGCGCGCCGCGATCCCCGTCCAGCGTTTCTAAGCGCGCAAAAGCTGCGCGTGAAAACAGCGCCGGCGGTCCCAGCACGCCGTCAACGTCCGTGAACACCGCCTCGACCCCCGGCGCCCACGCCTCGCGCAAAGCGTGCAAATGCGCGTCGGGCACAGTCGGCATGTCCGCTAAGAGCACCAGCGCCGTCTCCACGCCGGGCGCTGCAGAGACCGCTTGGATCCCCGCCGCAAGGGAGGCGCCTTGGCCGCGATCGACATCAGGGTTTTCAACGAGCCGCCATTCCGCGCGCGCGAGACGGTCCGCCCGCGCGGCCTGGCCGGCCCCGACCACGGCGATGCGGCGCGCGACGCGATCGCCGGCGAGGGTCGCGGCGGCGTGGTCAATCACCGGCTTGCCCCGCCAAGCGGCCAAAAGCTTGTCGCCCCGTTCGAAACGCGACGACCGCCCGGCGGCGAGCATGACCAGCGCCGTCGTCTCAAAGGGCGCCAGGGCGGGCGTGTGATAGGCCTCGACCACCTCCGCCAGCGTCGACACCGCCAGCATGGACGCCTCGCGCATGGAGGGGACAAGCCCGATGGGCCCGCGCACGCGCGCGATTTGGGCCGGGCGGACGCCAGCGGCCTCCAACGCCCGCCGCCGGGAGGCTTGAGCCGCGCGCCCGCCCACGGCCCCGACATAAAACGCCGGCCCCGCCAGGGCTTGGCGGAGCAGGGGAATCTCCCATGCGGGGTCATGGAACATCAACACGAACGCGGTCCACGCGTCGTCGTCGACAGCCGGCGGCGGGGACGGCGTGTGCAGAACCATCGGCGTCGCCAGGCCAGCGTCTCGGGCCGTTGCGGCGTCATGGTCGTCGCGCAGCGCAAGCTGAGTCGCAACGCCCGCCGAGTGCGCCAGGGTCGCCAGAGCAAGCGCGTCGCCGCCGCGCCCGGCGATCCGAAGACGGAGCCTCGGGCGATAGCGCGCCGTGATCGGGCCCGCGGGGCCTTCGAGCGTCAGCGTCGCGGACCGCCGCGCGGCCAACGCCTCATGGGCGTGGGCGATGGCGTGGGCGTCGGGGCTCGGCAGAACCGCGACGTCGATCGCGCCGCCGCAGGGCAGAGGCAAATCATAAAAGCGCGAGCCGGCGCCATAGCGCAGGTGGACCGCGCGCCCGCTCTCCAGCGCTTTCACAGCATGCCCGATCACATCAGCGTCGATGCAGCCGCCAGAGACATAACCCGCCGCGCGTCCATCCGACGCCACCGCCATCAGCGCGCCGGGCGCGCGCACGCCGCCGCCGGCTGTGTCGGTCACGATGACCAGCGCGGCCGCGCCCCGGTCGCGCCACGCGAGCCACTGGCCGAGAACATCGTAGGGATGCTCTATATAGGCGTGGGACGCGGCGGGCGCGCTCATCGGCGCACCGCCGGCGTTTCGATCGCAAGGCCCGAGGCGCGCACAGCGAGATAATACTCCAACGCCACATAGGTGTCTGACCCCAGCGCCATGGGGCGCGCCCGCACGCCCGCGTCGCAGTCCTGAAACCGGCGATGCAGCGAGCCCAAGCTCTGCCATTCGAGGCGATAGGCGGGAAAGCCATTGCCATGGCCTTGGCTGATGGTGTCGCCGCGCAAGCGCTTGCCCCACATGTCGTCGTGGCATTGGGCGCACGCAATGTTGAATTGGCCGCGCTTTGTTTCGAAGTACGCGCGCCCCTGGGCATAGGCGGCGTGAAGCGGGGGCGTCAGCGCGACATCGACCTCAAGGCCCTGAGACAAATGCGCGACATAAGCGGTCAGGGATAAAAGCTCCTCACTCTCATACGCCAGCGCCGGCGCGTCTTGGCGATTCTCCCGGCAGGCGTTGATCCGACCCTCGAGATTAACGAGCGTCGCGGCCTCCGCGTCCCAGACGGGATGGCGCGCGGCGGCGCCGATTAACCCCTGCCCGTCCGCGCCATGACACGAACTGCACGGCGCGCGGCCGTCTTCAGCGGCGTGAAACAGCGCGCGCCCGCGATCCACCCACAGAAACCCCGGATTGGCGAAGGCGTCGTCTTGAAGGGCGCGGGTCTCCGGCGTGAGGAAAGCCGCGCCGGATCGCAGCGGCGTGGGCGCCGCCGCCGGTGTCGCTGGCGGTGTCGGCGGCGTCGACGCCTCCCCGCACGCAGCCAGGTACAACACGACGACCACCCAGCCGGCGCGGATCGTCATGTGACAGTGATCGCAGCGGTCTCCCGCCACACCGCGCCCTTTTGGTCCGTCCAGCGAAACAGCATCTCGCCCGTTTCCACCGCGCGCGTGTGGAATGTGAGAAACGGGTTCGCCGCGACAGCCGGGAAGAAGTCCGCGGAAAACACGGTCTCGCCCGCATAGAGGCATTCAAACGTCGTAATGATGTCGCGCGGAATAACCTCCCCGCGAGCGCCGCGGCGAAAGCCGCTTTCCATCGGATGCTGGATCAACACGCGGATCTCAATCACCTCTCCGGCTTGAGCGGTGTCGGGAAGGGAGATGCGTACGCCGGCCATCGCTGCCCCTCACAACACGACGCAGGCGGCGAGGGTCACCACCGTTTCCGCCGAGCCCGCCCACAAGGAGCTGTCATTCATCTCCGCCACCACCGTGACGGCTTGGCTGCCGCCAAGGCGGATGCGCGTCGCGACCCGCGCGCGCCCGGCGCGCGGGCCCATGTGAAACCGGGCGATGTTCGCGAGCGGATTGCGCGGGGAAAACACCGCGATCTGAACCACGTGGTCCGCCTCCGTCATGGGGCTGTCGACCTCGATCTCCAGCGGCACTGAGTAGCCGTTCTCCGCAATCGGCGGCAGCTTCACGCCCACGCGCCCCTCGCGGATGGGGCGCGCGCCAAAGAGATCGCGCTGGGCGGCGACCATGTCCTGCGGCGCCGCCGAGGCCAGGGGATGCAAAAGCGCGACCGCCCCCGCGCCCGCGCCGCCGGCTAAAAGGCCGCGACGAGAGAGGCCGAACTCAGGGACGTTATCGCCCATGCCGTGTGCTCCCCAGACGCGGCTCGGACAAAAACGCGACCACGTCTTCAATCTCCTGGGCCGTCAGCAGCGGCCGCCCGGCGAATTCCGGCGCGACCTGATTGAGCCCCGCCACGCGATAATAGCTCGGCATGATGGTGTCGGGCCAGAGGACAGCCGGCGCGGCGATCCGCAAGCGGATCTGCGCGGGCGAGAGCCGGCGGGCGACATCGTTGAGCGCGGGGCCCACATCGCCTTGGAACGGCGCGTCGACGGCGTCGAGCTGATGGCAAATCACGCAATGGCCGCGCTCGCGCTCCACAAAGATCACCCGCCCGCGGGTCGGATCGCCCGGCTGCGCGGTGAGCGGCTCAGGGATCGCGTCGCCGGCGATGCGCGCTGGCGCGATCAGCGGCGCATCCGCGTCCTCGCACGCCGTCAGCGTCACGAGCGCGCAGGCCGCGCCCACGAGCCGGGCGATCATCCAAAGGCCTCACGGGTGATGGCGGCGAACCAATCCTGCGCCTGGCGCGCCTCATCGCGGCGGACGCTGTCGTCAGCGCCTAAGGGGCTGACGCCGCCGGCGCCGGCGATGGACTGAAAGCGCCCGTCACCGTTGGTGTACGCGCCGACAATGGAGATGGCCGTCGCCGGGGTGGTGTAGGAATAGCAGGTGTTGACCAGGCGCGTGGGCTCCGCGGGCGAGCCGTTCACGAGGCGCGCGATTTGGATCGCGCAGACTTTGCCTTGCAGATTGGCGGAAAACGCCGATTTCGGCATGGGCGCGGCGATGGCGGCGTCGCCAATGACGTGAATGTTCGGCTGCAGCGTGGATTCAAATGTGACCGCGTCGATGGGACACCAGCCCGTCGGATCCGCGACGCCCGCGCGATCGGCAATGGCGGCGGCCTTTTGCGGCGGAATGACATTGGCCACATCCGCGCGCAGCGTGCCGAAGTCCGTCTCCAGCGTCATCGCGTCCCTGTCGACGCGCCGCACGCGGCCATCATCGGCTGCGCCTCGCCACTCAAGATGGTCAGGATAATGCTCGGCCCAGGCCTCTTGAAAGAGCGCCATTTTCGAGAACTGATCTTTGGCGTCGAGCACGATTAATTTTGACCGCGGCTTTTTCGTCTTCAGAAAATGCGCAATCAAGCTTGCGCGTTCATAAGGGCCCGGCGGGCAGCGATAGGGCGCGGCCGGGACCGCCATCGCCACCACGCCGCCATCCTCCAGCGCCTCAAGCTGGCGCCGCAGCCGGTCGGTCTGGGGCCCGGCTTTCCAGGCGTGGGGCATGCGCGCCTCAGCGCCTTGGTTATAGCCCTCCACAGCGCCCCAGCGCAGGTCGATCCCCGGCGCAAGGATCAGCCGGTCATACGCAAGGCGATCGCCGCTTTCGAGGATCACGGCTTGGCCGCCAGCGTCGACATCCGAGGCCCGCGCGCGCACAAGAGCGACGCCCGCGGCGGCGACAGGCGTGTAGGAGAAGCGCTGGGCGCTTAAGGGGCGATCGCCGGAGACGACCAAATTGCTGAAGGGGCACGCGACATACGCGTCCGCCGGGTCAATGAGCGTGACGGTCGCATTCGGCAGTAAACGCTTGGCGGCGCGCGCGGCCGTGGCGCCGCCGAACCCGCCGCCGATGACCACAATCCGCGCGTGTGTTCGGGCGACTGCGCGATGCGGCGCGCCGGTCGCCATGGCCGCAGCGCTGAGGCCCGCCAGGACGGATCGGCGCGACGCCCCCGCTTTCATGGCCGCGTCCCGCGCTGAGCGCGCGTGCGTGCCGAGTCGGGGCGATCCGGGCCAGCGCGATCCGGGCCAGCGCGATCCGGGCCAGCGCGATCCGGGCCAGCGCGATCCGGGCTTGTGAGATAGGCGGCGACCGCCGTGATCTGAGCGTCGGTATAGCCGCGCGCAAGCCGGTGCATCACAGTCGCGCCATCTTCCGTCCGGTAGGCCGTAAGCGCGGTGGCGATCTCAGCCGCGTCGCGATCTGCAAGCGACGCAATCGCGGCGCCCGTCGGCGCGTGGCAGCCGCTGCAGGCCGCCGCCAAGGTCGCGGTGTCTGAGACAGCCGCCGCCGCCCGCGCGTCGACCCCTGGCGCGTCGTCGCCCGGACCGCACGCGCCCGCCAATCCACACACAAGGCCCGCGACCCCCGCGCGGGCCCGCGCGCTCACGCCTGCCTCAGATTTTGATCCGCGATCGGCAGCTTGCGCACCCGCTTGCCCGTGGCCGCGTAAATCGCGTTCAGCACCGCCGGCGCTGCGACCGCGATGGTCGGCTCGCCAACCCCGCCCCAGAAGCCGCCCGACGGCATAATGATTGTCTCAACCCTCGGCATCTCCGCCAGCCGCAAGGAGTTGTAAGTATCGAAGTTCTCCTGCTGGACTTCACCGTTTTCAAACGTAATCTCGCCATGGAGCAACGCGGAGAGGCCATAAACGAAGGAGCCCTCGACTTGCGCTTCGATTTGCTGGGGATTGACCGCTGTTCCGGGGTCTGTCGCGGCCACAATCCTGTGGATCTTCAGCCGCCCGTCGTCTGACACCGTCACTTCCGCGCACGCGGCCGTGTACGAGCCGAAGGAGTAAAAGGCGCAAAGCCCCCGGGCCATGCCGTCGTCCGCGCCCCAGCCTGAGCGTTCCGCGACCGCCTCCAGCACCGCCGCCGTCTTAGGGCTGTCTTTGAGGTGATCAAGGCGGAAAGCCAAGGGATCGCGGCCCGCCGCGTGGGCCAACTCATCCATGAAGCACTCAAGGTAAATTGCGTTTTGGTTGGCGTTGACCCCGCGCCAAAAGCCCGGGCGCACGGGCGGATTGCGCATAGCGTGGTCGACGAGCAGGCTGGGAAACGTATACGTTAGAACCTGGTCTTCCACGCGCGGATCAACCCCTGACGGCAACAAGCCTTGGAAGGTCGCGAAATCAGCGCCGTCCACCAGAGCCTGAGGGATGAGGGCCGCGAGGATCGACTGGCCGGAAATCCGCATGTGCACGCCCAGAAGCTTGCCATCCTCATCCAACGCGCCGCGCACGCGGGCTTTGGTCACAGGGTGGTAAAACCCTTGGCGCATGCACTCTTCGCGGGTCCACAAGAGCTTCACCGGCGTGCCGGGGATTTGCTTCGCGATGGAGACCGCCTGGGTCACATAATCGGTCATGCCGCGCCGTCCGAAACCGCCGCCGAGATGCAGCTTGTGAACGTCGCACTGTTCAATCGGCAGCCCTGCAGCCTCAGAAGCCGCCGCCAGCGCAGCCTCCCCGTTTTGGGTCGGACACCAGACCTCGCATCGGTTTTCCGTCCACACGGCCGTGGCGTTCATCGGCTCCATGCACGCATGGTTTTGGTGCGGCATGTTGTAGGTCGCCTCAACAGTCTGGGCGGCGTTCGCAAAGGCCGCGGGCACATCGCCATAGCCGTTGCCGAAAAAAGTGTCCTCTGCGGTGAGGCCGTCGTCGAGCTCGGCCTCAAACGCGGCGCTGGAATGGTCTGAGCCCGCGCCCGGGACCCACTCAATCGGCATGGCGTCAAGGGCGGCGTTGGCCCGCCACCAGGTGTCGGCGACCACCGCGACGGCGGTGTCGTCGACTTTGACAACATGGCGCACGCCCGGCATGGCGCGCGCAACATCGGCGTCAAACGAGCCCAGCGCGCCGCCGCGCATGGGCGCGGCTTTAATCGAGGCGTTCAGCATGCCGTCGAGTTGAAGGTCCGCGCCATAGACCTGAGCGCCTGTCAATTTGTCGGCGGTGTCGAGGCGTTTGACAGGCTGTCCGATCACCGTCCACTGCGACGGATCCTTCACTTTGACCTCGAGGGGCGGCGGCAATTGCGCCGCTTGGCCCGCCACAGCGCCATACGTGACCGTGCGCCCCGTGGGCTCGTGGCGGATGACGCTTTTGGCCGCCGAACACTCCGCCGCAGGGACGTCCCAGGCTTGTGCGGCCGCTTCAATCAGCATGGCTTTCGCCGCCGCGCCGCCTTCGCGCACATATACATGGGAGCCGCGAATGCCCTGGCTGCCGCCGGTGGAGAAATCGCCCCACACGCGCTCACGGGCGAGGTTCTGGCCCGGCGTGGGGTATTCCGTCACCACCTTGTCCCAATCGCAATCAAGCTCGTCGGCCACAAGCTGCGCCAGGCCGGTGAGCGTGCCCTGGCCCATTTCTGAGCGGGCGATGCGAATGGTGACCGTGTCGTCTTCACCGATATGGACCCAGGCGTTCACCTCCGGGGCCGCGGCGGCGGCGGCGGCGTCCTCGGCGGCGGCGTTTTGGGCTGGGGCGCGCGGCGAGCAGGCGGCCAGTATGCCGATGGTGAGCCCAGTGGCGCCGGATCCCACGATGAAGGAGCGGCGCGAAACGCGGATGTCGTCAGCCATGGGGTCGCGCTCCGTTAGGATTTGTCAGCGGCGAGGTGGACGCCTTTGCGCACCCGCGCCAGCGTGCCGCACCGGCACACATTCGTGATTTGGGCGTCGATCTGCTCGTCGGTCGGCTTGGGGACCTCGTTCAACAGCGCCGCGACCGCCATAATCATGCCCGGCTGGCAGTAGCCGCATTGCGGAATGTCGAGCTCGGCCCAAGCTTGCTGGACGGGGTGGCCGCCGTCCTCCGACAAGCCCTCAATCGTGGTGATGTCTTGGCTCTCGTCCACCGCGGCGACGGGGTAGACGCACGAGCGGATCGCCAGGCCGTCAATGTGGACCGTGCACGCGCCGCATTGAGCGACGCCGCAGCCATACTTCGTTCCCGTCAGGCCCAGCTGCTCGCGTAAGACCCACAGCAGCGGGGTGTTTTCGTCCACGTCGACTTCGCGGACAGTTCCATTCACCTTCAGGCGCGCCATGGCAGGCCCCTCTCACGTCAACGACTAGGCTGGCGTGACCGTGCGCAATGTGGCGTCGCCGCGCAAGGCTTGTTTCGCCCGCCAGCGCCGGCGGGCCCGACCGCCTTCCACGCAATGACGGCGTGCGCCGCCGCGCGACCCGTGCGCCGCGTGCGCCCCGCGCCGCGGCGGGCCAGTCCGTCCTGTGGGACGGCGACGCCCACATGTCTCGTGAGGCGGCGCACAGCCCGCGATTGAGCGGCGCCAACACGCCTGTCATGGCCAGTGCGCCGCGCCCCAGGCGGACATGGTGGCGGGCCGACATGGGGTCTCCCTAAATCCAGATCATGGTGCCCAGGGGCGGAATCGAACCACCGACACGCGGATTTTCAATCCGCTGCTCTACCAACTGAGCTACCTGGGCGCGCCGACATCCGGCTAAGGCGCGCGTTATAAGCCGCGCGACCGCCCGTGTTAAGGGGCTTGCGCGCCGGGGCGCACGAATCGCCGGGCCGCCGGACCAGCATTAGCGTCAGCGTCAGCGCCCGCCCCCCGCCTGTCCATAGCGGCCGGCGCACGCAACCACGTCGCGCCTACGCGTCCTCGTCAGGATCACCCAGCGCGCCGGCGAGGGCGTCGACGGCCTCGCCGTCTTCGCCCGCCACCACATATCGCTCGCCCAGCCAGCGGCCGAGATCCACATCCGCACACCGTTTCGAGCAAAAAGGACGCCGATCCGGCTGCGCCGGGGCGCCGCAAATGGGACACGCCATCCTGGCCCCCCGCTTTCTCCACAATCCGGGGCCGATTCTAGAGCGCGTCGCCCGCCCAAACCAGGGGGTCGAGACCAGGGGATCAGGGCCAGGGGATCAGGGCCAGGGGATCAGGGCCAGGGGATCATGCTTAAAGGTGCAGATCGGCTCATCCAGACCCACTCGGCCGCGACAGGGGGCCGCGACAGGGGGCCGCGACCGCAAGAACGACGGCGGGCCCGCCGGATCCAAGACCGGCGGGCCTTTAAGGTGGGCGGCCGCGCCGGCCGCGGACACGCCTACTCGGCAGCGACCACCGCGGCTTCCCCTTGGCACAAGTAAATCGCGCGCTCGATCGCGCGCCGCGTCGTCAAGCCGCTGTTGGGCTGGCCGGCGATCTTGTTCCAGCGCGGAAACTCCTCCGCCGCGCCTTCGCGATCGCCGGCGTTGAACTTGCGCAGCAAGGTGGAGCGGCGGAAATTGCCCTCACCCAAATTGTAGGTGAAATCCACAAACGCAGAGAATTCATTGCGCGTCATCGGCGCTGTAACGGACGCCTTGACGACTTTCTCACGTTGTTTCAGGTCCGAGGCGAACAGAGCGTCCGCCTGGGCTTCCGTGATGGTCATGCCCGGCGTGACGCCGCCGCCGGTGTGGCCGTAGCCGATCAGCAATTCGCCGCCCGGGCCTACTATCGCCTGAAGGCTCAGCTGTTCATAGCTTTTGATCAGGGCCTGAACCGGCGCAATCGTCGTCAAGCTCGCAAATGGCGGCTGAACCGCGGCGAGATCATCGCCCGCGCATGTGACGGGCACGCCCTCAACAATCACAACGGCCTCCGGCGCCGGCGCCTCGGCGGTCACCGCGGCGTCCTCGCTCGCACCAGCGCCGGCGTCGCCCGCACTCGTGGTCGCACACGCGCTCAGCGCGCCAGCGGCCGCGATCGCCGCGATCACAGCACTGCGGCGGGCATTGTTCATTACAGTGTCCAACATGGTTCACTCCCCTCGTTGCGCCACCGCATACCAGCGCCGCGCCCATGCGCCTAGCGTCTCGTCGAACTCCGTCGCGCCATGGGAGCGACCCTGCTCATCGCCAAAAGATCCCGGGCGCGGCGCGCAACGTCAGGTGCAGGCGTCAGGGGCAGGCGTCAGGGGCAGGCGTCAGGGGCAGTACACCTCACGCGTCTCTCGCGGGGCGGCCGCGTCGACGTCAAGGGCGAAGCGCGGCCCCAAGCGCTGGTGCAACGCGTCGCGCCAGCCGATTGTGTCCGCCTCCAGCCAGCGCCCAGGCCCCGGCGCTAAGCGCAAAGTCAGCCGCGGCGCCCCGCGCGCGGCCGCGCCTGCGGTCTCAAGCGCACGCAAGCCCATGAGCGCTAGCGTTTCGTCCGTCAGCGCGCCGTCGCGGTCTGTGGCGAGCTCATGAACCGCGCGCCGCCGGCGCGGCAGCGTCATCGCAACGAGGCCCGAGCGCGACACGAACGCGATATCGGCTTTCACCGCCAGCGCGGCGAACGCCGCCTCAAGACCAGCGCGGATTTGCGCCGCGCCATCGCGATCGGGCGTCGTGATCATGTCCACCACCATCACCCCGCCGAGACTGCGCAACGCCGCCTGACGCGCAATCTCCGCAGACGCGACGCGGTTGACGGCGCGCGCCGCGCTTGCACGATCACGCGCGCCCATGTGGCCTCCGGCGTCCACATCGACGGCCCAGAACGCCCGCGTCGGCTCAAGGGCGAGATCGCCGCCGCCCGGCAGCGGGACAATCCGCGCCAAAGCCTCCTCGACGGCGCGATCGGCGACATCGCGCGCCTCCCGCGCCGGCAGGTCCGCCACGGCGCTGTGCGCCTCGCCGTCCCCACGTGCATCCGGCGGCGGGCTGAGCAGGCGCGGCGGCCCCTCCGCAACGCCAGGCGCGCGGCGCACACGCGGGCCCTTGCCGCCCCAGGCCGGCGGCTGCGCCTCCGCGGCGATCTCCACGCGAATGAGCGCGCCCTGATGCAGGCCCTTGGGCGTGTGGCCGCCCTTGAACGGCAAAAACCCCGGCGGATCGAGCCCGAAATCCACAAACGCACCGGCGAATTGCGGCGCAATCTCCGTCACCCGCGCCACCGCCAGAGCGCCGAGCCGCGCGACCCGCCCCGCATCCGACCACCGCTCGACTGTAAGCGTGAGCGGCGCGCCATCGGCGTTGGCGAGGCCGCTGCGTCGCTCGCCAACAGCATCATCCACATAGCGAAAAGCCGGCGTCAGCCGGCGCATGATCGCCGCGGGGAGGCCAGGCCCCGTGCTTCGGCTCACGCGCGCGTGCCCGAGGCCGACATGACGGGCGCGGCGGCGGCGGCGGCGGCGCGCACGGGAAAGCCTAAACCCTCCAAAAGGTTTGCTGTTTCATAGAGAGGCAGCCCCACCACCGCGGTGTAAGAGCCCACAAGCCCCGTCACAAACGCAGCCGCGCGGCCTTGGATCGCATAGCCGCCGGCTTTGCCGCGCCATTCCCCGCTGGCGAGATAAGAGGCCAGCTCCGCCGCACTGAGATGTTTCATCGCCACACGGGTTTCGCTTACCCGCGCCGCGCGCCGGCCGTCGGGCGCTATCACCGCCACGCCCGTGAAAACACGGTGATTGCGCCCCGACAGGAGCGCTAAGCACGCCTCAGCGGCGCCGACATCCTCCGTCTTCGGCAAGACCCGCCGGCCGACAGCCACCACTGTGTCGGCTGCAAGAATATGGCTGTCCGTCGCCGGCGCAGCGGCCGCAACCGCCTCACCTTTCGCGCGCGCCAACCGCAGTGCGAGGCTGCGCGGCGTTTCCTTCGCGCGCGGCGTCTCGTCAATGTCGGCGGGAACCACGCGCGCGGGCTCAAGTCCCAGCTGGGCCAGCAGGTCGCGGCGGCGTGGGCTGGCGCTCGCTAAGATCAACGCGGCCATAACGGCGCCGCGCGCAGGGACGCGATCGGGAGCGGCCGCGTCACTTAAAGCGATAGGTGATGCGCCCCTTAGTCAAATCATAGGGCGTCATCTCCACCAGCACTTTGTCGCCCGCTAACACCCGGATGCGGTTTTTGCGCATCTTGCCGGCGGTGTGGGCGATGATCTCGTGATCGTTTTCGAGTTTGACCCGAAACGTCGCGTTCGGGAGCAACTCCTCCACGACGCCGGGAAACTCCAACACTTCTTCCTTCGCCATGGGGCGGCGGTTCTCCTTAAGCCAATGCGCGACTCAGCCAGACGCAGCGCGGATGCATATAGGCCCATCGACCCCAGCGCGTCACCCCGGTCGCGTGGGCGCGCGCTCAGACGAAGCGGCGAAGCGGTCGCGAATGCGGCGATCAAGCTGGTCGCGCACATCGCGATAAGCCTGCAGACGTCCCTCCCGCGACAGCATGTCTCCGCCCGACGGGTCCGGCGACGGCCAATACTCCACACGCCACCGGCGCGCGCCGCTGAGGTCTTGCGCCCGCTCCTTCGACATGGAGGTGAGCGCCACCACGACCTCGAAAGGGTCGCTGAGGTCTTCAAAGGTTTTCGGCGTGTGCTCGATCATGTCGATCCCGGCTTCGCCCATCACCTCCACCATCAAGGGATCCAAATACCCGCCCGGATAGACGCCGCAGGACGCGACCCGCACCTGGGGCCCGAGCCGCCTTTGCGCCAGGCCTGCGGCCATGGGCGAGCGGATGGAGTTGAGATTGCACGCAAACACCACCGAGCGGGGGGCCGCCCCACGAACCAAACCGTCGCTGTCAGCGCTCATCACACAGGCTCATCGCGATTGGTGCAGGGCGCACAACAGAGTGAACAACCGGCGCGCGGTGTCGAAATCCATCTCCACCTTGCCCGCCAATCGCGCTTGCAACAGCTCTGAGCCCTCATTGTGCAGCCCTCTGCGCCCCATATCCACGGCTTCGATTTTGTCAGGCGTGGCGCGCCGGATGGCGTCGTAATAGCTCTCACAAATCAGGAAATAATCCCGAACGATGCGCCGAAACGGCGTCAGCGACAGGATCACCGCGCGCAGCGGCGCATCAGCGGTGTCGCGTACGTCAAAAATAAGCTTATTGTCGCGGGTCGACAGCAGCACGTGGTAGGGCCCCGGCGGTCCATCGACGAGCGCGAAACGGTTCGCCTCCACCAAGTCATACATCGCCACGCGCCGCTCATGCTCCGCGTCCGCGGAGGCCGCCGGCAGCGTGTCTTGGTCGAGGTCGATTTTCGCGATCCGCGCGCTGTCGTCCGCCGACCCGCCCGCGCCGCTCGATGACGCCGCGTTGGCCGGCGCGCCGGGCGCTTCAGCCGTTGAGTCGGGCAAGGCGCGCCTCCACCGATTGCGCGTGGGCGAGGAGGCCTTCCGCGCGCGCCAAACGCGCCGCAGCCGGACCAATCGCGGCGAGACCCTCAGGCGACACGCGTTGAAGGGATGTTCGCTTCATGAAATCCAACACCGATAAGCCCGAAGCGAAGCGCGCCGCGCCCGCCGTCGGCAACACATGGTTGGAGCCGGTGACATAATCACCCAGCGCCTCGGGCGCATGGCGACCCAAAAAGATGGCCCCCGCATGGCGGATCCCCGCCGCAAGCGCGTCCGCGTCCGCAGCCGCGATCTCCACATGCTCAGCCGCCACGCGATTGGCGATCGCCACGCCCGTCTCCGCAAGGTCGGAGGCCACCACAATCGCGCCGTAATCGCGCCAGGACGCCGCCGCGACGCCTTGGGTCTCAAGAGCGGCGAGCTGCGCGTCGACGGCCTGGGCGACCGCCTCCGCGAACGCGGCGTCATCCGTGATCAACATGGCTTGAGCGGCGGGGTCGTGCTCGGCCTGGGACAAAAGATCCGCGGCGATCCAGGCCGGATCATTCTCGGCATCCGCCAGAACAAGGATCTCTGACGGACCGGCGATGGTGTCGATCCCCACCCGGCCGAAGACTTGGCGTTTCGCTTCTGCGACATAAGCGTTGCCAGGGCCGACGATTTTGTCCACCGCGGGGATCGGATCAGCGCCAAACGCGAGCGCGGCCACCGCCTGCGCGCCGCCAATGGTGTAAATCTCTTCCAGCCCCGCCAGCCGCGCGGCCGCCAGCACCAGCGGATTGATCGCGCCGCCAGGCGTGGGCGCGGTGATGACGATGCGCGCCACGCCGGCGACTTGCGCGGGGATCGCGTTCATCAGCAGCGAACTGGGATAACTCGCGCGCCCGCCAGGCACATAAAGACCAACGCTGTCCACCGGCCGCCAGCGCCAGGCGAGGCCGATCCCCGCCTCGTCCGTGAAGTCGTGATCCTGGGGTCGCTGGCGCTCGTGATACGCGCGGATCCGCGACGCCGCCAAAGCAAGCGCCTCGAGGTCCTCCGCAGCGCAGGCGCGCCACGCCGCCTCCACGCGCTCGTGCGTCACAGCGACTGTGGCGCGATCAATGGCGTGGTTGTCGAAGCGCGCCGTCAGCCGCGCCACCGCTGCAAACCCATCGGCGCGGACATTCGCCACAATCTCAGCCACCGACGCCCCGACATCAGCAGCGTCGCCGCGCGGCGTGCGCAAGAACGCCTCAAACCGCGTCCAAAATGCCGGATCATCCGTGTGGAACCGTCGCGCCACGTGTGTCTCCTTAAAGAGGGGGACATAGCCCATGCCCGCGCCAGCGCAAACCCGCGCCGGCGCAGGGGCGCGCGCGCCGATCCCTCGACGCCGCGTCCCAGCGCGCTCAGTCGTGGGAGGGGCGCCGGCGGGTGCGCCACGGCGGCGACACATCCATCAAAAGCGCATCCACGCACTCCACGTCGAGCGCCGCTTCTCCGCCGCCGCCAAACACTATGCGCACGCGGCCGCCCGGACCGTCTGGCTCGCCAGGTTCGGGGTCAAACGCGATCGTCAACAGCGGACGCAGCGCCTGCGCGTCCGTGATCGGCACGCCCCGATACCGCGCCGCCAGCACGCCGTCGAATTGCAAAGCCGCGCGCACGCGCTCAAAGGTCGGACGACGCCCGTCGCCGCCATGGGCGACCTCCCAGCGAAACCGCACCAGAGGCGCAATGAAGCGGCGCGCCTTCGGCTCGAAGCGGATTTGCGATGGGCGCACGATCGCGTCCTGCGTCGCGGCGGCGATCACGTGAAGGTCATCAGCGTCATGCGCCATCAGACGCAAACCAGAAGCGTCGGTCATAGATCGAGCGTGGTGAGGCGAACAAATGAATCCCAGATTGCGAGCTTTAGAGCGGGGCGCGCTCTTCGTCCACACGCGCGCGCGGCGGCCCCGCGTCACATGGGAATGCGCGCCACCCGCGCGCCGCAGGCGCTGAGCTTCTCCTCCAGCCGCTCAAAGCCGCGATCAAGGTGATAGACCCGGTTGACGACCGTCCGCCCCCGCGCCGCCAGCCCCGCCAAGATCAACGACACCGAGGCCCGCAAATCCGTGGCCATGACAGGCGCGCCCGTCAAATGGTCGACCCCGCGCACCGTCGCCTCATTGCCGCGCACAGCGATGTCAGCGCCCATGCGCACAAGCTCCGGCGCGTGCATAAAGCGGTTTTCAAAGATGGTCTCGCGGATCACCGAGACCCCGTCGGCCAGCGTCATCGCGGCCATGAACTGGGCCTGCAAATCCGTTGGAAAGCCGGGATATGGCGCAGTCTCCATGTCGCACGCCGCCAGGCCCGCGCCGTTGCGCGTCACCCGCACGCCTTCATTCGTGACGTCGACCGCAGCGCCCGCGGCGCGCAGCCGCGACCATAGCGCCTCATTATGCTCCGCGCGCGCGCCGGTGAGCGTCACCTCGCCGCCCGCAGCCGCCGCCGCTAAGGCGTAGGTGCCCGTCTCGATCCGGTCAGGCACGACCGCATGGGCGACGCCATGGAGCCGCGCGACCCCTTGAATGCGGATCGCGCCCGTGCCCGCGCCCGCAATGCGCGCGCCCATGGCGTTAAGGCAGTTCGCGAGATCAAGGATCTCCGGCTCGCGCGCGGCGTTCTCCAAAGTCGTTTCGCCCTGGGCCAGCACCGCGGCGAGCATGGCGTGCTCCGTCGCGCCGACGGACGCAAACGGAAACGCCACCCGAGCGCCGCGCAGCCGCCGCCCAGCTCCGTTTTCCGGGGCGCGCCCCAGCACATAGCCGTTTTCCAGCGTGATCTCCGCGCCGAGCGCCTCCAGCGCCTTGAGATGAAGATCCACGGGCCGCGCGCCGATGGCGCAGCCGCCCGGAAGCGACACTTTCGCCACCCCCTCGCGCGCTAAGAGCGGGCCAAGCACGTTGAAGGTCGCGCGCATCTTCCGCACCAAATCATAGGGCGCGGTCGTGTTCGTGATGGCGCGCGCGTGCAACCGCATCACGGCGCTGTTCTCCTCGTGAGCCTCAACGCCCAGATGAGCCAGCAAATGCGCCATGAAGCGGGTGTCGGCGAGCCGCGGCATGTTGGAAAGGATTACGGGCTCGTCCGTCAGCAGCGCCGCCGCCATCAGCTTAATCGCTGCGTTCTTCGCCCCTGACACCGGGATCGCCCCGTGGAGGGGCGCGCCGCCATAAATCTCAATCGCGTCCATGCCCAACCATGACCGGTAACCGCGGGCGGCGCAAACGCTAGAACGCGCGACGCACCGCGCGCCGGCGTCCATAGCGGCTTAGGCGTCGCGACTGTCGGGATCTGGGTCGTCGCCAGGGACGCGATCCGACGCCTCGGCTTTGGCGGCGGAGGCTTTGCGGCGGCGGAGATTAGCGCGCAGCGCCGCCGCCAAGCGCGCGCCGCGGGGGTCGCCAACCGAGGGCGCGCCAGCGGCCTGCGCCGTGTCGTGCGCGCGCTCATCACAGCGCGCGGCGTCGGCGTCGCAGGCCTCCGCGGCGGGGCGACCGTGCTGGTCATGATGGTTGGCGTGTTGAGTAAGGCGTGGTGTTCGCCCCGGTTTGGATCGCGCCGTCATGGCCGCTCCTCATCAGCGCTCCTCAACCGTCCTGAGCGCGGCGGGCGGCGTGGGCGGTGAAGTGTTTTGCACCCCGCGCCGCGGTGGGGTATAGCCTGCCCGCTGATCGGCTGTCGACGGCTGCGCCGCCATAGCTCAGGGGTAGAGCGCACCCTTGGTAAGGGTGAGGTCGAGTGTTCAAATCACTCTGGCGGCGCCATAGTTTTCAACGATTTATCGTGCGGCCCGAACTTCGATGGGCGACGAGTGGGCGACGATCACGCCCGTGCTTGCGGGGACACCGGCAGCTCTTTCAGAAACGCATCGATCGCCCGCACCGCGTTATCCAGAGAGTGCGGATCGACGGGCGCATAGATGTCCGTGATCGAGACGTCCGCACGCTTGTGCCCAAATTGAGCGGCGACTTCCCAAGGCGGCACGCTCTGGCGGCGCAGCCAGCGGCCCATGGTGTGTCGCAAGGAGTAGGGATTGACCCGATCGTCGAAGCCCCAGCGCACCCGATGGGTGCGCCAGGCGCTGCGGATCGATTGGAGCGGCTTGCTGCGGAACGTCACCACGAATTCACCTGGACCGGGCAGGAAATCCCGAAGCGTGTCCGGAAGACGCACTGTCGGCCGGTGCTTCTTTGTTTGCGTTCGCCCCGGCGGATTGAGATGAACCAGCCCATGATCGTCGTCGATCTGCGCGCGCTGGAGATCGAGGATCGCGTCCGGCGGCCGTGTCCCGAGGCGTGGTGTAAGAGCGCGCTCATCGCCGTGAGGCAGCGG
>CAZMSO010000006.1:101941-111116 GCA_964568975.1 uncultured Caulobacterales bacterium | reverse complement strand
GCTTGGACCCGCGACTCGTAAACCTCTAGCTGACGCGAATTAACAGAATATGAAAGGCTAACGGGGAAATCAAGAGTGTTTTTCCGACTCTGCGCTGTCTCCGCGCAGGCTGGTAGGACCTCACACACGAATTGCGCTACACGGCCGAAGCTCCCACACAAACACGCCGCGGCGGCGCCGGCGCCGCCGCGGGCACGGGACACCGCGAGGGATGGAATGGCGAAAGAGATCGCAGGCGAGCACCGCCCAACCCCCAGCATCGGGCTCGCCTTAGGCGGCGGAGTGGCGCGGGGCTGGGCCCATATCGGCGTGCTGGAAGCGTTGTTGGACGCGGGGATCGAACCGGACGTGGTGGTGGGCTCCTCCATCGGCGCGCTGGTGGGCGGGGCGTATCTCGCAGGCCAACTCGACACGTTGAAAGCCTGGGCGACGGGGCTCAACCGCCGCCGGCTCATGGGCTATCTTGATGTGCGGTTTTCAGGGGGCGGGCTCTTAGCCGGCGAACGCCTGGCCAAGCAAATGAATGAGCATTTGGGCGCGGTGCATATTGAATCCTTGCCCAAGCCGTTTGTCGCCGTCGCGGCGGAGCTCGCTACAGGCCACGAGATTTGGCTGCGCTCGGGTGAGCTTGTGCCGGCGATCCGCGCCTCTTATGCGCTGCCGGGGGCGTTTGCGCCTGTCAAGATCGACAATCGCTGGTTGATTGACGGCGCGCTGGTCAACCCCGTGCCCGTGTCGGTCTGTCGGGCCTTGGGCGCGCGGCTGGTCATCGCCGTCAGCATGAACGGGGACTCCTTCGGCTCCGTCATGGCCCGTCCGGAGGACTTGGAGACCGACGAAAACGGCGAGCTTCTGTCCACAGCTTTGTCCCTTAATAAAGTGCGCCCCGAACGCTTAGTGATGCGCCAGTTGTTTGGCTCCGAGAAAGGCGCGCCCGGTCTCGGGGCGGTCATGCTTGGCTCGCTGACCCTCATTATGGATCGCCTCGGCCGCTCGCGCATGGCCGGCGACCCCCCGGACGTGTTTGTGATCCCCAAAATCGGCCACATCGGCTTGTTGGATTTCGCGAAAGCCGAGGAACTGATTGAGCTCGGGCGCACGGCCATGGAGATGGAAATGCCCGTCTTGCGTCACGCGCTGCGGGTGCTGCGGTAAAAGGGCGCGCCCGACACGCGTCGCGGCTCTGCGTTAGGGCGCCCAAGGCCGGTGGCGCTGGGCCCAGGCGTCAATCAGCGGAAAACTGAGCGCGCCGGCGGCCAATCCGCCCAAATGAGCGGCCCACGCGATCGGCTCCAAACTGGGCTCAAACCCGCCCGCGACGCCGATGAGCACATTAATCACCACCCACGGCGCAAGCGCCGCCAAATACGTCGCCGACCATACGGGCGGCAGGCTGCGATACATGCCGCCGCGCATCACGTAAACTGCGCCGGCGATAAGTCCCGACACGCCCGTGGACGCACCCACCATCCACGCCGGCCGGCCGTCCGTGCGCGTCAGGCCTTGCCAGGCCAACTCCGCGGCCGCGCCGCCGACCGCGCACAAAAAGAAGAACCCGAGAAACGCGACCGCGCCCGCAAACCCATAGCCGAACCGGCGCGCGACGCCGCCGCCAAACGCTAAAAGCGCGAGCAAGTTCAAGCCCAAATGGGCCCAACTGCCATGGGCGAACACATGCAACACATAAGGCGCAGCCTCGCCAAACGGCCGGTAATCGGGCCGCGGGCCGCTCACAACGGCGGTGGCGGACTGCAACAAATCGCGCGCCGGCGGTCCCACCAGCATTGACAAGCCGCTCACCAGCGCAATTGCGCCGCACAACCAAAACACCACAGCCGGCAAAGCGCCGAACACCGGCTCGCGCGCGCCAAACATATCCGCCATCGCGCTCCCCCGCTGCGCCTGCGCGCGCGGATCTCAAGGACCAGCTCACCCGGCCGTCGGCTCCAACGGCGTCAATCCACGCTGATAACGCTTCCAATTGTCAACATAGTGCGCCGCGCCGGCCTTCAGAAGCGCAACGGCGTCGGCATCGAGCGTTTTCACCACTTTGCCCGGCGCCCCCAGCACCATGGAGTGATCAGGGATCTCTTTATCCTCGGTCACCAGAGCGTGGGCGCCGATCAAACAACCCGCGCCAATCCGGGCATTGTTCAACACCGTCGCGCCAATGCCGATCAGCGACCCATCGCCCACAACGCAGCCGTGCAGCATGGCGCGATGGCCCACAGTGACATCCGTCCCGAGCACGAGCGGACACCCCGGGTCCGTGTGCAAGATCGCCCCGTCTTGGACATTCGACCGTTCACCAATAATAATCGGCTCATTATCGCCGCGCAAAACGGCGGAAAACCACACGCTCGCGTCGCGCTGCAGCACCACGCGCCCCAGGACCACAGCGGTCGGCGCCACCCAAGAGCTGGCGTCCATGGCGGGGGCGTCCTCGCCCAGTTGATACACACTCATACCGCTCCTCCCGTCGCGCGTGTCAGAAAACTGTTAAGACCTCCTCGATTCACCACGGCGTGGATAAGAAAAAATCAATCTCGGTTAAGTTTCATTAACCATCCCCCGTTTATCCACAAACTCATTGTCGGCGCGACGCGTCTGTGGTGTCGTGTCGACAGGACGGAGGATGGCTCGTGCGATGGTTCCCGCGCGCTCTTAGGGCGCGTCGACATCCCAGGCCTGACACCGCGCCGCCCAGCGGCGCGAACGCCCTCCTCTCCCCTGCAGCACCCCCACCACCAGCCGCGGACCGACCCTTCGGTCCGCGGTTTGTCTTTGGAGGCACGTCATGTCTAAGCGTTCAGCCCGTCGCCGCGCCGCCGAGCTCCGCAATGCGGAGCGCCGTCCCGCCGCGTCTGCGGCCGGCACGGTCACGAAAATCTACGCGATCGACCGGACCTGGCGGCCAGACCATGCGGAAGCGGCGTCCGCCGCCGCCAGCGTGCATGGCCTCGCCGCTCCGCGCCCTGAAGACACCCCGCGTTATGTAAAAAACATCACCGCGCGTACGCCCGGTCAAACCGAGCTTTTGCAAGCGATCGACACGTACGGCCTGGTGGCGGCGCTCGGGCCGGCGGGCACGGGCAAAACGTTTCTGGCCGTTGCTAAAGCCGTCGAGGCCCTCGACGCGGGCCATGTGAACCGCATCATCTTGTCGCGGCCGGCGATTGAAGCCGGCGAGTCCATCGGCTTTCTGCCCGGCGCGATGGAAGACAAGCTCGCGCCCTATCTGCGCCCGCTTTATGACGCGTTGCAGGAGCGGATGTCGGCGAAAAAGCTCAAAACCCTCTTGGCGGAAGGCATTATTGAGATTGCGCCGGTGGGTTATATGCGCGGGCGCACGCTGAACAACGCCTTTGTGGTTGTCGATGAGGCGCAAAATTGCAGCTACACCCAGCTGAAAATGCTGCTGACGCGCATGGGTTGGCATTCAACAATGGTGATCACCGGCGATCCGCAGCAGAGCGATTTGGCCGAGGGGCTCTCGGGCCTCGCGCTGGTGTCGGAGCGGCTCGCTCACGTCGACGGCGCGGCGGTGGTGCGCCTCGACAAAGGCGACATTGTCCGCCATCCGCTGGTCGCTCAAGTGCTTGACGTGTTGTAAGCGCGGCGCGCGGCGCCGGGGCCAGAGGCCGCGGCGCCGCGTGTCGGGAGACCCGCCACGCCGGGCCGCCGCGCGCGGTTGCGCCCCAGCGCGGAGCTGATGAGGCGACGGCGCTGGACGAGGTTCTTCCGCGGACGGCGTGAGCGGGCGACGTCCGTGGGGGAAACCGGCGAGGCTGCGCCGCCTCACGCACGCGCCGTCAGCGCCAGGGACGCACACGCGGGGCGGACCCGCCGCAACGGCGGCCGCAGGCGATGCCGCGTCCGCCGACTTATGATGACGCTGATGCGCCGTCTCGCTCGCAAAAATACAAGATCGACCGTTTGGCCGTACGCTCGACCGCGCACGTCGCCCCTGTCTTGCGCGCCGCCTCCAGCAGTCCCTCCACAAAACGAATCTCGGCGTTGTAATGGGAAAACAACATCCAAAACTGAGGCAGGTCGCGTGTTTCGTCTAAGAAGATAGCGCGGTAGCCAACGAACTGCTCGTCCTGGCTGCCTAACGACGTATTCGGAACAAGGATCGGGCCACGGCCGACTTCGATTGCGCCGCCCCACCCGATAAACGGACTGCGCAAGGGAAAATTCAGCATCTCAATCGTTGGACGAGTGATGTAGTACGTCCACACCGGATGGATCGCGCCCTGGCTTTCGGCCTCCGCGATGTGGTCAAGCAGCGGCGTGACCTCTTCGCGTTCTTGATTTGCGGTCTTCACAAGCGCCATGGCGGCGAAACCAACCAGCGCCGCCGTCAACCCCATCGACACCACGGCGGCCTGGGACAACGCCACAGCGCGCCAGCCGTCCCACCGCGCTGCGCGGGTCAAAATCGCCACGCCCCCCCACCCTATGAACAGCGCCACGAAGGGAAACGTGAACAGAACCAAGCGCATAAAATTGTATGGCAAGATGTGGACGATCCCGAGCCCGTAAATGCACGCCGCCAGCAAGGCGAACGCAACCACGAGATAGGCATGGCTGCGCCAAGCCTGGACAAGACCGACGGCGAGAACCGGCAAAGCGAGCGCAGCCGCCACCGGCGACGTCAGAACACGCTGAATGGATGTCCCAAACACCATCTCAGCCCACATGTCCGGCAACGCAAAGTAACGCAGCGCCATCTCAAGGGAAGCCCACGGGGCGCCGAGAAACTGCCCCTCGTAGAACGCGTCGAACTGGCTGGTGTTCGCTTGCACGGTCGCCAGCATGAACAGGAACCCGTAAACGGCCGTCACGCCAACGCACAACACACCCACCGTCATCAGCCCGCGAAGATGATGGCGGCGCGCGGGATCGGCCACGGCCCGCCACACCAAGGCCGCGCCCAACGCGGAAAGCACGAATGGCGCGCCGTTGGAAAACAGCAAGCACGCGCCATACCCCGCGACGCAGCCAAGGATCCCGCGCCAGCTAAGGCGTCCCGCATGGCGGCTCAACCACACCGCCATTGCAAGGAGGATCGCCGTCGTGGCGGCCTCGGCCATGTATTGTTTCACCTCAATAGAGAAGTGGGTCATGCTCGGCGCGAGAGACACAAGAATTAGCGTCAACAACCCCGCCCGTCGTCCGGCCACGCGGTGGGCCACGCCCCACAAGACCAAACTGGCGGTGAAGCTCCACAGAACTGATTGAAGACGCAACGCCACCGGCGCGTAATCGAAGATGTCGCCGATCACCTTGTTGACAAGCAAAAATCCCAACGGCGCTGATTGGGCATGATACTCTAAGGGACCGAACAAGTCCGCATATGAGAGCATCTTTAGGTTGATCCCAAGCATGGATTCATCAAGCCAGGGATCCGGATTGGCTGCGAGAGACAGAACGCGGGTCAATACCAAAAGAAGCAATGCCGTGACGAACAGCGACGCTTCGTAAGAGATAAACTGAGAGCGATTTAAGCCATCTGCTGGCTTGTAAGTTGGACTCGACGCGGTGGTGCCGATCGCCATTAGTCGCCTCCCCCGAAACGCTCTCAAAAATATAAGAGCAAGACCTGCAACCAGGGCGGCGCCCAGGTAAATCTCACGGCCGCGCCTGCCGGCGTCCAAGACACGCCGACATTTCGCTTTATTGGCAGACATCGCCATGATTTGCTCTCAAACTCAACGACTTCGGCGCCAAGCAGCAGCGTCAGGGCCCACACGTGTGGCCGCAGCGCAACAGCCGCCATTTCCGCGAGGGCCGGTCGCCTCCACCGGGCGTGGGAACGTCGTGGGCACGCCCAGGCGCCCGGCCGCGCTCCTCGCCGCCGGCGGCCGCCGGCCGGCGCGCCAGGGGGCGATTTGCGCGCGTTTGCGGACGTTTTGCGGATGATTGGCGCGGGTTTGGCGTCTGTTCACGTCTCATGACGCCGTGATGGGGCCGCTGTTGAGGGCTTTTGACGCGCGGACCGTCCGCGCTAGGCTCCCATCGCAGGCGTGAGCGAGGGCGGGTTATGCACCGGATATGTCAAGTCACCTCACCGGCGATGGCCGCGGCGGGCTTCGCGCTTGGGGCGTGTGCGCTCAGCGCCTGCGCCACAACCGCCGCGAGCACGGACCCCCGCCTCACAGGCGCGACGATTCATGAGCGCGTGCTGACCCTCGACACCCACATCGACGTGCCGCTGAATTACGCCACGGTCGAGCAGGACCCCGGCGGCTTCACGACGCTGCAAAACGATCTGCCCAAAATGCGCGCCGGCGGTTTGGACGGCGCCTTCTTCATCGTCTACACGCCCCAAGGTCCGTTGACGGACGAAGGCTACGCCGAGGCGCGCCGGATCGCAGAGACCCGCTACGCCGGCATTTCACGCATGATGGCGGCGTACTCCAATGAAATCGGCTTTGCACGCACCGCCGACGAGGTGGAGGCGATCCACGCCTCCGGCCGGCTGGTCGCTCTCATCGGCATGGAGAACGCGTTTCCCCTCGGCCCAACGCTGGAGGACCTGCCCCTGTGGGCCGAACGCGGCGTGCGGTATGTCAGCGCCACCCATTTCGGCCACAATCAATTCGGCGACAGCTCCAATCCCAATCTCGAAGGCGGCGATCCTGAGGTCAAAGCCGGGGGCCTGACGCCGTTGGGCGAGGCCTTGATCGGCGAACTCAACCGTCACGGGATCATGGTGGACGTCTCCCACACCGGCGAAGCCACGACGCTGCAAGCAATCGCGCTGTCGCGCGCGCCCGTCATTGCGTCGCACTCGGGCGCCAACGCGGTCCACGACAACGCCCGCAATCTCAATGACGAGCAGCTGCGCGCCATCGCGGCGAATGGAGGCGTCGTGCAAGTGGTGGCGTTCGACACCTATTTGCTGGCGCCGACGCCTGCGCGGATCTTAGCCGAAGAGCGGGTGAACCAGCGCTTTGGCGTCAAGGCCCGCAATGATTTGGCGTCCTTTTCTGATGAACGGGTGGCGCAATACCGCGCCGCGATTGCGGCCGCGCGCCGGTCCGTGGATCCGGCCGATCTCAACGCCCTCATGGACCATATCGACCACGTGGTGGCGGTGGCCGGCGTCGATCACGTCGGCATCGCCTCAGACTTTGACGGCGGCGGCGGCCTCGCCGGCTGGCGCGACACCAGCCAAACCGCCGCGGTGACGCAGGCGATGATCGCGCGCGGCTATTGCGAAGCCGACATCGCAAAGATTTGGGGCGGCAACCTCTTGCGAGTGATGCGCGCCGTGGAGGCCGTGGCCGCGGAGATCGCGGCCGAGGAGGCCGCCGAGGAGCCTCTTGGGGGCTGAACCGCCGGCGTGGTCCAGTCCCTGCGCGGCCCGTGGTCCCTGCGCGGCCGCCATTGCTTCACGCGCCCCGCCATTGTATCTCCGCTGCGTCAAGGGTTCCGGGCGCGAAGGGCGACGCCGCATGCACCGCAGGTCAGCCGCCACCATCGCCCCGCCAGACCGCCGCGCGCGGAGCGGTCGCGAGCGCGCCGCGCCATGACCCGCGACCCGTCCGCCGAGGCCACGTCAGCGATTGCACGCGCGGAGGGCGCACACGACGCGTCCGTCTCTTCCGCCGGGGAGAACGCTGCGGACGAGGTCATGGATCTGTCGGCGATCATCTGCAGTTTTCAACGCCCGGATCTGCTGACGGAAGCCGCCACCACCTCCGCGCGCCAGACGTTCACCACGCCGCGGCGCTATGAAGTGATCGTCGTCGACAATTGCCCCGAGGGCTCGGCCGCCGCCACGGTGGAGGCGGTGCGCGCGCGCTTGGGCCCCGCAGGCGCGCCCATCCGCTATGTGCATGAGCCGCGCACCAATCTCTCCCACGCGCGCAACACGGGCGTGGCCGCCAGCCGCGCGCGCTTTGTGGCGTTTGTGGACGACGACAATGTCGTGCCGCCGACTTGGGCGGAGGAGGCCCTCACGACCATTGAGGAAACTGGCGCGGACGTGTTGTTCGGCGATGTCGACCCCGTGTTTCCGCCAGACGCCGATCCCGACAAAATCGCGCTGGTGGGCCATCATTATCGTCGGCGCGTGCACGCGCCGGAGGGCCGGCCGATCCCCGTGAAGTCCACCGGCCATGTGCCGGGCGCGCGCACGTGCAATGTGCTGCTGCGCCGCGCGGTCTGCTTTACGCCGGACACGCAGTGGTTTGATCCCGTCTTCGGCCTTTCCGGCGGTGAAGACACCGACTTCTTCATGCGCTTGGCTCAACGTTTGCCGGATGGGCGGTTCTACACCTCCGCGCGCCCCCTGATGCAGGAGACGATCCCGGTGGCGCGTTTGGAGCCGGATGTCGTGGTCCAGCGGGCGTTTAAGGGCTCCCAGCGCTTGGCGCGCGCGCTGGTGCGCAATTCCCCAAGTCCGCCGGCGACATGGGCGGCGCTGAACGCGATTGCGCTCCTGCAGCTGGGGCTCGCCGGCGCTCAGATCGCGATGCCCCGGGTGGTGGGCCGCGCGCCGTCGCTGGATCGGCGCATCGCCTTCGCCAGCGCGGCCGGCAAGCTTGCGTACGGCGCGCTGAAAAAGACCGCCACGCCGCACCGCTGAGCGCCCTGACTTGTGGCGGCGCGATCTGGCGAGTTGTCGCCCGCGGCAGATTCTGACCAACCAGAAATGTGATCAGCGCTGGGGGACGTCCGCCGCGGGCTGGCGCTGGCGGTCTCCCGGAGCCCCTCGGCGCTCACCGGCGCGACGGACACGACGAGGGGCTGCGCATCGCCGCTAAGGCCCCGGCGGAGGATGAGGCTGAGGCTCACGCGTCCTCGAGGTCTTCCGCAATGATGGAGATTTCCACGGCGAAGGAGGTCTCGCCCTCATCCACCACTTTTTGGATCACGCCCAGGCATTCCGCGCCCAAATAAAGCTCCGCGCATTCGTCGGGACGCTGACGCAGCTTCACCACCAACGGGGTGTTGAACTTCTGGCGCAAGAACGCTTCGACCTTACCGCCTTCGCTGGCGGTGAAATGGGGGGTGCTCATCGCGCGCCACGCTCCTTCGACATGAATCACTTACAGCAACATAGCTCTACCGCGCCCGGTGGGGAAAATCTCGCGCGCAAACGCCGCGCAGGTGTGGAATCGCATGCAGTCCGGCGGGCGGTCGTTCAGGGGCGGCTTTCAGG
>CAZMSO010000006.1:96968-101841 GCA_964568975.1 uncultured Caulobacterales bacterium | reverse complement strand
CCCCCCCCCTCACGCCCCTGGACGCGCGGCTCACTCGGCGTCGGCGATGGTCTGGTCCATGCTCTTGGCCGGCGGCTCCGCGCATGGTCCGCCCACGGGCTTGGCCGGCACGCCCGCGACAGTGCAGCGCGACGGCACGTCTTTCAACACGACCGACCCCGCGGCGATTTTCGCTTCATCGCCGACTGTGATGGCGCCAAGCACCTTCGCGCCCGCGCCAATCAACACGCCGCGCCCGATTTTCGGATGCCGGTCGCCGCCTTTAGCGCCCGTGCCGCCTAACGTCACTTCGTGCAGCAAAGAGCAGTCATCGCCCACGATTGCGGTCTCTCCAATGACGACGCTGGTGGCGTGGTCGATCATGACGCCGCAGCCAATCTGGGCGGCGGGGTGAATGTCGACGCCGAAGCGCTCCGAGACGCGGCTTTGGATGTGATACGCGAGCGCGTCGCGGTCCTGACCCCACAGCCAGCGCGCGACCCGGTGGGCTTGCAAGGCGTGGAAGCCTTTAAAGTACAAAAGCGGCTGCAGCAGCGTCCGGCAAGCGGCGTCGCGCTCATACACCGCCTCCATGTCGGCGGCCGCGGCCGCGACGATCGCGGGATCAGACGCCATAGCGTCGCTGCAAATCTCGCGCGCTTGCATGGGATTGAGATCTTCCGCGCCGAGCTTCGCGCCCAGCACATAAGACAGCGCGTCCGCCAAGCTTGCGTGATTGAGCACGCCGGCGTGGAGATAGCTGGCGAGGTTCGGCTCGCGGGCCGCTTCGGCCGCGGCTTCCGCGCGCAAGCGCGCCCAAGGCGTGGAGGCCGCCGCCAAATCGCGCGGGATCACGCCCGGTTTCGCCGGCTCAATACTCATGGCCTCACCCCTTCAACAACGCGTCGGCGATGGCGGGCGCCACCGCCCCCGTCTCCGCCATATGGCGCGCCCTCAGCAACATCGCCAGCGTCAAGACATCAAAAATGTCGCCGCTGACCGCACGCGTCAGCGCGTCCGCGAAGGGCGTGCGCGCCAACGCCAGCTCCTCTTCAGGGTCTGGGGCGGCCGCGCCTTCAGTCAAATCCCAGGCGAGATAACAAATCGCGCGCTCATCCGTGATCGAATTGGACAAATGCGTTTCAAACAGCGGCGTCCACTCCCGCGCGGTCAGCCCCGTCTCCTCGTGCAGCTCGCGCTGGGCGGCGGCGAGGGGCGCTTCGGAGGGCGGCGCCCCGCCTTCCGGCAGCTCCCAGCTGTAGGCGTCAATGGCGAAGCGGTGCTGACCCACCAGCATCACATCGCCATTTGCGAACACCGGCAGCACCCCCACCGCCACATTTTTAAACGACACCACGCCATAAAGGCCGTCGCCGCCGTCGGGGCGGATCACATCGTGCTCCGTCACCGCGATCCACGGATTGTCATAGACCCGCCGCGCCGCGCGCAGGCCCCATGGCCCGCGCGTCTCGCGCCCGTCACCTTTGACCGCCATACCGTCCCCTCGCCCTCGCCAACGACGCCGGCCCAGCGGGCGCGATCACTGCGCCGGCGCAGGCGTCGCAACGCCCGTGGCCGCCTCGCGCCGCTGCTGGCGGCGATGGTCGCCCTTGGTCATGATGGCGAACATAGCCGGCGCAAAAAAGAGCGCCAACACCGCCGAGCCCGCCACGCCGCCGGCGATCGCCGTCGCTAAGGGGAGCCAAAAGCTGTCGCCGGAGAGGATCAACGGCGTGAAGCCGCCCACCGTCGTCAGCGTGGTGGAGATGATGTGGCGCGTGGCGTCGCCGGTGGTGTCGACAATGGCCTCCACATCGCCCGCGCGGGCTTGGGGATCAGCGCGCAGAGCCGACAGCACCACAATCGCGCCGTTCACCGCCAGCCCCACCAGGCCCATGGTCCCCACGATCGCTTGAAAACCGTTGGGCTCGCCAAACATCCACACGCCGAACATCGCCAAGCCCACTGACAAGACGGCGACCAGCGCCACGACGCCGGCATAGCGGAAGGAGTTGAACGCCAGCACGAGCGAACCGGCCATCAAAATCAACAAGGGCGCGGCCGTGGAGAACAGGTTCGCCATGGCCGCGCCGCGGGCGTCCGCCTCCCCGCCATACTCCAGCCGATAGCCGTCCGGGATCACGATGTCGGACGCCGCCAACCGCGCGCGCAAATCACTCAGCGCCACATCCGGCAAGGTGAAGGGGCGCACATAGCCGTAAAGCCGGTTCACGCGCTCGCCATCCTTGCGCGTGATGGTGGCGACTTCCGGCTCCAGCGCCACATCGCCGAAAGCGCCCAACGGCGTGCCCAACGCCGTCGATCCCGCCTCAGCCGGCAGCAATTTGCCACGCACCGCCTCTAAGCTCGCGCGGTCCGCGTCGCCCAAAATCACGCGCACAGGAAGCTCTTCAGTGGCCTCCAGCACGCTGCCGCCGACCGCGCCGTCAAGATCGTCGCGCACGACCCCCACAAGGTCTGACAAGCTGCGGCCCGTGACGGCCACAGCGGCCTCATCCGCGCGCAGCGTGGCCACGGGCGCGCCGAGCTTCAAATTGGCGCTCGTATACGTCACGTTGCGCGTGTCCGCCATAATGAGGCGGATGTCGTCGCCCAACGTGCTTAAGGTCTCAAAGTCCGGACCGAGCAGCTGCAGCTCCAGGGGCGCGTCCACGGGGGGGCCCTGCTCGAACGGCAGCACCAAGAACCGCGCCTGGGGAAAGGCGTCGCGCGCGCGAAAAGCGAAGTCCTCCACAATCGCGCGGGTGGTCTCTTCTGAGGAGGTGCGCGCCCAGCCGGCCGCGAAGTTCGGCTGCGCCGTGCCGGACGCCAAGACGTTGTAATAAGTCCGCGGGGGCTGCTGGCCGAGTACCCAGCTCACATGCTCGAGCCCGTCATACGCGGTGAGCATGGCCGTGGCGTCCTCCACGACGCGGCGCGTTTCCGCGATCGCCGTCTCCGGCGGCAACTCAATCTGCAGCTGGAACATGTCGCGGTCTGTCGGCGGGAAGAATTGCATCGGCAAGACCACCGCCGCGGCGTAAAAGCCCGCCACAGGCACCGGCAGCGCCAGGGCCACGCCCAGGATCGGGACGCGTGCAATCACGCGCAATGTCCCGCGATAGACGCGCGTCAGCGGTCCAAAGCTCACGCCGCCGGTCAGGAACCCCGCGCGTGCGCCCGGGGCGGGGCTGCGGTCGAACCACGCCGCGAAGGCCGGCACCACCGTCATCGCCAAGAACAAGGACGCGCCGACGGCGAAAATCACCGACACCCCGATCATGCCGACAAACTCCCCCGCCGCGCCGGGCATCAAGGCAATTGGCGCGAAGGCGAGCATGGTCGTGATCGTGGAGGCCAGAAGCGGCAGAAACAGATGCCGCACCGCCCGATCAGCCGCGTCGAAGGGCGCTGCGCCCGCTGCTCGGCGCAAGCGATATTCGTGGACCATGACGATGGCGTTGTCGATCAACAGGCCCAGCGCAATCACCAGACCCGTCACAGACATTTGATGCAAAGGCTGGCCGATAGCGCGCACTAAGAAGACCACCAGCAGCGTCGTCAACGGCAACGCCGCCCCGACAATCAACGCCGCGCGCCAGCCCATCATGAGGAACAAAACGGCGAAGACAATCAACGCCGAAAACCCAAGATTGCCTAAGAGGCCATTTAAGCGTCGATCCACATACACATTCTGTTCGAAGATGATCTCCGCGCGCACCTCCGCCGGCAGGCTCGCCTGAAAGTCCGCCACCACATCACGCGCCGTCGCCGTCCACACATCCGAGCGGGAATTCGGCGCAAGATACGCCGCCACAATCACCGCGCGCCGCCCATCCACCAGCGCCACAGCCTCCGGCGGCTCGCGCACGCCCTTCTCCACCCGCGCAATGTCGCCGACGCGCACCACATCGCCGTTCGGGTCCTGCAACACGGGCACGTCGCGCACGCGCGTCAGGGAATCGAGTTCGCCCGCCACTTGCACGCCAAGATTGACGCCGGGCGCGCGCACTTGACCCGCCGGCGCTTTGGGATCGCCGCCGGCGATGCGCGCCGCGACATCCGCAGCCGTCAGCCCCAGCGCGGCTAAGCGATCGCGCTGCGCCAGCACACGCACCTCTTCTTGGGGGGCGCCGAACAGACGCGTCTCCTCCGTGCGCGGCGTCGTTTGGAGGCGATCCTCCAAATCCTCCGCCAAACGGCCGATGAGCCCCATGGCGTCTTCGCGGCCGTCAGCCCAGCGCACCGCCACCATCAGCGTCGCTGCACCGATGAATTGGCGGTCGACATCCGGCGCGCCGACGCCGTCAGGAAAACTCTGGCGCGCCAACTCGACTTGATCGCGCACCAGCGTCCAGGCTTGGTCCACCCGGTCCGCACGCAGATCCTCGCGCAATTCGATGGTGATGATCGACACGCCTGAGCGGGACTCAGAATCCATGGCGGACAGCTCCGCCAGCTCCAACAAGCGCGCTTCAATCGGCTCTGTGACCAACGCCTCCACCCGCTCGGCGGAGGCGCCAGGAAACGCCGTCACAATCAGGCCGAAGCGCTCCGTGAGCGTGGGGTCTTCCTGGCGGCCCATCACGAGGAGCGCGCCCAGCCCAGCCGCGACAATGAAAAACACCACTAAGACCGTCAGGCGCGGAAAGCGGATGAACAGCGTCGTCATGGTCGCCGCCCTAGCGCGCGCGCCGAGCCGCCACGCGTCGCGACGGCGCGCCGGCGGCCTCTTGCACGACGCGCACACGCTGACCGGGGATCACCCGATCAAGGCCCGCCGTCACAAACAGCTCGCCGTCCGCCATCGCGCCACGGACATAAGCGCGCTCGGCTTCCGTGTAGATCACCTCCACCAATCGCCGCTCCGCAATGTAGAGATCATCGGCGGCGG
>CAZMSO010000006.1:79941-96868 GCA_964568975.1 uncultured Caulobacterales bacterium | reverse complement strand
ACGCCGTCAGCCGGGATCACCGCCATCACCGTCCACAAACCGCGGCGGCCGGTCGAGAGTGCGGTCAACGGCGCCCAAAAGCCCTCCGCCTGCGTCGCGCCGGTGACCCGCAGCCGCGCGATCGCGCCAGGGGTCACGCGCGCATCAGCGAGATCAAACACCGCCGCCACCGTCTGGCTGCGGCGATCGACAATGTTGGTGACGCCGCGGAGCACGGCCTCGACCTCGCGGCCTTCCGCTTCAAACGGATATGTCCGCCCGACAGTCAGCGCGCTCGCTTGGTCCTTCGGCAAACCGACGCGGATCTCCAAGCGTCCCACCTCGGCGATGTCCACCACGGGCGCGCCGGACGCAGCAATCGCCCCTTCGTCGCGATAGCGCTCCGTGATCACCCCATCATAGGGCGCTTGCAAGATCGACAAATCGCGCCGCACGCGCAGGCGGTCGAGCTCCGCGCGCGCGGCGGCGGCGGTGGCTTTCGTCACTTGCTCATTGGCGGCGGCGTCATCGCGCGCTTGCTCAGGCGTGTTGCCGCGCGCGACCAAGACACGCTGGCGCTCAGCGGTGAGCGCGGCGAGCTGCGCGTTCGCATCCGCTTGACGAACCGACGCCTCCGCCGCCGCGATTTGCGCGTCAAGGGAGCGCAAATCCAACGCCGCTAACGCGTCGCCAGCCGCCACCACATCGCCCACATCCACCATCACCGCGTCCAACACGCCGCCGACTTCAAAGCCCAGCTGGCTTTCGCGCCGCGGCGCGGCGACGCCGGCGAACCGCTCGGTGACGTCAGCGGAGGTTTGCATGCGCGCCGGCGCGACCAGCACCGTCATTGGCGGGATGGCTTGCGTTGGCTCTTGAGCCTGAACTGAAGCGGCCGCGCACGCCATGACGACGCCCACGCCCACACGCTGCAGCAGCCGCATGACGACATCCCCTTCGTTGAGCGCGGTCGCGCCGCGCCTGTCGCATGCCTTCATGTAGGCTGGTGAACGCCGTTTGAAAAGTAAACGCTGTTCAGTTTTTGGCGTTCGGGCCGCGTTTTCGACGCGTGGCCGCTCACAATTCCTCTGTGCGGCCGCCCAACCCGACCCAACGCATCAAACCGCGTTGCGCACATGACGGATGGTCGTCACTCACGGTGGCTCCGCGACACTCATGCCGCGCACGAGCAAATCTATGTGGAACTCAATCACGGCGTCGCGGGAGTACGGCTCAGCGCCCGGCGGGCCGTAAGGAAAATCGGCGAACTCCACAAATATTTGCGTCAGACCGTGGAGGCATGGCCACACGCTCTTCGCCGCCAGCTGGGAGTCGAGGGGCCGAAAGACGCCCTCCTCCACGCCGGACGCAATAATCGCTTCAAGCCGCCGCGCGGCTTCAAACATGCGCGAGCCTTCTCGGGCTGGGCCGCCCGCACCGACGGCGAACGCCATGCGATAATGGTTCGGCAGCTCCAACCCGCACTCAATGTAGGCCCGCAAGCCGTCACGCATGCACGCCACCGAGATCGGGCGGCCCGCGGTGACGTCGTCGATCCGCTTTAAAAGACGGGCAAAGAACTGCTCGCGGATTTCCTCCAGAATCTCTTCTTTCGAGCCGAAATACTGGTACAGCGCGCCAGGGGAGTAATCGATGCGCTCTGCGATGCGCCGCACCGTCAAGCCGTCAAGCCCATGTTCGGCGAACAGCGCTTCAGCTTCTTCAAGGATCAGATCGCGCACCCGCCGGCGACGACGATCCGATGGCGAATCAGCGTCGCCCTCAGCGCCCGCCCCGTCGACATCCGCTTTTTTGGCCGCGCCCTCATCAGCGTGTGACGCAGCGGGCGCGTGACGGGGTCGGTTCGGATCCATATCATCTTTCTGTCAAGGCCCGCCGCGTGGCGGGCGCGCGCCACATCAGCATATGCGCACACGCACGAGGATGGCGACCTTCGACGGGATCTCCCGCCTCCTCGGCCCATCCTGGGCCGATCGCCAGCGCACGCAACGTAAGGATACGCCATGGCCGTTGACCATCCCGTGATCACGCCCGCGATCAGCCCCGCCTTTGGCGAACCCGCCGTGGCGGCGCGGCCAAGCGCTGAGACGTTGGAGCTGTTGGCGCAGCGGCGCTCCACAGTCGCTGACGTGTTGAGCGCGCCAGGACCGGACGCTGAGGCGTTGGCGACGCTGTTAGGGCTCGCTGCGCGGGTTCCCGACCATGGCAAGCTCGCGCCGTGGCGGTTCATCGTGTTCGACGGCGCAGCCCGCGCCCGCGCCGGAGCGGTGCTCGCCGCCGCCGCAAGAGCCCGCGATCCTGAGCTAGACGACGCGCGCCTTGCGCTTGAGCACAACCGTTTTGAGCGCGCGCCGGTTGTGGTGGCGGTCGTCAGCCGCGTCACAGTTCCCCACAAAATCCCGGAGTGGGAGCAGATCCTCTCCGCGGGCGCTGTGTGTCAGACGCTGCTCATCGCCGCCCACGCCATGGGATTTGCTGGGCAATGGCTGACGGAATGGTGCGCTTATGATCCCGCCGTCTTGGCCGCGTTTGGGGTGCAGCCCGGCGAACGCCTCGCCGGGTATGTCTATCTCGGAACCGCGAACGCCGATCCCATGGAGCGCAAACGCCCTGACGTCCCCGCCCTGACGACCCGCTGGGAGGGCCCGGCGGAGCGCTGAGCGCGGACGCACCCGCCACCGCGACCGAGGACCGCGACCGAGGACGCGCGTGATCGCGGACCGCCAGGACCCGGGCGGCGACGGCTCCCCCGCCGATCACGTCCGAGGTCCGGCCTTGAGTGTCAGACGCCGCGTCCCGGAAGCGCCGCAGGCGCTCTCCAGGACCCATGCGTCGTGAGCCCAAGTCCCATAGACCCCGGCTCTCCGCGTCTGCGCGCTTCGGCCGGGGAGCGACGTCCATCAGCACACGGATCAGAAGACGCTGCTTCTCGGAAACTGCGGAGCATTTCTCCCAGATCCGCACGCCCTATCCACGTCCGCGATACGCCGCCACGCCTTGCTCAGGGATCCACACGCCGTCCGGCGGCGTCCCGCGCTGGTAAAACACATCGATCGGGATGCCGCCGCGGGGATACCAATAGCCGCCGATCCGCAGCCAAGGCGGCTCCAGCAGCGCAAACAAGCGCGCGCCAATCATCGTCGTGCACGCTTCATGAAACGCCGCGTGGTTGCGGAACGATCCGAGAAAGAGCTTCAATGACTTTGATTCCACCAGCCGCGCGCCGGGCACGTAATCAATCACGATGTGGGCGAAATCCGGCTGCCCCGTTACAGGACACAGCGACGTAAACTCCGGCGCGGTGAAGCGCACCATGTAAGGCGCTTGTGTGTGCGGGTTGGCCACCGTCTCCAGCACCGCCGCCTCCGGCGAGGCGGGAAGCGCCGCCGCCGCTCCGAGCTGCGTTAAGGACGCCGCAGAGCCCGGCGTCGCGGAATCAGTCATCTCAGCCTCACGCGTGCGCTGGCGCCGCCGCCACGGGCGGGATCGTCGCGGCCGCGAGCGCGGCGGCCATGAGCGCTCCGACCGACGCGGCCGCCATCGCCACGGTGTAGCCGGCTGAGGCGTCGCCCGCCAACAGGCCCGCGCTTATGGCCGCGCCAGCTAAGCCCGCCGCGCGGGCGGCGGCGTTGCTCACGCCCGAAGCGGCCCCGCCGCGCCCCTCCGGCGCGTTCGCCAGCGCCACGGACGTCAAAGGCGCGACCGCCAGCGCAAACCCGATCCCCACGACGCCCATCGCCACAAGCACCCCCGCAAACGAGCCCTGCGGCGCCCCCGTCAACGCGGCAAAGCCCGCCGCCGCCGCCACCGCCCCCGCCACCAAAAGCCGCCGCGGCCCGACCCGTTCCGTCGCCGCGCCGACCCCGCGCGACAACAGCCCCACCGCAAGCGTGAACGGCAAAAACGCCGCGCCGATGCGCGTGGCGCTCCAGCCCTGGGCCTCCGCCAATTCAAACGGCAAGGCGAAAAACGCCGCCGACAGGCCGGCGTACAACAGTCCCGTCACACCAGTGACGCCAGAAAAGGCGCGATTAGCGAACAGGCTCAACGGCATCATGGGATCAAGCGCGCGCCGCTCCCACGCCACAAACGCCGCCACGCCCGCAAGCCCAAGCACCAACGCCGCAACGCCAGCGCCGCCGGCCGCCTGCGCATCCGCCTCCAGGGCCGCGCCGCGCCCCTCGCCCAGGCCGACAAGCCCGTAGGCCAAACACCCAAACCCCGCCGCCGCGAGCCCCGCGCCCACGCCATCCAGCGGGCCGAAGGGACCAGGCGCGCGGCTTTCCGGCAAATGCCGCCAGGCCAGAGCCAACGCGACGGCGGCCACGGGCAGGTTGATCAAAAACACCCAGCTCCAATGCGCGTTCTCCACCAACACGCCGCCCAAAACCGGCCCCGCGGAGGTCGCCAGCGCTGAAGCGCTCGCCCACACGCCCAGGGCGCGCGTGCGCGTCTCACGCGGAAAACTTGCACCGATCACCGCCAAGGCCGACGGCGCCATAAACGCCCCCGCCACCCCCTGAAGGCCGCGCGCGGCGATGAGCTGGGCGGGGCCTTGCGCGACCGCGCACGCGAAAGACGTCGCCGCAAACGCTATGACGCTGGCCATATAGACGCGCCGCCGGCCGAAGCGGTCGGCCGCCGCGCCGCCGATCAGCGTCAGCGCCGCGAGCGCCAACACATAAATGTTCATGATCCATTGGGCCTGGGCGAGGTCAGCCCCCAGATCCGCGCGGATCGCCGGCAAGGCCACCGTCACCACGGAGCCGTCAATGAACGCCATCGCGGAGGCGGCGATGGCGGACGCGAGAATGAAGGGCCGATGCGTCTCCGCGCACGGGCTCGCGGCGGTTACAAGCGCCAGGCCTTCAGCGCAAGGGGCGCGCAGAGCTTGAGACACGCGCGCGCCCCTAGCCCGCCGCCGACGCGACGGCGTCGTGCACAATGCGGGGGAAGGGTCCCGCGCGGCTGGTCATACCGGGCAGCGGCCGGCCCATGACCTCGCTCAGCCAGCGCGCCGTCGCGATCAAGCCGTCGAGATCAAGGCCCGTGGCGACGCCCGCGCGCTCGAACATGTAGACCACGTCCTCGGTGGGCACGTTGCCGGTGGCGGCCGGCGCAAACGGGCACCCGCCGACACCCCCGATAGAGCCGTCAAAGCGGCGCACGCCCGCCTCGTAGCCGGCGAACGCGTTGGCCAGCGCCGTGTTGCGGGTGTTGTGGAAATGAAGCCTAAGCGGCGTCTGCGGCGCGGCGGCGCGGGCTTGCGTGAGCACCGCACGCACTTGCGGCGGGGCGGCCGCGCCGATGGTGTCGGCGAGGGCGATCTCGCGCGGACCCGCTTCGGCGAGGCGACCCACGATCGCGCCGACCCGCGCGGGCGCGACCTCCCCGTCAAAGGGACAGCCGAACACGGTGGAGATCGTCACTTGGGCGGAGCGGCCAGCGGCGCGGGCCTTCTCGAGAATGGCGATGCAGGTCTCCACGGTCTCGTCAGAGGTCTGGCCTTGATTGCGGGTTGCAAAACCATCGCTCGCCGCGCAGACCGCGCCCAGCTCATCGACGCCGGCGGCCAACGCCCGCTCCGCGCCGCGATCATTGAGCACCAAGCCGATGCGCGTCACGCCGGGCGTGGGGCCGAGCGCCGCCGCCACGGCCTCAGCGTCGGCCATTTGCGGCACGCGCTTGGGATGGACGAAGCTTGCGACCTCAATGCGGCGCACGCCGGCCGCCACCGCGCGGCGGATCAGCTCCACTTTCATGGCCGTCGGCTGAGTCTCAGGTTCGTTTTGCAAGCCATCCCGGGGGGAGACTTCAATAATCTCCACCGCATCAGCCATCGCCACCTCCTGCGTCCGACAGAGCCCGCACGCCGGGAGGCTGGGCTCGCAGGGCGCGCGGGTCAACTGACCATGCGCCGCCGCCGCACCCGTCTCAACCCTAAGGGCGCCGCATCGGGCCGCCACAGTGTGTGCGGGCGTGTCGCGCCCCTGCGCGCTTGACGCTGACGCGCGCGCCCCTTAGCTGCGGAGAGGTGACACAAACGGCGACGACTGAAGGGTGATCCCATGGCGGATGAGGCGGTGCGCGAAGAACTGCAGGGCTTGGTCTCGGGCTCGGACGTGATGCTCTTTATGAAGGGCACGCCCGTGTTTCCTCAGTGCGGCTTCTCCGCCACGGTGGCGAAGATCCTTGATCATTTGGGCGTCGATTATGAATCCGTGAACGTGCTTGAGCGCGCTGAGATCCGCGAGGGCGTTAAAGCGTTTTCCGACTGGCCGACCATTCCGCAGCTTTATGTGAAGGGCGAGTTCGTCGGCGGGTGCGACATCATTCGCGAGATGTTTGAAACCGGCGAGTTGCGGACCTTTCTCGCCGACAAAGGCGTGCTTGAGGCCGCCGCTTAAGCGCACGCGGATGCGCCTGTGAAGACGCGGCGCCTGGCCATGTGGACGGCTCGCCAAGACGCCCGACCGCGCTCGTCTCGAAGTGAGAGAGACGTCGCGTGTGTCGAGCGCGTTCTGCGTCGACAGCGCGCGCACAGTCGCGAATGAGCCGCCCCGCCCGACACGTCTTTCGTTCCGCGCGGCGTATGCTATGCCGCAGCGATGACTGACGTCGGCGATCCCCCCGCGCCCGCCAAACCGCCGACCATCGGCGTGGTCTCCTTGGGCTGCCCCAAGGCGCTGGTGGATTCCGAGCGCATCGTGACGCGCCTGCGCGCGGAAGGTTATGCGCTGAGCCCCGATTATGAAGGCGCAGACCTCGTGCTGGTGAACACCTGCGGCTTTCTCGACAGCGCCCAGGAAGAATCGCTGGAGGCGATCGCGGAGGCGCTCGACGCCAATGGCCGCGTGATCGTTACGGGCTGCTTGGCGGGCGATGAGGCCGCCGCCGCCCGCATTCCCGAGCGCGTGCTCGCCGTCACGGGCCCGCATCAGTATGAGGCTGTGATGGAGGCGGTGCACGCCCACCTTCCCCCCGCCGCCGATCCGCGCCTCGACCTGGTGCCGCCGCAGGGGCTGAAGCTCACACCGCGCCATTACGCCTATTTGAAGATCTCTGAGGGCTGCAACAATCGCTGCCGGTTCTGCATCATTCCGAGCCTGCGCGGGGATCTGGTCTCACGACCGGCCAACGCCGTGCTGGCGGAGGCGGAACGCCTGGCGGACGCGGGCGTGAAAGAGCTGCTGATCATCAGCCAAGACACCTCAGCCTATGGCGTCGACGTGAAGTACGCCGAAAGCCCCTGGCTCGGGCGGCGCGGCGGCGGGCGGCCGGTGGCGGCGCGGTTTGTGGATCTCTGCGCCGCGCTGGGCGAGATCGCCGCCGAGACCGGCCTGTGGGTGCGCCTCCATTACGTCTACCCCTACCCCCATGTGGACCAGGTCATCCCGCTGATGGCCGAGGGCAAGATCCTGCCTTATCTCGACATTCCCTTTCAGCACGCCAGCCCGACAGTCTTGAAGGCCATGCGCCGGCCGGCCAATCAGGAGAGAATGCTTGAGCGCATAGCGGCCTGGCGCGCGATCTGTCCGGAGCTCGCAATCCGCTCCACCTTCATTGTCGGTCATCCGGGCGAGGGCGAGGAGGAGTTCGCGTTCCTGCTCGACTGGCTCAAAGACGCGCGCATCGATCGCGCCGGCTTCTTCCAATACGAAGATGTGGCCGGCGCGGCTTCCAACGCCCTTCCGGGCCACGTGCCTGCGGAGGTCAAACAGGAGCGCTTTGACCGCGCCATGGCCGTCCAGGCCGCGATCGCGGCCGCCCGCGGTCAGCGCCAAGTGGGCCGGCGCGTGGACGTGCTGCTGGACGCTGTGGCGGGCGACGGTGCGGCTGTCGGACGGACTAAGGCCGACGCGCCCGAGATTGACGGCGTCGTGCATGTCACAGGCGTCGGGGGCGCTCTGGCGGGCGATGTCGTGACGGCGCGCGTGACGGCGGCGGACGGCTATGACCTCCACGCCGAGGCGGCGATCATCCCCGTTTGACGCCGGTCGCCGCCGGACGGGGCGCGCGCGGCCTTCACCGCCTTTTTACCGCCGACGTCCTAACGTGACACGTCTCAAGGACACTGATCGCGCCGACGCGCTGATCATCGGGCGGACATGTTTTCAAGACATCCATACGCGGAGCTGCCAGAAGTCGATCGCATCCGCGCGCGATGCATCGAATTCATGTGCGTGACGTTCATCCTCATCACGAGCATTCTCACCGTCAACGCACTCCTTCAATATGGTTGGTCAACGCGACGCGTTCTTGGCCCGGCCGCCATTGCATATTATTGTGCCATTATTGCCTTACTGAGGCTTCGCCGATCCGTTTTCCTCAGCAGTCTACTTCTCGTCTCCGGCGTATCGTTGGTCAACCTTGCCTACATTCTCATCACGGGCGGGCCGCAGTCTTACGCCCTTGCGATTATTTGCGCGATCCCGCTGGCGGCGGCGTTCCTCATGAACACTCGCGGCCTGGCCATCTTCACCGTCGTCACCCTGGCGATGATCGCCGCGATCAAAGTCATGGCGATGCACACTGGTGCGGACTTCCATGTAAATATGAGGATTATGATCACCGCGATCGCGATTGTCTCTGTCGCGACAGTCGGCTTTGGCTACGCGCAAATCTACAAAGTGCAGTCAAAGCGCTTGCTGGACATCAATGCCGAACTTCAAGGGGAACGCGAGCGTGCGGAGGCGGTGAGCGAACTGAAATCGCGCTTTCTCGCCAATATGAGTCATGAAATTCGCACGCCCATGAACGCTATTTTGGGAATGACGCAAATACTGCGAACCGAAGATCTGAGCGCCAAACAACTCGAACGCGTCAACATCATCAATGAATCCGGCGATGCGTTGATGCGAATTCTCAACGATATTCTCGACCTCAGAAAAGTCGAAGCCGGCAAAGTCGAAATCCACGTCACGCCGTTTGATCTGTGCGATTTGATGCGATCTGTGGAAGCTGCGTTCGCCCTCAAAGCCGACGAAAAAGGGCTGCTGTTCACCATCACGGTCGATGATGGGCTGCCGCGCTTGTTGGTCGGCGACGCCACCCGCATCCGCCAAGTGATTAGCAATCTGGTCTCCAACGCCATCAAGTTCACTGACCAGGGTCACGTCGCCGTGCACGTGGGGGCTGATGCGAACGCAGCGGAGGACGCTGACGCCGACGCCGTCACGCTCGCCATTCGGGTTGAAGACACTGGCGCGGGACTGTCTGAGGAGGCGTTGGAGACCTTGTTCTCTCCGTTCACGCAAGCGGATCAGTCCGTCAGCCGCCGTCATGGCGGTACGGGCCTTGGCCTCGCGATCTCGCGGGAACTGGCGGTCTTGATGGGCGGCGACATCACAGTGGACAGCCGCCCCGGCGCTGGCTCGACCTTCACCGCGCGGCTGGTGGTGGAGCGCGGGAGCGAGCGCCGCGACGCGCCCCGCAACGCCAGCGCGGACGGCGCGGACGCCTCGCGCCTCGACGGTGTGTGCATTCTGGCTGTTGAGGATCAGGTGGTGAACCGCGCCGTGCTGCAAGCGTTGCTGGAGCCGCTCGGCCCGACATTGGTCTTCGCCGAGCATGGGCTAGAGGCGATCAACACCTGGGCGGTGCGCGACTTCGACGTCATCGTGATGGATGTGCAAATGCCCTTGATGGACGGCGTGGAGGCGACGCGGGAGATCCGCCGGCTCGAAGCGGAGGCGGGACGCCCGCGCACGCCGATCATTGCGCTGACGGCCAATGTGATGGCGCATCAAATCCACGAGTATGCGGACGCCGGCATGGACGCGTTTGTGGGCAAGCCGATTAATCGGCTGGAGCTGGTCAACGCCCTGCGCGCGTTTGTCGATGACGCCGCCCATGCACAGGCGGCGGCGTCCTAGCCCCATCAGTGCCCGGGAAACGCCACGAGGCTCGTCACAGGCACGCCCAGCGCGCGAATCTTCGCCGCCCCGCCAAGGTCCGGCAAATCCACGACAAACGCCGCGCCGACCACCTCCGCCCCCGCTTTGCGGATGAGGTTGATGGCCGCCGCCGCCGTGCCGCCGGTGGCGATGAGGTCGTCAATGACGAGAATGCGCTGGCCCGGGCGGGCGGCGTCGACATGGATCTCCACCGCGTCTTCGCCGTATTCGAGCTCGTACTCCTCAATCAGCGTCTGATGCGGGAGCTTGCCGCGCTTGCGCACGGGGATAAAGCCGACGCCCAGCTGACACGCCGCTGCGCCGCCAAGAATAAAGCCGCGCGCTTCAATCCCCGCCACATGATCGACGCCATCGGTGGGAAAGGCCGCCGCCAAATCCGCCACCGCCTGGCGCAGCGCCGCAGCGTCGCCCAACAGCGTCGTGATGTCGCGAAACAGAATCCCCGGCTTGGGATGGTCAGGAATAGTGCGGATGGCGTCGCGCAAATCCATGGGCATGCTCCCCCAGCGTTTTCGCCACGCTAGCGTGCGGCGCCGCAAAACGCCAAGCCGGCCGGCGCCCAAATACGCTACAGCGCGTCGACATGGGCGAGGCGCACCGGATCGGCGCGCGCGGCCTCCTCCCACGCTTTGACATCGGGATCCTCGAGCAGGCGCGCGCCATAGGCGCGCACGGGCTCCGACACGCGGTCCCACAGGCCGTAGCTGCGCAGCCGGCTGATCATGGGCGTGTAAGCGGCGTCGGCTAGGCTCCACGCGCCGAACAGGCCGCCACCTTCCGCGCGCGCGAGAAGCCCGCTCAAAAACGCGTCGAGATGGGCGAGCTGCGCCTGTGCATCCGCGCCAGCGGCGGTGCGCCGGGGCGTCTCCACGCGGTGCAGGTTCATGGGATAATCGCGACGGATGGCGGGAAAGCCCGCATGCATGGTCGCCGTCGCAGCCCGGGCCTCCGCGCGCCGGGCGGGATCCGCGGGCCAGAGGCTCGGCGCACGCTCGCCCGCCCACTCCCCAATCGCCAGGCTGTCCCAAACCACAAGCGCGCCGGCCTGCAGCACCGGCACAGTGCGCGCAGGCGAAAGCGCTGCAAGCTCCGCGGCCATGGTCGCGGTGTCGAGGCGGACCAGCCGCTCCTCAAAGGCGACGCCTGCTTTGCGCAGGGCGAGCCAGCCGCGCAGCGACCAAGACGAATAGGCCCGATCGCCAACAACAAGCGTGAGCGGCCCGTCATCGGCGTCCGCGGCGCTCACGCCTTCGCCTCCACCCCGGCGGGCGCGCGGCCCAACACGCGGCCCGCCACGGCGTCGAGCTTGGCGAGGAGAGCGGGGTCGCGGGCCTCCGGCGCGGTGATGATCGCGCCGTCAAGCGCGCGTTCGATCCCTTGGGGGCTCTCGGTCCGCGGCGTCGTGCCCAGGGTCTCCGCGAGAGCGCGGACCAATGCGCGGGCGTGGGCGGCGTTCTCGCGCATCACCGCGAGCACGGACGGCACGTCCACATGGCCGTAGTCTTCATGCCAGCAATCATAATCGGTGACCATGGCGATGGCGGCGTAGGGAAGCTCGGCTTCGCGGGCGAGCTTGGCTTCGGGCATGTTGGTCATGCCGATAAGGTCGCAGCCCCAGGCGCGATACAGCGCGCTCTCCGCGCGGGTCGAGAATTGAGGCCCCTCCATAATCATATACGCGCCGCCCTCACAGATGCGGGCGCCGGCGCGCCGTCCGGCCTCGGCCGCAAGCGCGCTCAGGCGTTCACACACCGGGTGCGCAAAACCGACATGAGCGACGCAACCCGCGCCGAAAAAACTCTTCGCGCGGGCGAAGGTGCGGTCGACGTATTGGTCGACGGCCACAAAGGTTCCCGGTTCAAGCGCTTCGCGCAAGGAGCCGCAGGCGGAGAACGCCACGACGTCGGTGCAGCCAGCGCGTTTGAGCGCGTCGATGTTGGCGCGATAATTCACATCGCTTGGGCTGAGCGCATGGCCGCGGCCGTGGCGGGGCAAGAACACAAGCTCCACGCCCTGAAGGCGTCCACGGATCAACGCATCCGACGGCGCGCCCCAGGGGGTGTCGATGCGTTCCTCGCGCACATCCTCAAGACCGTTCAGCTCATAAAGGCCGGAGCCGCCGATCACGCCCAGCGTCCACGTCGTCATGCCCGATCCCCTTCACAGAAAGGCCGGCCGCGCGTCTGGCGGCCGGCCTTACAGACCCTCTTAGCGTGGCGCGCCGCGCGGCGTCAGTGTTTTACGTTGCGCCAAATCTGGTGGTAGGAGACCCACAGAAGACCAGCCAAAATAATCAAATAAAACACCACCGACACCCCCAAGCTTTTGCGCGCGGCAAGGTGGGGATCCGCCGCCCAGGTGAGGAACTCCGCCACATCCGTGGCCATTTGCTCCACCGTGGCTTCAGTGCCGTCGGCATACTCGACCATGCCGTCATAAAGCGGCTGCGCCATGGCGATGAAGCCGCCATAGGGCACTTTCGACGGATCACCCGACCAATTGCCGGACACATCGCCCGCATAATACGGATTCCAATACTGGCCGAGGGGCACGTCCAGTTCTTCAGGAACGTCATACTGATAGCCGAGCAACAGGGAGCGGATGTAATCCGCCCCATGGTGACGGGCTTTGACGATTACGGAGAAGTCCGGCGGATAAGCACCGCCATTGATGGAGCGCGCCTGGGCTTCGTTCTTGAAAGGCGCGGGAATGTAATCGGATGTCGTCGGCAAACGCGTCGCTTCGTCGCCGTAATCATCGATCACCGTGATTTCGCGCACTTCTTCGCCGAATTGACGCGCGACGGCCTGAACCACAGGATTGTCGTTGGGGTTTGCATATTCGTCGTCGTGAAACGGGCCGCCCTGTTCGCCGAGATGGCGGAAGGCGACATAATCCATAGAGTGGCACGCCGCGCAGATCTGTTTGTAAACTTGATATCCACGCTGGAGCGCGGCTTGATCATACGCGCCGAACGGGCCGTCGAAGTGCCAATGGTGGTGCTCCGGCGCTTTCGCGCCGCCTGCGGCGTCCGCCGCGGGGGCGAACACCAACACCACCGCCAAGCCGACGGCGCCGCCGCCGACGAAACTCGCTAAGTCCGTCAGGATTGCGCCAACTTTGTCGCCCAATACACGCCCGATCATGATGTGCTCCTAACTCGACCGGCTCCGACGCCGCCCCACACGCCCGTCACCGCGCGGCGTCACTCCGCCGGCGCCGCCGCGGCCGCGGGCCGCCCCGAGGATCCGCCCAACACGGCGGCGTCAATGGAGGCCGGACGCGGTTTCGGCCGTTCAATCACGCCGAGAACCGGCAAGATGACGACGAAGTAGGCGAAATAGTAGAGCGTGAAGATCCGCGCCAGCCACAAGAAGGTCAGCCCCGGCGGCGGAACTTCCGCATACGCGGCGGTCTCAGGGTTCGCCAGCCCATCGCGGAACGCTTTCGCCTCCGCGCCGGTGGCGAAGCTCTCACGCGCCTCCGCGCCGGAATCGTCGCTGTAAATCACGCTCCAGCGCGGCTCGCCGAGGGCGAACACATAATCATCGGGGTTTTTCGCCCCCGCCCAGCCCAGGCACAAGCAGGCGATGACGAAGCCGAGAAACGCCTGGCGCGCTAAAGGCCGATAGCGCATGGACCGAACTTTCGACGTATCGAGCCACGGCAGCACGAACAGCACGCCAATAGCGGCGAACATCAACAGCACGCCGCCAAACTTGCTCGGAACAGCGCGCAAGATTGCATAGAACGGCAGGAGGTACCATTCCGGGACGATGTGCGCCGGCGTTTGCAACGGGTTGGCCGGAATGAAGTTATCCGAGTGCCCTAAAGCGTCCGGCTCGTAAAACACAAACGCGGCGAACAAGATCAGAAAGAGCACGATCGCGAACGCGTCTTTCACGGTGTAATAGGGGTGAAAGGGCACCGTGTCGGCTTTCAAACCCGTCGCATCATTGCGCACGCTTACGCCCGACGGGTTGTTGTTGCCCGGCACATGCAGCGCCCAAACGTGCAGCACGACAATGCCGAAGATCACGAACGGCAACAGATAGTGCAGGGAGAAGAACCGGTTCAAAGTGGCGTTGCCAATACTCGGCGCGCCCTGCAGCCAGGTCTGAATCGCCTCGCCCACAAACGGCACCGCGCCCAGCAGCGACGTGATCACCGCCGCGCCATGGAAGGACATCTGCCCCCACGGCAGAACATACCCCATGAAGGCCGTCGCAATCATCAAGAAGAAGATCAAAACGCCAAGGATCCACAGCACCTCACGCGGGGCTTTGTAGGACCCGTAATAGAGGCCGCGGAAAATGTGGATATACACAGCCACGAAGAACATCGACGCGCCGACGGCGTGAATGTTTTGGATCAGCCAACCCGCGTTCACATCCCGCTCAATCCGCTGAACGCTGCCAAACGCAGAATCGATCGGCGGAAAGCCGCCGACGCCGCCGGTGGACGCGACATAATGCATAGCCAACACAATGCCGGTGATGATTTGAATCACCAGGCATAAGGACAGAATGCCGCCAAACGTCCACCAGTAATTGAGGTTCTTCGGCGTGGGAAAATCCACGAAGCTGTCATACGCCAGCCGCACAATCGGCAAGCGCGTGTCGAGCCATTTCTCAAAACCGGTCTTCGGGACGTAGGTCGAAGGTCCGCTCATTACGCCGTCTCCTGGGGGGCCGCCTCAGCCGTCATCACGCCGTCGATCACAAAGAAATCTTCACGACCGTGTCTGCGGTGTATTCATAGTTCGGGATCGGCAAATTCAAAGGCGCCGGGCCTTTGCGGATCCGACCGGCGGTGTCGTAATGCGAGCCATGGCACGGGCAATACCAGCCGCCATAATCGCCCGCGCCATCGCCCGTCGGCACACAGCCGAGGTGGGTGCAGCTTCCGAACATAATCAGATATTGCGGCCGCAGCGCGCCGTCAGGACCAGGACGCAGCCGCTCTTCATCCGTCTCTGCGGGGCTGCCGGCCGCGCCTTCGCGCTGGGCGGCGGCGATCTCAGAGGCCGTGCGGTGGCGCACAAACACCGGTTTGCCGCCGATCAGCAAGCGCGCTTCTGAGCCTTCCAGCAGCCCGCTCAAATCGAAATTCGCCGAGGAAAGCGCGCGGGTGTCGGCCGCGGGGTTCATTTGATCAATGAACGGCCAGGCCAAAAACGCCGCACCGCCCGCCGCGAACGCGCCGCTGGCGATGTGGATGAAGTCGCGCCGCGTGGCTTCCGGCGCGCCGTCGCCCGCTGTCACATCGGTCATAATGCCTCCATCGCGCTCGTTATCGGTGTTGTATGGCTGAGAAGCTGCGCCGGCGATAACGAACGTCAAGTCTCAGGGGCCCGCACGCCCGCGCATGCGGCCCAAAGTCGCAGCTGACGCCGGCGACGCAGGGGGCGCGCCGATGCAAACTGCTGGGGATGTCGATAGAATGCGGCTCGTTTTAGTTCAACCCGACATCCCGCAAAATGTGGGCGCGGCCATCCGCACGGCGGCCTGTTTCGGGGCGGATGTGGACATTGTCGAGCCGTGCGGGTTCGCGCTGACGGATAAGGCGCTGCGCCGGGCGGCCATGGATTACGCCGAGCGCGCGCGCATCACGCGCCACGCCTCCTGGGCGGCGTTTTGCGCCAGCCGCGCGCCCGCTGACGGGCTGAGCGACGACGTCGGCGATGGGTTCCGCAGCGGGCGGCTCATCCTCTTGACGACGAAAGCCGCCGACAGCCTTTGGACCATCGCGCTGCGCCCCGATGACGCGATTGTGTGCGGGCGTGAGAGCGCCGGCGCGCCGCCGGAGGTGCACGCCGCTGCGGATGTGCGCGCGCGCATTCCCCTCGCCGCCGGGGCGCGTTCGCTGAATGTGGTGGTGGCCGCCGGCGTCGCGTTGGCGGAGGCGGCGCGCCAAGCGGCGCTCCGCAGCGACGCGGGCGGGCGGGCGTGATCGGCATCCTCCGTAAGCAGCTCATTCGTCGCAGCCCCAACGCCCGCCGCGCGTGCTAGGCCAAGGCGGGATCGACAGATTCCGTCCGCCCCGCATTCGTTCGCTGTAAGTTTCGGGAGACCCGCCATGACCGCCCCCAGCGACCTTGCTGTCAGCGACGCCCTCGCGTCCGACGTTGTCGCCGCCACGCTTGAGGCGCGCAAAGCCGCCGCGCGGGCGTATTTCGAAGACCTGCGCGACCGTATTTGCGCGGCCTTTGAAGAGTTGGAGGACGAGGCTGCGCCGCCCTTGTATCGCGGACCTGCGGCGCGGTTTGAGCGGATCGAATGGACGCGCGGCGACGGGTCTGAGGATTTAGGCGGCGGCGTCGGCGCGCTTATGCGCGGCCGCTTCTTTGAAAAAGTCGGCGTCCATTGCTCCACGGTTTACGGTGCGTTTTCCGACGAGTTCAAAGGCCAGATCCCGGGAACCGAAGAGGATCCACGCTTCTGGGCGAGCGGGATCTCCCTCATCGCCCATTTGCGCAATCCCCGCACCCCGGCCGCGCACATGAACACGCGCTTCATCACGACCACGAAAAGCTGGTTCGGCGGCGGCTCCGATCTCAATCCGCTCGTCGACCACCAGCGCTCTCAAGAGCATGAGGACGCCCAAGACTTTCACGCCGCGCTGAAAGCCGCGTGCGACGCCCATGATCCGGCGTATCACCCGAAATACAAAGCCTGGGCGGACGAGTACTTCCATTTAAAGCACCGTGACGAACCCCGCGGGGTCGGCGGCATCTTTTTCGACTATCACAATTCCGATGATTGGGACGCAGACTTCGCGTTCGCCAAAGCCCAGGCGGAAGCCTTCTTGGAGGTCTATCCCAAAATCCTGCGCCGGCGCATGGTCGAAAGCTGGAGCGACGCCGAGCGCGACGAGCAACTTATTCGTCGCGGCCGGTATGTGGAGTTCAACTTGCTCTATGACCGCGGCACGATTTTCGGGCTGAAGACCGGCGGCAATGTGGAGACCATCCTCTCGTCCATGCCGCCCGAAGTGAAATGGCCCTAGGG
>CAZMSO010000006.1:20030-79841 GCA_964568975.1 uncultured Caulobacterales bacterium | reverse complement strand
GCAATGTGGAGACCATCCTCTCGTCCATGCCGCCCGAAGTGAAATGGCCCTAGGGGCGCTCCGCGCTCCGACCCGGCGTCATCCTCGCATGAGGCTCAGCCGAGATCCGAGGATCCAAACCGCCGCGCGGCTGCGCCATAGACCCTCGGGTCAAGCCCGAGGGGGACGGCGGCGTGGGCCGCCGCATCCCTTAATCAGCTCAAAGGCGCGCACGCCCGCGCGCGGCGGCGCGGCGGCCGCCGCCCCTCACCGCCGGCCGAACAGGCGCTCAATGTCTTTAAGCTTCAGCTCCACATAGGTCGGGCGGCCGTGATTGCATTGGCCGGAATGGGGCACGGCCTCCATCTCGCGCAAGAGCGCGTTCATCTCCGCGCCCTGCAGCCGCCGGCCCGCGCGCACGCAGCCATGGCAGGCCATGGTCGCGCACACCTCCTCCAAGCGCTCAATCAGCGACAACGCCGCGTCGAACTGCGCGAAATCATCTGCAAGGTCGCGCACCAAGCCGTGCACATCGCAGTCGCCCAAAAGCGCGGGGACCTCGCGCACCGCGACCGCGCCCGGCCCGAAAGCCTCCACCACCAGCCCAAGATCAGCGAGCTGGCCCGCGCGCGCGGCCACCCGTTCGGCCGCCTCGGGCTCGAGATCCACAATCTCGGGCGTCAGCAACACCTGGCGCGCCACGCCCTTGGCCTTCAAATCCTGCTTCATACGCTCATAAACGAGGCGTTCATGGGCGGCGTGCTGGTCCACAATGACAATGCCGTCGCGGGTTTGCGCGACAATGTAAGTTTCATGAAGCTGAGCGCGCGCGACGCCAAGCGGATAGTCCGGCGCCGGCTCGCCGCTGATCACCGGCGCGACCTCCCCCGTGGAGGGGCTCTCCAGTCGCGCAGAGAGGGATTCGCCCGCCCATAAAGGCGGCTGATCATCGCGCTCAAGCAGCGCTTGGGCCGCCTCCGCGAGCCCGCCGCCATAGCGGCTCGCGCCGCCGGCCGCATGGTGGCCCGGCGCGTGGGGCTGACGCCAGCCGCCCGGGCGCGGAGCGCTAGGCGGCGCGACATGGGCCTGGGCCGCGCCCAGGGCGAAGCCGGCGACACTCGTCGAGGCGCGGTGGCCCGCCCGCGCCAACGCATGGCGCAACGCCCCCACCAAGAGCCCGCGCACTAAGCCGGCCTCGCGAAACCGCACCTCCGTCTTTGCGGGATGGACGTTCACATCCACCCGCTGCGGCGCGAGCTCAAGGGAGAGCGCGGCCATGGGGTGGCGGTCGCGGGCGAGGTGATCCTGGTAGGCGCCGCGGATCGCGCCGACAAGGAGTTTGTCGCGCACAGGCCGTCCGTTCACGAACAAATACTGGTGCTGGTTAGAGCCGCGGTTGAACGTCGGCAACCCCGCAAGACCGGTCAAACGCACGCCCTCACGCGCTTGATCAATGACGAGCGCGTTTTCGGTGAAGTCGCGCCCCAACACATCCCCCAGGCGGGCCGCACGGGCGTCTTCGTCGGATCCCGTCGCCGCTGAAAGCGCGAACCGCAAGCGGCCATCCACCCGCAAGCTGACGCCGACGCGGGGATTGGCCATGGCCAGACGCTTGACCACATCGACAATCGCGGCGGTCTCCGCCCGTTCGCTTTTCAGGAATTTGAGCCGCGCCGGGGTGGCGTGGAACAAATCGCGCACCACCGCACGCGTTCCCGGACCGCCCAAGGTTTGCGCCGGGCGTGGGCCGCCGCCTTGCACGGCGCCGGCCTCCACATCGAGGCGCCAGGCGTCCGGGCTCGCCGCGGTTTGGCTCGTCAGCGACAAACGCGCGACGGACGCGATGGACGGCAACGCCTCGCCCCGAAAGCCCATGGTCGCAATGTTGAGAAGATCCCACCGGCCGTCGGCGTCCGGCGCCAGTTTTGAGGTGGCGTGGCGCTCCACCGCCAGGCTCAGGCCGTCGCGGTCCATGCCTGCGCCATTGTCGGCGATGTCAATGAGCGCGACGCCGCCGCCGTCAATCGTGACGTCCACCTGCGCGGCGCCCGCGTCGAGGGCGTTTTCCAGGAGCTCCTTCACGGCGGAGGCCGGCCGCTCCACCACCTCGCCGGCGGCGATGCGGTTGATGGTCTCGCTCGGGAGACGGCGGATCGGGCGAATCGACTCAACGCTCATAGCGCTGAGCCTGCGTCGCGATCCCTCAGGGGTCAACGCGGCGCAGGCTCGTCGTCACCCGCCGGTCCACCAGCTTTTTGACGCTCACTGGGGCGCGGCGAACCGCCAATACGGCCCTTGGGGCGCGATCACTTGCTGGAGCAGCGGCGTGCGCTCATGGGGCGGACGCAAGCCTTGGCGCAACAGCTCATCCAGATCGTCAATGAGGGCTGAGGCCTCCGCGAAGCGCGCATGGTCCGCCGTCCACAGCAAGCCAAGCGACACATCCGAAGCGTCGACTGTGTCGAAGCCCGGCGCAATCACGGGTCCTTGGGCGGGCACATCGCCGGCCCGCGGTCCCGCCGCCCACCGCTCCGCCACCGCCAGCGCTTTGTCCTTCGAGGAGGCGTACAGCGTGGCGCTGTCGGCGACGCCCTCAATGGCGGCGCTAAGCTGGCGGAAGACATCGCGGTCAATGTCCGGCGCAGCGAGCACAATCTCGCCAAAGAGCGGCCGCGAGGGGGCCAAGTCGCGGTTGATGTCGCGCAGCGTCTCCATCGTCAGCAACGCACCCATGGAGTGGGCGACGACGTGAACGCGCTTGGCGCGGCTGGTTGTGGCCACATGCTCTAAGAACTCGCGGAAGGCCTCGCGCGATTGCAGCACGCTTTCGCGATCGTATTGATACCCTTGACGGTTTAAGTCGCCACGGCTCGGCCAGCTGTAGAAATACGCCGCCCCATCAAATTGCAGATCCCACACAATCTGGGCCGTGCGGTAAGCGGCGGTCTCAAAGGTGTTGTTAAAGCCGTGCACGAAGATCAGCGCTTGATCCTCAAACCGCTCCGACCCCGCTTGCAGCCGCGCCGCAAGCTGAGCGAACGCTTCCGGCGACAAGAACGCGCCGTCAGAGACGACAATGTGCTTGCGGGCGTCTTCGGCGCCAAAGCTCACAGAGCCGAACATGGTTTGCAGCTGGAATGGCCGCTCAACCTGGCCGGTGCGGTGTTTCGGCGGGATCGACACGCGCAGCGATCCGTATTTGAGCTGGGATGAGCGACCCTCGGTGAGCCGCTTGCCCGGCGTGTCGCCGGCGCGATCCGCCTGCTCGGCGCGGTTGGTGCCGAACAGCACGTGCACCAGGCCGTTCTCGCGATCAATGGTCGCCGCCGGCCGCACGCCGCTGGCGCGCCCGCTCAGCCCGCCGAAGCCGCGCACGGAGCCTCGACCCGCCGCCGCTTCCTCAGCGCTGGAGATGGACGGCGCGGCGATGACGCCCATGGTGTCGGCGGGCGCACGCTGGGCGGCCTCGCGGCGGCGCAGGCCGCGGGTGCGTGACGATGGCGGCGGCGCTTCCGCGGCGCTCTCGCTCGCGCTGTAATCGCCATGAGCTGACGCGTCACTGAGGCCGTCGACCGGCCGCTCCGCGTCCTGGGCGTCCTCCACCGCGTTGGGCGCCGCGTCGGGCGCGCTCACGCCCCCTGGCGCGGTCTGGCAGGCCGCCAACGCCGCGCCGGCGACCATCACGGCCAGAAAAGTGGTCCACAGACCGCGTCGCGGCGTCATCGGCATCCCCCATATCCACACATTCTGTGTCTGATGAGGGGTTACCCCGAAGACCGCGCCGCCGGCAAGCGATCCCCGCCCCGCCGAGGGCGGCCGGCTAGCGGTCCGCGACGCTCGAGCCACAAAGGCGCGCCTTGCACGGACCTTAGAGGCCCGGCAGCTTCAACCCCGTGCGGCGATCAATCACGACTTCTTCGTCCTCGCCTGTGACGGCGGTGATCAACCGCAGACGCCGCGCCTCGGCCTCAGCGTCCAAGACCCCGCCCCCAGCTTCCGAGGCCCGCCAAAACAGCAACAGATTGGCGAAGTCCTCCGGCTTGCGCGCCACGCCGCCCGCCTCAATGTCCACGCGTTGGCGGATGACGGGATCAGCCTCTGCTCCGCCGGCTTTCGCCACCAAGAGCTGCTCGCCATCGGAGGCCCGGCGCGCATACTCCTGGCCCAGGACTGCGCGGCGGGCTTGCTCGGACGGCGCGAGCTCTTGGGGCCGCGGCTCACCAGGCTTGGGCGGGCGCACATTGTACTCCGGCGGCAGCACCAAGGGCGCTTTCGTCACCACGCGGAACTCATCAGGCGCAACTTTGGCCGAGCCGACGGCCCGCCCCACGCTTGTGCACGCCGCCACCGCCGCCGCCGCTAGGCTCAGCGTGATCAGCAGCCGCGCCGGGATCGTTCTGATCATGCGTTTTCTCCCTTCAGCGCGCGCCCGCCGCCGCGGGCCCCGCGCGTGTCCGTCAGCCTCGTTTTCAGCTTCGCGCGCAGCCGGCGGTCAGCCGGCGCGACGCGCGCGCTCTTCAAGCGCCCAATCCGCCACCAGCGACGCCACACCGACATTGATCGCCGCATCGGCGACATTAAAGACATACGGAAAGCCGACGTCCAAGCCGCCGACGCGCAACCACGGACCCGAGAAGTCCAAGAAATCCACCACCGCTCCATAAAGCGCGCGGTCCACCACATTGCCGAGCGCGCCGCCAATAATCAGCCCAAGCCCAAGCGCGGTGAGCGGGCGTGTGGCGCGCGCCAGCCACCACGCCATGAAGCCCGCAAGGCCAAGGGAAAAGAGCACTAAACCGAAGACTTGGATCGCTGATCCCGCCGACAACAGCCCAAAGCTCACGCCCGGGTTCCACACCATGGTCAAATCAAAGACGCCCGACAGCTCCAGCGCCCCGCACAGGCTGCGTTGCGCCTCAACGGCGGCGATCTGGCCCGCTCGATCGAGGCCGCCGCCGGCCAACGCCAGCACCGCCTCGCGGCAGCCTTCCGGGCTGAAGTTCAACGGGCCGAGCACGAGCGCCTTCGACAGCTGATCCGCGATCAGCACCGCAAGCCCGAGCACAGCGCCGCGGCGCGCCCAGCGCGACAACGGCCACAGCCGCGTTGCGGCCGGGGCCGCCCCGCTGGGATCCGGCTGAACCGGCTCGGTGTGCGCGTGCTCAGGCATGAGCGGCGTCCCATTCCGCGACCGCCTCGGCGTCGCGCGCGCTCAGGTCCCGATAGCGGGGATCTTGGCCGACATCGGGCGTGACGCGCCATGAGCGGGCGCAGCGCGGGCCCTCCGCGCGCTGGGGAACCACCGCGACATCAGCGACATCCTCAAGGCGGAACGCGTCGTGGGGCCCCGTCGCCGGCTCGATCACTGCTTGGCTCGTAATGGCGATTTCCGCCAAGAACGCCGCCGGCGCCACGCCCGCCAGCGCGGCCTCCGCCTCAAGCGCCGCGCGGTCCCCAGCGTCCGCGAGGAACACAAGCGGCGCCGCCTCAAGCGAGGAGCCGAGGCGCTTGTCGCGCCGCTCAATCTCAAGCGCGCCCGTCACCACGCGCCGCACGCGGCGCAGTCGCGCCCAGCGGTCAGCCAGCGCGGGCTGGCGCCACGTCTGCGGCGTGGGCGGGAAGACGCGCGCGTGCACACTCCCCTGCGCGGACGGGAACCGATCAAGCCAGGCCTCCTCCATGGTGAAGCTCAAAATCGGGGCGAGCCAGACCGTCAGCCGCGTGAACGCCTCGTCCATGATGGTGCGCGCGGCGCGCCGGCGCAGGGCGCTGGGGCGGTCGCAATAAAGGCTGTCCTTGCGGATATCGAGATAAAACGCTGACAGATCTGATGCTGCAAAGTTAAAGAGCGCCGTGTACGCTGCTTTGAAGTCGTACTCCTCATAGGCGGCGCGCACTTGGGCGTCGAGTTCCGCCAAGCGGTGGCGCATAAACTGCTCCAGCCCGGGCATATCCTCCGTCTCCACGCGTTCAGCATCCGTAAAACCATGGAGCGCACCGAGCAAATACCGCAGCGTGTTGCGGAGTTTGCGGTAGGAATCGACGGCGGCCTTCAAAATATTCGGGCCCATGCGCTGGTCGTGCTCATAGTCCGTGGAGGCGACCCATAGGCGCAAAATCTCAGCACCATACTGAGACGTGACCTCTTGGGGCGCGACGATGTTGCCCAGGGATTTCGACATTTTGCGGCCGTCTTCATCAAGAGTGAAGCCGTGGGTCACCACCGCGTCGTAAGGCGCGCGCCCGCGGGTGCCGCAGCCCTCAAGCAGGGAGGATTGGAACCAGCCGCGATGCTGGTCTGTGCCTTCGAGATAGACATCCGCCGGCCAACGCTGATCGTCGCGCGCCTCAAGCGTGAAGGCGTGGGTGGAGCCGGAATCGAACCACACATCTAAGATGTCAGTGACTTTCTCATAATCGCGCGCGCTGTGGCCCTCCGGCAGTCGGCCTCGCAGGAATTGCGACTTGGGCGTCGACCACCAGGCGTCCGCCCCGCTCTTTTCGATCGCGCGGACAATACGCTGGTTGACCACCTCATCGACGAGGACTTGACCCGTCTCTGCGTGCACAAAAAGCGTCAGCGGCACGCCCCAGGCCCGCTGGCGCGAGATCAGCCAGTCCGGCCGGCTTTCGACCATGGTGCGGATGCGGTTGACGGCTTGGGGGGGATGCCAGGCCGTGGCGTCGATCGCCTTAAGCGCGCGCTGGCGCAGGCTTTGGGCGTCCGCCGTGCTTTCGCCCTTCAGCGTGAAGGGCGTGTCCATCGCAATGAACCATTGAGGCGTGTTGCGATAGATTAGCGGCGCTTTGGATCGCCAGGAGTGGGGATAAGAGTGGGTCAGCCGCCCGCGCGCGAGGAGCGCGTCGGCCGCGATCAACGCCTCGATCACGGCTTTGTTGGCGTCGCCGTCTTGGCCGGCCTTCTTGCCGTCCGTCTTCACGATTTTTTTGCCGGCGAAGAGACCGACATGGGCCTGGTAGGCGCCGTCCGGGCCCACTGTGTCGGGGATGTCCGTGCGGCCGGAAGCCCGCCACGCGTCATAGTCTTCCACGCCATGGCCGGGCGCGGTGTGGACAAAGCCCGTGCCCGCCTCATCGGTCACATGATCGCCAGGCAAGAGCGGGACGTCGAAGTCATAGTATCCGTGCGCGCCCTCAGCGCCGCGCAGGGGATGAGCGCAGGTCATCGCCGCGATCTCGTCCGCCGTCACGGTGTCCAGCCGGCGCACCATGGCGGGATCAAGCGCCTGGGCCCCGACGCCGCTGAGACGCGCTTGGTGGAACACCGCCGGCGCAAGCGCATCGGCGACAATGTAACGATCGCCAATGCGCGCCCAGCATTCCTGCGGCCGGCCGATGACATCATAGAGGCCATAAACGATGTCGGGCCCGTAGGTGATGGCGCGGTTGGCGGGGATCGTCCACGGCGTCGTGGTCCAGATGACGATGTGGGTTTTCGTCTTTGTGAAGACGTTCGTCGCCGGATCGCCGTCATACCCCACGATCGGAAATTTCACCCAAATCATGGAGCTTTGGTGGTCGTGATACTCCACCTCCGCCTCCGCCAGGGCCGTCTGCTCCACGGGGCTCCACATCACGGGCTTAGAGCCGCGGACCAACAGGCCGTTCTCCGCGAACGTCAAGAACTCGCGGACAATCGCGGCCTCAGACGCATAGTCCATAGTGAGATAAGGCCGATCCCAATCGCCAAGCACGCCCAGGCGCTTGAACTCCTCGCGCTGGATGTCCACCCATTTCTCAGCATAGGCGCGACAGGCCGCGCGGAATTCCTGGGCCGGCACGTCGGCTTTCTTGCGGCCTTTGGCGCGAAACTCCTCCTCCACCTTCCATTCGATCGGCAGACCATGGCAATCCCAGCCCGGGACATAAGCGCTGTCATAGCCCAGCACTTGGCGGGTGCGGACAATGAAATCCTTCAAGATCTTATTGAGCGCATGGCCGATATGGAGGTGGCCGTTGGCGTAGGGCGGCCCGTCATGGAGGATGAAGGGGTCGCGGCCGCGGCTCTCCTCCCGCAAGCGGTGATAAAGGCCGAGCCGCTCCCACCGGGCGAGGAGCTCGGGCTCTTTCTTGGGCAAACCCGCGCGCATGGGAAAATCCGTTTGCGGCAGGAAGAGCGTTTGTTTGTAGTCGCGGCCCGCGGCGTCAGCCTCGGGCGCAGACGGTGCGGCGGTCTTTTTTGTCGTCGTCTTTTGGGAAGACGATGGCGCGGTCGAGCCCGCGGGCGCGTGAGCGTCGGTCATGGAAACGTCCGTCAAAATGTCGAAGGGAGGGATACGCCGTTCCCGGCCCGGCCGATAGCAGGCTCAGCCGGCCGGGCTGATAATTCGCTGACGCGGGGGCATCGCATACACGCTCATGACCTCTATGTAGCCGCAACCGCGGGGCGTGTCATCCGCGGCACGCGCAGCGACGGCGGCGGTATCCCGGCGCGACGCGCGCGTCATGCGACGCAACCGTGACCTCTCTCCCGGAAAGAGGACGACGGGCCGCCAACCGCCGCCCCGGCGGGGGAGCGGCCCGACGAGCGGCCGCGATCCATACGGCTTTCACACGCGCCACATGGACCCCATGGACGCCGGCTCCTCGCTCCGTTCAGGCCAGGGGGCGGCGCATGGCGCGCACACCGCCCTTAGAGCCCTTGCTTCTTCAGGAACGCCGCGACGATGACCGGCGTCTCCGGCTGAAAGCCAATGTCGAAATGGGTGGCGTCGGGCAATTCGGCATATGTGACGACGTGACCCGCCGCCTCCAGCTCCGCGGCCAGATCCCGGCTGAGAGACCGCGGCAGGATCCGGTCGCGCCGCGCCGCCAGAACCAGCACCGGCAGATCACGGCGGCCGCTTAGGGCGGCCACGTTGTCGTAAGCGGCGAGTTCCGGCGCAAGCGTGACGCGCAAAAACGGGCGCAAGCCCCAGGGAACCGCGCCGCCCGCAGCGACTTGGGCGTTGGCGGCGGAGGCCTCAAAAATCATCGCGTCCGCCTCCGCCGTCGCAGCGGCCATGGCCCCGCACACAAATCCGCCCAGCGAATGGCCGATGAAGACGATCGGCTGATCGGGGCGACGCCGAAAGCGCGGCGCGGCTTCGGCCACGGCCCTCGCGGCGGCCTCCAGCCCCGCGGCGGAGGGCTCCCCGGCGCTCAGGCCATAGCCGGGATAGTCCCACAACAGGGCGTCGCCGTGGGGAATGATGGTCCAGGCCGCGAGGTCGCCGTGATTGGGAATGGCGAACGCATTGCCCCCGCAATGGACAAAGAGCGGACCGTCCTTCGCCGGCGCGACGCCTGGGCGCGCAAGGCGATAGCCCATGTCTCCCACGGGCGTGGCGATCGTCCCCTCCTCGAATGTGGTCTTGGACGCGTCCCAGAGCCCGTCCATCGGCCGGTTGCGGACGAAAAGCGGCCCGTCGTCGCCCTGGACGGTGAACGTGGTCCCCGCCGCCATCCAGGCGAGGAACACATCCTCCTCACGCACGTCACGCGAACACGCCGTCACGAGGGCGCACGCGACAACCGCCGCAGCGGTCAGGCGCCACGCCACGCTCACGCCTCCGCCCCCGCGTCAGCGGCCGCCAGGAAAGCGCGGGCCCGCTCGGCGTCCTCAGCGATCTGAGCCGTCAACGCGTCAAGCCCGTCAAAGCGGCGCTCATCGCGCAAGAACGCGCGGGTCGCGACCGCCACCGACCGGCCATAGAGATCACCGTCAAAGTCAAACACATGGGCTTCAATGCGTTCCTGCGTTCCGCCGACCGTCGGGCGCGCGCCAATGTTAGCGACGCCAGGCCGCCAGTGGTCTTCGCCGTCAATGCACACCTCCACGGCGTAAACGCCAAAGCGCGGACGCACATAATCACTCAAACTGACATTGGCGGTGGGAAATCCCAGCAGGCGGCCGCGTTGATCGCCCCGCTCCACCACGCCGTCGACAATCCACGGCCGCGTCAACAACGCCGTCGCGCGGGCCACATCGCCGGCCTGCAGCGCCTCGCGAATGGCGGAGGAGGAGCATTTTGCGCCATCCACCGACAGCTGCGCCTCAATGCGCACGTCAAAGCCGAACGCGTCGCCGAAGCCCGCAAGCGCCCGCGCGTCGCCGCCGCGGTCCTTTCCGAAGCGATAGTCAAAGCCGACCGCCACCGCCCGCGCGCCCATCGCGCCCGCCAGAACCTCGCGCGCGAACGCCTGCGCATCCATGCCCGCGAGCGCGGCGTCGAACGGGATGTCATAAAGCGTTTCAACACCGAGGGCCGCGAGAGTGGCGGCGCGCCGCTGCGGCGCCATGAGGCGGAACGGCGCCGCCTCGGGTTGGAAAAACCGCCGCGGATGGGGAGTAAACACCGCCGCGCCCCAGGGCGCTGGGATCGCGCGCGCGGCTTCGCGCGCCGCCAGCAACACTGATTGATGGCCCCGATGCACGCCGTCGAAATTGCCCAACGCCACGGCTGCGCCGCGCGACGCGCACGCCGCGCCGTCGCGCGCGCGCGCCGTCAAGTCTAAGCGGACACGTTCCACCCTCGCCCTCGCCGTCACCCCGACCCGCCGACGACGAGCCGGGCCTGGCCGACGACGCGCCGTCACGCCCGCTCCACGGCGGGCCATCGCTCGCTGCGCGCCCGGCGTTACCGGTTTTTAGCCGCCATCAGCTAGACACTCATGCCACGAATGAGCCGCGATGCGTCCGCGCGACGCCAGTGTGGCCCAAGTTGAGCGAGACCGCGAGCGATGGCTGTCGACATGAACATGCGGATCCTGGTCGTGGATGATCAGCGCACCATGGTCCGGATTATCCGCAACCTTCTGAATCAATTGGGTTTTACCAACATTGAAGACGCGTCGAGCGGGGAAGCCGCGCTCGAGAAGCTTCGCTATGAAACTTACGCCCTCGTCATATCGGACTGGAACATGAACGGCATGTCCGGGAATGATTTGCTGCGGCGCATTCGCGCGGACGCGCATTTAAGCACGTTGAAATTCATTATGGTGACGGCGGAATCGAAGATGGAAAACATCGTCGCCGCGAAAAATGAAGGCGTGAACAACTACATTGTCAAACCCTTCAGCGTTGAAGTTCTAAAGCAAAAAATCGCGTCCGTGGTCGGCCTTTTTAGATGGCCTCGGCGAAGCCTGTGTTTGTTCTGAGTTACGGTGACGGTGACCATGCCCACTCTTGACGCTCTTGGACGCCTGAACCGCGCCTTCGCGGATGTGGAGGCCGACCCGCGCACCCCCGCCGACGCCCGCGCGGTGGTCCAGCTCACGCGCTCGCTCGTCCACACAATCGACTCGGAATTCAAGGCCATTCGCGCCCACATCGCCTCGACTCGCGACGACATCGCCGCCTTGCGCGCAAACGACATCCACACGAACCGCTTGCCGAGCGCGGATGCGGAACTGGGCGCGCTGACCCGCGAGACTCAAGAAGCGACGGAGCGCCTGCTTAGCGAGGCCGAAGCAGTGTTGGACCTCACGCCAGCGGATCCCGCCGTTTACAAAGCGACGGTCGATGCCGCGATGCTGCGGATTATTGAAGCGTGCGCCTTTCATGACATCGCCGCCCAGCGGGTGGGGAAAGTGATCCAAGCGCTTGGGTTGATTAACGCGCGCGTCGAGCGCTTCGCGGACGCGGTGGGAGTCGCAGACGCGGCGGGCGACGCCCATGATGAGCCGCGCCACGGCGATGGCGAGGGCGGCGAGGCGCATCTCGCGAATGGGCCGGCGATCGGCGGTCCCGAAATCGATCAAGAGGCCATTGACAAGCTGTTCGACTGACGCGCCGCGGGCGCTGACGCCCACGCCCAGCCGGGATCGCCATCGGCGTCAGTGGCGGCGGCTGGTGAGGCCGGCGGGGTCTTCCGGCGCGCCGGACGGGTCGTGGAACTCCAGCGCGCCGTCGCTTGCTGCGTAGCGCAAAAACAGCCGAAACGCCGACCCGTCGCTGTGTTCAAAACGTCCGAGAATGGCTTCCGCCTCGGGTTCGCCCCGGGGCCTGAGGCGAATGTCCGCGAAAATCACCGCCGCGCGCACCCCCTCGCCCGCGGCCCGCTCCCGCAACGCGCCCTCAAGCGCGGCGACGATATCATCGGGGGCGGGCTCTTCGTCATCGTCCAGGCGCACTTGCAGGCCTTGCGCCTCGCCCTCGCCGTCGAGATAGCCGGCGAAGGGCGCAAATGAGCCGTCCCGCCGCAACAAGCCTTTCGCAAGCGGCATGAACGCGTCAATTAAGGCGGCGAAATCCGCGCGCGCTGTGTCCGATGTGTTCAAATCATCGTAAGTCATGATGGGAGTATGGCGTCCACACGCCGCCGTGTCGCGCCTCTGTCGCTGTTGGGACACAGTAAACCGGTGAACACCGCCCCATTTTCCGCCCATCGCGATCGCGTCGCGGCCAGCGTGAACGCGCCGGCCCCCGCGCGGCTGGAAAGCCTCGACGTCCTGCGCGGCGTGGCGGTGCTTGGGATTTTCGTCATGAACGTCCAAGCCTTCGCGATGATCCCCGCGGCCTATCACAACCCCTTGGCGCATATGGATTTCGGGGCAAGCGGCGCGATGATCTGGCGCCTGCAGCAGAGTCTGTTCGCGGGAAAGTTCATGACGATCTTCTCCACGCTGTTTGGCGCCGGGCTCGCGCTCAGTTTGGCGCCGACGCGGGATGAGGCCCACAGAACGCGCCAGAGAAAACGCCAGAACGCGCGTCTGGGCTGGCTCCTCGTGTTTGGTCTCATCCACGGCTTTGTGTTCTGGCACGGCGACATTTTAGCGCCCTACGCGGTGGCGGGCTGGATCGCGGCCTCAGCGGCCACACACGGCCCGCGGCGGCTGCTGATGATGGCGGGCGGGCTCTTTGGGCTTTATCTCGGTCTTGCGCTGATGGTGGAGCTTGCGTTTTTGGCGCAGACGCCGGAGGCGCGCGCCGCGTTTTTGGCCGAAGCGTGGTCGCCGTCGCCAGCGCGCGTGGCCGAGGTGGAGGACACGTATCGCGGCTCCATCTTCGCCCGCTGGCCGGCCCACGCCGCGCTCAACACTGAGCTTTTGTTGTACCAAGTCACGGTGCTGCTGCCGCGGTTCCTCGCGGCGATGCTGGCGGGCATGGCGCTGGTGAAGCTTGGGTTTTTCTCTGGCGGCGCAGCGCGCGGGCGCGTGCTGATGGCGGCCCTCGCGGCGGGGAGCGTCGGCCTGGCTGTGAGTGCGTGGGCGACGCAGGCGCAAATCGCCGGCGGCTTTGCGTACGTCGCCGGCGTTCCATGGCGGCTCGCGATGGACGCCGTCGCGCCACTGACGGCTCTCGGCTATGCAGCGGCGGTGTGCGCGTGGTGCGTGCGCGGGCCGGCCGGCGTCGCGCGCCGCGCTTTGGCCTCGGTGGGGCGCATGGCGTTATCGGCGTACTTAGCGAGCACGCTTGTCGGGTTTTGCGTCTTCTTTGGCCCGCCTGGCCTTGGCCTCTTTGGACGGGTCGCGCGTCTCGGCCAAATGGGCGTGGTCGCGCTGGTGTGGGCGGCGCTTTTGATCGGATGCCCGCTGTGGCGGCGGTATGTCGGCCAGGGGCCGTTTGAGCGGCTGTGGCGCAGCCTCTCTGCGCGCACCGCCGCGGCGTGACGGCCTGCGCCGCTTACCGGGCCACGCCCTTAGGCCGCGCGCGGGCGGCGCGGCGGGCCGGATCGCGGCGATAATCCTCGCTGAGGGAGGTGAACCCCTCCGGGATCACCCCGGCCTCGCGGGCCGCGGCCGGCAGCGTCGTCTCCAGGCGTTCGCGGGTCTCCGGCGCGACTATGCGATCATAAAGCAAGCGCACGACATAAAAGAACTCTTGGAAATCCGTCGCAATCTCACCGTGGGTGTGGAAGACAAAGCGCCAATCGTCAGCGTCGCGCCAAATCTTGGCGACGGGTTGGCCGCCAAAGCCGATCTCATAGACAGGCCCCGGCGCGCCCTCGGGCCAGGTTTCGCTCATGCGCCACGTGTCCGGCGTCGGCTCATAAGGCCGGCGCGCGCTGCCTGTCGGCGCGCGCTCAGTGTCGCGACGCTCGCCGGCGCGTTGGCCGCCCCGCGGGGTCAGCGCGCCCGCGCGCTCGGACGCGCCGCGCCGTCTGTCCATCCAAGCGGTGACCGTGCGATGCTCCACCAGCACACTCCCCTGGTGATCGGGCTTGGCGCGCCCGTTTCTCCAAAAACCATTCTTGACACTACGGATAATTGGTGAATTTGGCGAGGGCCTTTGGTCGCCGCCGCTGCAGTCGCGCATCGGGCGGCGAGCGCGCGGGCGGTTATCAAGCGCGTGTGTTTTCAAGTTGACCGTTTAAGGGGCTCTGTTCATGACTTCCACGCCAGTGCTGGCGCGGGGGCGTCACGTGTTTAATCATCTCATAAGACTTGCCCTTTAAGGGCACGATTGGTGGCCTGCCCGCTTCCATTGTCTTTGTCTGAGGAGAAACACTTATGCTTAAGTCTCGTTCCACTGCGGTCAAACTCGCGGCCGTCGCCGCGCTGGCCGTCGCCACGACCGCGTGCGCCACGCCTTATCCCTATGGCGCATTTTACACGGAAGGCGTTTTGCCGGTCGCCGCTGCTGACGGCGCGGGCGACAAAGAAGGCCGCGCCTGCATGGAATCGATCCTGGGTCTCGTCGCGACGGGCGATTCCAGTGTCGACACCGCGAAGAAAAACGGCGGCATCACGCGCGTGACCAGCGTCGATTATGAAGTCGAGAACGTGCTCGGCGTGATCGGCAAATACTGCACCGTGGTGCGCGGCAGCTAAGCCCGCCATCCACGCTGACGTAACGAAGGGGCGACGCACGCGTGTCGCCCCTTTTGTGTGCGCGATCGAGTGTGCGTAAGACGCCGCCGCGCGCCGCCGCTTACTCGGCCGCCGCGACGGGTTCACCAACGGGTTCACCAACGGCTTCAGCGGCCTCGCGAGCGGCGCGGATTTTGGCCGCGCGCGCCTCCACCAGCGCGACAATGTGATCGACCATCTCCTCGTTGGAGACTTTGTGGTCCGGCTTGCCCGCGACATACATCATGCCGGCGTCTTTGCCGCCGCCCGTGAAGCCCAGCTCAGTAAACAGCGCCTCGCCCGGGCCATTGACCACACAGCCGATAATGGAGAGGGAAATCGGCTCGGAAATGTGCTCTAGGCGTTGCTCGAGCTTTTCGACCGTCTTGATGACGTCGAAACCCTGACGCGCGCAGGACGGGCAGGAAATGATGTTGACGCCGCGCGACCGGAGGCCCAGCGACTTCAGCATATCAAAGCCGACTTTGATCTCCTCCACCGGGTCTGCGGAAAGAGACACGCGAATTGTGTCGCCGATCCCCGACCACAGCAGCATGCCCAGCCCGATGGAGGACTTCACCGTGCCTCCGCGCAACGCGCCCGCTTCCGTCACACCCAAATGCAGCGGGCAGTCAATCGCGTCCGCCAACGCTTGGTAGGCCGCGACCGTCAAGAACACATCAGAGGCCTTCACCGAAATCTTGAATTCGTGAAAGTCGTGGTCTTGGAGAATGCGCGCGTGATTGAGCGCGCTTTCCACCATCGCCTCCGGGCAGGGCTCGCCATAGCGCTCCAGCAATTCTTTTTCCAGGGAGCCGGCGTTGACGCCGATGCGGATGGCGCAGCCATGGTCCTTCGCGGCTTGGACGACGTCGCGCACGCGATCTGCTGAGCCGATATTGCCGGGATTAATGCGCAAGCACGCCGCGCCGGCCTGCGCGGCTTCAATGCCGCGCTTATAATGGAAGTGAATGTCGGCGACGAGCGGGACATTGGCTTCGCGCGCAATGGTCTTGAAGGCGGCCGTCGATTCGACGTCCGGGCATGAGACGCGCACGATGTCGGCGCCGGCTTCCTCCAGCCGCCGGATCTGGTCGATCGTCGCCTTCGCGTCTTCCGTCGGCGTGTTCGTCATGGATTGCACGGAAATGGGCGCAGTCCCGCCCACCGGCACATCGCCCACCATAATTTGACGGCAGGCGCGACGGTCGATCATGCGCCAAGGGCGCACCGCGCGGGCCTGTGTGTCGGACGCGTGGAGATCAGACGCGGGCTCGCGCGCGGGATCAAGCGAAACAGGCTGGGACATTAATCGGGCCTCCACGGTTCTCCGGCGCCCCTCCTCTACACCCTGGCGAGGCGAATTGCACCCTTATGACGCTCCCTGCGCCAATACCCGAAAATCACAGGCTGTTGAAGCGCCCGCCGGCCCTTACGGCGCAGCGTCGCTCAAGGTCGCGAGCGCAGGAAACCGCGCTTCGTCCACGCGCCAAGAAGAGACCGGCAAGCCCGGTTCGCCTAAGCGTCCCACCAGCGCGCCGTCGCGATAGACCTCCACCCCGCCGCCATTGCCGGCGGCGACCACAAGGCCCGGCTGCTGGGGCGTGCGGAAGACCTGGCCGGCGCGCAGCTCTGAGGCGAAAACGCGCGCGCCATTGACGTCCGTCACCTCCACCCACACCGGAATGCGCGCGCGCAAGGTGATCACTGGCCCGTCTTGAGCCGTCAGCGCGGCCATGGCGCGGGCGGCTTCCGGCGCGCCCGGCTCAGCAGCGACCCAGGCCTGGAGGGCTTCCGGCACTGGCGGGATCGCGTCAGGCGCGCGCGGACCGGCGTCCCAGGCCGTGGAGGCCCACAACGCGACGGCCGCCGCAAGGCCAAGGAGGCCCGCGGCCGCCACGGGCGGAATCGCCACGCGGCGGGCGGGCTGGGGACGCGGATAGCTGGCGGCGGCGCGCGCGGCCGGACGGCGTACGCGGCCTTGAGCGGCGAAGGCTTTGGCGGCGTCTTCAGGGTCGAGGCCGACTTTCGCAGCGTAAGCGCGCACAAAGCCCAGGACGTAAGGCCGCTCCGGCAAGCCGCGCTCATCCATCGCCTCGATGGATTCAAGGAATTCGCGGCGCACGCGCGTGGCGTCGGCCACGTCTTGCACACTCAGACCGCTGGCCTCGCGCGCCGCCGCTAAGCGCGCGCCAATGGTCGTGTCGTCATCCATGGCCCAGTCCGTCACACCCGCGCTCCATTCTGAGGCTGATGGGCAAACGCCTCGCAAACGTCGCGCCGAAACCGCGATTTTCCACTGCGCGCCAGGGACGCTTAAGCGTGTTCGCCCGAGCCCGACAAGGGCGGCGCGCGCCTCGCGGCTGCGGCCGCTCAGCGCACCCATTTCAGGGGGCGCTTGGGGCGCTGTTAGGCTTCCACCCCAAGGGTTTCAGCCACGGCTTCCAAGGCCGCGCGCACATCAGAATCCGGCTCTTGAATGAGCGTCAGCACTTGGTCCCGCACCGCCCGCGCGTCCATGTCCAAAATCGCGCGCTTGACCGGACCGATCCCGTTGGGCGGCATCGACAGCCGCGTGAACCCAAGACCGATCAGCGCCATCGCCTCCAATGGTCGGCCCGCAGCCTCCCCGCACACCGTGATCGGCACGCCCGCGCGCAACCCGCTTTCGCTGATCTGGGCGAGAAACCGCAGCGCGGCCGGCGAGAGAATATCATAACGCTCAGCGAGCTTGGGATGATTGCGGTCGGCGGCGAAAAAAAACTGCATCAAATCATTGGCGCCGACCGAGATGAAATCCGCCTCCGTCAGCAGCGCGTCGAGTTGAAACGCCAAGGCCGGGGTCTCCAGCATCGCGCCCGTCTCGACATGGGTCGGCCGCGGCCGGCCGCGCCGGGCGGCCCACGTCACCTCCGCCTCCACAAGCGCTTTGGCGCTGCGAAACTCCGCAACCGTGGCCACTAAGGGAAACATCACCCGCAGCGCGCGCCCCGCCGCTGCGTCCACAAGCGCGCGCAGCTGGTAGCGCATCAGCCCCGGCCGATCGAGCGCGAGACGCACCGCCCGCCAGCCGAGAGCGGGGTTCTCCTCCTCATCGCTTTCGACATAAGGCAGGATCTTATCGCCGCCGAGGTCGAGGGTGCGGAACACCACCGGCTTCGCCTCGCCCGCGGCCTCAAGCGCCGCGCGATAAAGAGCCGCCTGCTCCGCCAAGCGGGGCATGGTGTCGGCGACCATGAACTGGAACTCGGTGCGGAACAGGCCGACGCCGTCCGCGCCCGTGCGCGCAATCTGGGGCAAATCCACCGCGAGGCCCGCATTCACGAACAGCGACACCCGCACGCCGTCGCGGGTGATGGCGGGCCGGTCACGCAAGCGGGCGAACTCCGCGCGTTGTTCGCCAGAGAGCGCAATCTTGGCGTGGAAGGACTCCATCACATCCGCGCTCGGGCGCAAATGCACCTCCGCGCGGGCGCCGTCGACAATGACGGTGTCGCCGTCCTCCACCCGGTCCAGCACGCCGTCGAGGCGGCCCACCATCGGCACGCCCAGCGCGCGCGCGACAATCGCGGCGTGGCTGTTGGGCGTGCCCTCCTCCAGCACCACGCCTTTCAGACGCGAGGCGTCGTGCTCCAACAGCTCCGCCGGGCCCATATCGCGTGCAATCAAAATCGCGTCGTCCGGCAGCTCCACAGGCGCAATGACGCCGCCATCCTCCTCCGCCAAATGGCGCAGGAGCCGGTTGGCCAAATCCTCCAAATCGTGCAAGCGCGCGCGCAAATAAGGATCGCGTGTTTGCGTGAGCCGCGCGCGATGCTCATTGCGCACGCGTTCAACCGCTGCTTCCGCGGTGAGGCCGGAGACCGCGGCGTCTCGCAACCGCTCCAGCCAGCCATGGTCGTGGGCGATCATGCGGTAGGCCTCGAGCACCTCGCGCGGTTCATCCAAGCGCGCGGCGCGCCCGCTGACCAGGGCGTCGATGGCGTCGCGCAAGCGCACCACCGCCCGCTCGACGCGCTCGGCCTCCGCTTCGGGGTCGTCGGCGATCAGTTTGGCGACCGGCACATGGGGCTCATGCTTGACGGCGCGGCCCACCGCGACGCCGTCGGCGATGCGCCGGCCCACGCGCCGCTCCGCCCGACTGGGGCGCAACTCAAGGCCGCTGAGGGTCTGCTCGCCGGCGATGGCGGGATCAGCCACCACCTCCGCCAGCACCATGGCCGCGGTTTGCAGCGTCTCCACTTCGTCGACGTCGTAAAAGCGCGCGGCACGGTTCTGCAGCGTCAAAACACCCAGCAACCGGCCGCCGCGCAAAATCGGCGCGCCCAGGAACGAGACGACGCCGTCTTCGTCCACCTCGGGCTGGTATGAAAAGGCGGGGTGGTTCGGCGCGTCATCCACATTCACCGGCGCCAGCGCTTGGGCCACCGCGCCCACCAAACCCTCGCCCGGCGCGAGATAAAGCTGGTGCACCGCGTCCGGCGCGAGGCCGTGGGTCGCGCACAGCTCCATTTGGCCCGCCGCGCGGCGCAAATAGACTGAGCAGACATCAGCCTCCAGCCCGCCGGCGATGACGCGCACAAATTGGTCCAGCCGCTGCTGCGCGCCCGCGCGCGCGGCCATCAGCTCGCGGATCTCGCGCATCAGCCGGCGCACGCCGGTGGAGAAAGGAAGGGGATCGGCCATCCGCCTCTACGCCTGATCAGTCACGCGGGTCCGCGCCATCGCGGTCAAGCCCGTAAGCGGCGTGGAGGCTGCGCACCGCCAGCTCCACATACTCGCCCGCCACGAGCACGGAAATCTTGATCTCCGAGGTGGAGATCGCCTCGATGGAGATCCCGCGCTCCGCCAAGGCCGCAAACATGGTGTGGGCGACGCCGGCATGGCTGCGCATGCCCACCCCCACCACAGAGACTTTCGCCAGGTCCGTCTTCGTTTTCAACTCCGTAAACCCTAAGCGCGCGCGCGCGGCGTCGATCGCGGCCACCGCGCGCGCCATGTCGGCCTCGCCGACAGTGAAGGCGAGGTTGGCTTTGTCGTCCTCGCGGGAGGGGTTTTGCAGGATCATGTCCACATTCACGCCGGCTTCCGTGAGTTGGGAAAACACGCCCGCCGCGGCCCCCGGCACATCCGGCAGGCCCATCACCGTCACCCGCGCCTCATTGCGCGTGTAGGCGATGCCGCTGACCACACGCTGCTCCATGCTGGGGTCCTCATCGCTGACTAAGGTGCCGACGGGCGGCGTGTGATCGTTGGGTTCTTCAAAACTTGACAGCACCCGGATCGGCACGCGGCGCGCCATCGCCAACTGCACCGCCCGGGTCTGGAGCACTTTCGCGCCGAGGGACGCCATCTCCAACATTTCCTCAAACGATAGCTTATCGAGCCGGCGCGCGCGCTTCTCAATGCGCGGATCGGTGGTGTAGACGCCGTCGACGTCGGTGTAGATGTCGCACCGCGCGGCCCCCAGCGCCGCCGCCATGGCCACAGCGCTGGTGTCGGAGCCGCCGCGGCCAAGCGTGCTGATCCGCCCATCGGGTCCCACGCCTTGAAAGCCGGCCACCACCGCGATTTCACCAGCGTCCACCGCGCGGCCAAGCGTGTGCGCGTCCACGCCCGTTATGCGCGCGCGCGCATGGGCGGCGTCGGTCCCGACGCCGGCTTGCCAGCCCTGCCACGACCGCGCCGGCGCGCCAAGCCGCCGCAGCGCCAGCGCCAAGAGGCCCGCGCTCACTTGTTCGCCGGCGGCGACGACGCAATCATACTCATCGCCGTCATGGGCGTGGGCTTGCGGCGCGACGGCCTCTGTGAGCCCGACCAGCCGGTCGGTCTCCCCCGCCATCGCTGAGACGACGACGGCCACGCCCGCCCCCGGCCTGGGCTGGGCCTTTGCTGCGGCGGCCACAATCCGCGCCACCCGGGCGATGCGGTCGGGATCGCCCACTGATGTCCCGCCGAATTTCATCACGACCCGCGCCATCGCGTCCTCCGCCTCACGCTCCGCGCGCGCCGCCGCCGCCAGCGCCAGCATCGCCTCGCCGGACGCCTTTCCGGGAGCATCCGGTCACCAGCGCCGCTCGACCTCGGGACGCCCCGCGCCCATATCCATGACAGCGCGATGGTGATATCGCGCAACCCTTGCAACGAGGATACGCGCGAAAGGAGACCCCATGGCGCTGGCGGCTGCGCCCGACACCCTGCGCTCGGCGAGCGTGGATCCGTCGGAAATTGCGAAGTTCTCCGCCATCGCGGATGAATGGTGGGATCCCAAAGGCAAGTTCAAGCCGCTGCACGTCTTTAATCCTGTGCGTCTGGGCTTTATCCGCGACACGGTGTGCGCCCATCGCGGGCTGGACCCCCACGCGAAACGACCGTTTGAGGGCCTGCGTCTGTTGGACATTGGCTGCGGCGGCGGCCTGGTCAGCGAGCCCATGGCGCGGTTGGGCGCTGACGTCGTGGGCCTCGACGCCGCGGAACGCAACGTCAAGACCGCCCTCACTCACGCTCAAAGCGTCGGCCTCGCCATTGATTACCGCCACGGCGCGGTGGAGCAGCTGGCGGAAGCCGGCGACGCGCCCTTCGATGTGATCTTGAATTTGGAGGTTGTGGAGCACGTCGCGGATGTGGACGCGTTCTTGAAAGCCTCCGCGGTGATGCTTGCGCCCGGCGGCGTCATGATCATCGCCACCATCAACCGCACGCCGAAGGCGTTCGCTTTGGCGATTGTCGGCGCGGAATACGTCTTGGGCTGGCTGCCGCGGGGGACCCACCAGTTCGACAAGCTGGTGCGCCCGCAGGACATCCGCCGCGCCCTCGCCCCGCCGCTCGCTGTCGACGGGCCGGTGGGCGTGAGCTTCAACCCGCTGCTCGACCGATGGTCGCTGAGCCGGGACGCCGCGGTGAATTATCTGATGACCGCGACACGCCCGCCGAGCGTTTGAGCGGACGCGGCGTCGCCTCACGAACCGCCGATTTTCAGAACAAACGACGTCAGCACCAGCTTCGTGCGGATGTAATAACTGGCGTCCTGCCAGCGTTCTTCTTCAGGGAAGGTCTCAAAGTCGTCCTGCATCTGGCGCGCAACTTCCTCCAGAATTTGGTAAGAGCGCTGGTCGACCACCGTGTCAAACCGTTGCAAGCCGGCGCGGAAGGCCGCGTGATACTCCTGCCACGTCTCCACGCCTTTCGACCGCAAGAACTCGTCGTCCACCGGCGCGAGCACGCCTTTTTCAATGAGGGTCGCATCGCGCTCCCACACCGCGGCGTCAAACGCCGAGGCGGCCGCAGGAACCGCCAGCGCCGCCGCCAGGGCGACCCCGAGGGCGGCCCCGAGGGCGGCTAAGCCACGACCAAGATCCACAAACGCCGCGCGAGCTGGCATGGGTCACCTCCGACAGAACTGGGATGCGCGCGACACACCGCATGGGCGCGCGTCACCCCTCATTTGCGCTTTCAGCACTTAGTTGAGTTTTTTGGGCGGAGTTGGGGCGAAGACTGCCGGCAAGGCCGCCACCGGCGCGCCCTCCTCCTTCAACGCGCGCGCTTCCTCGGCGGTGGCTTCACCGTAGATCGGCCGATGCTCCTGCTCGCCATCATGCATCGCGCGGGCCTCTTGGGGAAACCGCTCACCCACATAATCATGCGTTTGCGCGATGTGTTCGCGCACACGGCTTGCAAACTCCAAAAAGGCGGCGCGACGGGCGTCCGCGTCGGAGGCGCTCGCCGCGCCGGCGGGGGGCGCGGCCGGGCCGTCGCCGGGTTTGACCCCAGCCGCGCTCGCGGCCTCACGCGCCGCCTCCCCACCGGCGGGCGCACGCGCGCCGCGCGCCAAGGCCGGCGCCATGATTTGCTTGCGCACGCGACAGTCGCCGCACACCGGGCAGGCGACGAAGCCGTCCGCCGCTTGAGCGTCATAGGCGTCGGAGCTTGGAAACCAGGCCTCAAACTCGTGATCACGGCCGCAGCGCAACGCGTATTTGATCATGAGGCCGTCACGGCCGCCGCGCCGGCCGCCGCAGACGCTAAAGGATCGGGCCCGACAAAAGGCTGATCATGCTCAAGGCTTGGGATTTTGCCGCGCGCGCGATCCACCGCCGCCCCATCGAGGCGCGCCATCAGCACTCCCGGCGCGTCATGGTCCAGCAGCGCAACCACCGCGCCCCAGGGATCCACCACCATTGACCGGCCCCACGTGGCGCGACCGTCCTCATGCGCGCCGCCCTGGGCCGGCGCGAGCACGAAGGCGCCGGTCTCCACCGCCCGCGCCCGCACCAAAATGTCCCAATGGGCGCGGCCGGTGTGGCGCGTGAACGCCGCCGGCGCCGCGATTACGCGCGCGCCCGCTTGGGCGAGGGCCCGGTAAAGCTGGGGGAAGCGCAAGTCATAGCACACTGTGAGGCCCATGGGCCCGGCCGGCGTCGCCGCCAGCACCGCGCGGCCGCCGCGGCTGACGGTGTCGGATTCCGCGTAGGATTCCCGTCCGCTCAACGTCACGTCGAACAAATGGATTTTGTCGTAGGCCGCCGTCAACGCGCCGGAGGAGTCAAACAAATGCGCGCGGTTTGCAACGCCGCCATCCCCAGCGCGCACCATCAGCGATCCGGCGAGGATCCACACCCCAAGCTCTCCAGCCAAGGCGGCGAGGCGCTGGTAAACCACATCATCCTCGGCCGCGACCACCGCCGCGCGCAAGGCCGCGCCGTCACGCTGGACAATGTTGGTCGCTTCCGGCGTTGCGATGAGGCTAGCGCCGGCCGCGGCGGCGTCGCGGATCAACGCCTCCACAGCGTCGGCGTTGGCCGCCGGATCGAGGCCGCCGCGCATTTGAACGAGCCCTACGGAAACGGCGTCAGGCGCAGAGGCCGGCGTGGCGGCGGCGCTCTCCGTCACGCGGCGTCGCCCGCCAGCAGCGCGTCGAGCGCGCCCCGCCGCTCCAGCGCCAGGAGGTCGTCACACCCGCCGACATGCTGCTCGCCAACGAAAATTTGCGGGAAAGTGTCGGCTCCGCCGGACCGCGCGCGCATCTCCTCGCGCACGTGCGGGCGGTGGGCGTTGGCGATCTCCGTCACATCCGCACCCTTGTTGCGCAGCAAAAACATGGCGCGCATGCAGTAGGGACAAAACGGCTTCGTGTAGACAGTCACTTTGGTCATGGCGCTCTCCTTGACGGGTATGTAGTGGGATCGTCAAGGCGCACAACGCGCGCCAGGCTCACGACATCGACACGCGCCGCGCCGGCCCGCTTGAGCGCGCGCGTCGCGGCTTGCGCGGTGGCGCCCGTGGTAAAGACATCATCCACCACCAGGACGCGCGCGCCCTGGACGCGCGAGCGCGCGGCCGCAGGGACAGTGAACGCGCCGGCGACATTGCGCCGACGGCCGGACGCGGAGAGGCCGCCTTGGCTCACGGTGGGCTTAATCCGCTCCAGGGCGTCGGCGTCGAAGGGCCAACCGAGCCGCCGCGCCAGCGCGCGCGCTAACAGCGTGGCTTGGTTGAAGCGGCGTGCGCGCAAGCGCGATGGATGCAGCGGCGTGGGAAGGACGATGTCCGCCGCCGCGCCCGGCGCCATCGCGGCGGCCATCCATCCTGCGAACGCTGGCAGCCCGTCCACGCGCCCGCCATGCTTAAACGCCAACACCAACGGGCGGCTGTCATCGTCATAGGCTAACGCCGCGCGCGCCGTATCGAACACGGGCGGGCGCGCTAAGCACGCGCCACACAGCGCTTCACGCCCCCAATCGCAGGAAAACGGCGTTCCACAGCGCGCGCATTGGGGCGCTGTGAGGAAGGTCAAACGCGCCCAGGCGGCCGGCGACACGCGCCCCGCCGCCTCCACGGGCTCGTCCGTCGCCAAGCATGTCGGGGGCAACGCCACATCGATCAGCGCCCGCGCCCCCCGGACCGCCCATGCGCGCGCGCGGCGCCGGCCGCGATCGCTCGTCGCTGCGGCCCAGCCGTCCCATATGCGGTTCATGCGTGCGCGCTCATCCTCATCTGTCTCCCCCGGCGACGCCGTTCTCGGCGCGGCTGCCCCCGACCCCGTTCTCGGCGCGGCTGCGCCGAGTGTGTTCGATCGCGCGCTTGTGCGCCAGCGCCGCGCGCGCGCCGCGCGCGCGACGGCGGCCAGCCTCCACGCCGACGCCGCCACCTTTCTGCACGATGATGTCGCGCGCGCCGTGATTGAGCGCGTGTCGGCGATCAAACGCGTGTTTCCGACAACCGTCGCCTTAGGCGGCGGCGACGCGTTGGCGCGGGCCTGGGCGCGTGATCCCGCCGCGCGCGCGCAAATGCCGTGGCTGGTCGCAGCCGACCTCGCTCCGCGCGCCGAACCCGACGCCGCGGCCGACGCCGACGCCGACGCCCTGCGGATCGTGGCGGATGAGGAGCGCTCGCCCTTTGCAGACGGCGCGCTCGCCTTCATCGCCAGCGTGTTGTCGCTGCATGCCGTCAATGACTTGCCGGGCGCTCTGGTGCAGATCCGCCGCGCGCTCAAGCCTGACGGCCTCTTCATCGGCGCGCTCTTTGGCGGCGCGACGCTGACGGAGCTGCGCGCGAGCCTGTTGGCGGCGGAGGCCGAGACCGGCGGCGCCGGAATGCGCGTGGCGCCGTTCGCCGATGCGCTTGATCTTGCAGGGCTTTTGCAACGGGCGGGGTTTGCGCTTCCTGTGTCGGATGTGGATCGGTTGACGGTGCGCTACGCCACGCCGCTGGAATTGTTGCGGGACCTGCGCGCGATGGGCGAGACCGCGGCCATGGTCGCGCGCAGCCGCCGACCGCTCACCCGCGGGCTGCTCGTGCGCATGGCGGAGCACTATCACGCGCGGTTTGCAGACCCTGACGGCAAGGTGCGCGCGACGTTTGAGATTGTGTGGGCGACGGGCTGGGCGCCGGACGCCTCCCAGCAAAAGCCGCTCAAACCCGGGACCGCCACGACGCGCCTCGCCGACGCGTTAGGGGTGACGGAACAATCCGCCGGTGAAAAAGCGGGGCGGTGACGCGGCCGCGCCGTCTAGGCCACGCGCGCGCCATGCAGCCGGTCGCGCACGGCGGCGGCGAGCTCCCGATCCAGGGGCGGCATCGGTCGCTCATGGAGCCGGTCCCGCGGCGACCAGACAAGCGCTTGGCCTTCGCGGCCTTCCGCAATCCCGTCCCAGCGCCGGCAGGCGTACAGCAGCAGCACGATATCCATCGGCGTGTCCGCGGGGCCGACCTCCGCGCCAACGGTCGCGCGCGCCAGGCGGTGGATGGCGCTTGACGCAAACGCGAACGGCTCGACACACGTCGGGCACGGCTCGACGCCCAGCTCCTCGCGCAGCTCACGGATCAAACCGGCTTCTGGGGTTTCGCCCGCCTCGACCTTGCCGCCGGGAAACTCCCACAAGCCGCCATGGGCTTTGTGAGCCGGACGTTGGGCGAGCAAAACGCGCCCATCAGCGTCCAACAGCGCCGCCGCCGCCACCAGAAGCGGGCGCCGGCCCGCCTCCTCCTTGGCCGTCACGGAGTCGCGGGCGGGGCTGCGCTCGCTGGGGCGGCGTCAGCCGGGACCGGAGACGGCGGCCGCGGCTCCTCGTAAGGCGCGTCGGAGACGCCGCCGCTTGACCCGATGAAGCGCGTCACGCCCGCACGCGCGGGATCCGTCAAGTTTTCGATCAACTGGGCGCGCGCCTCATTGCGCAGCCATTGCGCCAATTGGGGACGCAGCTCCTCAAAGGTGCGGTGGTCGCGCTCGCGGCGGTCCTCCACCTTCAGAATGTGCCAGCCAAAACGGCTGCGGAAGGGGTCTGACACTTGGCCCACGCCCGTGGCGAAGGCGACCGTCTCGATCTCTTCCACGGGCAGTTCTTGGCGCCCGAAATAGCCCAGGTCCCCGCCTTCCAAGCGCGTGGCGTCATGGGTGGAGTTCTCCAGCGCCAGCTGGGCGAAATCAGCCCCTTCAACACGGGCGCGTTCAGCGATCGCCTCCGCCTCCGCTAGTGTGGCGGTGACGATGAGACGCGCGCGCACCTCCTCGCCCGGCGGGAATTGCAAGCGCTCTTGGTAGAATTTGCGCAACGCCTCTTCCGTGACGGCGTCATCCTCCACCGTCTCCACGAGAATGTCGTAGAGAATCGCTTCTTGAGCGACCGCGAGGCGCCGCCGCGCCTCCTGCGTTTGATTGAGGCCGCGGCGGCGCGCTTCGAGCGCCAACAGCCGACGCTGGATCAGCCAATCCAACACATACGCGAAGCGATCGCCGCTGGGGTCGAGGGGCTCCGACGCCTCCACCATCTCCATGTCGACGCCGGCGCGGCGCACATCCGAGACATAAATGGGCGTGCCGTTCACCTCCGCCGCGACCGCATCGCCAATGCGCACGACAGCCGCGCCGAAAGGATCGACGTCGGCGTCCCCCTCTGGCGCGCCGCATCCAACCAGTCCCAATGCGGCCGCGGCGGCGACGCCGCTCAATCCACGCAGTACACGCATGTCACCCATCCAAGATCGCGCGCTTCCTCAGCGCAGTCGCAGCGCGGGGCGCGGCGCTCGCCCGGCGGGCGCTGTCCGGCGCTCACGCCGTCCCTCGACGCCCCACGTGTGAACGCGCCCCAACGCCGGCCAGCCCCGCCCCCACGTCCGGCGGAACGCAGGCCGGCTCGCGTTGACTCACCGAGACCGGGTCCTTAAGTGACGGCGGCGGTCCTGTCGAGGCGCGTTTTGTGCTTTGCTCCCCCTTGACGGCCGCAAGCTCACGCCACGCCCGGCGCTGCGAGACACGAAAGCCCCGTTTATGCTCCAATTGGCGCAGAAGTTGTTCGGCTCCTCCAATGATCGGCAGGTGCGCAAGCACCAGCCGCGCGTTCAGCGGATCAATGCGCTGGAGAGCGAGTTTGAGGCGCTCACCGATAGCGAATTGCGCGCAAAAACGGTCCAATTTAAGGAACGGGTCGCCGCGGGTGAGAGCTTGGACTCCTTGCTTGAGCCGGCCTTCGCGGTGGTGCGTGAGGCGGCGAAGCGCACGCTCAATCAACGCCATTATGATGTGCAGTTGATCGGCGGCATCGTCTTGCACGAAGGCGACATCGCTGAGATGCGCACGGGTGAAGGTAAGACGCTGGTGGCGACGCTGCCTGTTTATCTCAACGCGCTTGAAGGTAAGGGCGTCCACGTCATCACCGTGAACGATTACCTCGCCCGCCGCGATGCGGAATGGATGGGGCGCGTTTACCGGTTTTTAGGTCTGGAGGTGGGGTGCATCGTGCATGGCCTCACCGATATTCAGCGCAAAGAAGCCTATGGTGCGGATGTGACCTACGGAACCAACAATGAGTTTGGTTTCGATTACCTGCGCGATAATATGAAATATGCGCTTGAGGATATGGCGCAGCGCGGCCACCACTTCGCTATCGTCGATGAGGTGGACTCCATTCTGGTCGACGAAGCGCGTACGCCGCTGATCATTTCAGGCCCGACCGACGATCGCTCAGACTTTTATCGCACTATTGACGCCGTGATCCCCAGTTTGCTCGACGATGACTTCGAGATTGATGAAAAGCAACGCTCGGTTGCTTTGACCGAAGACGGCAATGAGAACGCAGAACGGATTTTGCTCGAGCATGAGCTGATCACGGAAAGCGGCTTGTATGACATCGCCAACGTCTCCGTGGTCCACCATTTGAATCAGGCCTTGCGCGCGCACAAATTGTTCAGACGCGACAAAGATTACATTGTGCGCAACGATGCTGTGGTTCTGATTGACGAGTTCACCGGCCGGATGATGGAGGGCCGGCGGCTGTCGGAGGGCTTGCACCAAGCCATCGAAGCCAAAGAAGGCGTCACGATCCAGCCGGAGAATGTGACGCTCGCGTCGATCACATTCCAAAATTTCTTCCGCCTCTACACCAAACTGGCCGGCATGACCGGCACCGCCTCGACGGAGGCTTCCGAATTCGGCGAGATTTACGGGTTGAGCGTGGTGGAGATCCCCACCAACCGGCCCGTGAAGCGGATCGATGAAGAAGACGAGATTTATCGCACCGCGGCGGAGAAAAACGCCGCCATCCTGGCGGAGATTAAAGAGCGTCACGCCACGGGCCAGCCAATGCTGGTGGGCACGGTGTCGATCGAAAAGTCTGAAGAGCTATCCAAGCTCTTGAAGAAAGCCAAAATTCCCCACCAAGTCCTCAACGCCCGCTATCACGAGCAAGAAGCCGCGATCGTCGCCCAAGCCGGCGTGCCGGGGGCGGTGACCATCGCCACCAATATGGCCGGGCGCGGCACGGACATTCAGCTCGGCGGCAATGTCGAGATGCGCTTGGCGGAGTGGACGGCGGAGGCGGAAAAGCGCCGCGGCGAACCGCCCGAAGCGGACGTGCTCGCCAAAGCGCGCGACGCCATTGAGCGCGACGTCGCGCAAAAGCGCCAAGAGGCCCTGGAAGCCGGCGGGCTGTATGTGATCGGCTCCGAACGCCATGAAAGCCGGCGCATCGACAACCAGCTGCGCGGACGAACGGGCCGCCAGGGCGACCCGGGCCGCTCGAAATTCTTCGTCTCGGTGGACGACGATCTCATGCGCATCTTCGCTCCGGAGCGCATGAACGCCATCATGAAAGGCCTCGGCATGAAAGAGGGGGAGGCGATCGTCCACCCCTGGATGAGCCGGGCGCTGGAGACCGCCCAAAAGCGGGTGGAGCAGCGGAATTTCGAAATCCGCAAAAACTTGCTCAAATACGACAATGTCATCAACGACCAGCGCAAAGCCATCTTCGAACAGCGCGTGGAGTTCATGAGCGCCGATGACGTGGCCGAAGTGCTGCGCGATATGCGTCACGAGCTGATCGGCGACATGGTCGCACGCCACATTCCGGCGAAAGCGTACGCTGATCAGTGGAACATTCCCGAATTGGCGGAAGAGGCGAGTTCCGTGCTCGGGGTCGCGGCGCCGATTAAGGAGTGGGCCGCTGAAGAAGGCATCGCTCACGAAGAGATTATTGAGCGCCTCACGCGCATGGTCGATGAAACCCACGCCAAGCGCACAACGGAGGCGACGCCCGAACGCATGCGCCTGGTGGAAAAGCAAATCCTGCTGCAAACAATCGATATGCATTGGCGTGAGCATTTGCAGCACTTGGATCATTTGCGCTCTGTGATTCACTTGCGCGGCTACGCGCAGCGCGACCCGCTCAATGAATTCAAGACTGAAGCCTTCGCGTTGTTTGAGGCGTTGTTGTCCGGCCTGCGCGCGGAGGTGACGCGCCGGGTGATGAGCTTGCGCGTGCAGCAAGCGCCGCCGCCGCCGCCGCTGACGCCGCCAGAGGGCACGATTGAGCGCCATGACGCTGCGCCCTCGGGCCTGCGTGTGGGCGGGGCGCGCGCGCCCCTTGACCACGTGACCGCCAATGGCGGCGGGCGCGCGCGGGCGCGCGCGGCCGCTGGCGCCCGCGCCGGCGTGAAAGCGCCGCGGGACCCGCAAAAGCCCGAAACCTGGGGTCGGGTCGGGCGCAATGAGGCCTGCCCCTGCGGCTCGGGCAAGAAGTACAAACACTGCCACGGCGCGATCGCCGCCGCCCAAGCCGACGCGTAAGCGCGCGGCCGCGGGTCGGGCGGCCGGTCGGGCGGCCCCCGCCTGGCCGGACGTCGCCATTTACGTGCCGCACAGTCCCCTTCCCTTGACGCACCGCCAGGACGCGGCTTACGAGCCGTGTCGACTGCGGGCGATGGAGTGAGACACGCGATGGGCCTTTCCTCGCTCAGACGCCGTGGACGGCGGGCCGGTGTCGCGCTCGCCCTCGGCGTCCTCGCCGCCTCGCCGGCTGCAGCCTTTGATTTTCGCCGCACGCTGCGCGCTGAGCTGGAGCAGGACGCGATTTTCCGCGGCCAGCGTTTGGGTGATTTTTCCGCTGCGCTGATTGGCGATCTCGCGCTTGGGGACGCCTATGCGGACGTTGCTGTCTCATGGATACGCAATGACGCGACGGGGTTTGACGAAACGACCGCCGCCGTGACGGCCCGCGGCGGGGCGGTGCGCGCGCTGGGTCGGCGCGCAGAGCTTGATGTCGGCCTTTCAGCGACGGCCAATCTGAGCGCGCAGTCCGCTCTGCGCGTCGACGACCGGGTCGAGCTTTACGCCGGCTTGGTCGCCAAGCTGCCGCTCAGTCCCGCCGCCTATGGCTTTTACGACACAAAAAACGACGCCTGGACGGTGCAGGCTGGCGTTTATGACCGGGTGGACTTGCCGTTCTTGCTGGCGCTGCGCGGCTCGGCCGACATTGGTCATGTGAGCGGATCAGACCTGGATGACTTTCTCTACGCCCGCGGCCGCGCGGATCTTGTGCGCGATTTCCTGCGCGGCGTGGAGGCTTATGTGGGCGTGCGCGCCTCAAGCGTGACGGACGAGCTGGTCGTGGGCCGCTTTCGCGATGGCCGCGGTCCGGACACTGATGACGCCGAGGTGTGGGCCGGCGGCGGGCTCTCGTGGTCGTTCTGAGCCGCGATTGGTGATACTCACGCAAGGCGTTTGGCCCTAATTTGCGCTCCGTGACGTCTCCAAGCGCCCCCCTCTTCGCGGCTGACGCGCCCGCGCTCGGCGGCTCCGCCGCGCGCGGACCGACGGCGGCGCGTCCGCGTCTAACCATCAACTTAGACGCCCTCATCGCCAATTACCGAACGCTGCAACGGGCCGCGCCGACAGCGCACACGGGCGCGGCGGTGAAGGCGGACGGCTATGGCCTTGGCGCGGTCAGTATCGCACAGGCGCTGGCGGCGGCGGGGTGCCGGCACTTTTTTGTCGCCAACGCCGATGAAGGCGTGGCCTTGCGCAGCGCCCGCGCGGTCCCTGACGACGCCGCGATCCATATCCTCGACGGCCTGATGCCGGGGGAGGAGGCGTGCTACAGCGCCCACGCCCTCACGCCTGTGCTGAACACGCCAGACCAAGTGCGGCGGTGGGCTGAGGCCTGCAGCACGTGGCGCGCCGCGGGGCCGTCGACGCTCCACATCGACACCGGCATGAACCGCTTGGGGCTGACGGCGGCGGATCTTGCGGCAGTGCTTGGCGCTCCCGACACGCTGATCGCAGCGCAACCGACGCTGATTATGAGCCATTTGGCGTGCGCGGCGACGCCGGAGCACCCGCTCAACGCTCACCAGGCCGCTCAATTCCAGAACGCCGCCGCACGCGTGCGCTCCGTCACGCCCGCAGCGCGGCTGAGCCTGGCCAACTCCGCAGGCGTTTTTATGGGCGAGGCTTACGCGTTTGACCTCACACGCCCGGGCGTTGCGCTTTATGGCGGGCGACCATTTGACGAGCGCGCCGATCCGCGCGCGCCGACCTTGACGCCGGTCGTGACGCTTGAAGCGCCGATCTTGCAGGTGCGCACGATCGCCGCCGGTGAGAGCGTGGGCTATGGCGCCACTCACACGGCGGCCGCGCCGGCGCAGATTGCGACCGTGGCGCTGGGTTACGCCGACGGCTTCTTGCGCGCGGCGGGCGCGGGGGGCTATGGGGTTCTTGCGGGGCGTAACGCTCCGATTGTCGGGCGTATTTCCATGGATTTAATCACTGTCGATGTGACCGCGCATGGCGAGGCCGCGCGCCCCGGCGCGCTGGTGGCGTTTTTGGGCGCTGAGGCCGCCCTTGATGACCAGGCGGACGCCGCGGGAACCATCTCTTATGAGTTCCTGACCCGGCTCGGGCCGCGGTGCGCGCGCCGCTATATCGGGGGCGCGGCGTGACGATGATCGCCACGCTCTTGTCGCCCGTGCGCTCAGTCGGACGCGTGGTGTTGGCGACGGCTGCGGCCGCGGGCGCGGTGACGCTGTTCGCCGGGCGTGCGCTGACGGCGGCGGCCACGCCGCCCTTTTTCGGCGGCCAAGTGGCGCGCCAGCTGATGCGCATCGGCTATTTCTCGTTGCCGGTGGTGGGGCTGACGGCGATTTTCACGGGCGCGTCTTTGGCGCTGAACATCATTTCGGGCACGGATCAGGCGCAGCTTGGCTTCATTTTGCCAGCGGTGATCGGCTTGGGGATTATTCGCGAGCTGGGGCCCGTTTTGGCGGCGCTGATGCTGGCGGGGCGTGTGTCGGCCGCAATCGCCGCTGAAATCGGCACCATGCGCGTGACCGAACAGATTGACGCGCTGACCACTCTCTCAACCAGTCCGTATCGGTATCTGATCGCGCCAAGGGTGGCGGCGGGCCTTATTGCGATGCCGCTTTTAGTGATTGTCGCCGACATTATCGGGGTGTTGGGGGGCTATGTCATCGCCACGCAAGTGGCTGATCTGAATGGCGAGGTGTTCCTTCAGCGCGTGGACGACACGATCGACGCCGGCGACATTATGTCGGGGCTGATTAAAGCGGCGGTGTTTGGGCTGCTCTTGACGCTGATGGGGTGTTATCACGGCTATACGAGCCGCGGCGGCGCCCAGGGCGTCGGTCGCGCGACCACGAACGCCGTCGCCTCCGCCATGATCTTGATCATCGCCGCCAATTACGTTCTCGGCTCTGTGTTGTTGGACTCATGAGCGCGACCGTCCCCAAAATCCGCGTGCGCGGGCTGACAAAGGCGTTCGGCCCCAAGCGCGTGCTCAATGGCGTGGATTTCGATCTCGACGCCGGCCAATCGCTGGTGATCATCGGCGGCTCCGGCACGGGCAAGTCCGTGACGATCAAGTGCATTCTCGGCCTGCTGCGCCCTGATTCCGGCGAAATCCTGGTCGACGGCGAAGACGTGATCGCCCTCAGCGACAAAGAACGCCAAGACCGCATGGCGAAGTTCGGTATGCTCTTTCAAGGCGGGGCGTTGTTCGACAGCTTGAAGATTTGGGAGAACGTGGCGTTTCGTTTAATCAACGCTGATGGTCTCTCCCGTCGCGAGGGTCGTGAGCGCGCGATTGACGCACTCAGCAAAGTGAATTTGCCGGAATCGACGGCGGATCTGCATCCCGCGGAGCTTTCCGGAGGCATGCAAAAGCGTGTGGGCCTCGCCCGCGCGATCGCCGCTAAGCCCGAGATTATTTTCTTCGACGAGCCGACCACAGGTCTCGACCCCATCACGGCCGACGTCATCAACGATCTTATCCGCGCCCAAGTGACGGAGCTCGGCGCAACAGCGATCTCCATCACCCACGACATGGCCAGCGCGCGCAAAATCGCCGATGACATCGCGATGATTTATGACGGACGGATCATTTGGCGCGACAAGGCCGCGACCATTGAGAACTCCGGCAATCCTTATGTGGATCAATTCATCCACGGCCGCGCCGACGGCCCGATTCAAGTCGACGCGCGCAAAGGCTGAGTGGCCGCGTTCGGGGCGCATGCGGCGCCCATCGCCACCGTTTGCGATCGGCGCAGGATCGATCGCCGCAGCGAGCGGGCGGCGCAAGCCCTCCCCCACGGCGGCGTTGGACGCTCCGACGCCCGCCGTCATTTCGAGCCCTTCGGGTGCGGACCCTCGGGACGATCTGCGCCGCCGAGATCCAGCGCCGCGCTCACGATGACGGCGCCCTCGGGCTCACCGCGAGGGTCCGCTTTCCCGTCTTCCGTCATGCTCGCGCGCCCCCTCACCCAACAACACCGCCAACCACGGATTGGGAAAGAGGCGCGGCAAGGTGACGGCGTAGAACGTCTCGTGCAGGTCCGGCAGCGCCGCCAACTCCACCAACGCACCGGCGGCCAACTCATCGCGCACCACAATCGGCGGGACCACTGCGCGCGCAACCCGTTCGCGCGCCAGAACCCGGATCAACGCCATGTCGTCAACCTCCGCAAAAAGCGTCGGGCGCACGCCAAGCCGGTCCGTCAGCGCGTCAAACGCGCCGCGCACGCTTGTGTCCACGCTCGGCGCGATGAGCGGTTCCTCAGACAACAGCGCGGCGAGATCCCCCGGCGGTTCGCGGTCGCCCGCCCGGGGCGGCCGCCCCACTAAGCTCACCGGCTGCTCAGCGAGGGTGTGGACGCGCCAGGGCGGCCCGCCCTCGCGCCGGCTGGGCGCCTGATTGGTCAGCACCACGTCGAGCCCTTGTGTTTCCAACAGCGCCAGCAATTCACCCAGACCGCCGGAGCGCACAGTCAGCCGCGCCCCTGGCGCGCGGGTCAGGGGGCGCAAAAACTCGACTTGAAAATTCCGCGACAATGTCGCCAGCGCGCCCACGCGCAGCGCCGGACGCTCCCCCTCCTCCCGCCGCGCCAGGGTGGCCGTCAACGCCGCGCCAGTGGCGAAGATCACGTCGGCGTGTTCAAGGGCGATGCGCCCAGCCTCTGTCAGCACAAGCTGGCGGCCCCGGCGCGCGAACAAGGCGTGGCCCAGGCGCTCCTCCAGCTTGCGGATTTGCGCCGACAACGCCGATTGCGACACGTTCAACCGCTCAGCCGCGCGGGTGAGATGACCGGCATGGGCGACGGCCCAGAAGTACCGCAAGTGCTTGAAATTCAGGGACATGTGCTCTCCCTGCGCATCATCGTTCTGTTTTGTAGAACGAAATCCCCATATCATTGAATTTTTTTGCCAGAGCTACGTCTGCATACACTGGCGGTGAGTGACATTTTGACGCGGAGTTCGCCATGGACGCCCCCCTCGCCGCCAACGCCTCGCTGATCGCCGGCGCTCCCCTGGTCGCGACGGTGGCGCTGCTGTTCGCGGCCGCGACCGCGGGAGCCGCGCCGCGCCTCACGCGGGCTGTCGCCACGGGTGCGGGCGCGCTCGCGTTCGCGTTGGGGTTCGGGAGCTTGGGCGTCACGCTCGTGGCCGGGACCACGGACGCCGCGATCGGCGTGGCGGGGGTGGAGCTGGGGATCCGGCTCGACACCTTCAGCGCGCTGATGTTTGCGCTGGTGACGTTCGTCGGGTTCATCGTCATCCAGTACGCGCGCAATTACCTCGCCGGCGATCCGCGCCAGCCCGGCTTTTTCGCGCGTTTGACGCTGACGTTGGCGTCGGTGATTTTGCTGGTGACGGCTGGCGGGCTGTTTCAGCTGGCGGCGATGTGGATCGCCATGAGCCTCGCTTTGCATTCGCTTTTGGTGTTTCGGCCGGAGCGGCGCGGGGCGGTGCTCGCCGCGCGCAAGAAATTCGCGCTGGCGCGGCTGGGCGACGCTGGCCTTGTGTTTGCGGCGTTTCTGCTGATCCAAGCCTTTGACAGCGCGCGCCTTGCTGACATTTTCGCCGCCGCCGCCATGGCGCGCGAGACGGGCGAAGTTCCCGCTCAAGCCGGCGCGGCCGCCGTCCTGATCGCCTTAGCGGCGGCGCTGAAAACCGCCCAATTCCCCACCCATGGCTGGCTGACGGAGGTGATGGAGACGCCCACGCCCGTGTCGGCGTTGCTCCATGCCGGCGTGATCAACGCCGGCGGGTTCCTGGTGATCCGGTTCGCGGATGTGATGGTGCTGAGCACGCCGGCGCTGCAGCTGTTGATCGTGATCGGCGCGGTGACGGCGGCGTTCGGCTCCGTGGTGATGCTCACCCAGCCCAGCATTAAGATTGCGCTCGCCTACTCTACGGTCGGGCAAATGGGCTTCATGCTGCTTCAGTGCGGGCTTGGCGCGTTTGCGCCGGCGACGCTGCACATTCTCGCCCACTCGCTTTACAAAGCGCATGCGTTTTTGTCCGCCGGCGGCGCGGCCGCCGACGTCACGACATCGACGCCCGCCGCCCGGGCTCATCCGGCGGCGTTGGGTCTTGGAATCGCGGCGGCTCTTGGGATTTACGCCGGCGTGGCGGCGCTGTTTGGGTATGCGATTACGCGATCGCCCACCGTGGTGGGGCTCGGCGCGGTGTTCGTAATGGGGCTGGTGCTGATGCTGGCGCGCGCGGCCGCGGATGCGCGCGTTCTGGTGCGCGCGGTCGGCCTGTCGGCGGGCGCTTCCGCGGCCTATTTCGCGCTGCAGGGCGGCGTGGCGTTCGCGCTGCGCGGGGCGATCCCCGAGGCGGCGCCGCTTGACCCGCTTGCTCGTGGGCTTTTGGCGGTCGTGTTGAGCGGTTTCGCGGTGACGATCCTGGCCCAAGCCCTCGCGCCGGCGCGCACCCGCGGCGTGGCGCGGGCGCTTTATGTCCACATCGCCAACGGTTTTTACGCCAACGCGCTCTTTAACCGGCTTGCGGGCGCGCTGCGTCTGCGCGCCGCCCCAGCCCCGCGCGCTTAGCCCGCGGCCACGGCCGCCCACGACCCCCTTTGGAGGCTCGCCCATGTCTTTTGACGACGTCACCCGAGAGCGCGCGGGCCGTGAGGCCGCCAATGAAAACGGTCGGCCGCGCCCGGAGCTGGGTCTCGTCCGCGATCGCCTCGGCGAGGGCCATGCGCGCGCCCAGGACGGTTCGGCGCTGGCGCTGGATGAAGTCTCTCACGCGGTCGTGCGCGCGGACGCCATCGCCGCCGCCGCGCGGATCGCGCCGCTGTGGCCGCTTCACAGCTTCGTGGCGGTCAATCCCGCGCTTGGCTTCGCGGATGCGCCATTTGCCAACGCCGCCGGCGTGCTGGCGGATGTCTATGGCGCGCGCTTGGTGATGCCGCGATCCTTTTACGCCGAGGCGATCGCGGTGGGGCGGGTCACGGACGCACACCTTGAGGCGGCGATCGGCGAACTTGGCGCGGGCGCGCATTGGGACGCCGCGGGCGTGGCGCGCAGCCTGCGCGCGCCGGCCCCGGAACCGACGCCTTTGGCGACCTTTGCCGACTTTGCAAGCGCTGCGACGCGGCGCGACTGGGCGAGCCTTGCGCGCGATCGGATCTCGGCCTGGGCGGGGGCGTATTTCGACGAGGGCCAGGCCAGCTGGCGCTCGCCTTGGCGGGATCTGTCGCCCTATGCGGCCTGGCGCGAAGAAGCGCTGATCGACCGCACGCCGGAGGTGATGGGCCTGAAAGGCTTCCGCGCGGCGGTCTCGCGCTTGCCGGAGCAGGCGGCGGATACAATTGTGGAGGCCGCCAACCGCCTCACCATCCCGTCAGAAGCGCGCCGCGCATATTTCCATCGCTTGCTGGCCACCATCGCGGGCTGGGCGGGATACGCCCGCGGCCGCGGTTGGGTGTCGGAGCTGCGCGGCGGCGCGCCCGCGATGGTGATGGAGATGCTGGCGGTGCGCATTGCGTGGGACGCCGTGTTGCAAGACCGCTTGCACAGCAACGCAATCGATGCGCAATGGCGCGAGGCGTGCGCGGCGATGGCCGCGGGCCGCGACGCCTTCGGCCTGCCGCTGTTGGATCAAATCCTGCAGCTTGCCTATGAGATCGGGTATCGCGCGCCCGTAATCACCGCGCTGGCGCGCCAGGCCCAAAACGCACAGACGAGCGCGCAGGCTCCGGCGCGGCCAGCGGCCCAGGCGGTCTTCTGCATTGATGTGCGGTCTGAGCGCTATCGCCGGGCGCTGGAGCGCGTCAATCCCGACATCGCCACGATCGGCTTCGCCGGCTTTTTTGGCGCAGCCATTGAGGTCGCGCCCACGGACTGTGCGTCAGGACACGCCCAATGCCCGGTCCTGCTTGAGCCCCAATTTGTGGTGAGCGAGCAACGCCACGCCGACGGCCGCGCCGCGGCGGACCAGGCCAATCGCCGCACTAAGGCGCTGTGGAAAAACTTCGCCACAGCGGCGGTGTCCTCCTTCGCGTTTGTGGAGGCCGCCGGCCTCGCCTTCGCCGGGGCTCTCGCGCGCAGCGCGGCCAAGGCTGTCGGCGCGCCCAAGCCGGGGGCCGCGCGCCTGTCGATCACGCCGGACCGCCAAGGCGCCCGCGATATCGGCCTCGCTGCGGCGGATCGCCTGGCGGTGGCGGAAAACGCCCTCGCCGGCATGACGCTGACGGAGAATCTCGCGCGGCTTGTGGTCCTTGTCGGCCATGGCGCCGCGACCACCAACAATCCCCACGCCGCAGGCCTCGATTGCGGGGCCTGCGGCGGCCACAGCGGGGAGGCGAACGCCCGCGTCGCGGCGATGATCCTCAACGATCCGGAGGTGCGCGCAGGCCTTGCCGCGAAAGGCAAGCCAGCGCCTGAGGACACAGTCTTCCTCGCGGGCGTTCACGACACCACCAGCGATGCGGTGACGCTGCTTGACCTTGACGCGGTTCCTGCAAGCCACGCCGCGGATCTCGCGCAGCTGCAGGCGGATCTGGCGGAGGCCTCGCGCCATGTGCGCCGCGAACGCGCGCCGACGCTTGGCCTCAGCGGCGCCGGCGGCGTCGACGCCCGGATCGCCGAGCGGGGCCGCGATTGGTCCCAAGTGCGCCCGGAGTGGGGGCTCGCCGGTTGCGCGGCCTTCATCGCGGCTCCCCGCGCGCGCACCGAGGGCGTGGATTTGGGCGGGCGCAGCTTCTTGCACTCCTATGACTGGCGTCGCGACACCGACGAATCCATCCTTGAGCTGATTATGACCGCGCCCCTCGTGGTCGCGAGTTGGATTTCGCTCCAATACTATGGCTCGACGGTCGATAATGCTGTGTTCGGCAGCGGCGATAAGACATTGCACAACGTCGTGGGCGGCGTCGGCGTGTTGGAGGGCAATGCTGGGGATCTGCGGGTCGGCTTGCCCTTGCAGTCCATCCATGACGGGGAGCGCTTTATGCACGAGCCTGTGCGGCTGACGGCGCTGATTGAAGCGCCGGTGGAGGCGATGAACCGCGTTCTGGAGAAACACGAGAACGTGCGCGCGCTCTTCGACAACAGCTGGCTGCATTTGATCGCCATCGGCGATGAGGGCCGCACATTCAAACGCTATGCGGGCGGGCTGGCCTGGGAGGATGTGGACGTCGCCGCGGCGTCCTAAAGCGGCGTCCGCATCCGTTACACAGTCGTGGCCGTGCCGCGATAAATGCGCGCGCGATAGCGGGAGTCTTGGGCGTCCGGCAGGGGCGCGCCGACCAGCATGACCGCGCGCGCAAAACGCTTGATCTCCTCGGCCCGCTCAGCGGCGTCCCGCGGCTCCTCGGAGCGGGCGCGGCGGGTGAGATTGATCTGGTTCACGGGCGCGTCGTGGACCAGACGTTCGCTTTCCACCGCAATGGTGGCGGTGAACGCGTGCAGCGTGGTCTTAATCATGTTGGCGAGCGCAAAGGCCGGCGCGCGGGCGCCCTCACGCACATCCGGCGCGACGAGAACGAGCTGAGCGCCGTCAAACAGCACCGCTTTGCGCGCGACACGGAAATGGTGCGTGAGATTGTCCTCAATCAGCTCACGAAAGCCCGCCGGGTCGAGACGGTCTCGTCCCGGCGCGCCGAAGAGCACGTCGGGCAGATCCGCAAAGGGCGTGGAGACGATGGTGGTCGGCCGCCCATATTGGCGCAAGGCGTCGTCCATCGCGGTTTCAAGATCGCCGCCGCAGACATACGTTTGCAGCTTGCTGTCAGGCAAATCGTCCAATTCCGCAAGCATGGCTTGAGCGGCCGCGGCCGTGCGCGTGATGAAGACGACCGTGGCGGCGTCCCCCAGCTCGATAAAGGTGCGTGCGGCCTCGGCCAAATGGGGCGCGAGATGCTCGCCAATGAGCCAGACTTTCTTGCCGCGCATAGAGGCGACCCGTTCGGCCTTGGCGCTGCCGAAGAGCTCGCGCTCTGTGACGGAGCGTTCCAGGTTAAGGCCGCCGGAGGGCATGAACGTCTCGCCCGTGACCGCGCGGTCGGCGAGGAAGAAGACGGTGGCGAGGGCCACTTCGGTCTCGGTGGGCATCGCGCCCAAGTGCAGGAGCGACAGCACGCTGTCGCCAATTTTGCGCGCCTGGCGATCGATCTCCCCAGCCGGCAGGAAGGGCGCGTCATCGGGCGGGCGCCGCTCAAGCCAACTCGCCCCAGCACGTGCGCGCCAATCGCGGGGATCGAGGAAGCGGCCCTCAGCCGGCGCGCCGTCAAGCGCCATCTCGCCCACATAGCCGCCCGCTTGGAGACGCCGCACGAGCCGCCAGGCGATGTCGTCGTCCAGAATAAAATCGCCCCACGTGCAGTCGTCCGCGCCCTCTCTGCGGCACGCCGCCGCGAACGCGCGCAAGCTTTCCGGGGCGGCGGCGTCGTCCGCAAGGCCAGCCGCATCATTGCGCGCGAGATGCGCCAACGCCACAGTGGGCGCGGTTCCTGCGCGGATCGCCGTCACGACCGCGGCGTGGGCGGCGTTGAGGCGGCGGTTCAAAAGAATTAACCGTGCGCGCCGCTGGAAGAGGCCCGGCCGCCCGCCGACGCCCTGGAGCCGGTCGCCGTCGACGGGCCCTGGCGCAATGGCGTTGAGCTGGATTTCCGGACCGAGGAATTCCGAGAGGCTCTCCACCATGGCCCGCTGGCCGGCCTTCGAGACCGCGTAATCGGCCCGGTTGGGATAGGCGACGGCGAGAAACTTCTCGCCGCCGAAATAGGACGAGACATTCACGACATAGCCCGAGCCCTGCTGCTTCATCAGCGGCGTGACTTCGGCCATCAGCGCGTAATTGGAGACCAGATTGGCGTCGAGCGTGAAGCGCCAGTCCTCAAGCTCCATGTCGACGACCATTTGCTCCGCGCCCGCAACGCCCGCATTGTTGATCAAGTAATCAATGCGCCCATAGGCCTCGAGCGTGGTTTCCACCGCCCGGCGCAGGGTGCGCAAATCCCCGACATCCACGCCGGCCAGCGTCTGCACCCGCCGCTCCGCGCCGGAATAGCCGACGCCTTCAAGTTCCGCGATGATGTGGGCGCGCATGGCGCGCAGCTCGTCCTCCCCGCGGGCGGTGAGCATGACTTTGCCCCCGGAGAGCGCGAGCAAGCGCGCGATCTGGCCGCCAATGCCGCGGCTTCCTCCAGTGATGAGCGCGACTTTCCCCAGATGCAGGCCCGCGAGGTTTTCCGTGTGGCCGGCGATGGCGCGCCGGGCGCCGGTGGAGTCGGCGATGGAGACCGGCAAGCTCAGGGTGATCTCCGGGATTTTGCGTTCAGCAAAGAGAATGCTCGCGGCTTGGGCGGCGGCGAAAGCGAGGTTCTCCGGCTCCGCATTCGTGGTGCGCACGACCTGATTGCCCCAGGCGGCCTTCGGCGCACGGCCATGGGCGACGTCGACCTCCATTTCGTCGCGCCAAATCCGGGTCAGTTGCTCCATCGCGGCGGCGAGACAGCGCGCATACGACTCACCGGCGGCGTCAGCGCCATTGCTCATAAACACAAAGCGCGGATCATGACCGAGGCGCTTATGGCCGCGCCAATAGCGGGTGAGCGCGCGCGCAAGCGCCACCGCCCCTCCAAGCTCATGGTCTAAGAAGACGCGCACATCATCATCGCTCGCCTCAAGCACAGGGCCTGTAAGCCGCCCCGCGCGATAGGCCGGTAAAATGATGGCGCTGGAGATCTCCTGCCCGTCGCGGCCGCCCGCGGCGAGCGCCTGCTCGAGGTCAGCGGGGTCGGCCCGGTCGACGCGGCGCGCGGTGATGCGCGCATCAGCCTCGTCGCGGCCCATGAGCGAACGCGCCGCTTGGACATCGGCCTCCAATGTGAAGCCCAAAATCACATCCGCGCCGACGCGGGCTTGGGCGCGCGCAATGGCGAGCGCCTCCTCCACTTGCTCGCCGGCCGCCACGAGGACCGTCATGCCGTCGGCGTCGACGACGCGCAAACTCGGGCGCGCGATGCAGGCCGATTGGGATCCGATCGCCACGCGCATGCCGTGGGTGACGTCAAGCGCCTGGGCGTGGAGCGCGCCGGACTCCGCCCCGCCGAGGAACACACAGGTTTCGGCAATATCGTCCGGGCGCGGAAACAGCGGCTCGGGCGCGCCGCCATCGGTGCTGCGCGCGAGGCCCATGAGGGCGGTGAAGGTCGCCGCCGTCGCGCCTTGCCCATCGCCGCGCAAGCTGTCCATGGCCTTGAAGGCGTTGCGGATGCGGTCGCTCTCGATCGGGCCGGGATAAATCGTGTTCACCCGGATTCCCCGCGGGCCGAGTTCAGCGGCCATCGCCTGCGAGAGCGCGTTGAGCGCGGCCTTGGGCGTGACATACGCCGCGCGCCCATAATAGGGCGTGCGCGAGAACACCGTGGAGATGTTGATCACCGAGCCGCCCGGCGTGAGGTGCGGCGCGGCCGCGCGCGAGACGTTCCACGTCACGCCCAAAATGTTGCGCAAGGCGTCGCCCAGCGTCTCGCTCTCGCCCTCAAGCGCTTCAAGCTCGGCGCGCGTCATCGGAATGCTCGCAATGGGCTGCTTCGGCCCGGCCGAGCCGGCGTTGTTGATCAGGATGTCGAGCCGGCCATGGGCGTCGAGCAGGCGCGCCACGCCCTCGCGCACTTGGGCGGGGTCGCCGCCATCCATCACCAGGGTGTCGGCCTGGGCCTCGGGGACGTTGAGGCCCGCAAGCGCGGCGGCCCGCGCGGCGTCCAAGCGCTCCTGGTTGCGTCCGGAGAACACCACCATCGCGCCCTCGCGCAGATAGGCGCGCACAATCGCCCCGCCGAGATTGCCGGCCGCGCCGGTGATCAGCGCGACTTTGCCGGCGAGGCGGCCTTGGCCCGGCGCCGCCGGCGTCTCCGCGAGGGCGAGGGTGTCTGCGGGATCGTCCGTCATTGATCTTCTCCCCGATGGCGCTCAGGCCACGCGCGTCCTTGCGACAGGTCAGCCCGCCGCACCGTGGGCGTCGGTGTCGGCGTCCGCCGCCGCCCAGGCCTCAAACAAGGCGTCGCGCCCGCGCAGACCCAAAGCCGGCAGCGCGTGGTTGACGACGTATGTCGCGCCTGTGTGGGCGTTCTCCCACATGGCTTGGTGGCAAGCCGGCAGCTCCGCCCACGCCGCGACTGTCGGTTCAGTCACGTCCAAGAGGCCCGCCGCGATCATGTCGTTCATGCGCGTGACCTCATAAGCGTTGCACAAATGCGTGCCGAGGATGGAGGCCGTCGGCATGAGGATCTTGCGTTGGCGCGTCCACACTTGCGGGGCGTAGAAGCTAAAGCGCCGTCGGCTCATGTCTTCGGCGTAAATCACGCGCCCCGTGAACGGCTTCACCAGCGCTGTGGAGACGCCCAGCGCGTCATGACCCGCGCGCTCAAGCACAATATCGGGCGCGCCGCGAGGGTTGTCGGGCGACCGCAAGAGCTTGCCGACCGCCGCGCCGAAGGGCTTGAGGGTCGTGTCCTGGAAGGCGCGCACTGCGATTTTAAACGCCGTGATGTCGGCTTTGGCGTCGGGCAAGCGCGGCATTGCGGCGGGCCAATCGAACTCATCGCCCAGGCGGCGCGTGAGGCCTTCAAGCGACACCACGCCGGCCACAGCGTCCTCAAAGCCGAGGGATTGGACGAATTCGCGCTGGCTGTCCGTGGTCGTCGCGACCACCGCGCGCGCGCCCATGGCCCGCAGCGCCTCAATCATCTCCAGCCCCGTGGGATCAGCGAGATCCGTGCTACGCGGCCCATAGAAGACAAGGGCGGCCTCCCCGCCGCGGGCGTTGGCCCGGCGCAGCATCGCTTCAGCCGACGCCCGGCCGGGCTTGCCCATGAAGGTGAAGTGATAGCCTGAGGACGCGCCGTAAAAGGCGAGCGCGCCATCCTCGGCCAACAGCTGGAAGGTGCGCGCGAACGCCTGCTCGCCCGCGTGGGAGACGGCGTAGTCGGCCAGCGCGCCGTCATTCAGCGCGCGGTACGCCTCCAAGAGGGGCGCGCCGGCGGCTTCCCAGGCCTTGGCCTCTTCGGGGTCTTCGGGCACGGGCGTGAACAGATGCGCGAGGTCCGGCGCTTTGCGGTTGATCGCGCCGGCGGCGCCCTGGGTCTCCACAAACGCCGCCCGTTCCGCGCTGGAAACAAGCCCTGTCGCCTGCAAACCCGCGCGCGCCGCGCTCTTCAGCGCGTCAAGGCCGGTGCCTGTGGCCGCGCCCTCCACGAAAATGCGCTTGCCCGGCGCGATGGCGAGCGTGGTGAACAGACACCGCGACACCGTGCCGAGATTAAGGATGTAGGCCCCGGCCTGCTCAAGCGTCAGGTCGCCCGGGATCGGGTGCAATTGGGGCGCTTGGACTGTCAGGAACTGGGCGTGGCTGCCGGTTTCGGTTTCATAGCCTTGGATGGCGAAGCCGGCGAACATGGGATCAAGGCCCATCGCCGGGGAGAGGAGATCCGTCGTGCCGGAGTAAATCGCCACGAGATCGCCGACCTTCAGCCGGCCTTCGCGGCGGGCTTCTTCACCGAGCGCGGCGACGAGCGCGACCCCGCCTGAACCCGTGATTTGGATGTCTTCTTCATGGCTGTCGAAGGCAGAGACCGGAATGCCCGTGATCGCCCAAATGTCGTTGAAATTGACCTCCGATGTGAGGACATAAACGAGCGCTTCATTGGCGCGCGGCCGGCGCACGGGCGCGATCAGCTCCACCTCGGCGTCCTTGGGCGCGCCGAAGCGCGGCGCGCCCGTCTCGGGATCCTTGGGCACGCCGAAGGCGTATTGCCAGCGCGGCACAGGCGTCACCCCGGGATAAAACGGCGCGCCAAGCGGCAGCAGATCGCCCGCGGCCTCACGCGCGCGCGCGAGCGCGTCCTGGCCCGCGCGCACCGTCACGCCGTCGCGGCGGATCGGCAGGGGCGCGGCGCGTTTTTCCATGAAGGCGCGAATGCCGGCCTTGCCGCCCTCCGGATCAACCACGGCGTCAGCGAAGAGCGCCGCTTCACGTGCAAGGCCCGCCTCCACGCCCTCGCGCCAGCCCGTGGTGATCGCGTCCATGGCCCGCGCGTGGGCGCGGCCGCGGCCGGCCCAGTCGGCCTGGCGCGCAATCATGCGCAAATGATCGTCGGCGAGCACGGCCTCAAGATCGGCCGGGCCCGGCGCGGCCCACGTCTCCATCTCAGCGCGTCGCGCCAAGAACCAGCGGCGCAGGGGCGCGTCCTTCACGTCACCCACATACCCGCGCACCAGCGCGTGCGCCGTTGACAGCGCGTCCGACGCCGGCGGCGCGATGGCGTCGATGAAGCCCATGGCGTGAGCGGTCTCAGCGTCGATGGAACGCCCGCCCAGAATGAGATCGAGCGCGTCGCGCAGACCGTCTTCGCCGCGCTTCGCCGCGAGCAAGCGCGGCACGCGCTGCGTGCCGCCATAGCCCGGCATCAGGCGCAGATTGATCTCCGGCTGGCCGAAGCGCGAAAACGGCTCGGCGACGCGGGCGTGACAGGCCGCAGCGAACTCCATGCCCCCGCCAAGGGCCACGCCCTGGATCGCCGCGACGCAGGGCTTGTCCATCGCCTCGATCTTCTGGAAGGCGAGATGGGCGTTGTTGGGCAGCGCGCGCGCGGCCTCAGCGGTGTGGATCTCCTCCAAGAACTGGCGGATGTCAGCGCCCGCCACGAAGGAGGCCGCGCCGTCGCCCGTAAACACCACCGCCGCCACATCGGCTTTGCGCGCGAGATGGTCGACGACAATGTTCAGCTCATCCAGCGCGCGCTCATTAAGCGCGTTCACCGGCGGGTTCGTGACAAACACCGTCGCGACCCGCTGGCCCGGCGCGAGCGTGTTGTATTGGATCGTGAAATAACGATAGCGCTCGAAAATCTGTTGGTCGTCGGCGACTTGCTGGCGACGCCGCCAGGTGTCCACGGCTTCGCGGATGGCGTCGATCGCCTCTGGGTTTTTCAGCGTCGTGAGATCGCCCAAGGGGGCGTCCTCCACAAGCGCGCGCACCATGCGGCGCATATATTTGCCCGAGCGGGTCTCAGGAAACGCCTCGACGGCGATGAAGTCGGACGGGACCGCGAGGCCGCCCTTCTCCGTACGCACGAGGCCGCTTAGCCGGCGCACATCCTCCTGGGTGAGGGCGCGCCCCGGCGTGGGCGTCACAAAGGCGAGGGGCGTGAGGCCCTTTTCGCGGTGGGGCGCGCCGACGACAATGACGTTGCCGACGGGCGAGGTCTCGGGGTGGAGCTGCTTGTCGCGCAGGATCGCGCCTTCGATTTCCTCCGTCCCCAGACGGTGTCCGGAGACATTGATCACATCGTCGGAGCGGCCGTGGATTGAGAACGAGCCGTCGGCGTGGCGCATGGCGAAATCGCCCTGGGTGTAAGCCCACACGCCCCGCCAACGCGCCCAATAGGTGTCGACCCAGCGCGCGGCGTCGCCGCGCCAGGACGCCGAGGCCCGCACCCCCGGGCCGTCGGTCTCCACCGCAAAGCCCGAACTCGACCACACCGTGCGCGCCAAATAGGGGTAGGGAGCGGTGATGACGACTTCGCCCTTCTCGCCATAGCCGGCGCCGCGCCAGGACACGCCCTCCCCGTCCGCGCGCGTGAAGGGAACGGGCGGGACGTCGCCGCGCGCGGCCTCCGGCGGGGCCGCGCCCTCAGCGGCGTTCACCCACACATCGCCCATGACCCAGGGCAGCGGGTAGGTGTGGGCGTCGGCCCGCAAGGGGAAATCGGCGTTGGCGTAGAAATGCGTCCAGGCGACGCCGCCATGCTCCGTCGCCCAATAGGAGTTCGCATACCACGGCGTGACCTCCGCCATCGCGAATTCTTGGACCGCCGGCGAGGTCGGCTCCGCGCAGAACGTCGCCGCGCGCAGGCCCGAGACGTCATAGGCGCGCACGTCCTCCACGCTCGCGGGATCGCTCATGACGCTTTTGAGGAAGGTCACGCCGGCCTTAAAGATCGTCACGCCCTGACGCTCAATGATGGAAGCGAAGCGTCCGGCGTGGGGAAAGACCGGCGCGCCTTCTGCGATCACCGTTGTGACGCGTGTGACGAGGGGCGCGGAGATCAAATAGCTCTGGCCCGTGATCCAGCCGGGGTCGGCGACGACATACATCACATCGCCCGGGCGGGCGTCGAAGCTCACCGCCATGGTGTGGGCGACGCCGGCCGCGTAGCCGCCATGGACATGCACGACGCCCTTGGGCTTTCCCGTGGAGCCTGAGGTGTAAATCACAAACATCGGGAATTCAGCGTCGAGGGGCTGCACCGGCGCGACCGCCCAGAGCGCGCGCACAAAATCCTCGTCCGGCAACGCGAGCAGCGCCTCCTCGTCGGCGACGGCGTGGCCTTGCTCGCGTGCGGCCGCGAGGATCGCCGCCAACGCCGCGCCCGTCAGATCATGGGCCCATTGGTCGCGCTCGGGCCGCCAGACGAGGTCGTGAACGCCGGCGTGCTTGACGACGACCACCGCCTCCACCCGCGGCGGCGTGGCGACAAGCGCTTCAGCGATGTCCATGCGCACGGCCGAGGCTTCCGCGGCCGTCAGCGCCCCGTCGCGGCCGAGGGCGGCGAGCCCGCGGCCGACCCCGCGCATGACGTCAGACCGCTCGACCGTGGTTTCGCCCTTAAGCACCGCGTCCACGGCCTCGAGCACGCGCGCGCCGGCTTCCCCGCCCAACGCGTCAAGCTTCGCGAGGCGCTCCGCCACAATGGCGCGGACGGTGGCCACGGGCGCATAGCCGTCCAGCGCCGGGTCCGTGTAGGCGGCCTTAAAGGGGATGATCTGGGCGTTGCGATAACCACCGTCGGCCGTGATCACGACCCGCGCGCCGGCGTCTTGAATGCGGTCTGAAAGCGTTTTGTCGGAAAAGCCGCCGAAGACAGGCGTGTAAATCACGCCGAGGCGTTTGGCGGCCTCCGTCCAATACACTTGCTCGGGGATGTTGGGCATGTTGAGCGCGACGCGGTCGCCAGCCTTCAGCCCTAAGCGTTTCAGCGCGGCCGCGCACTTCACCGTCTCCAGCACCAGGCGCTTGCGGGAGACGCGATGGGTGTCGACGGGCCCGCCGCGTCCGCCGTCAAGGGACATGTCCCAGCGGTCGCCCTCAAAGATGAGCGCGGTCTCCTCGCCATAGCCTGCAAGCACATGGCGGTCGACTTCGGAGAAACAGGCGTTGGTCAGCGCGCCCTCGAACCAGCGGAAAAAGGGCGGCTCGTCGGCGTTGAGAGCGCGTGTCCAGGGCGTGACGTCCGCGCCGCGCGCGCTGCGCACGGGGGCGGCGGTCGCGGCGTCCCAGCCGGTCCAGGCGCGCTCCTCCTCGTCCCAGGCGAGCCAGGCGCCGGCGGTTCCTTCCTCCGGCGCGAACCAATGGAGCGTGCGCGCCGCGATCGCACCGTGGACGCCGCCCGGATCAGCCGCACACGCCGCGCGCATGCGCCGCCAATCCTCGGCCGTGCGGATCGGGTTGCGGGCGGCCTGAAGCGAGGCGCGCGCCGGCGCCCGGGGATCGAGATCCGACGTCGGCGTGTCGTTCAAACGCGCGCTCCCGCTCAACCACGCCGCACCGTCAAGGCCTGACGCCTCGCCGTGTGAGCCAGTGTCTGTTTTCAGAGGCTTATGTTTTCGGGCGCCCCGCCGCGCGTCAACCAGGAGGAGGCTTAGCCCTTCGTCCTGGTTGCGCACGCGCGTTCAGCGGCGCGCAGCGTCACGCCACGCCCTGGCAGAAGCGCTGGATGCGCGCGGCGGCCTCGCTCAGGGCCTCGTTGGACGTGGCGTAGCTCGCGCGAAAGGCGCCCGCCCGCCCAAAGGCCGACCCCGGCACAATCGCCACCCCCTCCTCCTCCAAGAGCGCGGTGGCGAAAGCAACATCATCGGCAAGCGCCGCGCCCTTCGCGGACGTCTTGCCCATCAGCGGGGAGACATCAGCAAAGACATAAAACGCGCCTTCCGGGGTGTTCGCCGTCACCCCCGGCGCAGCGTTGAGGCCCGCGACGATCAAATCCCGCCGCCCCTTGAAGAGAGCGTTGTTGGTCGGAATGAAGTCCTGGGGACCATTGAGCGCCTCCACCGCCGCCCATTGGGAGATCGAGCATGGGTTGGAGGTGGTTTGGCTGATCACTTTGCGCATGGCCGTGATCAGGTCCTGAGGTCCCGCGGCGTAGCCGATGCGCCAGCCGGTCATGGAGTAGGCTTTCGAGACGCCGTTCATCGTCAGCGTGCGGGGATAAAGGCGCGGCTCGACTTGGGCGATCGTGGTGAAGACGAAGTCGTCATAGACGAGGTGTTCATACATATCATCCGTGAGGATCCACACCTGGGGATGACGGATCAACACGTCGGCGAGCGCTTGGAGTTCTGCGCGCGTGTAGGCCGCGCCCGTCGGGTTCGACGGCGAATTCAGGATCAGCCACTTCGTTTTGGGCGAGATGGCGGCCTCAAGCGCCTCGGGCGTGAGTTTCCAAGCCGTCTGCGGCCCGCAATCGATGCTGATGGGAACCCCGCCGCACAGCCGGACCATTTCGGGGTAAGACACCCAATAAGGCGCGGGCACCAGCACGTCGTCGCCGGGATCGAGCGTCGCCAGGAAGGCGTTGTAAATCACAGGCTTACCGCCCGGCGCGACATGCACCTGGCCGACGGCGTAGTCCAATCCGTTGTCGCGCTTGAATTTGGCGACGATCGCCTCCTTCAATTCGGGGAGCCCGTCGGCGGGGGTGTATTTGGTCTTGCCGTCGGCAATCGCGCGCACGGCCGCGTCTTTGATGGTCTGGGGCGTGTCGAAATCGGGCTCGCCCGCGCCGAGGCCGATGACGTCGCGGCCTTCCCGGCGCAGCTCCGCGGCTTTCGTCGTGACCGCGATGGTCGCGGAGGGTTTGACCCGGCGCACGGCCTCGCTCAGCGGCGCGGGCATGGTCTCACGGGCGGCGATGGATGCGTCAGCGGTCATCAGGCGATCTCCTTACGACGCCAGGGAAGCCATAGGCGTGCGCCTGGTCAGGGTCTGTCAGGGTCAGCGGCGGCGCCGGCGCGCCGCCGACAGAGTTCATAGGCGGGCCAGACGCTACGCCGTCACGCCGGCGCGATCAAACATCGCCGCGGCGCATAGAGCCGCGCCGCCGGGGCCGACGCCGCGGCCTCGCCCCGCTTCCGTCGCGAAAGCGCCATGACACGGCCGTGTCATATCGGGGTGGCGTTCTGCTCGCCGTCATCTGTCGACGGGCGGCGGGACGCAAGCGACGCGCGCGGGCGGCTCGTGTATGGTCGCCCGTATAGAGGCTTGATTCAGCCCTAAGATCGGGTGCTGGCGAAAAGGAGACGCGGTGATGGGCATGGGACTGAACGTCGCGCGCCTGGTGGTGATCGCCGTCGTGATGGCCGTCGTCGCGCTGAGCGTCGCGCCGCCGGCGGCGGCCCAAGAGCCCGCGCCGACAAGCCCGCCGCCGGGCCTGGTGCGATTAAGCGAGGTGGAGAACGCCGTCCTCCTCTTAAAGACCGTGCATCCGGGCCATTACCTCACCGCGCCCACCGTCGCCGCGGATGTGGAGATGGACGTCACGGGGCCGATCATCCGCACGCGGGTGACGCAACGGTTTGAAAACCCCTCCGATCAATGGGTGGAGGGGACCTATACCTTCCCGCTGCCGGAGAACGCGGCCGTCGATCGGTTGCGCGTGATGGTGGGCGATCGCTTCATTGAAGGTCAGGTTAAAGAGCGTGCGCAAGCGCGGCGCGTCTATGAGCAAGCCCGCCGTGAAGGCCGCCGCGCCGGCCTGGTGGAGCAGCAACGCGCGAACATGTTCACCAATTCGGTGGCCAACATTGGTCCCGGCGAAACGGTGGTCGTGCAGATCGAGTATCAAGAGACGGCGCGGCTGAATGACGGGGTGTTTTCGCTGCGCTTTCCCATGGTCGTGGGGCCGCGCTATGTCCCCCGGCCGGACGTGGTCCAAACTGTGGATTTCGATGGCCGCAGCGGCCTGTCGCTCAGCACGCCGGTCCCCGACGCTGAGGCGATCAGCCCGCCGGTCCTCGACCCCGCGTTTGAGCCGGGCTTGGACGGCGACGGCGCGCGCGAAGGCGACGCCGACACGCTGCGCCTGCCCGTGTTCATTCGCGTGAATTTGCGCGCGGGGTTTCCGCTTGGCGCGATTGCAAGCCCTTACCACGACGTGGATGTGGAGCGGCTGGACGCCGCGCGCGTCTCTGTCGCGCTCACTGGGGATGTCCCCGCCAATCGCGATTTCGCGTTGACATGGCGCGCGAAGGACGGCCGGCGGCCGCAAGCCGCGCTGTTTAAAGAAGTCCGCGACGGCGCGACATATGCACTGGCGATGGTTGCGCCGCCGGCGGCGTTAAGCGCCGACGCCCCGCGCCGACCGCGCGAGGCGATTTTCGTTATCGACAATTCCGGCTCAATGGCGGGGCCGTCCATGACCCAGGCGAAGCAGGCGCTTACCCTTGCTCTGGATCGCTTGCAGCCTGAGGACACGTTTAACGTCGTGCGCTTTGACGACACGTTGGATGCGGCCTTCCCTGCGCCGGTCGCGGCCACGCCGGACAATGTCGGGTTCGCGAAGGGCCTTGTTTCCCAGCTTGAAGCCGAAGGCGGCACTGAAATGCTGCCGGCGCTGACGGCCGCGCTCGCCGATGGCGCGCCGGACGACGGCGAGCGCGTGCGCCAGGTGGTGTTCCTCACTGACGGCGCGATCGGCAATGAAGCGCAGCTCTTTCAAGAGATCAAAACCTCCCTCGGGCGCTCGCGTCTGTTCACGGTGGGCATCGGCTCCGCGCCCAACAGCTATTTCATGACGCGCGCGGCCCGGCTCGGGCGCGGGACCTTCACCCATATCGGCGATGTCGCGGAGGTGGCTGAACGCGCAGGCGCGCTCTTTGAAGCGCTGGAGCGCCCGGTCATGACCGATTTGGACGCCGCCATCCTCGACGGCCGCCTGGTTGAGATTTACCCCGCGCCCCTTCCCGATCTTTATGACGGCGAGCCCGTGGTCGCCGCGGTCAAGCTTTCAGGCGAAAGCGCCGACGCCGCCACGCTGCGGCTGTCAGGGCTTTTGGGCGAGACCCGCTGGGCGGCGGACCTCGACCTCGCCGACGCTGCCGAGGGGCCCGGCGTGGCGGCGATTTGGGGTCGCGCGAAAATCGCCGACATCGAAGAGAGCCGCTATGAAGGCGCGCCCCAAGACGCGATTGACGCCGGCGTGCTGGAGACAGCGCTCGCCTTCAACCTCGTCTCGCGGCGCACAAGCCTGGTGGCGGTCGACGTCACGCCCGCGCGCCCGGCCGGCGAGCCGCTGACGTCGCGCGCAATTGCGACCATGCTGCCGGCGGGCTGGGATTTCGGCAAAGTGTTCGGCGAGCCGGCCGACGAGTTTATGCGCGAAGCTGCCCTTGATCCTGCAGACCCGCGCCTGGAGGCGTTGCGCGCGCGCCAAGATCCCAGCCAAGTCGTGGGTGAGCCGGATGGCTTGCCCTTGCCCCGCGGCGGCCTGACGGACGCCGACCGGGCGTTGAGGCAAGCGGTGACTCAGCGTTTGCGGGCTCACGCCGGAGCATCTGGCGGGGACGTCATGCTCGTGACGGGCGCGCGGATCACTCATGACGGCCGGCGTGTGCAGCTGGTAATTGCGGCGGCTCAGCTTGGGCTTGCTCTGCTCTCCGCGGCGGCGGGTCTTGTCGCGCTGCGCCGCAAGGCCGCCGCCAAGGCCGCGGCCCGCGCGCGCCGCACCCACACGCCGAAGCCATGAGCGTCGCGCGCGCCGGCCGCGGGCGGGCGGCCAGCCTCGTCATTCCCGCCGCGTGGGCGCCCGGCCTTGGGCTGGCGGGACTGGCGTTGCTGCTGCTGGCCGGGGGCTATGGGACGCGCGCGCTGGCGCCGGACGCGAAAGCCGGCCTCGCCGGGCGTTTGATTGACAGCGCGTGGGCCCGTGCGGTCGACGGCGAACCGACGCCGAAGCCTTGGCCCTGGGCCGACACCTGGCCGGTGGCGCGCCTGACCGCGCCGGATCACACCGCCCATGCCGTCGTTCTCCATGAAGCCGGCGGGGAGGCGATGGCCTTCGGCCCAGCCTGGCTCGCCCAGACCGCAGAGCCCGGCGCGCCCGGCGTGGCGGTGATCGCCGCGCATCGCGACACCGACTTCGCTTTCCTGCGCGACATCGTCCCCGGCGACGCGGTGGAGGTATTGCGCCCCGACGGCGCGGCGCTGCGCTTTACAGTCACCCACACCGAGGTCGTGCGCCATGACCGCTCCGGCATTGTGCCGGACGATGGCGGCCCGCCGCGCTTGGCGCTGGTGACGTGCTGGCCCTTCGGGGTCCGCGACCCCGGCCCTTTGCGCTTTGTCGCGTGGGCGGAGTTGGCGATGGAGCACGGCGGGCGCTGAGGCGATCCCCTCGCCTTGGCGGAGGCCGCGGGCGCGGCGCCCCTTGGACGCGGGCGTCGCCTTAGCCGCCGTCAGCCATCGCCGCCGGCCGCTTGAGCCGCCGCCTCGCTCGCCGCCGAGGCCTCCGCCTGAGCCTCAGCTTGGGCGTCGTCAGCGGCGCGGCGGGCGCGGAACTCCCGCACAAAGGCTTGGACGGTGTCCTCCGCGGCGATCTCGCGCGCGAGATCTTCTAAGCGCACGCCCTCAGGCCGCGTCTCGGCCGTCACCAGAGACCACGCCGCGGCCTGGCCGCTGCGCGCCATCTTCACGCCATAGCGCCCCTCCAGCGCCTCAAGCGCGGCCTCATCGCCCGCCAGCGTCAGCGCGACGGCCGCGCGCAGCACGCGGCTGGTCTCATCGGCGGTGAGCGGCGCCGGCGTGCGCCAGGCGTCGCCCAAGCTGTCGGCCAACAAACGCCCCGCCTTCGGCCAGTCTTGCGCGCGCCAGGCGATGTCGGCGCGAAGGCGGGCCGCCGGCGTGCTGCGGTCTATCGACAGAAGCTCAAAGGCGTGGTCATAGCGGCCCAGCTCCGCCAGCGCGCGCGCTTGAACCAGTCGTCGCTCGCGATTCACGGCCTCCGGCAGCCGGGCGATGCGGGTGTCGGCGATGACGCGCAGCGCCGCTTCCGGATTGCGATCCATCAAATAAAGCGCGGCGAGATCAGTCCCGATTAGCGCCCGCGACGCCCCGCGCAGCCGGTTGTCCACTTGGTGCTGAAGGAGTTCCGCAGCCTGGGGCAGCAAGTCAAAGTCGACCAGCCGGTCGGCCAAACGCCGGATTAAACGGTCCCCATCAGCGCCGACCGGCGTCAAATCGCGAAACTCATACCAAAGCGCCAGCGCCTCGATCGGATCTGTGGCGTCGCCAGCGTCATCTAAAAACATCGCGCGGAAGGTGTCGGCCATGTCGATGGCGATCGCGCGCGTCAAGGGGTGCTCGGGAAAGCGCTTCACGATTGTGCGCATGAGCATCAAGCCGGCGCGGGTGTCGCCCGCCTCGCGGTAGGTCCGCGCCAGTTCGTGGGCCACGGCGAGCTCCACATCATCGCCTCGCCAGCGCAAACGCAGCTGCTCTAAGCGCTCAATCGCCTCCTCAGGCGTGACGTCGCCCAGCGCGCGCTCCAAGCGCACAATGTTAAATAGCGCCGCCGCCTCCAGCGGGGGATAAGCCGCCGCCGCCAGCTCGCGATTGACCGCCAACGCCGTCTCGAGGTCGCCCAGCCGCTCGTGATAATCGGCCACGACGCGCCGCGCGCGCAGGCGCACTGGCTCTGACACCTCATTGCGCAGCACTTCTTCCGCCAAAGCGAGAGCCGCCGGGGCGTCGCCCAGCTCCAGCGCCGCGCGCGCGCCATCGGTCATAAACCGGGCCGCGCGCTCGGGCGGATAGAGATAAAGCGCCTCTTCACCAGCAAGATAGGCCCGCCGGGCCGTGCGCCAGTCATGCTCCGTCACCGCCAGGCGGCTGCGCCACAGCGCTGTCGCGGGATCCGACGCCAAGGCGGGGATCGCGAAATCGCGCGCAGCGTCCGCCCGCCGGTCCAGCATCACGTGCGCCACACCGCGCAAGGCCCGCAGCCGCGGGTCGTTGATGTAGGAGGGGTCGGTCCGAAGCGCCTCAGCGATCGCGCCCAAGGCCTCCGCGGCGAGATCATGGGCGAGCAAGAAATGCGCCGCCTCAAGCAAGAGCTCTGCCGGCGCGTCCGCCAAGGCGGCGGCCTCTATGCGCGCGGCGTACGCGTCCGCAAACCCCCCCGGCGGCGCGGCGAGGCCGGCGAAGTCCACAAAGCCCGGGGACGCCGTGGCGAGCACCTCCTCGCCCGATCCGATCGGGCGGTTCGGGCTCAATGTCAGACCGCCGGGACGCGACAGGATCACCGCTTGGGCCTCCACCGTCGCGGTCAGGTCATCGGCCCGCGGTTCGACGACAATCCCATGAGCGCTCGCGAGCACAGTCATCTCCAGATAACGCCGCTCAGTGAACACGCCGCGTGCGGGGGCCTCGGCGGTGACAATCAAAAGCCGATCATTGAGCACTGGGTCCACCAGCCCCAAGGCCCGACGCGCGCCCGCCAGCCCGACGCGGACCCGCCCCGGCTCGCCGGCGCGCGACAAGCGCTGCACCGCCGCCGGCGCGGGCGCAACGGACCGCGCCTCCGCGATCGTAAACACCCACCGCGCGCCCCCCTGGTCGGCCGCGATTTGCACCCCCGGGCTCACATCGAGGCGCACCGCCGCGTGGTCCGGCCCACGCACCGTCTCGCCGCCTTGGATGAGGCGCGCGTCCGCAACTTGAAAGCCGCGCACGTCAAGCTCCGCAGGGGCGTCGAACACGATCCACACGCTGTCGCCGCGACGGAACGCGGCCGCGCCCACGGGCGCGGGCCACGCAAACGCCGCGCTCACGCCATTGACGAGACGCGTGACCTCCGCGCGAACGGGTCCTTGCGGCGGCGCAGACGCCACCACCGGCGCAGCCGCCGGTTCGGGTGCGGCGGCGGGCGCTTGCGCGCGCGCGGCGACGGCCTCAGCGTCGCTGACGGCGGGCGCAGCCGGCGCACTGGGGTAGACGTCCACCACCACCCGCGCGTCATCGCGCCATGCGCGCACAGCGTATTCAGGCGCGATGTCCAACGTCACCGCCAAGCGGCCGCCGTCTCGCGTCGCAGAGGCCGCGCGCACGCCCCGGGGCGGAATCACGGACAGCGCGGTCAGGTCCGGCGCGGCGTCGGCGGCGAACCGCACCACGGCGCGCTCGGGCTCCGTCTCGAGTGCGAAGTCCACCGGGCGCGTCCAATCAAACACAATGCGCGTGTATTCCGCGGCTTCCGCAGCGCGCACTTTCAGCGGCAAAGGCGGCGCGGGAGCGGCGGCGGCCTCGCTTTCGGCTTGCGCGCGCCGGAGCTCCTGCGCCCGGCGAGCGGCGGCTTGGCGTTCAGCCCGCTCGCGGGCGGAAACGACGGGCGGCGGATCCGGGGCGTCGGGATCCACCAGATCAAGGCCCACCACATTATAGGACGTGGAGACCGTCGCGCGCACGGGCCGGCGCAAAGCGAGGCGCAACGTCCGCTGGTCTGGGTCTAAGCGCGCGATGGCGATCCGGTCTGAGGCCTCCGCTAAGGTCGCGGGATCAAATTGGGCGGGGCGATCAAAGCGCGCGACATAAACATTGTTCTCCACGCTCGCCGCGGCGCGCACGGCCCCGGCGCTTGTTTCCGGCCACGTCAGTTCGAGGCGGGTGTGGCCAGCCTCGTCACGCACGCGCACTGACACCGGCTCCGCGCGCGCCGCGCCCGCGGCCGCGCACACAAGAAGAGCAAACCCCGCCGCCCCCGCCAGCCGACGCCGCAGCGCGCGCGCCCAAGCAAAACCGCGCCGCGGCCGGGGCGTGGTCAGCGCGTGCTGATCGCAGGGGGGCGTGGTGGTGGGTTCGCTCACGGAGGCGATCATGCCGTGAGGCGTTTAAGGTGCGGTAAGGTCCCGCCCCAGAAAGCCCGCCGCGAAAGGGGCGCGTCGTCGGGCGGCCCACGTGGCTTTGGGTCGCGCCGCACCCGCGCGACCGCGCCAGAACCCTCAGATGGCCAGCGGCCTCATAGGGGCCGTCACGCCGCAGACGTCACTTGCGCGATCACGGACGACAATTCATCCAGCTCGACCGGTTTTGTGACAAACGCCGCCATCGGGCCCGCCAATGCGCGATCGCGCACGTCCTGGCCGACATCCGCCGTCAAGGCCACGATCGGCACGTCCGCGCGATGGTCCGTGCGCGCGCGAATGGCTTCTGCGGCGGCGAAGCCGTCCATGTCGGGCATGTGCAAGTCCATAAACACAAGATCGAAATCTTGGGTATCGACGGCGCGCACCGCCTCCTCGCCGCCGGCGACGATCACGGGGGCGTGGCCCAAGCCCTGCAGCATCACTTGGATCAGCTTGCGGTTCACCGCGTTGTCCTCAGCGACGAGGATCTTGAGGCTGGCTGTCGCGTTGGGGTCCGACAAGGGCGCGGCCGGCGCGATCACGCTCAGCTCCAGGGTCAAGCCGCCCCGCCCCTCAGGCCGCGCCGTGAGGTCGCCCCCCATCCAGCGCGCCGCCCGCTGCGCCGCCGCAAGGCCTAACGCGAAGCCGCCATCGCGCAGCGTCGCCACATCCGGCGGCTCTTCCGCGCCCAGCAGCTGCAGCGCTAAGGCGCGCCGCTCCTCCCGCCACGCCGCGCCCGGATCACGCACCGTCACCACAAGCTGGTCGCCATCGCGCACCCGCGCGACCAAGCGGAATGTCCCCTGATCCACGGACGTCAGCACGCTGTCGACCATCGTAAACAGCACTTGCCGCAAGCGCCTTGGGTCGCCGACGCGCGTTTGCGCGACAGCGGGATCGACCTCCACCGCCAGGCTCGCTGGCGTTCCATCAATGGCGGAGGACTCCACGGCGTCATAAATCGCATCCGCAAGCACGGACGGTCGCCGCTCCGCCGCGCCGCCTTCGGCCTCCGCTTCTGGCGCGACATAATCGGCCATATTGTCGACCCAGGCCTGCAGCCGGCGGCCAGCGCGTTCGGCAGTTTCGACCAGCCGCGCATGGTGGGGCTCGATGGTGGAGCCGCTGAGCACCCGCAACACGCCCAAAATGGTGGTTAAGGGCGTGCGGATTTCATGGCTGATCGCGGTCACAGCCGCCGACAACGCCGCGGCGTCGTCGCGGCGGCGACCGCCGCTTGCGCCCACAGTCGTCGGCGCAGAGCGCGCGCCAGCGCCAGGCGCGGCGGCGTCCTGGTTCCCTGCGCCGCTGATTACACGCCGAATCCACGCGAACATCCGATCCCCTCGGCAGACCCCAGCGATCACCGCGCCATGCATTGCACACCCTGCAACGCGTCGCGCGGCCGCCTCCTCATTTACCGCTTAGGGGGTGAGCCGCATAGCTGTCATGTGATTTCGCCGATCAGGGGGCCTCCGCGCGCGCAGCGCGCCTCAGGAAGCGCGCGTTAGGGCGTCGCCGAGGACTGCAGCTGCTCGCGCGCGGCTTCAGCGGTCTGGTGGCGGCGCGCCAACAACATGGTGAGCGTGACCGCGTCGTCTTGGCCCATTGCGGCGAGGATGGCGGAGAGCGCGCGTTCCGGCATTTGCGCGGCCACAGCCACCCGGACATCTTCATCCAATCCGGGCAAGATGCGCGCGGCGTCTTTGGCCTTCATCGCCGTGTAAAGCGCCACAAGACTGCTCACTTGCGCCTGCTCGGCCTCGTCGAGCTGGCCGAGCAAGCGCTCGACATCCCCGCGCAGGGTTTGCAAGTCGCTCGCCCGTTGTTCAATGCGCGTTTCCGCAGCGTCCAACAGCGCCGCGCGGGCGCTGAGTTCGGCCTCGCGCGCCTCCAGCGCTTCGCGCCGTTCCGACAGGCTCGCCAAGACGCGCAGCTCCGCATGGGTGAGGCTCGAGCGATCAGCCAAGGTCGCGGGCGCGCACGCTGCGGCGTCGGAGGGCTCAGACGTCGCGGCCGGCCGGGACGCCGGCGCATCACCGGACGCCGGCGCGGCAGGCTCCGCCGCCTCAGCGGGGGGCTTGTCGGGAGCCGCCGCGGCCGGCGCGCCGAGCGCGAGCACAGCAACGTCATCAGCGAGCCCCACCAGCCGCAGTGCCGCCACGCCGGCGGCCAGAACAGCGCAAGCAGCGAACACCCGCGCGCGACGCATGCCGCTCATCACCGCCTCCGATCGCGCACAAGGGCGGACGCCGCCGGCGTGCGCACGCTGCGCCGCCAGGCCTGGGACGTCGGCATGTCGGGCGCACCGCCCGAAACTGGCGGCGCGACAGGCGGCGGGGCGGCGCTGCGGGCGGCCTGCAGCGCGGCGATGGCGGCCTCGGCGCGGGCAATGGCCGCCGTTAACTCCGTCAACGCCGCGCGCACGCCGTCGCCGCCGTCGCGCAGCGCCCGCAGCCGTCGGTCCAAGCGCACGCCCAAGACCGCGACAACGACTAAGAGCAGCACAAGCGCGACCTCCAACACGAGGCGCGCGCCCCCGCCGGCCAGGAGCGGCTCAGC
>CAZMSO010000006.1:14246-19930 GCA_964568975.1 uncultured Caulobacterales bacterium | reverse complement strand
CAAGCGCGACCTCCAACACGAGGCGCGCGCCCCCGCCGGCCAGGAGCGGCTCAGCGCTGAGCCCGGTCACGACGCGCTCACCAGCGCCGACTTGCTGGAGGGCGACAGCGGCGCCTCTAAGCGCACCGCCACTTTGCTGCCCAAGCGGCCCGCACGCCCATGAGTGAGCGGAATTGCGCCGCACTTCAGCGTCACGAGGCTTTCTGGCCCGACATTGAGCATGACTGTGTCGCCGACTTGCAGGTTCTTCAGGCGCTGCAGCGGCAGATCCAACTCATCCAGGACAACGCGCACATCCATATTCGTAGCCCAAAGCTCCGTGGCCAAATGGCTCTCCCAGATGTTGTCGCGACCGAATTTCTCGCCCATGAATTGTTGCAGCAGCTGTTTGCGGATCGGCTCCAGCGTCGCGTAGGGCAACAGCAGCTCCACGCGCCCGCCGCGATCCTCCATATCAATGCGCAGCTTCACGAGGATGGCGGCGTTAGCGCGCCGCGCAATGGCGGCGAAACGCGGGTTCGTCTCCACCCGGTCGAGGGTGAGCGTCACATCCGTCAGCGGATCAAAGGCGGCCTTAGCGTCCGTCAAAATGACCTCAATCATCCGCTGGACGAGCATGCGCTCGATGGTGGTGTAAGGCCGGCCTTCGACGCGCATGGCCGAGGTGCCGCGGCGTCCGCCCAACAACACGTCGACAATGGAGTAAATCAGATTGGAATCGACAGTCAGCAGGCCATAATTGTCGAGTTCTTCAGCACGGAACACCGCCAAAATCGCGGGCAATGGAATGGAATTGAGATAATCACCGAACCGAATTGATGAAATATTGTCGAGCGACACCTCCACGTTGTCGGAAGTGAAGTTGCGTAATGACGTCGTCATCAATCGCACGAGGCGATCAAACACGATCTCCAACATCGGTAGGCGCTCATACGAGACCAAGGCCGAGTTGATGATCGCGCTGATGCCGGTGCGATCGGCGGCTTCTTCTTCACTGACATCGAAGCCGAGCAGGCTGTCGATTTCGTCCTGATTGAGGATCCGCTCCTGGGCGGCGGCGGCGTTTTGGGCGTCGTCGGGCTCGTCATCAAGCATCGACGCCCATTCCGCGCTGAGGTCGTCGTCCATCGCCCCGTCGGCGGAGCTGAACTGCGAGGATGCGGCCTCTTCGCCGTACTCGTCGTCGTCCTCCATGGAGTCACTCGTCCCATTCCGCGCCGGGCCCGACGCGCGCACGCCAAGGGCGGGCGCGGCCGCGCCGCGGTGTTACTGAATCAGCATCTCTTCAATCAGAACGGCGCGCACATCGGCTGGCGCAACCGCGAGGTTCACGCGCCGCAACAGCTCCACGCGCAAACGATAGCTGCCGGAGGACCCCGACAAATCCTCCACACGCAATTCGCGCAGAAACGCTTGAAAGCGATCAAGCACGCGCGGCATGGCCGGCTCGATCATGGCCACGCGATCCGCGCCATCCAGCTCAAGGGTGAGCGCAAGCTTGAGGTAGCGCGGCGAGCCGCCATCGCTTTGGATGTTCACGAGAATATCCGGGAGCTGATAAAACACCACATCGCCCGCCGCCGCGTGGCCGTCATGGCCGTCGCCATGCGCGTCAGAGGCGTGATCGTCGCCGCCATGGCCGTCATCGGCGTGGCCGCCATGGTCGTCGCCATGATGCTCGCCATCGGCCTCAGCATGGTCGCCATGGTGGGAATCACCGGCATGGGCGTCTTTCGAGCCGCCGAGGAACAAAAACGCCGCTGCGCCGGCGAGCAGCACAATCACCACCGGAAGAGCGATGAAGAGGATCAGCTTTTTCGCGCCGCCGGAGGCCGTTTCGGCCCCGTCTTCACCGGTGTCTGGGGTGTCGGTGTCGTCCGCCATTACGCGCCTCCGCTGGCCTCAGACAACCGCACTCGCGTTAAGGTTCGGTGGAGCCAACCCGTGAGCTTGAGGCAATCCTTGCCCAGCGGTCCTTGCCCACCGGCGGCGTGCGCACCCTCGCGTCGACCGACACGGGGGATGTGAAAACGACGCTAAATCAGGCGATCGCGCCGGGCCGCCGGGTCTGGCAACGCCCTTGCAGGAGCGTGTGGCGAGCTGTTCGCGCCGCCGCCGTTGAGGGCCTTTATGGACAACACCATGTTCATCGGTTTGTCGCGCCAACTGGTGTTGCGCCGCGCGCTCGACATCACCGCCAACAACATCGCGAACATGACCACCAACGGCTTTAAGTTGGAGCGCCCCGCCGAGGCGGTCGACCGCACCCGCGAGGCGAGCCACGTCGACGGGCCGCGCGGCGTGGCGTTTGTCGATCATCGTGTGGCGCTGCGGGATTTCTCGTCCGGGCCTTTGGAGACGACGGGCCGCAGCCTCGATTTCGCGCTGGAAAGCGACGGATTTTTCATGGTGCGCGACGGTGCGGAGATCCGCTACACCCGCGACGGACGCTTCGCGCTCGACCCTGACGGCCGCGTGGTGACGCAAGCGGGCCTGCCGGTTCTTGATGACGGCCAGGCCGAGATTTTTGCGCCGCCGGGGGCGGTTATCGTTGCGACCAGCGACGGTGGGCTTTCCGTGGACGACCAGCCTGTGGCGCGCTTAGGCGTCGTGGAGTTCGATGACCGCGCGCGCCTGACGAAGGAGAAGGGTCTTCTCTTCGCCGCCGACGGGCCGCCGCCGCGGCCGGCTTTTGATCCCAAGGTGCGCCAAGGCATGTTGGAGCGCTCCAACGTCGACGGCATCCGCGAGATCACCACGCTCATTGAGATCCAGCGCAGCTATGAATCAGTGTCGCGCATGATCAGCAATGTGGAGGAGCTGCGCCGCCGCGCCATCGACCGCCTCGGCCGCACGAACTAACCCCCGCCCCTTCGTCCCGTCACGCGCCCGCCCCGCCCAGCTCATCCGCCCGCCGCTCCCTGGAGACCGCCCATGAGATCTCTGGCCACCGCCGCCACCGGCATGCTCGCCCAGCAATTGAATGTCGAGGTCATCTCCAACAACATCGCCAACCTCAACACCGCCGGCTTCAAACGTCAGCGCGCGGAGTTTCAAGACCTCCTCTACCAAAGCGTCGAAGCCGCCGGCGCGACGTCCTCCGCCAACGGCGCGATCGTGCCTTCTGGCGTGCAAGTGGGCCTGGGGGTGAAGGCGGGATCGGTCTACCGCATCGACACCCAAGGCAATCTCAACCAGACTAACAACCCGCTTGATGTCGCGATTGAAGGCGACGGCTATTTCGTGGTGCGCCTGCCCACCGGCGAGGACGCTTACACCCGCGCCGGCAATTTCGCCGTCAGCCCAAATGGTGAGTTGGTCACCGAGGATGGCTATCCATTGCAGCCCGGCGTCGTGTTGCCGGAAAACCGGGTGCGGGTGAACATCAACGCGGCGGGCTTTGTGGAGGTGTTCGTTGAAGGCGCGGCGGCGGGCCAACAAGTGGGCCAAATCACGCTGGCGCGGTTCATCAACTCCACGGGTTTGGAAGCGCGTGGCGACAATCTGTTTTTAGAGACCGCCGCCTCCGGGCCCGCCGTGATCGGCCCCCCCGATGAAAACGGCTTCGGGCGGCTGCGCCAAAACTTCATTGAGACGTCGAACGTCGATTCCGTGCGCGAGATCACAGCGCTGATTTCCGCGCAACGGGCTTATGAAATGAACGCCCAAGTGATCACGACCTCTGACGAGATGCTGCAGGCGGCCAACAATGTTCGCTAACGCCCGCTCTCTTTGGCGCGCGGCGCTCGGGCGGCCTGGATCACGCGGCTGTGGATCACGCGGCTCTGGGTTACGCGGCTCTGGGTTACGCAGTTCTGGGGCGGCGGCGCTGGCGGCGCTCACGCTCGTCTTCGGCTGGGGGTCGGTCGTTCCAGCGGCGGCCGACGACCTCGCGGCGCTTCAGCCCTTGCCGGCGGAGACGGTCGTGCGTCTGCGCCCGGACGTGATCGTCGACGCCGATGTGGTGACACTCGGCGACGTCTTCGCCCTCCCCCCGCAGGCGGCCGCGCTTGCGGACCGTCCACTCGCTCAGGCGCCGGCGCCGGGCCGCGCGGCGACCGTCACCCCGGCGTGGCTCGCCGCCGCGGCCGCACGCCTTGGCGTCGACTGGACGCCGCCGCCCGCCCTCAAGCGGGTGCGGGTTGTGCGCGCCAGCCGCACTGTGCCGGCCTCAGCCCTTGAGGCGCTGATTGCTGAGGCGCTGACGGCGCGCGAGGGCGGGTCGTGGTTTGTGCGTCTGAGCGATCCCCGCGATCGCCATGCGCCCATGGACGCCGCCCTTGCGCCGCGCGTCCTTGCGCTTGAGGCCGATCCAAGCGGCGGCCGGGTCGAGGCCGCCATCGCTCTCACGGCTGACGGCGATCCCCAGCCAGTGGCCGCGCGGGCGGAGCCGGGGGTGACGATGTGGGCGCCGCGCCGCGCCATCGCCCGCGGCGCGATTGTGCGCGAAGGGGATCTGCACGCCGTGGCCATGCCGGCCAGCCGCGCCCCGCGCGCGCCCTTAGACGATCCCGCCGCCGCCATTGGGCGCGCGGCGACGCGACCCTTGCGCGCGGACCAGCCGCTTTCAGAGCGCGACGTCGCCACGCCGCCCGCAATTCGACGCGGCGAGACGGTCACGCTCCTTTATCAGCACGGGCGTTTGTCGCTGAGCTTGCGGGCGCGGGCGCTGGAGGACGCCGCCGCCGGCGCCGTCGCGCGCTTCCAAAACTTGGAATCCAGCCGCGTGCTGGACGCGCGCGTCACAGGCCCAGGCCGGGCGGTCGTCGCGGGCCCGAACCCCGCCGCCCGGCCTTACAATGAGGAGGCGTCTTAATGCTGCGTGTGATGCTCGTGTTGTCGCTCCTCATCGCGACGGGATGTGCTGGAACTCGCCAGCGCTTAAGCGACGTCGGCAGCCCGCCGGCCTTCGCCGCGATGGAGGACCCAGCCGCGCTTTACGCCCGCCAGCCCGTGCTTTGGCCGATCGCGACGGAGGCCGCCGCCACTGGAGAACTCAGCGCGAACTCGCTGTGGCGCTCCAGCGCGCGGACGTTTTTCGGCGACCCCCGCGCCTCGCGGGTGGGCGACATCGTGACCGTGGAAATCGACATTAATGATCAAGCCCAGCTGAACAACGCCACCTCCCGCTCGCGAGAAGCGGGCGATGACGTGGACCTCACCAGCGTGCTCGGGCTGAATGGCGGGGTGGTCGGCCGCTTCGCCCCGCCGGGGGCCAATCTCGTCAATCCCCTCGACATTGACAGCGAGGCGGAGTTTGACGGCCAAGGCACCATCAACCGCTCAGAGGCCGTGCGCTTGACAGTGGCGGCGGTGGTGACGCAAGTGCTTCCCGGCGGCAATCTTGTCGTCGCGGGACGCCAGGAAGTGCGCATTAACAGCGAATTGCGCGAGCTGACGGTGACCGGCGTTGTGCGGCCGATGGACATCACGGCGACGAACACCGTCGCTCACACCCAAATGGCTGAAGCGCGCATTTCCTATGGCGGGCGCGGCACGCTCTCAACTGTGCAGACGCCGAAGGCCGGCCAAGAAGTGTTGGAGATCCTGTTTCCGTTCTGAGGGGCCGGGTTCGCTCGTGGATCCGCTTGTGGATCCGCTTGTGGGCCCGTTTGTGGGCCCACCCCGGGACGTCCCCTTCGACGTCCCCTTGGGCGCGTCTGTCGGCGCTCGTCGCGCCAAGA
>CAZMSO010000006.1:3789-14146 GCA_964568975.1 uncultured Caulobacterales bacterium | reverse complement strand
GACGTCCCCTTCGACGTCCCCTTGGGCGCGTCTGTCGGCGCTCGTCGCGCCAAGATCCGGGGCGTAAAGTCGGCGGGGCCCCAAGATCCGTCCTGCCCAGAGATCCTTGTGCTGCGCTGAGGGTGACGACCTTCAGCCGGCGGGACGCGGCGCCCACGGTCGAGGCTCTCCATGGTCTGGTGCGATCGTGCTCGCGTGACGGTGCGGAGGGCGTCGGCTCTCAGGTCATTCGCCATGCGCGCGCGTAACCCGCGCATGAAGGGCCCGCGGCGCTGCGGACCCTCACGCCTTGCTGCGGGCGCGCACGGACGACGGCGGCGTCTGTGATCTCTGAAATCAGTCGTCGCGGTGAACGCGTTCGCGCCGTTCGTGACGTTCCTGGGCCTCCAGGGACAAGGTGGCGGTGGGACGGGCCTCCAAGCGCGCGACGCCGATGGGCTCGCCCGTGTCGTCGCAATAGCCGTACTCGCCCTCATCAAGCCGGCGCAACGCCGAGTCAATTTTAGCGATCAGCTTGCGCTGGCGGTCGCGGGTGCGCAGCTCCAGCGCCCGGTCGGTCTCGGAGTTCGCGCGGTCGACAAGATCGGCCAAGGGCGCGGCGTCACGCTGCATCGTGTCGAGAGTGAGCTTGCTTTCTGCTAAAATATCCTGCTTCCACGCCAAGAGCTTGCGACGAAAATACTCGCGCATGCGGGGGTTCATGAACGGCTCGTCGTCGGTCGGGCGATACCCGTCCGGCACATCTTCGAAGTCTTCCGCCGCGCTCATGGTCGTTTCCCTGTCGATCCGCCTGACATCGCACTCAGTGCGCCGGTGGCCGCCGTCTCCACGGAGTGTGGCCGTGGGACCGCAGTATGGAGCCTTCTACGCTGCTTCGCCGTGATATAAGCATGAAAATCACGTTATCGACCGTTGATGTTTCGCCAGCTCTACGGCCGTACGGACCTTAATCGCGTCAAGCACGTTTTGCAGCTCCGGGTCCGCGGCGGCCGTCCCATCCGCCGGCAGAGCGTGTTCAAGGGCGGCGGCGGCGGCGGCGATCGACCCGCCGCCCAACAACGCCAGACGCAAATCCTCCAACCGATCCAACAGACGCGCGCCGGCGCGAGACGCGCGCCCGCGCGCGTCATCCACGGCCTGCAGGGCCATGACCGCGTCCACGGAGGAAACCGGCTGGGCCGCCCCCGCCGCCGTCGCCGCCGACGTCGCGCCGTCATGGTCGGCCGCCGCGATCGCCGCCGGCGGCGCGCCGAAGCGCCCCGCCGCCGCGCGACGCGCGCTTCGTGGGCGCGCGCTCGCTGTGGTCTGGCCGGAGTGGGAGATTTTCATCGCAGCCCCTTCACCGTGGCCGCGATCCTAGCGGGCGCCCATGTGAGTGAGGTTAAATCTCATCTGAAAACACAAAATGCTGAGACATTTCTGCCTCAGGCCCGGCAAATCGTGCCGGCTTATGCTGGCCAACGGCGAAAGTGAGGTCGCCGTCGCACACGCGACGCTAACGCGACGCCAAGGCGGTTGGGCCAGCGCGACGCCGCACATGCTCCTGGCCCGGATCTCGCATGCCGCGACATGCCGATACTCTCTCAGCGGCGGCGTTCGGCCCGCCCGTGAAAGGCGTTTCATGCGTGTCGCCATGCTTCTCACAACGTGGGCGCTGTCCGCCGTCATCGGCGTCGCCGCCGCCGTCGCCGCAGCGACCTCGGCGGGGGCCGACAGCCGCATCAAAGACATCGCCGACATTGAGGGCGTGCGCGACAACCAACTTGTGGGCTATGGCCTCGTGCTCGGCCTCAACGGCACCGGCGACCAAGTCCGCGGCGCGCCCCAGACACGCCAAAGCCTCGCCTCGCTGCTGGAGCGGTTTGGGGTGAACACCCGCGACGCCGACATTATTCCGCAAAACGTGGCCGCGGTGGTGGTGACGGCGAACTTGCCCGCCTTCGCCATGGCCGGCGCGCGGATGGACGTCACGGTCTCCACCACGGGCGACGCCACGGACCTTTCCGGCGGCGTGCTGCTGGCGACGCCGTTGATCGGCGCGGACGGCAAAGTCTACGCCGTCGCTCAAGGCGCAGTGGCGGCCAACGGCTTTGCGGCCGACGGCGACGCAGCCTCTATTGTGCGCAATGTGCCGACCACGGGACGCATCGCGAACGGCGCGATTGTCGAGCGCGAACTCGCCCATGACCTCGGCGGCCAGACGCGGGTGCGCCTGGCGCTGCGCAATCCGGACTTTGCGACAGCCGGCGCGATGGCGTCTGCGATTAATCGCTATTTGGGGCTTCCGGCCGCGCGCGCGCTTAATCCCGGCGTCGTGGCGGTGGAGCGTCCGGCGAGCTATGGCGGGGATATGGTCGCGCTGTTGACGGAGCTTGAGCAATTGCGCGTGCGCCCCGATCAGCCGGCGCGGGTCGTGATTGATGAAGCCGCCGGCGTGGTGGTCATGGGCGCGGACGTGCAAGTCTCCACTGTGGCGATCGCCCAAGGGGCGTTGACGATCTCGGTGAGCGAAGCGCCTGTCGCCAGCCAACCCCCGCCGTTCGCGGAGGGGGGCGAGACCGTTGTCCTGCCGCGCACCGAGGTGGCTGTGGAGGAGCCCGTGGGCGGCTTGGCGGTCCTGGACGGCGGCGCGCCATTGGCGGATTTGGTCGACGGGCTGAACGCGCTCGGCGTCAGCCCCCGGGACTTGATCACCATCATCCAAGCACTGAAGGCCGCTGGCGCGCTGCAAGCCGAAATCGAGGTGATTTGATGGACGCATCCGCTGGCCTGCCGCCGGCCGCCAACCCCGCTTTGGCTTTGAGCGCCGGCGCTCCGGCGCGCACGGCCAGCGCTGAGCCGAGCCAAGCGCGCGCGGTCGCCCAAGACATGGAGGCCTTCTTCCTCGCGCACACCATGGCGTTGCTGCAGGAGGGGCTTGAGAGCGAGCCGCCCTTTGGCGGCGGCTCGGGCGAGCGCGCGTTTCAGGGCTTTTTGAACGAGGCTTATGCGAAGGCCGTCGCGGCCAGCGGCGGCGTCGGCCTCGCGGACGCGATCTTTGTGCAGCTGATGGCCCAAGAACCGGCGCCCGCCCCCGGTTCAGAGCCCGGTTCAGAGCCCGTCGAGCAGGAGGCGACGCCATGACGCTTGCAGCCCGCGACCCCGCCGATCGGGTGGAGCAACTCATTTTGCTGACGAAGCGGCTGAGCGACCTTGCGCGCCGCGAAGCCGAACTTTACGCCGCGCGCCGGCCCCTGGACGCCGCCTCGATCCAGGACGAGGCCGCGCGGTTGTCGGCGATTTATCGCCAAGAAACGGCTGCGATCGCCAAAACGCCGACCCTAATCGCCTCCGCGCCGGCGGATCGGCGTCAGCACCTTCGTCAGGTGACGGAAGAGATGCACGCCGCCCTGGAGGCCCATGCGCGCGAGGTCGCGGCCTTGCGCACGCTCACTGAAGGGCTTGTCGCGGCGATTGCGGATCATGTCGCCGACACCCGTCGGCAGTCGGCGCGTTACGGGCCGAATGCGGCGGTGGCGGAGCGGGACGCGCGCGCGGCCATCACCCTGGATCAGACCGCTTAACAGGCCGGGCGTCCGCACCCGGACAATGATTGTGGAAAAGGCGCGCATGGCCCTCGCGCCGCCGCGCGGCTGTTGCTACAGTCGCATGGTGTTGAATGCGACGTTGGCCAGGTTTACGCGTCATCAGCACACGCCCCCTACGGCGAGCTCACGCTCGCCGTTTTTTTGACCACCATGTGACGCGTTTGTGCGGGCGGCGCGGCCACGCCTGAGTTGTGCTGAGACCACAGCGCGCAAAGGCGGACGTGCGCAGCCGAGGGCCTAAACCCCGCCGCCAAGGCGCTGGAGCGCCGCTTCATAATTGGCGATGCGCGCCGTCAGAAACTCCGGCACCGGACCATTGCGCGCGGCTTCGCGCGCCAGCGCTTCGTCCAAGGCCGGGTCCCTCGTCAGCTCACGATACGCCCGCCGCAAGGCCGACATGGCGTCGTTGACCCGCTCAAGGGCCGCGGAGGCGCCGTCGCGATCGGCTAGCGACAACCGCCGCGGCAGCTCCAGTTCAAACACCGGGGGCGCGTCGTCGGGCGCATCGGGGTCGGGACGGTTGATCACGCCGGGCTCAATGCCCAAGGCGGCTAAGAGATCACGGCCGTCCGCGCCGGCGATCAGCTCCAGCTCGCCGCCATCCGCGGGGCGGATCCGCACCCCATTGCCGCCGGGAATGCGCGTTTGGCTCGCTGAGCCGCCGGTCCCAAGCGCAAGGTCAATCTTAAAGGCGAGGCCGCGCAAGGTCTCGCCCTCCTCCAGCGTGATGCGCCGTCTCAGGCCGTTGACGCGAATGTCGAAGAAATCGCCCGCTTTCGCCGTCGTGCGCTCGGCGACCGCGCTTGAGTCCGCGAAGGTCAGCGAACCCGTGGGCAGGCCGAACGCGCTCAGCGTGTTGGACGCGCCCGCCACGAGCGCAAGGCCGGCGGCGGCGGACTCATTGCGCCGTCCCTGAATCTGGGTGGTGAAGCCCACCGCGCCAGTTGTTGCGTCCAGTTGTGCGACAAAGGACTGGCGGCCGTTCTCCAGCGCATCGCCCGTGCTCACATCATTGCGCGTGGTCCCGCTGAGATAGACCGCGCCGCCATCCACCACGAGATCAGAGGCCACATCCTCCGCCGCCCCGCCGAGGGAGCGGGCGAACTCAACTGTTCCATCCGCGCTCGTCAAACGCGCCACAAAGGCATCGCGCGCGCCGGCGTTTCCGTTCGCTGGAAGGCCGAAGCCCGCGCGCGCAGAGCCCGCGAGGAAAATCGCGCCATTGGCCGCATCCACCGCCACAGCGTCGATTGAGCCGCTGTCGAGGTCGCCCAGATTGACCGAAAAGCCTGGATCCTCGGCGCCCGTGGCGAGATCGAGCTTGCGCACCACGCCCGCGCCGTTCTCCACGGAGGCCGTGACTAACGCGCCGCCGTCAACGGCCAAGGCGCTGACGGCGTCCGCCTGCGCCCCGCCGAATTGCTGGGTGAAGCGGGTCGAGCCATCGGCGTTGAACGCGCGCACAAAGCCGTCCGTCTGGCCCGCGAAAGCCCCCTCCACCAGAGCCCCGCTGGTGCGCCCGCCGACAAACACCGAGCCGTCCGCGCCAACGGCGAGCGCTTGGATCGCGTCATCGCCGACGCCGCCGAAACGGCGCAGAAACTGCTGGCGGCCGTCGCTATCGAATGACGCCACAAAGGCGTCGGTCCCGCCGACATCCACCGTCGATCCCAGAGCGCCCGTGATGGCGCCGCCGACGGCCACATCGCCATTCGCGCCCACGGCCAGCGCCAGGCCGTCAGCGCTCTCGACCGCGCCAAGCGCGCGCGCGAAAATCTGGCGTCCGGCGGTGTCGTATTTGACGAGAAACACGTCGCGCTCGCCCTGGGGGCCGACGCCGTTGACCGCGCCAGTGCTTTGCGCCAGCACGAAGACGCCGTCACTGGAGGCGACGGATTTCGTGACGACGAAATTAGCGCCCGCGGCGTCTTCATCCTCTGACGAATCGAGCACGATCGGCGTTTGCGCCTCCAGCCGGATGGAGGCGGCGACCGTCGGGCCGCCCGGCGCTGTGAGGTCCGTCAAGCGGGTGAGCTGGCCGGCCTGGACCGTGTCGTCACCGTTGACGCCGGAGGTCCCCGCCAGGAACAAGGCGGGGCCTGATTCCGCCGGCGGCGTGCGGAAACTCAGCGCTTCCAGGCCGACGCTGCGGATCTCGAACGCGAACTCGCCGACGTCGTCCTCCACGTCATTGACGCGGCGCGCCTGAAAGCGGGTGCTCAATTCCGCATCCGCAAGCTGGGCGTTGATGAAATCAGCGACCGCGCCGATGCTCTTGGTCTCGCCGGGATCCATTTGGCTGAGATCGATCGTGACCGCCGTCACAGTCCCGCTGGGGTCGCGCGCCTCAATCGTGAAGGGCGTGGCGGTTTCAAAAGCGGGTACGGCGTCCTCAAACGCGCCCGTGGCGAGAACTTCTGTGGTGAAACGATCCGCCGCCCGCGCGATGGGAACCGACGATTGCGCTTGATCGCGGGCCTCGCCGGCGACAAGCACCGCCTCCTCCAGCGGTTCTGTGCGGATAAAGTCCAAGACTTGAGCGAGGCCCTCTTGGAACCGACGGTCGAGGCTGCGCCGCTCAGTGGGCAGGGCGTCGCGCTCGGAGGCCTGGGTCGCCACCTCGCTGAGCGCGCGCAACGCCTCGTGGAGGGCGAACAGTTTTTGGATGTCTTGCGGCGCGTCGACGTCAGAAAAGCCGTTGAAATCGCGCGGATCCAGGAATTCTCCAGACGCCAGAGCCCGCCGCGCCAAATCCTCTGTGGCGGGGCTGTCGGCGCGCGGATCCCAGGGCGGAAGCACATCGACGACATCTTGGGGCCCGCCGGCGGCGGCGGGGCCGGGCGCTTGGGCGACCGCGCGCGCCGTGTTCGCCTGACTGCGCGCGGCGAAGCTGCTTAACAGCAAATCCGCGCCGATCGTGATTGGCGTAAACACGGTCGTCATCGCGGCTTCCTCCGCTCGATCGCCCGCTTCTCGGGCTGAAGCGTCAGTTTCCAGCGTGCCGCGGGACGCGCTAACCGCGCGCTAAGAAATTCGGTAAACGCCGGCTTAGTCCATGGGCTTGCCGTGGCGCGGCCTGAAGCGCGCGTTCAGTCCGCGGCGGCGCCTGACGACCGGGCGACGGCGCGGTCACGGGCGAGCAGCCCGTAAAACACGCTGTCGACGAACCGGCCTTCACACCAGGTGGTTTGGCGGTGGCGGCCTTCCTCGCGGAACCCAAGGGCCGGCAAGAGCCGCTGCTTGGGGGCGTCGTGATCATAAATTTCCGCCCACACCCGATTCAGGCCGAGGTCATTGAACGCATAATCAAGCAAGATCCGCCCCGCATCCGGAGCAAACACCGCGTCAATGTAAAGCCCGTCCGCCCCCAGATAGAGAGAGAAATCGCCGGACCGGTTGCGCCAATCAATCCAACAAACGCCGGCCGCGCCCAGGAGCCGGCCCGGCTCGTCGGGCGTCGCGCCGCGCTCGCACACCGCAAACATGCGCGTGGACGGATCAGCCAACACTTTGGTGTCAAACCACCGCCGCTGCATCGCCGCGCTGATCTCGCGGTGCTCACGAAAGTATCGGCGCAAGCGCGGCTGGTTGCGCCACGCCCGCAAAGGCTCGAGGTCGGCCTCCTCAATCGCGCGCAAGAGGGTGTGAGCGCCGGCGAGCATCGCCTCACCGCCCGCCTGCGCTGGGCGCAGACGCGTCCGTGGTCTGTTCGGAGCTCCCTCGCGGCGTCATCTGCGCCTCCACCAACGTGCGCCGCTTTGCGACGGCTAGGCCGCCGCCACCGCTGCTCGGGCCGGCGCGGCCTCCTCGACATCAGCCCACATCAAAGCCTCGCCCGCGCGCTTTGCATGCAAGAGCGGCGCGCCGATCACCAGATGCTGGTCGACCGGCTCGACACTGTCATAGGGCCGCGGCCGAAGCGCCACCACGTCGTTCGGCGCAAGCACGTGGCCCGCCGGCCGGTCCGCCGTTAAGCGCAAGGCCCGCCGCTGCACCACCGCCGATTCCACTTCGTTGGGCTCCACCCGCTTTACGCCGTCGCCGAGCGCCATTTCCAACTCGCGCGCCCGATCGACCATGTCGCGCCATGTCATGGGATCCATCGCAAACGGATGATCCGGACCATCGCGGGTGGTGTCGTCAGTAAAGTGCTTTTCGATCGTGCGCGCGCCGAGGGCGATCGCGCCCAACACAGCCGCGTGGCCAGGCGCGTGGTCGGACAGTCCCAAGACAAGGCCCGGCCATTTCAGCGCGTAAGCGCGTAAGACGTTCAAATTGACGTGGGCGAAGTTCTCAAGCGAGCCCGTGTAATTCGTGTTGCACTGCATCACGCACAGTTGAGGATTAATCTCTAACGCTGCGGCCGCGGCGCGCTCGACATCCACCATGTCGGCGGCGCCTGTGGAGAGGATGACTGGTTTGTCCTTTGCCGCCACATGGCGGATCAAAGCCGGCCACGCAATGTCTCCAGAGCCGATCTTAAACGCCTTCACAAAGGGGCTGATGCTGTCGGCCGCCGCGACGTCGTAGGGAGTGGTCATAAAATCCACGCCGGCGGCGGCGCATTCCGCCGCTAAGTCGCGGGTCCAATCGCGCGGCGTCTCATACTGTTGGAAGACCTCATACACCGAGCGCGACCACCGCGCCTGATGCGCCAACTGCCCGCCCAGCGCGCGAAAGCCGGCGTCGGAGACAATGTCGCTGGCGCGAAAATGCTGGAACTTCGCGCAATCAGCGCCGGCTTGAGCGGCGAGGTGGATCAGGGCTTTGGCGCGCTCAAGATCGCCCTCGTGATTGGAGCCGATGTCAGCGATAAAATAAGTCGGGCGATCGATCGCAACCTCACGATCGCCAATGCTCAACGAATTATCCCAACGCATGGGCGTGGCTCCATTGGTTCACAAAATGATCGGCAATTTGGGAAAGGTCCGGCAAAGAGCGCCCGAGCACTTGCTCAGCGCGCGTGACGTCGAGGCCGACGCGCAGCGCCCGCTCCGGGCCGAGGACCTCCGCGGCGCGGACCCGCTCGACGCGCTCCAATGACCGGCCCTGGGCGGCGGCGAGGGCCTCCACAAACTCCGCCTTCGAAAAGACGGTCGAGGCCGCGACATTAAGCACGCCATGGGCCTCCGCGCGCACGAGGTCCACGATCGCCTGCGCTAAGGCGGGCGCATCCATGGTGGAGCAGAAGTAATCGTCAAACAGCGTCATGGGCGCGCGCGCGGCCATCGCCTCTAACGCCCACGTGACGATGGAGGGCTTACCCCGGCTCGGGCGCGCGGCGGCCATGTTGGTGCGCACCACAAGCGCGCCGGGATGGGTCTGCGCCATGGCCTCGCCGGCGTATTTCGAGCGCGCGTACTCGCTGCGCAGCGTCACGGCGGCGTCTTCGCGGTGGGCCGTGCGCGGCTCAGCGGCGTTGTGGAAAAACTGATCGGTGGAGATCTGCACCAGGGGCCTGTCGCGGGTCGCGCACCAGTCCGCGAGCACGGCGAGCGGGCGCGCGTTCACAGCGTAAGCGAGGCCGGGATCGCGCGCACACGCAGTGAAGTCGACCACCGCCGCGCAATTGACGACGACGGCCGGATCAACGGTGTCCAAGAGACGGCCGAGCGCATTAAGATCGCGCACGTCCACGGCGTGGTCCGCGCCGGTGCGCGCCGCGCCCGCCGCGGGGCGGCCCTCCTGCGCCAGCGCGTCCATCATCGCGGCGCCGAGCGCGCCCGTGGCGCCGAGGACAAGCCAGCCGCTCACGCCGCCGCCGAGCCGTCGGCGTTTGTCGCCGCGCTTTTGGCCGCCACGGCGTCTTCCGTGGCGAACACATGGGCGTCGCTGGCGGCGACTAAGCGCGGTTCATCCACATGCATGGCGTTCAGCGACGTCACATCCGGGCGGCGCAAGCAAAAGGCCGCGAGCTCCGTCCACGACGCCTGCGCAGCCGCTTCGCCCATATGATGAAAGAGCGCTTGGAAGAAAGCGAGATCTTCCGGGTGATCGAGGGTCCAGCGCAGCCGCTCCACGCCCTGGCCCGGGCCTTCCATCGCCGCGCGCACCAGGCCCGGCTCGCGGCGCAGCCAAGGCGTCACATGCTCGCGATCAAAAGGCGCTTTCGCCAACCACTCCGCCTCATACAGCCGTGCGGCGGGGAACACATCGCAATCCAGTCCGTGGGGGTAGCGCGGCGGCATGTTGTTGCAGGCGTAATCCGCGCGGGCTGAGATCAGCAGATCACGCACCCGCGCACACACCGCGGGGTCGATCACGGGGCAGTCGCTGGTGACGCGCATCACGAGATCGGCGCGCGATTGCTTGGCCGCCAAGGCGTAGCGGGCGAGCACGTCCTGCTCCGGCCCGCGCACGACGCGCGCGCCCACGCGCTTGGCTTCCGCCGCTACGGGATCATTGCGCGAGCCGTCGGGAATGGCGCACACGACTTCATCCACACGGGGGATGCGCGCGCAGCGCTCCAGGCAGCGCGCAAGGGCCGAGCGTGCGCCGAGCGGCTCCAGCACCTTGCCCGGCAAGCGGGTCGAGCCCAGCCGGGCTTGGACAATGACGGCGAACACCATGGCCGCTACGCTGGACCAGCGGCGCTTAAAGCCGCGCTAATCGTCAGACCGCTAATCGCCCGGCCGATCGCCGACGACGCGTCCCGGACCGGCGCGATCCGTCGCTCGCTGCGAGCCGCCCCGCCTTCCCCCGAGTCGCCCCCCAGTCGCCCCCGACACCGGACCTTAACGCTGGCGCGCGATACCGGGGGCGCGCGGCGG
>CAZMSO010000006.1:0-3689 GCA_964568975.1 uncultured Caulobacterales bacterium | reverse complement strand
TCGCCCCCGACACCGGACCTTAACGCTGGCGCGCGATACCGGGGGCGCGCGGCGGCGTCGCGGCTCGCCAGGGCCCAAAGCGGCGCCGTCGCCGCAGAGATCCGCCCTCAGAGGTTCGCCCATGCCCCCCGCCCAACCGGATCGCGCCGCATCAGACCGCGCCAGCCTGCCCGCCCGCCGCGACAGCTCCGCGCCCGCCGCGCTTAAAGGCATGGTCTCCAAACGGCGCTTCGACCGCCCGTGGCCGGACCTCAACGGCAAGACCGTGATGATCACTGGCGGCACCGGCTCATTCGGACGGGCGCTGGTCAAAACCGTCTGCGAACAGTTTACGCCGAAAAAGCTGATCATCTTCAGCCGCGATGAGCTGAAGCAATACGAAATGGCGCAAGTCTTCAGCCCGCATGAGTATGGGTTTCTGCGTTATTTCATTGGCGATGTCCGCGACTTCGAGCGCCTGGATCAAGCCATGCGCGGCGTCGATCTGGTGATCCACGCCGCGGCGCTCAAACATGTTCCGATTGCTGAGTATAATCCGTTTGAGTGCATCAAAACGAATGTGTTCGGCGCGGAGAATGTGGTGCGCGCCGCCATTCGCCGGGGCGTGAGCCGGGTCGTGGCGCTTTCCACGGATAAGGCGGCCAACCCGCTTAATCTTTACGGCGCGACGAAGCTCTGCTCCGACAAAATCTTCGCCGCCGCCCACGCCATGGGCGGCGAAGACGGGCCGGTGTTTTCCATTGTGCGCTACGGCAATGTGGTGGGGTCGCGGGGGTCGGTGGCGCCGTTTTTCCAAAAGCTTGTGCGCGAAGGGGCCGACAGCCTGCCGATCACGGATCCGCGTATGACGCGGTTTTGGATCACCCTGCCCCAGGGCGTGAACTTCGTGCTGTCCTCGTGCGCTATGGCGAAGGGCGGGGAGATTTTCGTGCCCAAGATTCCCAGCATGCGCACTGTGGACCTCGCCCACACCATCGCCCCGGATTTGCCCCATCGCATAGTCGGGATCCGTCCCGGCGAGAAGCTGCATGAGATTATGGTGCCCGCGGACGACGCGCGCGCGACGGTGGAGCTTGAGGACCGCTTCGTGATTGTGCCGAGCTTTGATGAGCGGCGCCGCGACGCCTGGCTCGCTGACGGCGCGGAGCCGGTCGCGGACGGGTTCAGCTACGCCTCCGACACCAATCTGGAGCGGCTCGACGCCCGCGCGCTGCAGGATTTGTTGCGCGACGCCTTCCCCGGCTAATCGGCCCGCGACCGCCGCACCTGACCAAAAGTTCATCCACCCGACGCGCCCAACGCCGACGGAGGCCGCTAGGCTCCGCGTTTGCAGGGATGTGTCCGCCACTTCTGAGGTGTGGCGGTGTTCCAGACAAAGGATGATGACATGTGGAAGCACACCCTGGCCGTCAGCGCCGTCATCGCCGGCCTGACCGCCGGCGCGGTCGCCCAGCCCCATGAACGCGGCCGGAAATTCCTCGACACTCTGTTTGAGCGTGTGGACGTGGATGTCGACGGCAAAATCTCCGCCAGCGAGATTGAATCCACGCGGCTGACTGCGTTTCAAACCGCCGACGCCAACGCCGACGGCGTGATTGACGACGCAGAGATCGAGGCTCTCAAAGCCGCTGACGCTGAGCGTCCCCCGCGGCCGCGCGGCCGCGGCCGCAAAGGCGATGGTGAAGGCCGGGATCCGATGGCTCGCCTCGACGCCAATGACGACGGGCTGATCACCCAAGATGAGTTCCTAGAACGGCCTATGCGGGTGCTGGAGTTCGACGCCGATGGCGACGGCGCGGTGACCCAAGAGGAAGTGCGCGACGGCATGCGCGCGCGCATCGCCGAGCGTCGCGCCGCCTCTGAAGACGAGTAGGCGCAGCGGGGCGCGTCTCGGGATCGCGGGACGCGCCCCGCCCCACGCGTTTACGCTTGGAACAGCGACAAGATCGCTTCCGGCCGCGAATTCGCGATTGATAAGGACTGCACGCCCAATTGCTGCTGCACTTGCAAAGCTTGCAGGCGCGCCGACTCCGCGGCCAAATCCGCGTCCACCAGCTGGCCGACGCCCGTTTGCAGCGTGTCCTGCAGGCGGCTGACGAATTGGGTGTGGGCGTCGAATTTGCGCGAATCCGCGCCAAGGGAGCTCAGCGCCGTGTTGACGTTGTCGAAGCTGGCTTGCAGCGCCGTCAGCGTCGCTTGGGCGTCAGTGACGGTGGCCACGGAGTTCACCGCGGGATCGAACGTGATGGTCGGCCCGCCATAAGTCAGGTTTTGCGAGCGCAGTGTGATTGTGCGCGCGGTGTCGGCGTCGGCCAGGAACTCAATCCCGGGCGTGACAGTGCCGTTCAGCAAATTGACGTCGTCGAACTCCGCGTTCTCCACCACTGTGGCCAATTGCTCGGCGATGGCGGCGAAATCGGCTTGGAGCGCTTGGCGCGACGCCGGGTCAAGGGAGGCGTCCGTGGCGCCAAGCGCGCGCTCTTGCAACTGAATGAGGAGGTTCGACACGGTCTCAGCAGTCGAGAGCGCCACATCCGCGATCGACACCGCCCGATCGAGGCTCAGCCCAACGGAATCAAGAATCTCAATGTCCGCGCGCAACGCTTCGGCCACGGAAAAACGCGTGGAATCATCGCTGGCGCGCGACACATCTTGGCCCGTGGCGATGCGCCGCTGGGTTTCGTCGAGGTCGCTTGTGGCGCGATTCAGCGCTTGCAGCGCGGCCAAAGCCGACTGGTTGGATTGGACGGTCAAGCTCATAGGCCGCTTCTCCCCGCGCCATGCGCGCCGCTTGCGCCCAATACAGGGGAGTCTGCGAGACACCGTCCCCCGATTGGACGTTGTCGAGCAGCATCGGCCGACACTCTTAATAAAGTGCAAGCACGAGGGGTGCGGCGCACAGGCGCGCGAAGCGACCACCGCGATCGGACCACACGCCGCGCGCGGGACCGCGCGGGCCGGGAGCGACGTTAGACGCGCCGGTCGACGACCACGCCTTCGGCGTCCTGGGGCGAGGCGAGCGCGTTGAGAAGCTCCTCGCGGGGGAATTGTTGAATGATCTCGCCGCTTCGGCTGTCAATGGTGGTGTAAATGAAGCGATCGCTCGCCTCGTCACGGGTGATTTGCAGCTTTGCGAACGGTTTCAGCGCGTCATCCACCAACTGTTGGGCAAGCTCGCGCGCGCGCTCGGCCGCGGCGTCCTCTGCGTCCGTCGCCGGGGCGGCGGCGGCGTTGGCGTCCTCGCCGGCCGGGGCCTCACGGCTGGCGGTCACGGCGACGGGATCGGCGTCGCGCGCCAGCGCGCCTTGGGCCGGACGCTCCGGCGGCGTGGCGCGCGTGACGGCGCGTGTGTCGAGCTCCCCAGCCCCCAGGCCATTCGGTGGCGTGACTGTGCTCATGACGTCTCTGGCGGCGGGGCCGCCTCCTTCTAATCGCCCTTATCGTGATCGTGGCGTCAAAAATGACGGGGACGCGCCCAGCGACGCGCGCTGAGGCGCCCCCGCCGACGACGGTTACCCAAACAGACCCAAAATGGCGTTCGGCGCCTGGTTGGCGATCGCAAGGGCCTGAGTGCCCAGCTGCTGCTGGGTCTGCAAGGCCGTCAACCGAGCGCTTTCTCGCGCCAGGTCAGCGTCCACCAAGTTGCCGATGCCGACCGTGGCCTCATCCTGCAGGACGGTCACGAAATC
>CAZMSO010000005.1:105334-111349 GCA_964568975.1 uncultured Caulobacterales bacterium | reverse complement strand
CACGAGCCTGATCCGCTCGCAAAAGCGCGCGCCCGCGCCGGACACGCCGCCGGACGCCGCCGGGTCGCCGCCGGCCGGCGGCGCGTTAGCGGCGTCTGATGCGCAGACGCCCGCGGCCCCGAGCGGCGACGGTGACGCAGCTGCAGCCGAAGCCGCGCCGGTGAGTTCTCCTGCGTCGGCGGCGCGTATAGACGTGGCGGCGTTGGACGCCCGCGCTCTCGCCGAAAGCGTGCGCGCCGAGGCGGTGACGCTGACGGACGGGCGGCCGGGGCTGCGGGTGGAGGCCCAAGGCGACGGTCAGGCGTTGATCGAGGCGGGCTTGGAAACCGGAGATGTGGTGTTGGAGATACAGGGGCGGCGCGTGCGCGACCAATTCGACCTGCTGAACGCCATGGCGAGTCTTGAAGAGGAGGCGTCTTTGTCGTTTCTGGTGCACCGGGGCGGACAGGACGTGCCCATCACGATCGAGTTTACATCATCGGATGCGGGGGGCGCGCGATGACCCAGAAGCGGACACCGGATATGGCGAAACGCGGCGCGCAATCGACCGCCGCGCCCACGGGGGGTGTGGGTGCGCGCCGGTTCTCTTTAATGACTGTGGCGGCCTCCTTATTGTCGCCCATTGGCGTGAACGCTCCGGCGGCGATGGCGCAGGACACGCATATTTTGAATATGCGCAACGCCGACATCCAAGAGCTGATTCAAGACGTGTCGAGCGTCACCCGCACCACGTTTATCGTGCACCCGGCGGTGAAGGGCAAAGTCACGGTCACCTCCCAAACGCCCTTAAGCGAGGAGGAGGTGTTTGAAGTCTTTTTGGCGACGCTGCGGGTGTTGAACTACACAGTCATCCCCACGGAACAGCCGGGCGCGTATCGAATCGTTCCCGACAGCACGGCGGCGGAGGACATCGGCGTGATCGGCGCCGCCGGCCGGCCGTCGGATCAGTTCGCCACCGAAGTGATTCGGCTGAAATACTTCAACGCGGTCGAAGCCGCGAAGATGGTCACGCCGCTGGTGAACGGGCGCGGCAAAGTCACGGCCAATCCCGATGGCAACATTTTGATTGTCGTGGATTACGCCGGCAATATTCAGCGGATCCGCCGCATCCTTGAAGACGCGGACCGCGATGATTCCGTCATCACCACGATCCGCCTGAACAACATGCCCGCTGCGGAAGCGGCGCGGATCCTCAACGAGTTTAATGACGGCAACCGGCGCGGCGCGGCCAACGCCGGCGCGTCCGGCGTGACGGCCGTGGCGGTGGAGAGCGGCAACGCCTTGCTCTTGCGCGGGGAGGCGAGCCAAGTCACGCGCATGCAGGCGCTGGCGCGCGAACTCGACGCCGCCAATGAGCCGAGCGAGACGCTGCGGGTGATTTATCTCAAGCACGCCGTCGCGGCGGACATCGTGCCGACATTGGAGGCGGTGGCGGCGTCCATGGCGCGCCCGGGCGCGCAGCAGGCGTCGGTCACGATCCCCTTCGACGCCGCGACCAACGCGTTGGTGTTAAGCGCGGAGCCGCAAACCCTCAACGCCCTGACACGGGTGATTGAGTATCTCGACATTCGCCGCTCGCAAGTCCAAATCGAAGCCATCATTGTCGAAGTGTCTGATGACGCGGCGCGGGAGTTGGGGTTGGAGTTCGTGTTGTCGGGGACGAACTCGAATGTGCCCTTTGTCTCCACCAGTTTTACAAACTCTGCGCCGAACATTTTGGCGCTGTCGGGCGCGGCGTTGTTGGATGAGTTCGGCTTCGACAGCGACATTGACGGCGATGGCGAAGACGACATCTCTGACACGCTGACGGCGCAAGCCTTGAATTCGCTGTTGGGGGTGACCGGCGGCACTATTGGCTTTGGCCGCGAGTTTAATGACGGCACTTTGTTCAGCGTCATCTTGAATGCTGTGGAGACTGACGAGGAGTCGAATTTGCTGTCCACGCCGTCCGTGACGACATTGGACAATGAAGAAGCACGGATCTTCGTCGGTCAAGAAATCCCGATCACCACAGGATCGTCTTTGGGTAATGACAACGTCAACCCGTTTGTCACCACCCAGCGCCAAGACGTCGGGATCGAGCTCAAAGTGACGCCACAAATCAGCGATGACGGCGTGATTCGACTGTCGATTCTGCAAGAAGTCGACAGCATCGCCCAGACGATCAGCAACGGCAACACGGACTTCATTACGGATAAGCGCTCGGTGGAGACGTCAGTTCTGGCGGACAATGGCGAAATCATTGTCTTGGGCGGTTTGATCGAGCAGGATGACACGCTGATCCGCCAGAAAGTCCCGCTTTTGGGCGACATTCCTTTGCTTGGACGTTTGTTCCGCAACGACGCCGTGTCGTCACGGCGGACAAATCTGGTTGTCTTCTTGCGGCCGACCATCTTGCGGAGCGAACAGGATGTGCGCGCTGTCACTAATCAGCGTTTTGAATACATTAACGGCCAGACGGACCGGGCTGGCACCAATCTCAATCGCTTCTTGCGCGATGTGATGGGCGTCGAGAGGCCGTCGTCACGCAATTAGGGCGCACACGCCATGGCCATGGACGAACGGCAGCACACGCCGATTTTGAGTTATGCCTTCGCGAAGGAGCACGGGGTGATCGTGCTCGAAACCGGAGATCCGGCGCGGGTCGGTGTGCGCGACGGCGCGCGGCCGTCCGCGATTATGGAGGCGCGCCGCGCCATTGGCGGCCCTGTGACGCCGATTAGCCTGACGCCGGCGGCGTTCGATCAGCATTTGTCGGAAGTGTACGCCTCCAGCAGTATCGGCAGCGCCGAGCTCGATGATCATCTCAACAACGCTGATGATTTGCACAGCCTGTTGGAGAGTTTGCCGTCGGCGGATTTGCTGGACAGTGAAGACAACGCGCCAGTCATTCGGTTGATTAACGGTTTGATCTCGGAAGCGATTAAGACCAACGCGTCCGACATTCACGTGGAGCCTTACGAGGATCGCTTATCGATCCGATTCCGTATTGACGGCATTTTGCGTGAAGTCTTGAGCGAAGACCGGCGTCTGGCGCCGCTTTTGGCGTCGCGACTCAAAGTCATGTCGCGCCTCGACATTGCGGAGAAGCGCGTGCCCCAGGACGGGCGCATGTCGCTGTCGTTGGGCGGGCGCTCGGTGGATGTGCGGGTGTCGACCTTGCCGTCGCGGTATGGCGAGCGGGTTGTGTTGCGTCTGCTCGACAAAGACCGTGCGCGGTTGCGTCTAGAAGACCTTGGCATGGCCCAGGAAACGCTGGAGTTGCTGCAAAGCGCGTTGCGTCAGCCCAATGGCGTGATCTTAGTGACGGGCCCGACGGGCTCCGGCAAGACCACGACGCTCTACGCCGGGCTGACAATGCTCAACGACCAGACCCGCAACATCCTCACGGTTGAAGATCCAATTGAATACGGCCTGGATGGCGTGGGGCAAACCCAGGTCAATTCGAAAGTCGGCATGACCTTCGCCAATGGCTTGCGCGCCATTCTGCGTCAGGACCCCGACATTGTGATGGTCGGCGAAATTCGCGACGTGGAGACCGCGCGCATTGGCGTGCAAGCGAGTTTGACCGGCCACTTAGTGCTTTCCACGATCCACACCAACAACGCCGTCGCGGCGATCACGCGCTTGCGCGACATGGGGGTGGAGCCGTTCTTGCTGGCCTCGACGGTGCGCGCAATCCTCGCCCAACGGCTGCTGCGGCGGCTCTGCGACGCATGCAAAGCGCCCTACCGGCCCGATGATCGCGAAAAGGCGTTGCTTGGCGTGTCGCCCCACGCTGATGTGACGTTCTACAAAGCGACGGGATGTCCGCGCTGCAACCAGCTTGGCTATGAAGGCCGCCTCGGCGCGTATGAAATCGTGCTGATCGATGATCATCTGCGGCGGATGATCCATGACGACGCGCGCGAGGTCGACATGGCCGCCCACGCCTTCCGCAATTCCGACACCCTCTTACGCAGCGGCGCGCGCCATGTGGTCGATGGGCGCACCACTGCGGAGGAGGTGCTGCGGGTGTGCCGCACGGACGGCAACGCCGCGGAAGAGATGAGCTATGGCGGCGTTTGAGTATGTCGCGCTCGACCCCGCCGGCAAGCGCACGCGGGGCATTGTCGCGGCCGACAACGCCCGCGCCGCGCGCAAGGAGCTCCGCGCGCGCCGGCTGACTCTGCTGAAGCTTGACGAGGCCCGCCAAGGCCGCGCCGCCCGCGCGGAAAAAGCCGCCGACGGCGGCGTGCTGGCGCGGTTTTTCTCCAACGACTCGCTGCCGACTGGCGATTTGTCGCTGATCACGCGCCAGCTGGCGATCCTCATCCGCGCGGGCACGCCGGTGGAGGAGGCGCTGAGCGCCGTGGCGGCGCAAACGAATTTGCCCAAGGGGCGGCGGATTTTGCTGTCGGCCCGCACGGAGGTCGTGGAAGGGCGGCGCTTTGCTGACGCGTTGGGCAAGCATCCCGGCGCCTTCAACGACCTCTATCGCTCGGTGGTGGCGGCGGGTGAAGCGTCCGGCGGGCTGGGCGACGTCATGGAGCGCCTCGCCGATTTCATGGAGCGCGCGGAGGAGATTAAGCGCAAAGCTCTCACCGCCACGATTTATCCGATCGTGCTGACCTTCGTCGCCACCGGTATTGTCAGTGCGCTGATGGTGTTCGTGGTGCCGCGCGTGGTCGAGCAGTTTGAGACGCTTGGTCAGGATTTGCCGTTGCTGACACAGATCGTGATTGCGGTGTCGGCGTTCTTGCGCGGCTATGGCGTGTTCGTGATCGGCGGGCTGGTCGCGGCGGTGATCGGTCTGCGGCGGCTTATGAAGAACAAGCAAGCCCGTCTGGCGGTGCATCGGCTGGGTCTTAAAGTGCCCGTCATCGGCAAGCTGTGGCGCGGCGCGGAGGCGGCGCGGTTTGCGCGCACCCTCGCCACCTTGATCGCCAGCGGCGCGCCGGCGTTAGAGAGCACGGCCGCCGCGCGCACGACCCTCTCCAACGCCGTGATGTCGGGGGCGGTGGAAGACATTGTCACCTCGGTGCGCGAGGGCGGGTCGCTCAGCGCCGCCATGCGCCGCACGGGCGCGTTTCCGCCGCTTCTGGCGCACTTGGCCGCCAGCGGCGAACAAAGCGGTCAGCTGGCGGATATGCTGGAGAAGGGCGCGGTGTATCTGGAGCGGGAGTTTGAGGCGGTCACGCAAGTGGCGCTCAACCTGATGGAGCCGCTGATCATCCTCGTGATGGGCGCGCTGGTGGCCACGATCGTGCTGGCGATCATGATGCCGATTCTCCAGCTCAACACGTTGGCTGGGATGTAGTACGACACACGCAATGGCGCACACGCGGCCGAAGAGACCGCTGGCTTAGGCATGGGAAAGTGGGATGAACGAGACGAGCTTCAACGATTGTGACCGCGATCCGGCCGAGGTCGCCGCCGACGTCGCCGCCGAGTCGCCGGCCGATGACGCGACGCGCGCGCGCCGTCGCCGCGACGCGGGCTTCACGCTGACGGAGCTGATGGTGACGGTGCTCATCATCGGCTTGTTGTCGACAGCGGCGGTGCTGACGGTGTTCAATTTGCTGGACAGCGCGCGGACGACGAAAGCCTCGTCCGACATCCGCACCATCGCCACCGCGCTTGATCTCTATCGCGCGTCCATCGGCCGCTATCCGGGGCCGGATCAGGGGCTGGCGGCGCTGACGTCCGCGCCTGCGGGCTTGCGCAGCCCCGGCCGCTATCCGAGCGAGGGCTTCATGCCCAACATCCCCCTCGATCCGTGGGGGTATGACTACATCTACGATTCACCAGGCCAAGACGGTAAGCCGTATGACCTGTATTCCCTTGGCGCGGATGGGCAACCGGGCGGCGAAGGGCTCGACGCCGACATCAGCGTCTGGTCCCTGTAAGGGCTCGCGTCCCCGTGCGGTATGGCGGCGGCGACGATCGCGTGCACGACCGCGGCGGGCGGCGCGGCGGGTGGCGCGGCGGACGGCTGGTCGGGCGGCTGGGCCGTCGCCAGTGGGCGCGCCGTGA